>JBGCCZ010000067.1:0-33666 GCA_045105035.1 Pirellulaceae bacterium | reverse complement strand
CGTGTTGTCTCTGCTGGCCGGCTTGTTCTTGTCCCTGCTGGCCGGATTGTTCTTGTCCCTGCTGGCCGGATTGTTGTTGTCCCTGCTGGCCGGATTGTTGTTGTCCCTGCTGGCCGGATTGTTGTTGTCCCTGCTGGCCGGATTGTTGTTGTCGTTCTTCGCTTTGCTGTTCTCCAGGGTTTTGTGGATCGTTCGAGTCACTTTGGGTTGGATCTTGATCGGGATTCTGAGCGGACGATTCAGTTTTGTTCGCTGAGCCCTCGCCGGAATTTTCAATGCGTTCGCGGACCTTCTGCATGACCTCACCGTCGGACTTTGGTTCTCCCGAGCCGTTGCGTTGCTCTGCGGAGTTGCCTTGGTCTCCACCGCCTCCGTTGTTTTCGGAACGTTGTCCTTGCGAATCTCGATCAGGACTGTTGTTGCCGGATTCGCGAGCCGCGCCGCCTTGAGAGCGCTCGCTTTGCGATTGGTCGCCGCCAGAAGCGGAAGTGGAGCCGCTGGAGTTATCGCCACTTTGCTGTTGTGATCCCTGCTTGCTACCCTGTTCGCGACTCTGGTTTCCACCGCCTGTGCCTGCTTGGTTTGAATCGGAACTCGCGGAAGAGCCGCTCCCACTTCCTTGCCCCTGTTGTTCGCCTTCGTTTGCGCCGGCATTATCTTCGCTGCCTGCACCGGTGCCACCAGCCTGTTGCTCGCCTTCTCCCGACTCGTTGTCTCCTTCGGAGCTATCGCTTTGCGACTTCGATTCACCGCCAGGGCTGTTGTTTTGTTCTTCGCTAGGCTGAGTTCCTGGCTGCTGGCTTTGATCGTCGTCCGGTGTGGATTGGTTTTTGGGAGGAATGTCTGCCTGCTGTTCTGGACCAACGACTTGTAGCATCAGTGGCTCTGAAGTCACTGAGTTGGGATCCAGTTTTGCCGTTTCTGGGTCGTGCCGATTGTCCTTTGCACTGGCGATGATCTGTACGAGATCCCCGGGGCCAACTTTCAGGCTTGCGATATTGAGATTCTTGGTGACGACCTGGGAACCGGTGGCTCCTTCATTTTCTAAGACGGGCTTTTCCCAGATGACTTTGCTATTCTTGCGAATCTGCAGGACGATTTGGGAGATGCCGAAGTCAGGGTCGTTGGCCCGCACTTCCAGTTTTACTTCTGAGGTCGGAGTGACTTTCAGTAGGCGAGACGCGGGCCCGACCAGCGTTATCTCGGGCGCTAAATCTGCGATTGCTGCCATCGAATGCACGATTGGCCTCGCATTGGATTCCAGGTTTTCGTTGAAGCCGCGCACTTGGTATTCAATAACGGTCGGATTGGTTCCCGCTTGATCCAATCGCAATAGCCAGGGTGCGGTTAGCTCGCGTTCCGCTGGCGACATTTCCACTGCAGCATCGGCCTTGATGACTTTGCCAGTCTCGTCCATGACTGGGTTAATATCCAAAATGCCTCGCCGCATCGTCTGGTTCGAGCGAGCCAAGATCGTAGCCGTTGTGCCTTCCACAGCTTGAACGTCGGCGTTGCCGTCCAAGGTTGTTGGCGGAAGCTTCGTGTAGGCGGGGTAGGTCAGTTGAACCGATTCGACAACAACGGTTGGCCGCGGATTAATTCTGACTCGGAAGGGCCCCTCTTTGGCGTCGCCTGCTTCCAACCAGTAGTCGATTTCTTGTTGGACGCCCTCTGCTTCTGTGCCAATCGAGCCAACGTAACGAAAGCCCTCAGTGACTGCTTCCAGCGGTTGGACTTGATCCCGCAGTTGGCCGTCAACGGTTGAGTAACGTACGAAAACGCCCTCGTCCCGCAAAAGCCCTTGGACTTCCACGTTGACCTCAAGAGGACTTCCTTGTGTCAAGATCGTCGTGCCGGGTTGAATATCCAAAAAATGAACTCGCGATGGTGAGGCGAGTGAATTCCAAGGAAAGGCGATTCGCTTACCTGTCGTGCCAACACTCTTGGGGGACATAATTGCGTAGGCAATCAGAGCAGTGGAGAGCAGTAGCAGTCCGCCAATCAGTTTGATCACCGGGCTAGTGTCCACGGTCGCAGAGGGATCTTGGTCGCCGATGAATCGTTTCGCTCGATAAGCGAGCGCCGCCATGACTCCACGCGGAACTCCGCTATCCGGAATGCGTTCGAGTTCCAGCCAGGAAATGAGCCCGTTCTTGAATTCGGGTACTAATTTTTCGATGCGTCGGGCTGCGTACGTCTCGTTAATGCGCCCCAGAATGAGTGGAAGGATATATCGCACGAGCCCGAAGGCGGTCGCGGCTACGACACCACACCATACTGCCCAACGAGCTAGACCTGGGAGCGGCCATAGCCAATGGTCAACAACGCTGGCGATGAGCCAAACTGCAAGAATAAGGCAAATCCAGGACAGTCCGTAAACCATCAAGTCCATGAACTTGATGAATCGCGCTGTTTGTTTCAAATGCGACCGCAATGAACCGCGAACGGCCTCCGACTTTACTCCCGTCTTGGCCACTGGCGGCTTGTTGGTGTCGGCGACTGTGCTCATCAATCGGACTCGTTATAAACGGCGGATGGGACTAGGAACGATGGGACACAGGCCGGAGCAGAACGCATTGTGAATTGTGGGGAAAAATACGGGCATGATGGTTAGTCTTGCCAGTCGGACTTGACCTAAATACCAATGGAGTCTGTATATCGATCTTGTGCCCGAGCGTGATTTGCGCGAACTGCCAAGTCCATTGAAGTTCTTACTGTTAGAGTTCTTAATGTTAGTATAGACGCTACATCGATCGGGCAAGTTTCCGATTCTTGGTCGTCGCTTTGAACTATCGAATCAGGCGAGTTCGAATTCAATAGTAGCAGTTTTCCCGAGTGGGAGCCTGCAATTCGGTTTCCTTCAGTTTCTTGATAGTGCTTGCTGTAGTCATGTTGAAGCCAGCATCACGGGAATTCACAAATGACTACTGCGTTAGATTCAGGCTTTGTCCTATTGAACCCCCAGGACTCGGTCGCCGTCTGTCTGCGCCGATTTGAAGCCGGAGTAGTGCTGGACGTCGGCTCGGGGGAAGTCACGTTTCGAGAGCCGATCGCAGCCGGACACAAGGTGGCTGTCCGGAGAATTGAGCGGGGAGAGCTAATCTACAAGTTCGGTTATTCCATCGGCGTGGCCACAGATCACATCGAAGCTGGCCAGCACGTTCACTCGCATAATCTCGAAACCGAGCATCAGATTGACTTGGACGCCATCTCGACGGAAATTCCCGCGTCAAGACAGCTCGATAAAGAGTACTTCTTTGACGGTTACCTGCGTCCCGACGGTCGAGTTGGAACCAGGAACTACATCGCCGTAATCAGCAACGTGAATTGCTCGGCGTCCGTTGCACGGATGGTCGCGAAGCAGTTTGGGGACTTGCCGGAATATGAAAACATCGATGGCGTGATCTCGTTTCGACATGAGGGCGGATGCGCCATGTCCTGGGAGGGCAGTCGACACAAGATGCTGAACGATGTCTTGGGCGGAATGGCCAAGCACCCAAACGTCGGGGGCTATCTGTTGGTTGGCCTGGGATGTGAGCAAGCCACTCTGTCGCACTTGGCTGATTCGAAGCGACTGCACAGAATCGAGCATCCAAGTGCCGGTGCTGAAACGGCGACTACTGAAGTTCCTATCCTGTCGATTCAAAGCAGCGGTGGCACTCGGCAGACGGTGGAGGCTGGTGTGGAAGTCGTAAGGGAGATGCTTCCCAAGGTTGATGCTGCTCGCCGCAGTCGCGTGCCAGCATCGGAATTGATGCTCGCTTTAGAGTGTGGGGGATCGGATGGTTATAGCGGGATCACCGCGAATCCAGCGTTGGGCGTTGCGGCTGATATGCTCGTCGCCAGCGGTGGGACGGCAATCCTCTCGGAGACAGCTGAGATTTTCGGTGCAGAACATCTGCTGACCAAGCGGGCTCGTTCTCGAGAAGTCGCCGAGCAACTGCTTGCCAAACTCCAGTGGTGGCGTGAGTATTGTGAGAAGTATGGTGAGGAGCTCGACAGCAATCCCTCAGTCGGCAATAAGGCGGGGGGCCTGACAACGATCACGGAGAAATCGCTGGGCGCGGTGGCCAAAGCTGGGTCCTCCGCATTGGAGGCCGTTTATGACTACGCTCATCAGGTCGACAAGAAGGGCTTTGTCGTGATGGACACACCTGGTTTCGATCCGGCCAGTGTGACTGGGATGGTTGCCGGTGGCGCGAACCTGGTGGCGTTTACGACTGGCCGTGGAAGCTGTTTCGGGTTCAAGCCGACGCCAAGTTACAAGATCGCGTCCAATTCACAGCTCTACAAACGATTGCCCGAAGATATGGACTTCAATGCGGGCACAATTGTGGAAGGACGCTCGGTCGAAGAAGTCGGCCAAGAGATGTTCGAAGACCTGCTAGAGGTTGCCAGTGGCCGCCCAACCTGTAGCGAAAAACTGGATCTTGGCGACGAAGAATTCGTGCCGTGGTTAGTCGGACCGTTGCTGTAGGTGTAACACTGTGGTCGCGGAAACGCAGGCCCCAGCGAAGCTCTCGTTCTCGCAGAGGCTTGGGGTGCAGTCGCGGAACGTGCGTCTGGGCTCTAAAGTGCCTTTAAAATCTGATTCCAAGTGCTACTGGGCCGCATGGCCGGATCCGCCTTGGCGTCGTCTGGCGCGTAGTAGCCGCCGATGTCGACTTGCGAACCTTGGGCGGCCAATAATTCGCTACAAATCGTGTCTTCTTGGCATTCCAGCGACTCGGCGATTTGCTTGAACGCGGCCTGAAGCTCCGTGTTCTCAGTTTGCGTGGCCAGTTCCTGAGCCCAGTACAGCGACATGTAGAAGTGACTACCGCGCGTGTCGATTTCATTGACTTTGCGTGAAGGCGATTTGTTCTCGTCCAAGAACTTACATGTCGCATTCTCAAGCGTTGAGGCCAACACTCGAGCTTTATCGTTACTTGTTTTTGTGGCCAAGTCTTCTAGCGAAACAGCCAAGGCGAGAAACTCACCGAGGGAATCCCAACGGAGGTGGCCTTCTTCTACAAACTGTTGCACGTGTTTGGGAGCCGAGCCTCCAGCGCCGGTTTCGAAGAGCCCGCCGCCGGCGAGCAGTGGCACGATGGAGAGCATTTTTGCGCTGGTGCCCAACTCGAGGATCGGAAAAAGGTCGGTCAGATAATCACGAAGTACGTTTCCTGTAACGGAAATTGTGTCTAGGCCGTCTTTAGCCCGGTGGCAGGCGTGAACGGTGGCTTCGGCAGGTGGCATGATCTGGATGTCCAATCCATCCGTATCGTGCTCTGGAAGGTACTCGTGGACACGGGCGATCAAGTTCGCATCGTGCGCGCGATCTGCGTTCAGCCAGAAAACAGCCGCTGCTCCCGTCGCCTGGGCGCGGCTGACCGCTAGTCGTACCCAGTCTCGAACCGGAGCGTCCTTGGTTTGACACATGCGGAAGATATCGCCCGCTTCGACCTTGTGCTCCATCAGGGCCTTCCCGCTAGAGTCCACAACTCGAACGGATCCGCTCGACGCCATTTCAAAGGTCTTGTCATGCGAACCGTACTCCTCAGCCTTTTGCGCCATCAAGCCAACGTTTGCAACGTTACCCATGGTGGTGACATCAAAGGCTCCTTGCTTCTTGCAGAAGTCGATCGTGGCTTGGTAAACCGCCGAGTAAGATCGGTCCGGGATGACGGCCAAAGTATCCGCGAGTTTGCCATCAGGCCCCCACATCTTTCCCGAAGCCCGAATGGCGGCTGGCATCGAGGCGTCGATGATGATGTCGCTTGGGACATGCAAGTTCGTTATGCCACGATCTGAGTCGACCATCGCCAGGGCAGGGCGGTCTACGTAGACCGCTTCGATGTCTTTCTTGATTTCTTCTTGTTTGGCTTCTTCTAGCTGATCCAGCTTGGCATACAGATCCCCAATTCCGTTCTTGGGGTTGAATCCGATCGTAGCTAGCGAGTCTTGATGTTTGGCTAGAGCGTCGGAGTAGAACACATTGACAGCATGACCGAAGATGATCGGGTCGGAGACTTTCATCATCGTTGCCTTCATGTGCAACGAAAATAGGGTGCCTGCCTCTTTGGCTTGGTTAATCGCATCGCTCAGGAAGGCCTGCAGCTTGGCTGCGCTGAGCACTGCGGAGTCAATGATCTCGCGGGCTTGGAGAGGAATGCTCTCGCGTAGAACCGTTGTTGTTCCAGACTCATCGACGTGTTCGATGCGGACTGAGTCGGCCGATTCTAGGATAACGGATTGCTCACTACCGAAGAAATCGCCCTCTGGCATCGACGCCACGTTGGTCTTCGAATCGCTCGCCCAGTCGCCCATTGAGTGGGGGTTTTTCCGCGCGTATTCTTTGACTGCGACTGCGACACGGCGATCTGAGTTGCCTTCGCGAAGCACAGGGTTTACTGCACTTCCGAGAGCTTTCGCGTAGCGAGCACGGATGTCCTGCTCTGCTTCGGTCGATGGATTTGCTGGGAAATCCGGAATGGCAAAGCCAGCCGCTTGCAACTCGCCGATGGATTCTGTGAGCTGAGGAATGGAGGCACTGATGTTCGGAAGTTTAATGATGTTGGCAGCCGGCGTCTTGGCTAACTCTCCCAGCTCAGCAAGTGCATCGGATACCTGCTGGTCGGCAGGCAGTCTGTCAGCGAATTGGGCCAGTATTCGACCTGCCAGCGAGATGTCTTTTAACTCAACCTCAATCCCTGCCTGCTTCGCGAAGGCTCTAACTACGGGCAACCAAGACCGTGTGGCCAGTGCGGGGGCTTCGTCAGTTTTCGTGTAGAAGAGCGTTGGAGGTTGAGTTGACATGACGTTCTCTTTGCGGTCTTTCTAGCTTCGTCGAAGTACAAGTTGCTGGGAGTGGGCGAGTCTTGGCCGTTTGGGCCACAGTCTACTCCTGAGGATGCAGAGCGAACCGAGATTCTAGGGCAGTCGATCCGATGTGCGAAGAAGGCAGAGGCGTGTTCTCGAGTTCTGCTTCAGCCGCAGTAGCCAAGTTCAGTTACAAGTGCGGTTGCAAGCCGGACTTGTCGGTCTAACTTTGGCCTAATTGTGGCGTTAGCCGCCTGCAAGCTTGAGTATCGCTTCTTTGGAAACCGTCGAGACACCCGATTCCTTGCATCCAAGCGGATTGAGGCTGGCGGTTCGCGGCGATGTTCAGATCCCCCAGTCACTATAATTTTTTGAACGACAACTGATAGGACTTTCCATGATGGACTGGCGGCCTTGATTGACTTACGAAGGCTAGTTGTGGCTCGAACGCCGACTTGGTGGCAGCGCGCTTTGCGGCTAGCTCTAGTGCCCTGCGCGATTCCTTACTGGTTGGCCTCCCAGGCGAAGAACTGGCTCTTCGATTCGGGTTGGAGGTCCGTCCACCAAAGCTCGTTGCCTACGATTTCGGTCGGCAATCTTTCGGTTGGTGGAACTGGCAAGAGCCCAACGGTGGCTTGGGTGGCTGGGCTGCTTCGAAAGTCGGGGGTCCGCGTCGCTGTCCTCAGTCGTGGTTATGGCCAGCTAGAGCATGGTCAGAATGATGAAGCGTTAGAGTTAGAGATACTCTTTCCCGACGTCCCCCATCTTCAGCATTGGGACCGAGTCGCGTCGTCGCGGATTGCCGAAGAAGAATTCCAAATGGAAGCCTTGTTGTTGGATGATGGGTTTCAGCATCGGCGTCTGGGCAGAGACTTGGATATCGTGCTAATTGACGCCAGCGATCCGCCGCGGGCGCGAAGAGTATTGCCCTGGGGATTGTTCCGTGAGCCGATGTCGAATTTGAAGCGGGCTCAAATAGTCATTCTGACGCGCGTCGAAGACGCGCAGCCTGGCGAATTGGCGGCCTTGCGGCGAGCTACACGACGATTTGCGGCAAACAGTCTGCATCTCGAGGCCAGCTTTGCTCCCAGGCGATTGTTTCAATTCCACGGGGCGGATCGCGACTGCAGCGTGCTGAAGGGCAAGAAGATCCTCGCTTTTTGCGGTATCGGAAATCCTGAGGCCTTCTTTTCCTCGCTGGCTGATCGCGTGGGGGCGGAGGTGTTAGCCACCAAAGTCTGGCCCGACCACCATGCTTACGCGATCGAAGACGTCGTGCAAATGGAAGCTTGGACTGGAGGATTTGATTCCGTCGATTTCATCGTTTGTACGATGAAGGACGCAGTGAAACTTCAAGTGGCCAAGTTGAATGGAGTCCCGCTGGTTGCGTTGCAAATTGAACTCCACCTTACGCCGACAGGAGAATTGGCATTAAGCCAACGAATCGACGAATGTGTTGTAGCTCCGGAGAAGCCGCTGAAGTCCAGTTGATGCCGCGTAAGGCTAAGATCGCTTGAGCTATTAATCAAGCGTTGCTCCGCGGATAACCAGACGTTGTTCTGTAGTCCTCTGTGCTTCCTGCGGGCATCAGGATATTTCGGATTCGACAGACGAATGAAGACCAATGACTGGCGAAGTAAAACCGCAGGGAGATGCGGCACCAGTTTTTTAGTCGACATCGACAGTATTTACGATGTGCAAAGAACCCGCGGCCGGTCTGACTGTCTCTTGCGCCATCTGTTTCGCGTAAAAAGTCTTTACGCGCCCTCGGAGGAGAATTTGATCGCCTTCGCGATCGACGCGAATACGCTTCAACTCCGCAATTGGGCTTTCAGCAAGTAAGTGTCGAATGCGGCTAGTTAAGTCTCGATAGCCTGAGTCAATCATCGGCCCGTCCAGTGGAAATGACTTGGGATGTGCAGAATCCGTGGTGCTCCCTCAAGTGCCGTTTAGTATTCATAAGCGGTCCCTGCGGTCAATACGGACAGTTGATATCGCATTGCAGATAGCGGTACATCGGGACAAGTTTGGGAATGCTAGCTAGGCAGGACGAGGACGCTCAAAAATACACTTGACGGCGCGATGATACTCCTCGTAATCTCCGCTCATCGCCGACCCAAAACGTGGGTCAGCGACTTCAACTTGAAACTAACATTTAGCTCCCGGATCGCCTCGTAGTCCTCTGCCCCCCTGGGACTCGTTCACAATCCGGGAGCTTTTTCTTTTTCTACTCGCAGTGCGCCCTGAGCACGCGCCGCCGAAACACATCGGCTGCTCTCCACGGGCGTTTCTTTGTGAGTTGCCAGTAGGCGTTGCCCGCGAATTCGCATCCGACGGCTTGCGTTTAGAGAGATGCTGGAGACGCATTAAAAGCTGCCAGTCTTTCCTATTCTTTGCAGCGGTCTTGATCGATCCAATCGTGCCAGGCCCGAGTCGACGGCGGGAAGTGGAGACGGACGACCCTTTGTTTCGATGCAACCGGTGAGAACGGAACCTCCCGTAGTTGCGGAGCCGTCATCAAAAGCCGCACAAGTCGAAAGCCATCGAAGCGTGAGTTCGAAGCCGCACCATTGCCGACGATTTCCTCGCATCCTAGAGCGGATGGCGGGCGTGGTTTTGCTTTTGGTGGGAGCGTTGCTAGCGAATGCGGGCTTCGCTCAGGAAGCGAGTCCAACGGATCTAAAGGTCGCTAGTATTGGGCGGTTGCTCGCCAACGCAGAGGCCAGGCGGACACAGAGTGGGCTAAACATCGTGCCTCCGGTTTCCGATGCCAGCCCAAGTGCTCTCAAGCTGGATGATGAAGCCGGGTTGAGAGAAAGTGGCGCGACCTCCGAGGGATCCGCCGCGCAGCGGATCGACACCGTCGTTTCCCCGATTCGCAACGCGACTCAACCGCAACCAGTCTTGGCTGAAATCCGAGTGCCGGAGGCCTTGCCTCGGTCCGCAAATTTAGAGATGTCCGCTGTGGGTTCTTCAGCTCCGCTTACCAGCGGAGTGCTTGGTGGTCGCGACATAGCTTGCAGAGCGGCTCAGAACTGGTTGCCGGCGGACGTTCTTCGGCAACGCGGCCGGACGCTAGTGCAGCTTTACTGCGACAAAGATGAGTGCGAGCGGCAAGCGGCCCAAGCGTTGGCACACTTTTTGAATTTGCAGGCGAAGCACCAGGAAGATATCGGTGCTGCCAGCGCCTTGAAAGCCTACTACACGCGAATTGCTATCCACGAACAGCTTGGGTTGACCCAAGAGTCGCTAGAGTATCTTAAGCGCGAAGAGGACAAGCAGGCCGAGGCTCGTAGAGAAGGCTTGCCCGCGGGTACGGACCTTTCTAGTTTCGAGCGGCATCGGCTCGAAATTCGCGACAAGCAATTGCAACTTCGTTCGCAAGATCGGCAACTGCGTTGTTTGCTTGCCCAAATCGCCAAATACAACTACGACTCGTCACAGGTTACTCAAGAGCAGCTCGTGGTTGTCGCGGTCGACACTGAGTGCGAACGGCTTAAACAAGTTGCTCTGAGGCAACGTAATGATCTAGCCGGCTGGGCTTTTTTGGCTTGCCAGGTGAATGAGCATTCGGCTCCCATTTTTGCGAAGATGCTGGGTACCATCATTGGCGGTTGGGGATTGCCTCTGCCACGCGTGGTTGGTCTCAAGGCGATTCTGTGCCCCCCTGATTACTCGTGCTTGGCCGCCAACATGAGGCATGAGTTAGATCTGACGGTTGAGACTCACCGGCGATGGATTTGTCAGGCAGTTGACGAAAAGTGTGCCGCATTGCGACTTGCCTACGATCGTATCGAAGTAGCGCAGGAGATCGTCGAAAGCTGGGGACGCCGTATAGACCAGTTGGAAACGCTGGATGCAAGCGGAGAATCGGCTGCGGAGGAGCTGGCCACAGCACGCAGTGCGGTGCTCGAGGCGAAGGCCGATGTGATCCGTCGGCGATTGGATGCCAAGCTCGCTGAAATCGACTTGGCGGAGGCCGTGGGGGGAATCAGTGATCGTTGCTGTGGCGGACGAGCCTGGCTGCTGACGGGTTACGAGTAACAAAGCTGGCTTGCCTGCCCCAGCACCTCCGATCTAGCGAGCTTACTTTGGATCGGATTCTGAAGTTAAGGGCGAATCGAACCCGGCACTGCGTCGCACTGCCACTCGCCTCCAACGAAGCTATCGACGCAACTGGCGAGCTATTAGACTTGCAGCTCTGTAGCAATTCTAGATTCTGGATTTGACATGTCTGGCAATACCTTCGGCCGTTCGTTTTGTGTGACCACGTTTGGTGAGAGTCACGGCCTCGCTTTAGGTTGTATCGTGGACGGCTGCCCTCCCGGCCTGGAGCTCTCGGAGCAGGACTTGCAAGTCGATCTCGATCGTCGCAAGCCGGGGCAGTCGCGTTTTACAACGCAGCGCAAAGAGGCGGACGAAGTCCGGATTCTATCAGGGGTTTTCGAAGGCAAGACCACGGGGACTCCGATTGGGATGATCATCGAGAACACCGATCAGCGTTCCAAGGACTACGGCGATATTAAGGACAAGTATCGACCGGCGCATGCAGACCTGACTTACGATCGAAAATACGGTTTTCGCGACTATCGAGGCGGTGGGCGTGCATCGGCGCGCGAGACAAGTATGCGAGTCGCGGCAGGAGCGATCGCTAAAAAATACTTGGCGAGACGCTGTGGGATTCAGGTTCGCGGTTTTCTTTCGCAGCTCGGCCCAATCAAAGCCGAGCGGCATGACTGGGAGCAGGTTGAGAAGAACCCTTTCTTTTTTCCCGATGCGGAACGCGTATCAGAACTAGAGTCGTTTATGGCTGCACTCAGCAAGGAAGGCGACTCGATCGGGGCGAAGTTGACCATCGTGGCGTCGTCTGTCCCGGTGGGACTTGGCGAGCCCGTTTTTGACAAATTGGACGCCGATATCGCACATGCGCTGATGAGTATTAATGCCGTCCGTGCTGTTGAGCTGGGTGATGGAGTTGCCGTGGTTCAGCAGCGGGGTACTGAGCACCGTGATGAAATTTCGAAGGACGGTTTCCAGTCCAATTCTGCGGGCGGCACGCTCGGCGGTATTTCCAGCGGGCAGGACATCGTCGCGCACATCTCGCTCAAGCCGACTTCCAGTTTGCGACTGCCTGGTAAGAGCGTGGATCGAAGTGGCGAGGAGGTTGAGGTCGTGACCAAGGGGCGGCATGATCCGTGCGTTGGAATTCGAGCGGTGCCGATCGCCGAGGCAATGTTGGCTTTAGTGCTCATTGATCATTTGCTTCGCGACCGCGCTCAAAATTCAGATGTCGATCGACCTGTCGGATGATCACTTCTCGGGTTTGAGTTCGGGAATCGGATTGGCAGCAGCGCTCGGCATGTCGACTTGGAACAGAGGGCACGGAGCGAACTCACTCGTTAGAAGGAGTTGAGACTCGTCTCGTGTGAAGCAGATGCTTTCCCCTTGTTTACGAGGCGGGAGTGCAAACGATGCATGTTCGAAGCCAAGTTTGTGGGACCAAGGCTGCGATTTATTCTCTCTCGTCAGCAAGACTCCTGGGCCGTAAGTGCAGAAGACGATCTGAGTTCCTGTGGGAGAGATGTCTATACCGGTGACAAGCGGCAGCACTAATGACTGTGCTTGCTTAGCGCGAACCTCTTTTACTTTCGGTTTCTCGCTGGGGCCTGTTAGGTTGGGCATCGGGACTTCGTAAAGTCGACAGCGAAAGTTCTCCTTCGTCGCAAGCACGAACGTCTTCCGCAGGGGGTCGTAAGCGAGTCCTTCGCAGTTCGCTGGTCCGTGCTCATAGGTGATCTCTAACGTGAGGACTCTCTTTAGTTTTACGCTAGAGGGGGCGTCTTGATTCACGAACGGTTTCGCAACAGAGAGCTCTTTTATGTCAGGCTCGACGAAGACGTGGACATTCACGGATTCCCGGCGACTCAGGTTATCGCCGACATCTCCAACCGCGAGAAAATGCCGGTCTTCGTATGCAAAGGAGCACATGTCCTCCCAGTCGCGAGCTGTGAGCTGGGGGTCTACGGCTACGCCCAGTCGGGTGCCATCCTCTTTGAACGCGAACAGTCGTGCGCTATCCCCTGAATCGTTGTGGCTCCAGAGAACCCAAGTTTTTTGGGATCCAACAGCGACTCCGCTACTCTCGGTGAGTTCTGGGTGATCTAGGAAGGTAGGGGTGATTGGGTTCAGCCATATACAAATCGCCGCGGCGAACCACCCATAAGGGTGTATTTGGATTGTCATGCTATTCTTTAAATCAAGATAGTTTTCCACTAAATGGATATTTGGGGGAATCCTAGGCCCAACTGAGTTGTCGAAATTACGGTCTACTGGTAGACTGTGCGGAACTGCGGAGAGAATATCGCTATAATGGCGGACTAACTGTTGTTTTCTTGCCGCAATGATCCCTTGTCAAATAGCTTATGCGATCACGTTCTCTTCTTTCGTGACTGCTTGGCCAACGTTGGTTGTTTTTTTTCGTTTCTGTTTCCTGGAGGTGACCTATGCGTCAATCTTTACGGAAGGGTGGTTTCACACTCGTGGAATTGCTCGTCGTTATCGCCATTATTGGCATTCTTGTTGGACTGCTCTTGCCGGCAGTTCAGGCAGCTCGTGAGGCTGCCCGTCGTATGCAGTGCCAGAACAATCTGAAGCAGATTGCTCTCGCCGCGCACAATTATGAAAGTGCGAATCGCAAGTTCCCATATCGTATGGGTGGAACTGGCCGTTGGGCTGGTCGTGATGGTAATGCTGAGCGTTTGAGTGGTTTCATGACCATTCTTCCGTACATCGAAGGTGGAAACATCTGGAACCAGATTGCAGCTGGTGACTTGGCTGGTAATTATGGCACTCCGGCTCCTCCACAGGGTCCTGAGGGTTGGTCTGGATGGCAGCCTTGGAACCTGGCTCCTACATTCATGAAGTGCCCATCTGACCCAGAAGCAAACAACGGTACACGAGCTCACTCGTACCGCATGTGCTTGGGTGGAAATGGTCGCTCAATGGGTTGGGCCAACTGGGGTGGAAACTCCATCAACCAGTCTGGAAACACGAGCGGTATGTTCGCTCACGGTTGGGCTTCCTCGCAGGGATGGCGCCAAGGCGCTGGTCACCAGCGTCACGGTAGCATCAGCGATGGAACTTCGAATTCCATCATGTACAGCGAGCGTTTGGTTGCTTCGACTCCTTACGTCAACAACGCGGTAAGCGTTAGTCCGACGGACCAGTGGAACTTCCGTTCGACTCAGTGCGAAATGCCTGGCATCGAGAACAACCCAGCGTTGTGCTTGACCGCAACCAGCGGAACTTTCGTTAACGTCAACACTGTATCTCGAGTGCAGGGTAACGGCGGTAAGATCTGGCACGATGGTCACCCGAACTACGTTGCTTTCAACTGTATTCTGGGACCAAACAAGCCATCTTGTATCACTGGTAACATCGCTTGGGGTGACGCAGCTCCAGCTATCATTCCTCCGACCAGTAACCACACTGGTGGTGTGAATGCAGCTCTCTGCGACGGTTCGGTTCAGTTCTTCAGTGACGGAATCGACACTGGCGACACGACCATTCCAGCTGCCAGCGCTCAGGGTGCAAGCCCTTACGGCGTTTGGGGTGCACTTGGCACCATCGCTGGTGGTGAAGTTAACAGCTGGCAACAGTAAGAAGGTTTCAGCTTGTTTCGGCAAGCGATGATCTTCTCTGAGCTAATGATTTAAGAAGAGCGAGACCCCTGGCGGTTTCGCTCTTTTTTTTTACTCTATGGGGAATAAAGATTCCCTCAAAATTGTCTCTTGGGCGATGTGTGGTTGCTTAAGCTGTTGTCTGCAACCTGCAATGCGGCGAGAGCTTCAGTTGGGACTCCCAACGTTGAAAAGCGGAGTTCCCTGACTCGTTTTCGCGGCTCACATCATCGCGCATTACTCACTGAACAAGAGCGGATTTTACCCACGTGGGTCGTCCATTCCCCAAAGGAGAGATTTCCATGCTTCGTTATTTTGCTTTGCTTCTGCCACTAGCAATGATTGGTTGCGGCGGGACATCAAACCCAGCCACCGAGTCAGTGACAGGAACAGTCACACTTGATGGCAGTCCATACGAAGGTGCTGTGATTACTTTCGTACCGGACGATGCGTCCAACAGGGCCGCCGTCGCGACCTCCAAGGCGGACGGAACTTACTCGCTGACGACATTTGCGGCAGGCGATGGCGCTCAAGAAGGAACGTACAAGATCAAGGTGTTTAAGTACGATTTGCCAGAGGGCGGGCGGAATCCCTACGAAGAAGCGAAGAAGGCTGAAGAGCTTGCCGACATGAGCCAAGAAGAAGAATTGGCGGCAATGGAAGCGGCTTACTCGCAGTCAGATGCAGCACCCGAAGGTAAGGAAGAGAAGGCGAAGAACGATCTTCCTGAGAAGTATGCAGATGTTAGCACTTCTGCTCTGACCTACACCGTTGCTGCTGGCGGTGGTACCTACGATATCGAATTGAAATCCAAATAAACCTCTATAGGGTTCGAGGCTCACTTGTATTCGCTGAGCTTTCAAATCGACTTATCGATAACAGAAACGAGAAAGGCCTTCTGAACTTCAGAGGGCTTTTTTCGTATGAGAGCATATTGAGTATGTGCCTTGATTCTTTAGGGCGACTCCTGACTGGAAATGGTTATGAAAGACTTGGATGAAGATCTGGCTCAGACGGATGGACTTCCGAATGGTGTGAAGGTCATGGCTGTCGTCGCCCTGCTGGCAATAGTCGGTTTCGTCGCGTTCATTGCGACGCAATTCGAGCCACCGGATCCCCGGATTGCAAAGGGGGAGCGTTTGTGGAACGAAATGGACGCAGCTGGCGAAGACGACCACGACACACTGACCTTTGTGGTTGAGACGCAAGCTCCAAATCCGAAGATGATACCGCTAACCAAACTTCCGGATGATGATCTCGAATCACGGAAGATCATCGGTATCGAAGTCGACGGTATTGCTCATGCGTACATACTGCATGAGGTCCCGATGAAAAAGAATATCTTTATGTTGTCTACGGTTATAGGAAATCGACCTATCGCTTTAGCGCATAACTACCGAAGAGACGTGACCCGTGTCCTCACGAAAGAGAATCACAGTGAGGTTTTAGACTTTCGTCTGGGCGGCGCGGACTATATGCGAAACATCGCGATCCTCTATGACAATGTTCGTTACCGGCAAGACTCAGAACGGTTGCCTCTCGATGATTATCCATTCACGAGAACGACGCTCGATAAGTGGGTGAAAGAGCATCCTGGCACCCTGATCAACTTCGATGAGGAATTGTCGGAACAGGATTTTTACGAAGAATAATCAAGGCTCGGTCAGCACGTGTATTTGATTCGTTCCGAGGGTCAGCGTTTGCTTCTCCCCTGCAGGCCATTGAATCTGAACTGTTACCTCCCTTGGATTGCCGCGAAACCCGGTATGTAGCACGCGTTGGTGAGACGAAGCGAAGCTGGAACCCCCGACCAGCTCTGTCGAAATCGAGGCTGGCTTTTGGCTAGACGCTGGCGTTTCTCGTGAAGAAGCAGACGCCGGGGCCGTTGGGAATAGCTTCATCCGCGTTCCGGTGGCGTTACGATTGCTTTTTGTGCCAATCAGCTGAATTTGGATCCAACTGGAATCCGGAGCGGTGGAATCGTTTCTCAGTAAGCTGGATTCGGAATTTTCGCTCACAATTGCAAGGTCGATGTCACCATCTCGGTCATAATCGGCTATCGCAAGGCCTCGAGCCATCGTTTTGTTTTCGAAGAACGGACCCGCGGCAGCACTTGCATCTGTCCAGCGATTCGAGGACGTCTGAGTGAACAGCTGGGGCTGCATTCTTGGGTCGGTGGCTCGTTCGGAATGGTCGACGTGTCCATTGCAGATCATGACTTCCAATAGCGAGTCGTGATTAAGATCCACAAATGCGGCACCAAAGCCTAGGAAGTCCAGAGTGGGCTGGTGAAGCCCCACCAGTGCCGTTTGATCCCGAAACCCGAGGTCACCAAAATTGGCGTACAGCGTATTTGACTCTTCAAAAAAGTGAGTGCTGTAGATATCCAAGAATCCATTCTGGTCCACGTCGGCCACAGCTAGTCCCATACTGCCTTGCGGACCACCGGCGCGGTCGACGGCACAGCCCCGCAATGTGGCCTCGTCTGAGAACTGGCCAGTTCCATCGTTCACGAACAGAAAATTGTCGGTGGTGTCATTCGCAACGTAGATGTCAGGCGATCCATCATTTGTAAAGTCAGCCGCGACGACTCCGAGAGATCTACCGGCCTTTCCAATCCGAGTGAACGCATCGGCAAAGTCGTAAAAGGTTCCGTCGCCAGCGTTTCTGAAAATAGCATCCTCCTGCGGTTCCAACTCTGCTGGATTGCACAGCGTCGGCCTCCCCTCGCGATCCAAGCATGCTTGGGGTGCCAGAGGGTTGTATAGGCAGTAGTTGCAAACATAGAGGTCCAGGTCACCATCGTTGTCCAAGTCGTGCCACGCTGCCGAGGTTCCCCATCGCGAGTCGCCGACAGAAGCAGTGGATGTCGCGTCCAGGAACGTACCGTCACCGCAGTTCTTCCAGAGCGTATTGGTTCCTAGATTGGTGATGTAGACGTCGTCGAAGCCATCGTTATCAAAGTCCGCGATAGCCACGCCTTGGCTGTAGTAGGGATCTGCGATGCGGCAGTCCGTCGTCACATCCTCGAACCCGGAAGCCAAGCCCGGCGTTGCAGGTCGATTCCACCAAAGTGTGTCCAATGGTTGATTTGGCAGATCACTTGTGGCAAACGAACCAGCTTGGTTGAGAAACAAATCGGGGTAGCCATCTAGATCAAAATCAAGCCAGCCACAGCCGCCTCCAATCGTCTCGGAGATCATGGCCTTGCCCTCTGCTCCGTTGAGGTAAGTGTGCGAGATACCGAGCTCTTTTTGGACTTCCGTAAGCTCAAATGTCGCGGACGCAATGTTCGTCTGGCTTTCGTTGGTTTGAGCCTGCGTGCCCGCATCTTTAGTTTTCGAATTCAGTGAAAAGTTGAACTCGGGCACCGCAGTAGTCCCCGAGTCGTCGGACGTGTCCTGCGATTGATTGTTGGGGGCCGAGGCTTCGGCAAGCGTATCCGGGCTATTCTCATTCGCTGGACGGCAGCCTGTTGCAATAAGCCACAGCGCTGCACAGCCAGAAATCGCGGTAATCGCGAGCTTTATGCGGTCGGACGCCTTGGGCACTGTCATTGAATTCGTCGCTCTACGGTTAGCTCGGAGGATAAATCGAGGTAAACTTGATGGAAGGTTTCGGACTGAAATTGTCGCACAAATGCTGGCTGCCTTCGACCCGCTGAAATACGATCACTGCCGCGAACTTAATTAGACGCCCATGGCAAAAAAGAGACGTGAAAAAAAATCTAGAACCAGGGCTTCAAAATCAGCAAACCCCTATCAGCCGACAACTGCTGACGTGGGCAAGCAGGCGTCGAAGGTGGCCTCTTCGTCCGGTGCTGAGCCTTCGCAGGAAAAGTCAATCATCTCGCCTTGGATCGACTTTTGGTGCTGCGGCGGTCTTTCCATTGTCGTAGTAGTCTTGCTCTTCATAGGACTAGGTATTCTACGATCGGTTGCACCGAACAGCTCACTGTTGGCCGCCAAGGTCACATTCGAAGACATTTTGATCCTCGGCTTCCTAATCAACTTTCCCCACTTCATGGCCTCTTATCGGATCCTGTATCGAAAGACGAGCCAGATCAAAGAGCACAGTTGGGCATCCACTTACGTGCCTCTGCTGCTGTTAGCACTTATCGGCTACGCCTTTTTGACGCCGAGCCAAGATCCCACCAACCCAGAGTTTGCGAATGGCGCCGTCGTAGAGATCGTAACGCTATTGGGAGGTTTGCTACTTGCTTGGCACTACACCGGCCAGGCCTGGGGGATGACCGCTTCCTTCACTTTCATGGGTGGAATTCGCATGGAAGATCGGGAGCGGTGGATGGTGCGCTCTGGATACTACGCCCTCATGGTTCTTCACTTGCTCTGGGCGTGTTTAGTCGTTGGAGGAAGTCCGGACGACTATGTTCTTTTCTCAGGCTTGTTCGCGGGCAGAATGTTCACGCTCGAAAGGATCTTCTTTTTGTGGTGGCTGGTCGTCCTGGTGACCATCCCATTGGGCATCGTGGGATTTTTGTCCATGAGAAAGAGGACCGGAAATGCGATACCGCTAAGAGCTTGGGCGCCATGGATTGCGATCTATATGTGGTACGCACTCATCTCGGTCTATCCCGGCTTGTTTCCATTCCTGCAGATTTTTCACGCGCTGCAGTATCTCATTTTTCCAATTCGCGTTGAGATGAATCAGCACGCTCAGGCAGCAAATGAACCTGCCAAACAGCCTCAGTGGTTGCACGGCGCTGCATACTACTTCGTGCTGGTAGCGATTGGGGTGATTGTGTTCACTAGCCCAGCTCTAGCGAAGTACATTGACGACGGGGCTTTCCTAGCGGTGAACGCGTTGGTGCTCGGTTTCATCAATATTCATCACTACGTAATCGATGGGGCGATTTGGAAGATTCGCAATCCCGCAGTGCGCCGTGATCTATTTGCCCACTTGCAGCCCTAGGCTTACTTCATACGAAAGCATTCGAAGTTTACTTCAGCTTCCGAGTCAAAGCGTCCGCGATCTCTTTTGATCCGCAACGCTGAAAGTAAGCGGCTAAGTCTTCGTAAAGCGAGCGTGGTTGGAGCAGTCGAACATTGGGGCAAGCTTGGACAGCCATCATGAGCGTTTTGCCCTGGTCGGCCTGCATCTGCATGTTGGCAGCCGCTTTCACTCCATCGGTCGCCCTGATTGCTGCGGCTAGCTCAAGTTGGGTTGCCCAGTCCCATGGCTGGAGTTCTAGAGCCCGTTCGTAGCACCGTATCGCTTCGCTCCATTCTTCAACGGCCGAGTGGTACCAGCCTCGGAATCGCCAAAATCTATGGTCGCCGCCTGCTATTGGATGGTTTAGCGATAACTGCGCCGCGACGGCGTCGACATCGCCGCTGCGGCATAGATCGCGCGTTTCAATTGCAAGCAGCTCAATGTTATCGGGATACACTTGTCGTAGGTGCGTTACCTCCTCGGCGGCAAATGCGAGGGGCTTGGGAGCCTCCTGCTCGGGGTGGGCTTCTCTAGCAAGGAGATCGAGAAATTGAAACGACGGTAGGTGCATCGTGGCAGCGACCTCGAACAATTCGTTGCCAGGATAACTCTGGAGCCATTGTTGGTTCGTCTCATAGCCATTGGTGAAGGTGAGCCATTCGGAGGCGAACAAATAGCCGTAGGTACCAAGAGTGTCGCAGCCGGCTTCGATTGCGCGTTGTGCTTCCTGGGCGATCGCGGCTCGCTGAGCGGTCATGGTGTAGTAGAAGAGCAGTCGTTCGTGATTCTCCGGGTCGAGTGGGAATCGAGCCAAGGTTTCATCGCAAGTCGCCTTCGCTGCCAGTGGATCCTTAAGGGCTTCCATTTCGAGGAAGCTCAACTGGTGGAAGCAATCGACTGGTGAATCGTCAGGGGCACGCCGCAAGTACTCGACTGCAGCGACTGGGTTGCCTTGCTGAAGTGCGGCTTCCGCTGCGTACCGCCAGGGTTGGAAGTCGCCCGGAGCAGCGCTTGCCCACTCTTGCGCCACCGCCTCAAGTTGTGACCACTGTCCGCGTTGGCTGAAGAGTGTGGCGTTCGTTTCGAGTTCTTGAATGCGTTCTGGGCTCACTGGCGAAAAGGCAACCCGCGCCGCGACACCGACGACCACAACTATTGCAAGCACTAGCAAGAGCTTGGGCAGGTTGTTTGAGCTGTCCTTGGCCGTTTGGGTGGCTGATTTGCTCAGTGAAGGATTGCCGGTTGCTTTCGCAGAAGATCGAGTCAGCGCCGGTTTCCTGCCGGCAGGTTTGCTCTTCTTTTTCTTAGCGTTCAAAACCGAGAGCCTTGAGTGCGGAGGTGTCTTGTGAGGCGATGGTCTGGTGGTTGTATGCCTAGGCGACTTCGCAACGTATGGTTGTGGCTATGGGTTTTGGCTGGCGATGAATTTTTCGAGCTGCTGGAGGGTTTGCTTGTAGATGGCATTTGTAGGATCCAAAGTAATGGCCTGCTCAAGCGACTTTTTCGCATCCTGCATTTTTCCATTGACAGCAAAGGTCTGGGCTAGCAGCTCATGGTCGGCTGCAATCCCGCGTAGTTCCACGGCTTTACTCGCCAAGTCCATCGTTTTAGGAAGCTCTTTGCGCATTTGAATCAAGAGGCGAGCTAGGGCTTCGTAGCCGGTATAGCTGTTCGGGGCTAAGCGAATAACATTTCGAAAGGCGTCTTCTGCAGCGTCAGCGCTGCCAGCTCGCGAGTTGATAATGCCACGAGTGAAATGGGCACTCGGGCTGTCTTGGTTGGCCTCACACATTTCCTCCACCATCAACTGCGCTCGCTTGAGTTGATTTGTACGTTGGTAGAGCCCTAGTAAAGCGGACCAGGCATCGGTGTTCTTGTCGTCCAGGACAACTGCCTTCTCAAGAATCAATTGAGCTTTTACTGCATCGCCGCCAGCCAAGAATACTTGTGCGACATCCTTGTACTTTTCCGCATATTCAACGAGTTCTGCTTCGAACGCCTCATCGGGTGTAGGGGCCGTTGCTTCATCGGCGCGGGCTTCAGCTTGCGATTCTAGCAATTCTCTGGCACGCTCTCGGTCGCCAAGCCGAACGAGAGCTCTTCCTAGCCCTTCCTGTGCACGAGGGAGATCAGGGACCAGTGTAAGTGTGGTCTCGTAGGCTGTTTTTGCGAGCTCATACTCGCGGCCAGCCATGTACTCCGCTCCTAGCTTCAGGAACGTATCAGCCGACTCGGGGTGCAGCTCAGTGTATTTTCGGAGCGTTTCGATCGCCTTCTTACCTTCGCCTTGATTGCTGTAGGCTTTCGCTAAGTCGTGATGCAAGTCTGCGGAGTAGTCAGGTGTGTTTGAGAGAACTTTCTCAAAGAGTTCGGCAGCCTTTTCGTTTTCGTCCTTGGCAAGAGCGACTTTTCCAAGCCCAGCGTAGGCATGGATGTAGCTTGGCGAGAGTTCGATGGCCCTATTCCAACTCTCTTGGGCTGCTTGGAATTCGCCGAGCAATAGGTGTATGCGCCCTTTGACTTCATAGGTGTCGGGGAGTTGCGGAAATCGCTTAACCACGAGTTCGACAAGTTCCTTGGCTTCGGCTTTGGCCTCGCTTGCATTCTGTGGCCGGACGGGCGAAAGGAAACGACTACTTTTCAGCTGGACAGTCTGTTGAACCCAATGCACGGGTCGCAGGGAGGCCTTGAACGTATCACTTGATGAGTGCTGTGGTTGTCTCGCAGACTCCGGATGGCCCACCCAGAAAGTGAGTGGTAGCAGTAGCACTGGAGCAAGCCGTAAGTAGGCCGGGTAGTTGGTCTTTAGCATGGCGTATTCATGTAGCGAGATCAGTGGAGGAGCCGTTGTGACGAAATGTACGCGTGTGCGGAACTAGTCGTGTTGAGACATGCTACGGGCTTGGCTCTCACCTTCTACGATTTGTACAATGCGATCGATTGGGATATCGGTGAAGGTTTGCTCGCCTCCGGATGCCCAGCGAATCTTCAGGGAGTTTACTTCAGTATCCGTTGCCAATCCAAAATGGAGCCTCGATCCGTAGTGGCTTTGGTAGCCCCGGCCACGGATAACTTCTTTGGTCAGCGTTGTTGAGGCTGTCGCTAATCGAACCGTGGTACCGACAGCATCTCGACTACTCTGAGTACCGACCACCAACACTTGCAGGAAGTGATTTTCGTTCCTGGTTTCGTTACGAACCAACTGGGGTGCTTCGTTCAGATTCAAGACTGCTGCGTCAATTCGACCGTCGTTATCAAAGTCGTCCAATACCGATCCGCGGCTTACTCTGACGCTTTTGAGGGCACTACCACCAACGCTATCGCTGGAGAATTTGCCGGCTTCGTTGCGATAGATGTGGTGCGGGGCTCGGAAATGATTCGCCTCATTCGGTTCTGCAAATGAATCGATCAAATGCCCAGCCACGATAAAGCAGTCGTCCCACGTATCGTTGTCCAGATCGGCGAGGCCGACTCCCCAGGAAACACTCTGGTTTGCTTCACCGAATCCTGAGTTCGCCCCGATATCGTCAAAGAGTCCGCCGCCCGCATTTTGGTAAAAATTGGGTACTTCCTCGGCAAAGTTTGTGGAGACAAGGTCGGGCAACTGATCGTGGTTGATGTCACCCACATCTACGCCCATGCTTGCTTGGCGGTCACCCCGAAATCCATAGGCAACACTGGCGAGCAAGGCGTCTTCTATAAAAGTTCCATTGCCTTGGTTGAGGAGAAGGAAGTTTGCTGCGGAGTCGTTGCATACGAACAGATCGGTATCAAAGTCCTGATCAAGATCGCATGCAATGACACCCATCCCCGGGCCAGAGTACTTTGCAATTCCGGTTTCTTCGCCGACGTTGCGGAACCTGCCGTCACCAAGATTTTTCAGTAAGACATCGCTATCGGGTTCGTAGTCTTTGGGACCCGGCGCGCTAGGGACTCCGAAAATCATTCTAGATACGTTCTTGTCGTAGCTGAATTCAATGTAGTTCGCGATGTAGATGTCAACCAAACCGTCGCGATCAAAGTCTAAGACGGCGACTCCTGCACCAATTTGATCGTAGTCGGTAGTAGGGTAAATTTCGCGCCGCACGAACGTTCCGTCGCCCTGGTTTTCCAAGATGACCGAAGGGCCAAAGTTTGTAACCACTAGATCCGAATCACCGTCGTTGTCGTAGTCGCAAACGCATACTCCAAGTGCGAAACCGATGTCACCCGCGCCAGAGTGTTCCGTCACGTCTTCGAAATGAAAATTTCCCAAATTTCGAAAGAGGCGGTTGGTTGGGGCCGGCTCAATCTTAGAGCCCTGAAGGGCTGCGCCGTTGGGGAGATATATATCAATGAGGCCATCGCCGTCGTAGTCGAAGCTAGCTAGCCCACAGCTAATCGTCTCCATGATGTAGTGCTTGCCAGTGCGTCCCGCAAAGTGCTCGAACTCTAAGCCCGATCCTTCAGATGCATCTGCGAGTTCAATCTGGATTTGCAGTTTCTGAGCATCTATCTCGTCACTTGAGTGTGGCTCTTGAGAGGGCGTTGTCAGTCTCGTTTCCGTTCCTGACTGAGCTTCATCGATCGTGGATCCGGAAACTTGGGCAGAATGCCGCTCGTCGCCGTTTTCCTCGTTGGCTATTTGGTCTTCGGAGCGTTCCGTCTGGACGCTGAGCGGCGAGGAATCATCCGTGCTGCAACCAGCATTGAATATCAGGAAAAGGGCTAGGAGGAGAGTCGCACGCATGACCGTCTACATTCGAATGGGGAGCAAGTCATTCTAGCCTACCGCCGTCGTGCCTGCCGGGCAACAAACGGTATGCAAACTCAGCGTCTTGGGGCGTCAAGATTGTTGAAGGCTTCCCCGATATGGTTTCCAGGGCGGGGAGGTTCGTCGCGTGGAATGGCGTTGGTAGTGTACGGGCGCAAAAAAAACGGCAGCGTTTGAAAACGCTGCCGTTGAATTTTAACTCGAGTTGGCGGAGTTTACTCTTCGCCTTCTTCGCTGCTGCCCTCGCCAACGGCAACGGCTTCTTCCTCTTCGGGCTTCCGGGTTTCTCCTCGGAAACCAAGGCGAACCACTTTGTCTTCGTCGTCACGAATGACATCGACGACGATGGTGTTCACACCCTCGAACTTGCCACGCAGGATTTCCTCCGCGAGAGGATCCTCGATGCGTTGCTCCAGGGCACGACGCAATGGCCGAGCACCGTAGTCCAGGTTTGCGCCCTTTTCGATGAGGAACTCCTTCGAATCTTCTGTAAGTTCGAGTTCAAAACCACGATCGATAAGTCGTTCTCGGACTTTTGATAGTTCGAAGTCGATGACCTTCTTGAGGTCTTCCTTCTTCAAGTGGCGGAAGATGATCGTGTCGTCGAGTCGATTTAAGAACTCGGGCCGGAACACGCGCTCAATCTGATCCATCACTCGAGCTTTCATGCTCTCGTAGGACGAGTCGTCGTCGGGCTTCTGGAATCCAAAGGCAGACTCGTTCTTAATCGCATCCGCACCGGCATTAGTCGTGAGAATCAGAATCACGTTCCTGAAGTCCACGTTGCGTCCGAAGGAGTCGGTCAAACGACCTTCTTCCATAACTTGCAGGAGCATGTTGAAGATGTCAGGGTGAGCCTTCTCGATCTCATCGAGTAGAACGACCGCGTAAGGACGTCGACGAATTTTCTCCGTCAACTGACCGCCTTCTTCATATCCGACATATCCTGGAGGGGCACCGATCAGGCGACTGATGTTGTGCTTCTCCATGTACTCACTCATGTCGATATGAATGAGTGCATCGGCATCGCCGAACATGAACTCGGCTAAGGCCTTCGCCAGTAACGTCTTACCGACACCCGTTGGTCCAGCAAATACGAAACAACCCGTTGGGCGGCGTGGATCTTTCAGTCCACTTCGACTTCTGCGTACCGCCTTGGCGACAGCCGAAACTGCAGCTTCTTGGCTAACGACTCGCTTGTGCAAGTCGGCTTCCATTTCCATGAGCCGTGCGCTGTCTTCGGTGCTGAGTCGAGTCAGCGGAATACCCGTCATCTTCGACACAACTTCTGAAATGACTTCCTCGTCGACGATACCATCGGTTTCGCGACTCTTCTCACGCCATTCTTGCGTGATATCTTCCTTCTTCTTGCGAAGCTTGTCGGCTTTATCTCGAAGCGAGGCAGCCTTTTCAAAGTCTTGGTTGGCTACCGCGTCTTCCTTGTCCTTGTTCAGCTTCTCGATGTCCTCGTCGAGGTCCTTGAGATTGGGTGGCTTGGACATGTTTCGCAGTCGGATTCGAGCGCCGGCTTCGTCGATTACGTCGATTGCCTTGTCTGGCAGGCAGCGAGCGGTGATGTAACGCTCACTCATCTCGACGGCAGCTTCTACCGCATCGTCAGTGAACTTAACGCGGTGATGCTCTTCGTACCGGCCGCGGAGACCCTTGATAATCTCAATCGTCTCGTCTTTGCTCGTCGGCTCGACGATGATCTCCTGAAAACGTCGGGCGAGTGCGTTGTCCTTCTCGATGTACTTCCGATATTCGTCGAGAGTCGTGGCACCGATGCACTGGATTTCACCCCGTGCGAGTGCAGGCTTTAGGACGTTTGCCGCATCGATAGCACCTTCTGCACCACCGGCACCAACCAAGGTGTGCAGCTCGTCGATGAACAGAATAGTGTTCTTCGCACGGCGTACTTCGTTCATGACCGCTTTGATACGCTCTTCGAACTGACCGCGATACTTAGTTCCAGCAACCATCATTGCCAAGTCGAGAACCACGATTCGCTTGTCGCAGAGAATTTCAGGAACGTCCCCAGAAACAACACGTTGGGCAAAGCCTTCGACGATCGCCGTCTTGCCGACGCCGGCCTCTCCCAAGAGCACTGGGTTGTTCTTACTGCGGCGACACAGGACCTGGACAGCGCGCTCGATTTCTCGACTACGTCCAATCACTGGATCTAGCTTCGTTTGCTTGGCTAGCTCGGTTAGATCACGACCAAAGCTGTCGAGTGCTGGTGTCTTGCTCTTGGAACTTTTGGAAGAACCACTCGACTCACGCTCACCACCACTTTCGCGGCCGCCTCGCTCGCCATCGCCGCTCTCCATGCCATGACCGAGCAGGTTCAGGACTTCTTCGCGAACATCATCTAG
Organism: Pirellulaceae bacterium; assembly: GCA_045105035.1. Lineage (GTDB taxonomy): Bacteria > Planctomycetota > Planctomycetia > Pirellulales > Pirellulaceae > Aureliella. The sequence goes on along the minus strand of JBGCCZ010000067.1, from coordinate 7,105 downwards.
CTTCAGTCCCAGGTTCATGAGGACTTGAGCTGCGACGCCTTCTTGCTCTCGAAGGAGACCGAGCAAAATGTGCTCGGTTCCGACGTAATTGTGATTGAGGTTACGAGCCTCTTCCATCGAGTACTCGATGACTTTCTTCGCACGAGGCGTTTGTGGAAGCTTGCCGATCGTGACCATTTCTGGACCACTTTGAACAAGCTTCTCTACCTCGAGCCGAATCTTGCGCAGATCGACATCCAAGTTCTTCAATACGTTCGCAGCGACGCCGCTTCCTTCCTTGACTAAGCCAAGCAAGATATGCTCTGTGCCGATGTATTCGTGGTTGAAACGCTGTGCCTCTTGGTTGGCCAGCTGCATAACTTTCCGAGCGCGGTCGGTGAATCTCTCGTACATTCCTGTTCCCCTTCGTCTGCATCATATCGGTGAGAAAAGCCGCCGGTGCGATACCGGCTTTTCTACGAGCATTAAAACCCGACGCAGTCGATCTCAAATGCAGTTTGGAGTTGGATTAAATGCCACTGCAACATCTGCGGCAGCTAGTTTGCGATAACCTCAGTTTCAGCAAACTGTATGCCACAGCGTCAAAGGTGTCAAAATGGCGCGATTATGACAATTAGGACGCGAACGGATCGCAACGCCCTAATAATGTGTTGCCCGAAAAAACGGTCTCGGCAGTCAATTGAACGCGAAACGACCCAAAAGCTGAATCTTTCTTCGCCTCAAAAGTCACCTAGGCAAATCATACCGATTTTCTGCATTGAGGCAGAGGTCGATCCGCCAAACCAATTCGCAAAAATGAGCGGCAACTAGGGGTCGCAAAATGAAGGGTGCGAAATGAAAGCCTGCGGCAGCAGTGATACCAGCCGTACCAGCGAAACCGGCGAAAGGGCTTCAATCGGAGTGAATGTAAGCTCGCTCGGCCAGCTTTATCTAACTTTGCCCAATCTGTTCATCAACAGGCGACTCTTGGGACCCAGCGGCTGTGAGCTCGGCAGCGGAAGAGGACGCGGAGTCCATAGGCTCGGACATGGCCTCCTGCAATAGATGCTTTTCTCGACGAATTTCGAATTGCCACGGGGTAGCTGCATCTAGCAATTCCAATTGTTCGATTTTGCGCAATGCAGGCCGAATACGACGCGTGTGGCGTAGAACGCCGATCAGCAGCAGCATTGCGACCGCATCATGAGGCTTTTGTTCCGTGATTCGCAGGAGACGCGCCTCAGCGTCAAACCAGTTGCCCTGCAAATACTCTTTTTGCGCTTGGGTGAATTCCTGCTCACTGTCAGACGCGACATCCTCTAGCAAGTTCGTGATGACAAATTGGCACCGCACCGTCTCATACAACCAGAATGTTCCCAAAAGCAACCAAACTAAAGCCACGATCCAACCGCTGAACCAACTGGGCCAAATGAAGGTCGCGAGCAATAGAAAGCAAAGGCACCAGGCAAACATCACGGCGAACGCTAGGCCACGTATCTGACCACGGTACCAGGCACTTGCGAGGCCTGGCCATAAGCTAGCGATACGGAATGAATGCATGACTCGTGGGCTTGAGAGTGAGTTGCTGCGGGATCTGCGAACATGGCTTTCGATTGAGACTCTACACCATTCACGAGTTCCAGAGCAAAGTCAGTCTGGAGGCGTTCGCGTCTCAGAAAACCCAACATGGCGACTCCCGCGGGTTCTCTGCGACTTTCCCGCTCGCCAGTGACGCGATATGGTATTCGGGCTGAATCTAGGTTTGAAAGCTCCGGAACGAGAGCGTGGTTGAGAGAAGGTAGGCTAATGAGCGAATCAAAAGTAAAGGGCGTCGTCCATCTTGTGGAGGAAACCAAAACCTATGGACAGAAAGGTTTTCGAAAGCGGTTGGTGGTCCTCGAGCAAGATAATGGTCGATTTCAAAACTACATCCCAATCGACTTTATCCAGGACGGTTGTGATCAAGCGGACGGATTGAACGTGGGCGATGAAGTCGAAGTGACATATCGACTGGGCGGCCGCAAATGGCAGCGAGATCCGCAGAGCGATGTGAAGTACTTCTTGAGTTGCGAAGCGTTGAACTTTCAGGTTCTTAGCGGAGCGACAGATGGAGCGGGCGTCGCTGGCCCGGATGCAAACTCGGCACTCAATGAAGCCGCGTTTGACGATGACGATGACGTGCCATTCTAAGAAAATCTGTTCAGTGTAGGCCAAGGCAAAGGGCACGAGATGAAGCATGCAATCCAGGATGAAATCAAAGGAGTCTTTCTCTTCCTGGGTGCTATATGGGGAGTCTTTCTTCTCGACTTGGTGCTTCCAATGGTCAACTTTAACGACTGGGGGTTAGTTCCCCGTTCGCTCTTTGGGTTGTTTGGTATACCCCTGATGCCTTTTTTGCACGCAGGTTTCGGTCACCTGATTTCGAACTCCGTGCCGCTCGTTATTCTGCTAACGCTGTTGGCGGGCTCGCGAACTCGGACATGGCCGACTGTCGTTGAAATCGCGATTTTGGGTGGGGGACTCCTGTGGCTGTTCGGTCGCAGTGGTGATGGGCAAGGCGCAGTGATGTACCACGTCGGCGCTAGTGGCCTCGTCTACGGCTTGATTGCCTTCTTGATCGTCGCCGGTTTTCGCGAGCAACGTTTGGTTCCAATGCTGGTCGCTGTGGCGGTCGGCTTTCTGTACGGCGGTACGCTACTCTTCGGAGTGCTACCAACCGTCCGAGGAGTCTCCTGGGACGGACACCTGTGCGGTGCACTTGCTGGAGCGGGAATTGCGTACTTCACACTGGGCAACAACGCTGCCGAAGCTCAAGCTAAGGAAAACGTGTTGTAAACGTCTTCGAGCAAGCGCGCCACCTGCGGCGCTCCGTTAGCCTCGTCCGCCGCTTGCCTTTTATCCTTCTGGGTCAAAGGCCGGGCCGCCGATCCCAGAGCCTTGCGGCATGTAGCGGCACAGGAAGACGCCGAAGAAGTACAGGACTACTAGCGGGAGGAAGAGCCCCATCATGCTGTAGATGTCCGGCGGACTAAGAACCATCGAAAGGAAGGCAATGACGAGCACGGCGATTCGCCATTGTGCAAGGAAAGTGCTCACCGATACCAGGCCAAAGCGATGAAGTCCCAACATGACAATCGGCAGTTGAAAGGCAACACCGAAGCCCAGTGGTAAAAACAACGCAAAGGACATGTAGTCGCTAAGCCGAGGAGTGAATTCGACATCTAAACCGGTGGAGTACTTCATTAGGAAGCCGAGTACGAATTTGAAGACCACAAAAAACGCCAGGGAAACGCCAGCGAGAAAGAGCCCTAAGCTCAATGGCAAGTACCAATAGACATAGCGACGTTCGTGGGGATAAAGCCCCGCTGCGATAAACTGCCAGACGTGAAAAAAGATTCCAGGGCTACCGATCACGACGCCTGCCACCAAACCTGCTTTTAGCCAGATCATGAAGCCCTCAACCGGATTCAGACTGACCAGCTTATTTGCGATTGGCCGCCATATCATCAACGGTCGTAGTCGCTGAAGTTTCGCAAGATCAATCTCTGCCCACGGGTTTTCATCGAGGCCGTAGCCTGCGACTGGTTCTTGTTCAGAGTTTGCTGGTTGTTTAACGTTCTCTGGTTTGACTGAACCTGACTCGAGCTCTTTTGTTGGCTCATTCGCAGACTCTGTTGATTTCTGTTGTTGGTCGGAACTCTTAGGCTCCTCCAACTTTCTCTCTGTGTCTTCGGTAGCAGCCGACGATGTTTCGTCGCTCGCCTTCAAGCTAGAAGAAGAGACATCGTTAGTAATAAGAGCCAAGGCCATTGGGTCGACTTGAACTCTTTCGGGCAGCATGCCTTGATTGTTAAGCCAGGCGATAAAGGCATCCGAGGGCTTTTCGCCGTTGGCCGCTTCGAATCGTTTCTTTGCCTGCTCAATGTGAAACTCCTTGATCGCTGCTCGAAGGGGCGTTTCGACAAACCGAACGATTTGGTTGGCGAACAGGAGCCCAATTATGGCGCCACCTGCCAGCCAGAGCAGAGATTTCCCCACTGACTTTCGCAGCTCTTCGAGGTGATCACCAAAAGACATGGAGCTTTTTTCGAACAGGTCGTCCGCAGGTAGCTTGGCACTCATGGCTCTAAACCGTTGAAGAAGGGCAGGGGAGTGGAGGATGTCGGAACAGACGCTGAAACTGGCGGCACTTGGGTTATCACTTCAGGGGAAGACAGAGTTTCAGTTTGGGTTGCAAAGTAGCCCGCCTGTCCCAGCCGGAACGCAATAAATTCACGGTTCGGAGAGCCCTGCTACTTTATGCAAGTTGAAACTTTGCTTGGCCCTTGGCATCACTTGCGTCAGGGAAGACCGCAACGCACCGTATTCTATAATTGTGTAGTTTACATGGCTCGCGAATCAGCGACACTGCGACAAGTCGCCCCCCTGAATTCATTTCAGTGTTGTAGGCAGGCTGAGCTACAGGACTTCTTGCCAGCTTTCCTGTGTTGCTCGCCCGCTGGAGCCAGCGATCCAATTTCACAGAAGTACCCGAGCAATGACAACTACCGTTTGCCCAGCCCCCTACCTTCTTCGAACCAAGCCGCTCTTCCAGGACTATCTTTGGGGTGGCCGCAACTTAGAAACAGTCCTCTCAAAGGAAATTCCAGCCGAGGGAGTCTGGGCCGAGAGTTGGGAGATGATTGATCATCCCCATCATCAATCGGAGGTTGCAAACGGCGATTGGGCGGGAAAAACGTTGCGAGACATAGGTTCCCAATCGCCCGATTGGCTATTTGGAGATGCCAGTCAAGAATTTTCAGCTTTGCCGCTGTTGCTTAAATACTTGGATTGCCAACGTGTTCTGAGTGTTCAAGTGCATCCGGACGACGTCTATGGCCAGCAGATGTCACCTCCGGATTTGGGAAAGACGGAGGCTTGGTACATCATTTCAGCTGAGCCCGGTGCAAAACTTTACGCGGGACTGAACGAGGGCGTCAGCTCAGCCGATCTCGCGGCGGCGGTGGAAGCTGGAGTTGTGGAAGATTGTCTGCACGTCATTGAGCCAAGTGCGGGCGATTGTGTGTTCATTCCTGCGGGAACAGTGCACGCCCTCGGGGCAGGGCTCCTTGTCGCTGAGATCCAGCAGGCATCGAACACAACTTTCCGGCTCTTCGATTGGAATCGAACCGGCGCCGACGGGAAGCCTCGAGAGCTACACATTGATCAAGGCTTGGAAGTCGTGGATTTCGATTCAGGGCCTCGGCAACTCCAAAAGCCCCGGGCAACCGATCAAGAGGGACGAGAGCAACTCGTGCATTGCGAAAAGTTCGTCCTTGATCGGTTGCTAGCTAGTTTTCAGGGCGAATTGGGAGGAGATGGCAGATTTCACTTGGTCACCGTGCCCAAGGGCGAGGCCGAGTTAGCTTGGGAAAGCGACACTGAAAGTTGCCGCGAAAAACTCACTGCTGGGCAATCCGTTTTCGTGCCCGCCTGCATGCCTAGCTTACAGGTCTCGATGAAGTCGCCGGATTCGACACTTCTCGATATGTATCTGCCCTAGCACTTGAGATCGCAGTGGATGCGGGGGAGAAGCAGCTAGTCCAAAATGCCGGTTTAAAAGACTGGGTAGATGTATTGATTGTAGGAAGCGAAGCGTCTGGCACTTGCGGAGCGTCTGGCGCTAGCAAACGGATTAGCGCTACAAAGCACGCCCTGGCAGAAGTGCTGACGGTCAGGTTTGCGGGCGTCCGATAGCTCTTGTGATAGCATTTGCGTGAATCTGTGAGCGAATTGGAAGAGCGTTAGAGGCTGGCTTTGCTGCTCTGAGTTCCGCTTCAGCCAAAATTCGGCGTTGGCGTCACACTCGCCTAGCGATCCGATCGTCAAACTGCTTAGCATTCCACCACACGGCGCCGGAGTGCTGCAGCCAATTTAGAATGAGTTGAGTCTGCCGAGCGACTTTGGCTTTGCAACCACGGGCATGGATTGCTCGGAAAGGATTTTTTCGATGTCACGGACGCGACTCGAGTTTCGAAATTGGACTCTGTCCAAAACGACTAAACCGCACACCAATCTTCAACGATGGGCCGCTTTGGCGTTTGCAATAACCCTGGCCTTTTCCTCAGGCTGTGCAAATCGCGGTTGGGGACTTTCGTGGGGCCAGGGGACAACGAATCGTCAGAAGGCGAGAGCCGCCGTTCACGATCCTTACCCGTTGAACGACATTGGTCCGGAAGTCATGGGGGGACGGCCACGGGAATTCTTCGACCCAGAGCCCGAAGCAGTACGCCACCAAGTCACTAGGCCGCGGTAAGCCATGGGAAGTTGATCGGATTTACCGCGGGCTCCAGTGTCACATGGTGTTCGCTCTCAGCTTAGTTGCCGAGCGGGAATCCGATCAGTGGACTCGTTCACCAGGCTTTGCACCAGAGTCAGGCGAAAGTAAGTACACTTCACTTCCTCCGGACCCTGCGGCGGCGACCATGCCCTCGCTCAAACCGAATTTCATCTGACGCGGTTTCAGATTCGCCACGCAGACGACCAAGCGGCCGACCAGTGCTTCTGGTTCGTACGCGGCTTTGATTCCCGCGAAGACGTTCTTCTGCTCATCACCGCCAAGGCTAAGTGTCAGTTGTAGAAGCTTCCGCGCCTCGGGGACTTGCTCCGCAGCTACGATTCGTGCTACTCGCAGGTCGACTTTGACAAAGTCTTCGATCGTGCACTCTTCCGCCAGGGGCTCATTTTTGAGGGCTTCGTCGGAGTCATTCCATGGGTTGGCTGCAGCAGGGGAAACAGCGTCCGTGTCTGCGCCGGATTCGGCGTCATCTTTACTTTCTTCGACCATGGCTTCTACGTCCTTTTCTTGTACTCGGGTTAGCATGTGTTTGAACTTCTGCACTGGAACGCCCAGCAGGGGAGTTTGGGATTGGTCCCAATTTTGGATTGGGTCGCCTAGCAGTTCACCGCACTGCGTCGCCAACTTGGGCAAGACGGGTGACAGGTAGATAGCTAGTTGGCGAAAGAGGTTCAACGCCACTGTGCAGACGTCTCGCAACTCGTCCTGCTTGGTTTCGTCCTTGTTGAGGACCCAAGGTTGGGCGTTTTCGACGAAGGGGTTGGCTCGATCTGCAAGTTCCATGATCTG
>JBGCCZ010000066.1:0-57808 GCA_045105035.1 Pirellulaceae bacterium | reverse complement strand
GAACGCTGCCTGAGGATAGGACCTGTGGACACAGCATACCCTGATGCTCGGACTCCAATGCTGCGTACAGAAAATCCCTGCCAAGTTGAGGAACTTCACCCACCAAGGCGTGCTGTGTCCTCGGGCTCACGTACTTGCCTCTTGCCTGTGACTATTTCCCACTGCAAATATTGACTCTTGGTTTGAGCCGCACACTGAAAATCTCATCTAGTCGACTTCGAGATCTACTTCGCTCTGACTCGCCGTCCTGCTCGAAGTTGACGCAGCGACAACGTTCGAAGCTCGCATGCCGTTGTCTTGTCCATGTTGCTCGCTAACATCATCAAACGGGCTAGATGCCTCGGTCACAGTGACGCCTTTCATCATCCTCCGCTTAATCATCCACTGACGTAGATAGTCCGTTACCAACCAAATCCCACCGTTGACCGTGCCGGCCAAGTACCCCAGGAACGCACAGTAGAATGGAGCAAGAAGCACGATGGCAAAAGACATAAGCAACACTCCGCTCGCCATGGCTCCGAGCGTTATCAAAATTGTCCCCCAGGCTGCCCCAGACAAGACGGACGCCTCACGTGGCTTTCCGCCCTCAAACAAAACGGCTTGAGCAGCACCGACCACCACGAAGAAAGACGCGAATGCCAAGATCAGCCCCGGTGTTGCGTCGAGCGCGAGCATGAGGGAAAACAACAGGCTGAAGGCGACAAACATGGTGAAGACGGTCGCCATATCAAACTGTCGCGGGACGCTGTAAATGTCATCAGCGGGCGGCCGATCCCAGCGGTAGTCGCGTTTCACCAAACGGACCGTCCATTCAAAACCACCAACTAGTATAGCTTTCAATGGTTTTGGCCCAGTCGATTCGAACGGCGCGACAACAGGCGGCATACTATTCGCGGGCCCAGCGACTCGGACGTCTACAGTCGCCTCAGCGGGAATCTCGAAGAAGGTAAATAGACGAGCCTTCGCTTCCTCAAGCTCGACATTGCCCAGGGTATAACCAGGCAGAATGAAGCTGAGCGAGCAAGCCGTAGGACCATCACACCCGGCAAGCAAGACGATAAACCCCTGGCTGGAGAAGTCGATTACCGCGCCCGAAGGACTGCAGCTCAGGACTCTCCCCCAAAAACCAAACAGCTCGATCGTCTCGTCTAGACGCTGGCGGATCTCAATTCGTTTGCCATCCACTTTCGGACCTTCCAAGTCGAATCCCCGCTCTCCAGGATAAAGCTCTACTCCAGCTACAGGCCGAACGCCCTACTGGATGTAAACTTCCTACGCTTCAACGGTCTGTCGACTACCTAACGGCGGTAGTTGAGGTTCGAGAACCCCTTTCGCTTTTCGCCAAACCAAGAGCCCTTCAGCCACAATCCACACCTGAAGTCCCAAGATACCAATTCCAAAAGCAACCAGAAGGTAGTTCTGCTGCGGAATCCAATTAAAAACCAGGTCGTACGACATCGCCCAGAAGGGCATCAACAGCATTAACAGCATCGGGATTGCTAAGAAGGCAATCGCCTTACTCCGCCGCCACAGGTAGAACGTCGCTACCATCAGTGCCAAGCCTGCGAGCAGTTGGTTCGTAGCGCCGAACAGGGGCCAGAGCATCAAACCGCCTTTTCCAGGAGCATCGCCAGCAAATACGGCGATCACCCCAGCGACTCCGACAGCCAAGCCCGTTGCCACGTATTTGTTCGGTGTGGGCAGCCCAACACTTGAGCCCAGCTCTTGAAGAACATACCGTTGCAATCGAGTCGCTGTGTCCAGAGTTGTGGCGGCGAAGCTGGCGACTAGCACGGCAACAATTCCGATTCCCAATTCCACTGGAATGCCGATCGCAGTCAGGAAATTCGCGCCGCCCTCAACAAAGGCAGCCAACTTCTTGTCCAAGCCTTGCCCCTTCCAGCCGCCTTCCGCCGCGTAGTATGTCTTCCACGCCGCCTGCCCGGTGAGCTTCGTTCCTGTAGCGTCCGTTGCGTATTCAAATCCAGACACGGCCCCAGTCGCACTGGTGGCTTCGACCTTCGACAGAGCTCCCATCCCGACCCCAGCCGTGCAAGCCATGATGACGATGACGGCTAAGGCGGATTCCAAGAGCATCGCACCGTAACCAACGGACTGAGCGTCCTCCTCGCAAGCAACCTGTTTGGAACTCGTCCCTGAACTCACGAGGCAGTGGAACCCGCTACACGCACCGCACGCAATCGTGATGAATAGGAAAGGCAGAATCGGTGGAGCATCGTCAGGAACGGTCGTTGAGATGGCTTCTGCGGAAGAGAACAAGTCAGCTTCGCCAACAACACTTGCCACCCCAAGTCCAACGACCAGGAGGCCGAGTGCGAGGAACAGTTGGTGACTGTTAATCAAATCTCTCGGTTGCAACAACAGCCAGACTGGCAGAACCGAAGCGAAAAAGCAGTACACCAACAGCAACAAAGTCCAGACTACATTTGCGTTGAAAATCGTTTCAGATGTCGCGGGAGGCAATAGAGCTGCCAGATCGAAGGGCAAGTAGTAAACGCCAACGTAAATCGCCGTATACAGCGCCGCCAACGCTCCGAGCGATGGCAGCATCATCGAGGCCTGTCCTCTTCGAGCCCAGAGCCCAATACCGATCGCGATCGGCATCGCGAGCCAAACCGACAGCACGCTCTCAGGATAGAAAGAGAAGATGGACGCGATCACCAATCCAAAAATCGCCAGAACAATCCACAACGCCAGAGCCAAAATGGTTAAGAACAGGATTTTGGTTCGCGGCGAAATCATGCGCCCCGCAATTTCGCCCAGCGTTTGCCCGCGATTTCGCATTGAGATAACCAACGCAGCCATATCGTGGACTCCGCCAATCAAGATCGCGCCCAGTACAACCCAAGTGACAGCCGGTAGCCAGCCCCAGAACACGGCAATGGCCGGCCCAACGATCGGACCGGTTCCAGCAATACTGGTAAAGTGGTGACCAAAAATGACACTTTTCTTGGTCGGCACAAAGTCGTGATCATCTCGCAGCTCACGACTGGGGACGGGAGCATCCGCCGAAAGTTCGAACAGTTTGTGACTCAACCAGCGTCCGTAAACGACATACGCGACCAGCAATAGCCCCAGGGAGCTAAGGCAAACGACCAGAGTACTCATGAATTTCTCAGTGGCTTGGAGAGGAAGCCGTACGAGCGGAAAGAGAGCGAAGCTCGTGCCCGCGGGGAGCCCATTGTCCAAGACAGAGTCGGTGAATTCAACCCAGAGAAAAAAAGACGAGGCCAAGACCACGGTGCTGGAGCGTTGTTGTAACTCCGTCTTGAACTGGGACTTCTACTGAGCTCCATCTTTCCCGGTCGCATCCGCTGCATCCTCCGCGGAATCTGCTGCATCCTCCGGGGAATCTGCTGCAATAGGTTCCGCCGAATCACCGTCGGTCTCGGTGGTGTCTTCAGATTGCGGGTAGTGGTCATCCCAGTTCTCGATCTTCGGGTCTCCGAGTTTCCCAACGCTCTTGGCGACAATCATCGAAACGGCCGCATCGCCGGTCACGTTGACGGTCGTTCGGCACATGTCCAGCACTCGGTCCACAGCGAATATCAGCGCCAACCCAGCTTCCGGAACTCCGATAGCCCCCAGCACAATCACTAACATCACCATGCCCGCCCCTGGCACTGCCGCCGATCCGATCGACGCCAACGTAGCAGTCATCACGATGTTCAACTGCTTGTCGAAACCCAACTCCATCCCGAATGCTTGAGCGATGAACACCGCCGCCACTGCTTGATACAGACTCGTTCCATCCATGTTGATCGTCGCTCCAACCGGAAGAACGAAGCTAGCCACTTCGTCATCGACGCCCAAATGCTCTTCGACACGTTCCATCGTGACTGGAAGCGTCGCTGCGCTGGAACTAGTCGAGAACGCAAGCATCTGAGCCGGTGAGATACCCTTCAAGAAGAAACCGTAGCCCCGCCCAGTGAAAAAACGAACGAGCAAGGGATAGAATCCGAAGACCATCAATCCCAATCCGACCACTACGCACAGGCTGTACATCAGCAGAGCGATAAAGATATCGAGACTAGGCGTATCCACGACCAAGGCTGACAACAGTGCAAAAACACCGAACGGAGCAGTCAACATGATCAGGTCGATGAGCTTGAGAATCACCGCGTTCAACCCGTCGAAGAAATCCTTGACCGGCTTGGCTGTTTCCTTAGGAACCAAGATCAGACCGATTCCAAAGAACACGACAAACACGATGACTTGCAGCATGTTCCCGTTATCGCTCACCGCTGCAAACAAATTCCCAGGCACAAGGTCAACCAACGGCTGCAATGGTCCCTTTTCTTTTTGCGATGCGGCCGCGTCGATCTTCGCACCAGCTTGCTCTTGGAAGTCCGCCACTAGCGAGTTGCGAGTATCTTCTGAAATACCTGCCCCCGGTTTAACGACGTTAACGAGAAGCAGTCCAATCCCAACGGCGACGAGAGTGGTGAACAGATAAAACAAAATCGTCCGCCCCCCCATCTTCGAGAGCTTGCTGATGTCTTGTAGATCGGAAATACCCTTGATCAGCGAAGCAATGATCAAAGGCACTGCGATGAGCTTCAGCGAATTGATGAAGATCGTACCGAAGGGCTTCACCCAATCGGTCACGACCCATTGAAAGCCGAATGAAACGGCGGCAACACCGAAGAGCACGCCAGCGATCATGCCAATCAGAATCTGCCAATGAAGCGCAAGCTTACTCATGCGACTTGTTCCCGTTCCAGATGGAGTTCTTAAAGTTCTTGTACAGACGAAGTACGGTCCTTCCAGCAGCACGCGAGTGCGTCAAACTCCGCCGAGGATCCGAAAACCGCAGGCCAAACGTGGAGCCTCAGTTGATCCAGAAGCGCTACTGCCTATCGGAGAGTATCGCGGATCGAGTTCAGCGACGAAAGGATAGGCCCCGAGAACTCCAGGCAACTAAGTCGGGCCCATGCAAGAATGCGGTGTCCCGCGCGAATCAGAACGGAAGGCCGGAGATCAGCGATCCCTCAAATGAACGTGTCTGTTGGCCCTGAGTCCCAGATGTGTGCAAGCTAAAACTGAGGCGCAGGAACCAGGAACGCGTGTTGGAAGTACATGACAAACGCGCCTTGGCCGGCGACGAGCTGTGCAACATACAGTGCTCCGACATAGACAAGCACACTTGCCAGGGCGACTGGTCGAGCCAACCAGCGCAGCGACCAATGCCGAGGTGACTTGCCGGTCGCCGCGCGCCGATCCCCATAGCCCATGGCCGCTCCGAGCAAGATCTTCGCTGGCAGCATAAAGAAAACGAACACCAAAGCCGGAGCCCAAGTCAACTCTTCCGGCGTCGCTTCGATCCTGAGCAAATACAGCGGGATACATAACAAGCACAACAGGAATAAAGCCAGCGTATGAGCCCACGGAGCGAAGCGGAAACGACGTCGGATCGTGGGAATGGCAAACAAACTAACGAACCGACCGGTTCGAGCCATCTCGATCTGCAAGAAGGGCAGGTAGAGCATGATCAGTGTCATTGCTGCGGCACCCACAAATCCAATCAGCCCGGCTGGCCCCAAATCCTCGGCTCGTTGTCCAATAATCATCAACGAGACTGGCAACGTGATCCACAGCAGTGCACCAACGGCAGCTCGTGCACCCAACCACCACAGCCGCGGGAACTGAAATCCAGCCACGAATTCATACAACTCATCACTCGCCCGACTCCAGGTCGCCCGACGCCAGACTGTTTTGAAGAACTTAATCGGTGCTGGCCACAACAAATGCCACCAACGTCCGCCTCGAAGAGCCGCCCAAGCGACGTGGACCATCCAAACCCCGGTAATTACAAACGCCAAGATCTGATACCCCGTTGCTGTACTCGACCCCGGCAACAGGAGCTGAGCCGAATAGGCCACGTCGGTGATCAACCATACAGGCAGCCAAAACAAAGCAGCCAACCCGACGAAGGTCGCCAGTTTCCCCGCGACTCGCAATCCGGGGAACGACGATGACCAGGGGCGGCCCGCAGCTAGATTGGCCGCTGCGGTCAGCAGGTATCCCAGACTGGCCAATTGAATGAGTGGTATCGCCGCTACGACGGCTAGTAGCACTAGCAGCGCTACGAAATCCCAAGTCCTGCCCAGCAGCCATATTGGTCGCTGGTACCAACGCATGCGCTTTTTGGTGAGCTTTGGCATGCGTTCCGAGTTCGACGCCAAGCTCAACTCGAGAGACGTTGCCGACTCAGAAGGTTCTGGTGAAGCAGTAATGGGCGACTGATGCTCGCTCAACGTCTCTGCGTCAACTTGCGGCGGCTCCACTTCCCACGGCTGCTCCACTTGAACAACGGAAGCCTGCCGCTCCACTCGAGGAGGTACTTTGCGATCGGTCTTCGGAGCAAGCGGAGGCTCAAGGGACTCAGCCCTTGCTCCCCCCTCCGATTGGATCACGCTGGACGCTGGCCGGACGGGCGGAAGAATCGGCGGCTCGGTTCGCGGCGGAAGTTCAGCCTCCGAGCTCGCATCACTCCGCCTGCCTTGATTCGAATCGGTGCGACGGTGATGACTCAAGAGTGAATCCCTATTGGATTGGGCCGCTTTTGACGTCTTCGCATCGGGAAACGTAGAGTCCGGGATTGTAGAATCCGACATTGTTTGCCCTGCCCTTTACTCCGAAGTCCAGAAATCCCAGCCGCGAAGCAATCGGCGGCTTTAGAAAAAGATTCGGGGCAAGTTCAGTTTTCTTGGCAAGATCGACTGACGTTGCTCGAATATAATCAATATTGCTGCACAGGCACCATGCGAACCTCAAGCAGAGACGCCAGTCATGGACTCATCGAATACGAAGATCGACTCGGCTGCCGCAAACGATATGCCTGCCATGCCCAGGCGGCATGGGGGTATTCGAAGGATTCTGCAACCGCTTTTGATGCTGGCAACCGTACTGGGCTGCGTCACGGTGCTCGCCGCGACTTTACGACGGCGCCCTGCGATCGTGCCGCCGGAGACGGTGCAGAGCTTCTATCGGGCTTCCGATTTCCAGGAAACGGTTGCGATCTCCAACTCTCAGATCGCAACCATGGCAATGGACGCCGAAGTCCAGGTCGCCGAGCGAGCCGACAACCTCTTGATCGCTCGCCGAATCTCATTGGCACTCGTAGGCAGCGGACTATCGTTCGAGGAACTGCGGGCCATTTCACTCGTTCCTGAAGAGAAACAAATCCAATGGTGGACGAGCTACCTGCTCGAAGACCCACGCTGGGGCGATTACTTCGCGGAACGGCTATCGCGTGCCTACGTTGGAACCGATGACGGACAATTCCTTTTGTTTCGTCGACGAAAGTTCACCATGTGGCTCTCCGATGAATTAATGCAAGGCGTACCCTACAACCAGATCGTGCACACGTTGCTCAGCGGCGAAGGGCTGTGGACGGATACTCCGCAAGTCAACTTTGTTACCGCGACGATGGACGAGTCTACTCGAGCAGACCCAATCCGTTTGGCTGGCCGCACCGCGCGTGCGTTCCTGGCCCAACGTATCGACTGCCTACAATGCCACGACGACTTTCTCGGAACGCTTAATTTTGGAACTGCCGAAGACCCAGTCGATGGACAGCAGTTTCACTTTCACCAACTAGCGGCCTTCTTCTCAGGAACGGCAATTTCGGATCCCGTGTTTCAAGGAATCCGCGAAGACAACGAGTCGTACAAGTTCACTTACTTAGGCGAGGACGAGGAGCAGGCGATCGAGCCTCAAGTCCCGTTCTTCGCCGAGCTGCTGCCAGCTTCTGAACTCAACAACGATCAAGACACAGCCGAGGACGAGGCAAATAGCAGTGCTGATGAGAAAGTAGCGGACTCAGCAGAAGCCGAGTCGCAGAAAACCAACAGCGGTGACAAGCCTCGCAAGCGTCTGGCCGACTGGGTAACGCATCCAGAAAACCGGGCTTTTTCCCGAGCCACGGTGAATCGAGTTTGGGCGCTGCTGTTTTCTAAGCCACTCGTCACACCCGTGGATAGCATTCCGTTGGACGGCAGCACTCCGCCGATTCTCGATTTACTTGCAGAGGATTTCGCGGAGCATGGATTCAACTTGCGACGGCTGATCCGCCAAATCATCGAGACCGACGCCTTCCAACGTGCCAGCCGAGCCGATTTTGAAGTCACGAAGGAACATGAAGATTGCTGGGCCGTTTTCCCGCTGACTCAGCTTCGACCTGAACAAGTTGCCAGCAGCGTGGTTCAGTCCGCCAAGTTGACCGCGATCGACGATTCCAGTTCGATTGTGACCAAACTTCAGTCCTTCGGAGCTCTCCAGCAGTTTATGAAACGTTTCGGAGATCGAGGCGAAGATGAGTTCAACAGTGAGGCTGTCACGATTCCTCAACGGTTGATCATGATGAACGGCAACATGGTGCAGGAGCGAACGAAAGTCGATCCCGTTGCCAATGCCAGCTCGCGTATCGCTGACATTGTGTCGGACAACCAAGAAGCAATTCGATTGCTTTTCTTGGCAACCTTGAATCGGGAGCCTTCCGCAACCGAAGCCGATACCTACTTGGAGCACCTCCAAGAGAAATACGGCAATGCCCGGCGACGCGCTGTGGGCGACATTCACTGGGCACTAATGAACTCGACCGAGTTCTCTTGGAATCACTAGTCAGACGCCGCCAATTAATCCAAACGTACAACGACCAATCAAATTCAACTGAGGTCCACTTATGTGCAATGTCAACGCGGAGAAAGCAGGCTGTGCTGGCTATCAGCGCATGGCAACTGGAAAATTGGATCGTCGGTCGCTGTTGCGGGGCGCTGCAGGAATTGGCGGTGGCCTGGCTCTTACCAACTTGGCTGAATCGCTGGCCATGGCAGCCGAAGGAAGTTCGCAACGCCCAAAGTCACTGTTGTTTATCTGGCTTCAAGGTGGCCCGAGCCAGCTAGAAACGTTTGATCCACATCCAGGCAGCAAGTTCGGTGGCGATGCGAAGGGTGTCGACAGCTCCATCCGCGGAGTCCAGCTCGCCGACTCGATGCCCGCCACCGCGGAGCAGCTTCATCTAACAACGCTCGTCCGATCCCTCGTCAGCAAAGAAGGCGACCACGAACGGGCATCCTACCACGTCAAAACCGGCTGGCGTCCAGATCCGACTCTCGTCCATCCCTCGATTGGCTCGATCGTTTGCCACCAATCGGAAGACAACTTGGAAATCCCCAGGCACGTCTCCATCACTCCCTCGCAATGGCCGGCACGCGGAGGCTACTTGGGACCTGCCTTTGACGCTTTTCAAATCGGAGATCCGGCTGAACCGGTTCCCAATTTGCTTTCTCGCGTTTCTGACAAACAAATGGAAACACGTTTAGGCAGTTTGCTGGGGGCAGTCGAGTCGGAGTTTCGTCGAGGCCGTTTGGCCGACATGGATAAAACACGCACGCTGCATCGCGAAACGACGAAGCGCGCAATGAGTATGATGCAGAGCGACCAACTCGCCGCGTTCGATGTGAAGCAAGAGCCTAAGCAGTTGCGTGAACGGTTCGGAGACAACGAATTCGGACGCGGATGTCTGTCTGCGATTCGGCTTCTCGAAGTCGGCGTCCGATGCGTCGAGGTCGAATTGTCGGGCTGGGATTCCCACATCAACAACCACGAACTTCAGTACTCCAACGCTCAGCGACTCGACAAAGCCCTGGCATCGACCCTGGCCGAGCTGAAAGCGCGTGATATGCTCGACGACACGATCGTTTTCTGTGGCGGTGAGTTCGGTCGCACCCCGCAAATCAACCCTGCTAGTGGTCGCGATCACTGGCCTCACGGCTTCAGTGCTCTGCTCGCCGGAGGTCGTTTTCGAAAGGGTTATGTGCACGGGGCGACCGACCCCGCGCCCGATCCTGAGCTCCTAAAGCGGTCGGGGTCAGAGCCGCTAAACCCAACCAAAATCACGAGCGATATCGTCGGAGTCCCGGATCTACACGCAACGCTGCTGCACGCGCTGGGGATCGACCATGAGCTCGAGAATTTGACGCCAATTGGACGTCCGCTGCAATGGAGCGACGGATCCATCGCTTCGAAGTTGCTTGCCTAGGGTCTCTTCAAATCTGCGGCGATCGAACACTCTGCGATGTTCCGAGCCGAGCGGAGTCGCTCCGCCCGAGCACTTTGAACCTGCCGCTTCCTAACTTTCCTGCAAGCAAAGCAGTTTGCGCTATCACACTGCGTTTCTATGGCCGAACTTCCTAAGTTTTGGCAAACAAGACTGCTATTCGCTTTAGGCTGTCCGGCCCGCTAAACTGTTCCAAAGTTGACATTTTCAACGCGTCGGCTAATCTCAATGCATACCCCGCCTCAGGGGGCCTGACTGCAGATTGTCGAAGCCACGATGGTTATGCATTTGGATAGCCCCCTCGTTCCCACCTACTACCCACCTATTGAAGTTTTGGACTTCGCTGAAAAGAAATCGTTCAGTTGGCATTGAGCGCCGCTTGACCACTCCCTTCCCTCCATAGTGGCCAGCTCGCTTCTAGCCGATGAGTTCACGCCGCCGGTTCTGGGCGAACCAGTCCATGGTTCAGCTCGGCTCTCGAAAGCGATATTTCAAACGAGATCCAACACACGCAACAATCGCTTAGTTGACACCACCTGGCCCTTTACGCCCTCCAGGACCGTCGGCTGAGCAACCTCAGCCTGAGCCGCCAGAGAATGTCCATGCTACGCATCGAACGCACCATGCTATTGAAGGAACTGCACTTGAACACTCAGAGGACTATGAGCAAGTTGCGTTACACAATTGTAAGCCCGAAGATCATCCGCTCTGGCATGGCCCTGTCCGCCGCAATCCTGTGGTCGACCGGGTTTGTGCTTCCGATTCTGCAACCGACGGTCGCCCAAGAGAAGAACGCTTGGCAGGAGTGGGAGCAGGAAGCTGAATCCAAAGAACGTGCTTCCGCGAAAGTACTGGCTGCGAATTCGAAGTCGAAAGAGTCGCCAGAAGCACAACTGAAGAAAATGAAGGGCAGGGGAGCTGGAGGGGTCTACTTCTCGTTTGACCGGATGCCATGGCGTGATGTCATCCAGTGGATTTCAGACGAAGCCGACTTGGCACTGCACTACGAAGACTTGCCGACGGGCAGTTTTTCCTACACCGACCCAAATCCATTCACCACTCGCAACGCGATTGATCGCCTCAACCTCTTCCTACTACCGCAGGGCTACACGCTCGTCCAAAGCGGGACGCTTCTGTCCGTAATCAATCTCGGTGATCCACGCAGCGTACAGACCTTAGACGCGTTGGCGAGGTTTGTAAAAGTCGGCGAGCTTGCCGAACTACCGAAGCACGACGTTGTGAAGTGCATTTTCCCGTTGGGCGAGCTTGAAGTCGACGACGCCATCGAAGAGCTCTCCGTCCTGAACTTGATGACTCAGCCCTCTGCGTTCAACAAGACGAAGCAACTGATGCTGACGGACACCGTCTCGAAACTTGAGAACGTGAAAGCGATTCTCGAATCGTTTCAGCCCGAGACTTTGGATAACGGCACCGTGATGAAGAACTTCGCGTTGAAGCACGTCGAAGCCGAAGACATCTTGTCCGTCGCGCGACCTCACCTTGGCTTGGCGACAGGGGAGATGATCGGCATCGACGTGAGCATCTCAGCCGACCTGCAGGGCAAGAACATTTTTGTGACGGGCGTAGATGACAAAGTCACTTTGATCGAAGGCCTCATCACCGACTTGGACGTACCGCAAAACGTCCTTTCAGCTTCCGACGCAGGAACGGAACTGAAGTCCCATCTGGTTGGCGGTGGAAATGTCGAAACGGTCTACAACGTCCTTCAAACGCTGCTTGCTGGCAAAGAAGTTCGGCTGTCGATCGACGATAGCAGCAGTAGTATTGTGGCGTTAGCATCGCCGGCGATACAGCAAGAGATCGAACAAACGGTTCGGCAACTGGAAGCCGCTGAGCCTGACTTCGAAATTATCGATCTGAAGTTCGTCGATCCGTACTTCGTCATTTCATTGCTAGAAGAGATGCTCGATCTACCGACGGGTTACGAAGACCCAGATGACGTGGATCCGGATGCCCCTACGATCGACGCGGACCCAGGCAACATGCGATTGTTTGTGCGAGGTAAGAAACACCGTATCGATCAGATTCGCAAAATCGTCGAAGGTCTGGATGTCAGCCAGCTCGGCAGTGAAGAGCGTTTGCGAGTCATCCCAGTTCGCGGCGAGGCGGGCGAGCGACTATTGCGGACCGGAGCTAGGCTGTGGAACGAAGAGAATCCAGTCATCTTCCATCCTCAAGATGAAGCACAGCAACCGAGAACAGAAAGAACGCTTAATGGCACGCCGAATTCTGGCCCTAAATTGACCGCCAGTTCAGATTGGGGAGCAGAACCGGCGCCTCGCTACCTAACGAATAATGCTCCCAGCAGCGCGGCCCCCATTCACTGTGAGATGACGCCCCGCGGCATCTTCATTCAGAGCGCGGACACCAAAGCCCTCGATGCATTCGAAGACAGCCTGCGAACGATTATTGGCCCCAGCGGCACCTACGCTTCTGAGCCAATCGTCTTCTACCTGAAGTACGTGAAACCCGAAGACGCACTCCGGCTACTCGCGGAACTTCTCGAAGGCGGCGAAAGCGCCATGGAAGCTGAAACGGGCAACCTGGTCAATGGATTAGTCAGCGGCTTGGGAGATTACAATCCAAGTATTCTGACCACTCGCGACGGCCTGATGACTTTGCTCTCGGGAACCATCACGGTCGTGGCAGATCCCCGGCTCAACCGCTTGATCACCCAGGGCAGTACCGTTGACATTGATCGCGTCGAAACCTACCTGAAGATAATCGACAAGGACAAAGGCATCACCGACATTGCCACCTATGGCTCAAGTCACGTGGTCGAGATCATGTATGCCGACGTAAACGAGGTTGCTCAAACCGTGCGGGATGCGTACGCAACTCGCGTCGCTGGCGGCTCCCAAGGCAACGCCAGCGGAGGGAACCCAAATGGCCGAGATGAAGCAAGGCAAAGGGAACAGGAGCAGGACCCGAAAGGCAAGCAGAAGAAGAATCCAGCGAAGGGCGCCCAAGGCGGGTCCGCAACACGAAACTTGGAACCGGTCATGACGATTGCTGTTCACCAAGCGAGCAATTCGATCATCGTCACTGCACCGGACCAGTTGTTCGAAGAGGTGAGGAGCTTGATCCAGACGCTGGACACCAGTAGTCGCCAAAGTCTCGAAGTGCTGTCGCCCCAAAACAGTGGACTCATCCAAGCCGTACTTGGGCAATCTCAGGGAGGGTCCTCGAGGGAGACCAACCGCCGCAGGTCGTCAAATCAAAGCGGCAACGAACGGTTTCAATCAATGCTTAGAGACAAATTCGGCGGTCGCTAGTTGACTCACATAATGCGTAAGATTCGGTGGACGTTCGAATTTCTCACAGCTGTTGTTCCAGGTAGAGTCGATATCGTGAATTCTTCAGATTCTTCTTATAGCCACCCCAGCTTTGCCCGCCTGCAATTACCCGTTGTCATCGGCTTGGCTCTGGTAGTTGCCTGCTTCGCGTTCGATCAACAAGCTTTTGGACAAGCGGGGCTCCGGGAAGCTCTCGAACGACTGGACCGCGACCAAGATGGAGAAATCGGCCCCAGTGAGATCACGCCTCTCGCAAGGCCGTACTTGGAACGCATCGCCCAGGGTAAGCGACTGTCGCTGTATCGCGAAAACTCCATCTCCGACTTTCAGGAGTCGGCTCGGATCTACCATGCTCGGCAAAATGGCATGATGGACGATCGCGTTCGTGCCCGTCCTGAATCCACGATTCGCTCCTTCGAACCGGATGATGACGACTACTTGGTACCCGAATTCGGATTGGCTCAGGTCAAGTATCGGTACACTCAAGACGATGTCGAAGAAGCGGAAAACACATTCAGGCGTTCCGACCGAAACAGAGACAACTTTATCGACCGCGAAGAGGCTCGGCGGGCCCGTTGGACGCATCGCGACCCCTTTGAAATGGATCTGAACAAAGACAACCGCCTGAGCAAAATGGAGTTGATCCAGCGCTACGCTCGTAGACGCATGCTCGACGATGCAGCTGACGAGCTCGTACAACGAGCCCGTCGTGTCGGCAATGGAATCGAGCCTTCCAAGCGAGAAAGTCGCGACCGTTCAAATAGACGTGATGATTGGTGGCGTCGCGGTGGAAGCAGCACTTGGCTCACCGCTAGCCTCATGGGGCGGTTCGACAAGAATCGCAACGGCCGATTGGAAGAAAACGAGGCCTCTGAGACTGGACTGCCGACTCCGATGATTGACCTGGACCGCAATAGCGAAATCACACGCGAAGAGATGCTGACCTATTTGAGTTCCATACAAGCCGAAGAGGGCGATCCAGGCGAAGGCCTACCGGGGTGGTTCTACGAGTTAGACGAAAACCAGGATGACCAAGTTTCGATGCCCGAGTTCGCTGTCGACTGGACGCCGGATCGTGTTGAAGAGTTCGAGATGCTCGACTTGAACCAAGACGGACTGCTGACCGAAAGCGAGCTTCTACAGGCCAAGTCGGTCATGGGTGGAGCCTATGAGAGTACGACTGCCGTTATTCTTCCTCCGAAGAAGACAATCATCTCCGAGATCGAAGTCAAAGAGGACCTAGTCGCTCGTGACCTGCAACTCCAATTATCCATCACGCACACCTACGTAGGTTACTTGGATGTGTATCTGACTGGACCCGACGGCCAAAGAGTCGAGTTGTTTACGGAGGTCGGCGGCAGCGGCGATCACTTTCAAAATACGCTCTTTAAAGATGATGCTCGAACACCGATTGTGAAGGGTCGCGCCCCGTACGAGGGCGAGTTTAAACCGGAGGGCAATCCTGGTCTCTCGCATTGGAAGGGCAAGAACGTCAAAGGCATTTGGCAGCTGGTCGTTCGCGGCACGCGCAGCGAACGCTTTGGAATGCTCCACGAATGGCGGTTAATTTTCCAATCGACGGACGGAACTGTGGGCGGACGCTTCTTGGCTTCGATGGGTGAGCGTTCGAAGACGAGCGAGGACAGCCAACAGGCTGAGGCGGTTGAGAAAGATGCTAAGAGCGAGTTTGCACAAGAAGAGAATAAACGAGGGGCCCGTGAGCGTTACGCTGAGCAAGCCGCACAATCCTGGGTCAATGCGGGCGGACCAGAACAAGTCAAGCGGAGGCAAGAACAACTCGATCGCTACCGAGATTGGGCCGAACGCATGAAAGCCGAAGGCAAGGAAGTTACCGGTGAAGGCAAGAAGAAGTTCTTTTCTGGATTCGAGAACAAAAAAGGCTCGAAAAATAAACGCACGAAGCCCGAGTAAGAACCAGGTGAGCTTTTGCGTAAACACCGTTTCGCTAGCTCGGAACAATTCGCTGAGGTAGTCTGCAGAGTCGCATTCCATTTGGCCTCCCGAAACTCTACGATGCTAGCCCAAGAGCATCTCTCGCTTTTCCAATGCCCCGTTTGTCCAGAGCGTGGCCAGAGCGTGGGTAGAGTTGGCCCAGTTGCAATCACGATTGCTGGCATATGGAAGAGGCGAATCTGTTCTAACGGCTGATAAAGCCGAGCATTCCGGCTTCGCCAAACGCGAGCGATCGACCAAACCCGCGTCAAGCAGCTTCGCTTCGCCACTGCCTCAATCATCGCTGAAAATTCTTTCATGAGTAGCAACCGCGGAAGACGCTGGGCATTCCAAGCCCTCAAGATTGTTCTTCCGATCGGAATTTTTGCGTACCTCCTGTCGTCGGTCGATCAAGCCGACTACGCCGCGTTTTGGGATGGCGAAAAGCGTTGGGAACTGGTCCTAGCCGCTCAGACGATCGCCCTGCTTGCCATCTTGCTCAGCTTCTTTCGCTGGTGGTTGCTGGTCCGTGCCTTCGGCATTTCATTTGCACCACGCGAAGCCCTTCGCTTGGGCTTCCTCGGCTACCTTCTGAACTTCGTGTCGTTCGGTAGCGTCGGTGGAGATCTGTTCAAAGCAATTTTGGTCGCGCGGGACAAACCCGAGAAACGCCCCGAGGCGGTTACTTCGGTTTTACTCGATCGCGCTATGGGACTGCTCGGCTTAGTCGCGTTAGCTTGGATATGCCTCTCGGTCGTAGACGTCTCCCAACTCTCTCCAACACTCCGTTCGATTCGCTTCGGTGCCGGCATCGTGTGCACGGTCGGCATTATTGGCCTCCTGGCCAGCATCTTTGCGGGGAACTGGTTCGATCGTTTGCTCACCCGCATCCAGACATTACCAGTTGCCGGAGACACCATTGCCCGTATGGCAAGAGCTATCCGACGTCTACGGGGCCAACCTTTGGTACTTGTCGCTATCGCATTCGTTTCCGTTTGCGTTCACGCCTTGCTGGCTAGTTCCGTATACTTAATTTCGGCCGGTTTCTATTCGGAGCACCCGACTTTGGCAGAGCATCTGATGGTTGTACCGCCCGCGATGGCCGCAGGAACTCTGCCGCTCGCCCCGGGTGGACTCGGCTACCAAGAAGGCGCCCTAGCGGGACTCTTCAAAGTGCTGCCCGATGTGCCTGAGAGTTTTTCCGGCATCCTCGTGGCCACCATCTACCGTCTTCTGACACTTACGGCGGCCGGGATAGGCTTGGTCATCTATTTACTGAGTCAAGATTCAGCTGTTGATGTCGAGGCAGACGTAGAAGACGCGTCGACATCGGAACCATCCTGAGTTGATCTTTGCTCGATTGCTAACCTCGCGACCGCTGCGATCATTGCAACGTCTTCAGGTGGCGAATCGCTACAAGGGTTGCAAGTCCTTTCACCCAGCGGCGAACGGGCAGCCGCCAAGAAAACCACCAAGCCACAACGAGCAGTTTTTGCAGTCACCGAGGTGTGGGCTACGGTTCAGAGTCCGAATCCGTTCCTTGCCCGTTGAATTAACTGCGAATGACGATGAACATTCCCAAAATCACGAATCGACCACTCATCCAACTTGTAGAGAACTTTTGGCAGTGGAAGACACTCTGGCTTGCAACCACTTGCGGATTCGGTGCTCTGGCCCTGCTCTATGTGCTGTTTCTTAAACAAGATGTGTGGGAAGCCTCCCAGGGCTTGATCGTGCGCGATGAGGCCAATGGCGCCGTGATGCGGCTCGGGCGATTCGAAAGCCAAACGGCCATGAAGGCTGCTCAAGAAACTGTTGTCGAGATGGCACGGAACCCGCAGGTCCTCTCCGATGCATTGATTACCGTTGGTCGTGAGAAATCCGGCTTGTTTTCGTGGTGGTCCTCCGACGATGCTCCAACAACATCTGAAATCCAAGGCTTGGCTTCCGCTATTACCGTCCGTGCCCCCCAGGGCGCCGAGTTTGGGACCACGGAAGTCATTTATCTCGACGTGAAAGCAACCGCTCAACCGAGAGCATTAGCTCTTTGTGAAGCAGTTTGTGATGCATTGGAGAACCGATTGAAGCAAGTGCGTCATGCACGCGCGAACGGAGTGATCTCCGAGCTTTTGGCCGCCCGCGAAGCCGCTGGAAGAAGCCTCAATAAATCAACCGAACAACTCCAGGAGATCGAAGCCGCCATAGGCATAGATCTCAGCGACCTCCGAGGACTGACCGACGCCAACTCCAATGGCTCAGTGACTCGACAAACCCTCGATAACGTCACCGCCGAACTGCGTGCTGCTGACCTCACTGTCCAGGAGATCTCAGTTGACTTGAAGACCGCTCAAGAGTCCTTTACCGACCCGGAACAACTTCTCGAGACACCAACCAATCTCGTCAATTCTCAGCCGGGACTCATTCGACTTCGAGAAGGTCTAGCCGCATCAGCAATCGCGACCTCACAACTTTCCTCTCGCTACACCGAAACGCACCCTTTGGTAATCCAAGCCAAGGAAACTGAAGAGCGGATTCGCGACGAACTGAGATCGGAACTGGGAACTGCTGTGGCGACGCTCACCAAGGACAAGCAGCTCGCCGAAGCCAAAGTCCAGAAGTTGCGAGATCAGAAAGACTCGCTCCAGGATCGAATTGAGAAGTTGGCGATGGTACGAGCCAAGTACGGAAATGTGGTCTCGGAAGTCGCTGCTCGCAATGATCAAATGCAAAACACAGAACGTGAGCTAGCATCCGCGGAAGCAGCGCGAGACGCGTCGGAAACCTCCAGTTTGATCACGCGTTTGGAAGAGCCGATCCTAGGCGAAAAGCCCATCGGTCCCGGACGAAGTGTGATTCTTGTTGGCTCTACAGCCGCAGGTCTATTTTTCGGCTTCGGCGTGGTTTTCCTACTGGCTCCAGTCGATGGCATCACCAAGTACGGTCGCCGCAGCCAGGATTTCAGCGAAGCTCTCGGTCGCCGGGCATCCGACCTCCGCGGTAAAAACGCACCGGAAGCCGCAGCAGAAACGGTTGAAATACCGGCCGCCTCAGCCCAGGAGCGGAGATCCGCCAAACCAGAGTCCGCGACACCAGCCACGCCAAGTGCACCTGCCCCACCAAGTGCACCTGCCCCACCGGCCGAAAATCGCTCGTTTTCCGAACGCGCTGCGGCTCTGCCAGCTCAAGCTTCTCTCATGCCGCAACCGAGCTCGGTCGCGGCACCAAGCAGCCCAGCACCGGTAGTCTCAGCTACGAACCGGACCGCTACCGAGGTCCCAGCACCAAGCACGCCCGCTTCGCCGCCTCCGGCTTCCAAGCTAAAATCCCCAGAAGACTCCGTGCAAGATCCGAAGTCTCTAGCTGAGGCACAGGCGGTTATCGCGGAAGCGCTTCGCAGCAATCTGTCTTAGCGACGCGACCATTTACCCTGAGAGCACATTAGGCGTCTCTCAACAGTGAAAGTAATTTGGCGCAGATCGCGCCGGCCACGGCAGCGACCACACGACTCGAGAAAAAACATGGTTGAAGCAGATCAACTCACTAAGTCCTATCCAGATCTGCAAGTCGGCAAGTTCGTAGCACTGGACAATGTTTCGTTCTCGGTGGGGCCAGGCGCGATTTTTGGATTGCTAGGACCGAATGGGGCCGGCAAGACTACGGCTCTTCGCATCCTAAGCACCGTGCTGCGTCCGACCAGCGGCAACGCACTAGTCAACGGCTTCGACGTGGTGACGCACCCCTACGAAGTGCGACACAGTATCGGTTTTGTCAGCAACAACACGGCGATCTACGAGCGCATGACGGCCTGGGAAATGGTCGAGTATTTCGGCAAGCTCTACGGTCTGACACCGGATCGGCTCGAGGAGAGAATGGAATCGGTCTTCGACCAACTGCAAATGAACGAAATTCGTGATATCGCAGGCGCTCGCATGTCGACTGGGATGCAGCAGAAGGTCAACATCGCTCGCGCCATCGTGCATGACCCACCCGTCCTAGTGTTTGACGAAGCGTCGATCGGCTTGGATGTACTAGTCGCCCGGGCTCTTTTGGAAATCATCTCCAATCTCAGAGATGCAGGAAAGTGCATCATCTTCTCGACACACATTATGCGTGAAGTCGAGCGGCTCTGCGATCGAGTTGGGATTCTCTATCGCGGTAAGATGTTGGCTTCGGGAACGCTCCCGGAACTGGCCGAAAAGCATGAGGAGGACGACTTTGAAGAGCTTTTCTTCAAGTTGCTTAAAGAGTCGGATCGAAAACGCGAGCTAACTGAGTCCGACTCCGGGGTCGAACGACCTACAGTGAAGACGGTCAGTCTGTGGGGAGATTCATGAACTGGCGGCACATCCAACTCATATTTAATCGTGAA
Source organism: Pirellulaceae bacterium (assembly GCA_045105035.1). Lineage (GTDB taxonomy): Bacteria > Planctomycetota > Planctomycetia > Pirellulales > Pirellulaceae > Aureliella. The sequence continues at coordinate 38,085 of JBGCCZ010000066.1, read as the reverse complement.
ATGAGCGATCAACTCCGTGATCGCCGAACGCTTTTTACGATTACTGTCCTTCCACTGTTGCTCTATCCTTTCATCGGCATGCTGATGATGCAGGTCGCGCAGTTCAAACGCGACAGTACGAATCGAGTTCGCGTAGTCGGCATTGAGCACTGGCCGGAAACTTCGCCTCTTCTCAATGACGATGCCGAGCTGATCGGACGTCCCGGCATGGAACAAGTCGCCAAGCTGCTCGAGTTTGAGACCAAGCCCTCGGCGAATAAAGACCTAAAGACGCTCGAAGACGAAGCGCGACTTGCAATCGCTAGCGACAAAGTTGACTTGGTGCTAATTGTGGAGCCGAAGTTCTCTGCGCAGCTTCTAGAACGATTGGAACTGGCTCGTCAAAGTGAAATCGACACGAGCGAAATCGGTCGCAGTGAAATCAAAGCGGAGTCTACGGATAGTTTGACCGATTTACCCGAAGGCCAGTCTGATACGCCTGAGGAGTTGGCACTATCCACCAACGAAGACGCAACGCTCTCTCTAGAGTCGGCCGAACCTCGCCAAGATGGACTGCGCATCGTTGGAAATCTAGCGCGGGACCGATCACAAATGGCGCAGCGTCGGCTGGATGCCGTCATCAATGCTTGGCAAAAGAACTGGGTCAGTACCCAACTGACGTCGGCTGGTGTCAGCCCGCGTGTCTTCGAACCGCTCGCCATGGTGGCAACCGATACCGCTCCGCCCGATGCGAAGCGGGCCATGATCTGGTCCAAAATACTGCCGTTCATCATGCTGATCTGGGCGCTCACCGGGGCCTTCTACCCAGCGATTGACTTGTGTGCGGGCGAAAAGGAACGCGGAACACTGGAAACACTGCTTTCCAGCCCGGCCCGCCGACGTGAGATCGTATGGGGCAAACTCGGAACGATCGGTGTCTTTAGTATCGCCAGCGCGCTGCTCAACTTAGTGAGTATGCACCTGACAGCGGGAATCATTGTCAAACAAATGGCCGCCCAGGGCACTCCGCAACTCGCCGAAACTCTCGGTCCAATGCCGATCCATGCACTCGGCTGGCTAGTTCTACTGCTACTCCCGATGGCTGCGTTCTTCAGCGCTCTCGCACTTGCCGTCGCAGCGTTGGCTCGAAGCACCAAGGAAGGCCAGTACTATTTGATGCCGTTGCTGTTGGTAACGCTGCCATTGGTTGCGATTCCGATGATGCCGAGCTTGGAACTGAATTTAGGAACCAGCTTGATTCCTGTATCCGGTGCAATTTTCCTAGTCCGCTCACTAATCGAAGAACGGTACACCGAAGCGCTCGTTCATTTACCCGTCGTCCTGGCAGTGACCGCCGCCTGCTGCTGGGCATCGATCCGCTGGGCAATTCGCCAATTCGAGAGTGAATCGGTCATGTTCCGCGAATCGGAACGCTGGAATCTTCGCGCCTGGGTTCACCATTTGTGGCGCGATCGCGAAGATACGGCCTCTCCGCCAGAAGCGATCCTGTGCGGTGTGTTCATCATCGTCTCGATGTTCTTCGCGCAGTTCCTAGTCGGCGCGACGATTAACAGTTGGGCGGATATTGTGAAATCAACCGCCATGGTGCAAATCGGGCTGATCCTTTCACCCCCATTGATCATGGCAACCTTCCTCACGCGATCAATGCGGCGCGCGTTGCGGATTCATCGTGTGCAGCCTAGTCACATTGTGGCGGCCGTATTGCTTGGGATCTGCATGCACCCGAGCTATACGCTCCTAGGTGAAGGGATCTCCAAAATCTACGAGATTGGCGATGAAACCAAACTCGTATTGATGCAGTTCCAAGGCATGGTCACGTCTCAGCCGCTTTGGGCTCTGCTGCTCGTGATGGCCTTCATGCCTGCGATCTGTGAGGAAATCGCCTTCCGCGGCTTCATCTTCGGCGGTCTACTCCGTCAAAACGGAGTGCTCCGAGCGATCCTGATCTCAGCTCTCTTCTTCGGGTTTACGCATACTGTACTTCAGCAATCGATTTCCGCCAGCATCATGGGAGTCGTACTCGGGTTCATCGCTTGGCGAACGGGAGGCATCATTTGCACAGTGATCGTGCACTTCATCAACAACACTCTGTCGTTGACCATGGCCTGGTGCGCCGCCAACGAAGTCGCAATTCCGGGCGTCTTTTCGTGGGCCGTTCGCAGCGAAGAAGGCGGTTGGGCCTACGACGGTTCTTGGGTGACGATGAGTATCGTACTGACCATTGCACTGCTATTCATTCTCACGAGACGCAGCGAAACTACGCAGCGCTTCGCACAAGCCGAAATGGTCTAGTCGTGCTGGTCTAGCTCACTTAGGGCGATTCTCTCGCCTGCGTGAGAGTCGGACGACTCGGCAGCTGCGCTACCTCGTAGCTGCGCGTCGCCTACTTCACAAGCGTAGCAGGACGATCCGCACTGCTCGAAGACGAATGCTCAAGCAAGCCTTCTTCCAAATGCAGCTTGTACTCGACAGCATCGACAATCGCCAACCAAGTCGCCTCAATGATATTTTCACTGACGCCAATGGTCCGCCAGACGTGCTTGCCATCCGAGCTCTCCACGTTCACACGAATTCGCGCCGCCGTACCAGCCTCTCCATTGACGACTCGTACCTTGTAGTCGACCAAGAACATTTGGCTTAACGCGGGGAAGGCCGTTTCAAGGCACTTACGTAGCGCGGCGTCCAAGGCGTTGACTGGTCCATGCCCCTCTGCCGCCTCGAAGATTTCCGCCTCGCCAACGCGGATTTTGATAATCGCTTCCGCAAAGGCGCTATGCAATTCGACGTTGCGGTCCCCGGCGACGATTCGATACTTGATCGTTTCAAAGTGGGATTGAAAGCCTCCGGCACAGCGTTTGACCAGCAGATCGAAAGATGCCTCAGCCGCCTCGTATTGATAGCCCTGATTCTCCTGCTGTACGACTTCGGCCAAGATCTTGTCCATCAGGCCACGGTCACTCTCGAGATTATGCTTTGTCGTGAGAGCGATAATGTTCGACCGCCCCGAAAGCTCACTCACCAGGATCCTTCGCTCGTTGCCAACCGTGCTTGGATTCAAGTGCTCGTAGGTGTGAGCCGCCTTGTTGACCGCATGCACGTGCATGCCGCCCTTATGCGCAAACGCACTTTGGCCGACAAACGGCTGGTTATTTCGCAGTTGCAGGTTGGCGGTTTCATAAACGTAGCGAGAAAGTTCGGTCAGATGCTCCAACCCGCGACCACCGAGAACTTCGTAGCCACTCATTTTCAATTGCAAATTAGCCAAGACCGTTAGCAAGTCCGCGTTGCCACAGCGTTCACCAATCCCGTTGATCGTGCCTTGTACTTGATCACAGCCCACTTCGACAGCCGCCAACGAGTTTGCTGTCGCCAAGTCGCCGTCGTTGTGACAGTGAATACCAATGTCAACGTCGTACTTCTTTACTCGCTCCAGCACGCGTTCGACGATGCTTCGGACTTCATTGGGCAATGAGCCGCCGTTAGTATCGCAAAGGACGAGCCATTTCGCTCCAGCACTTGCTGCCGAGAGCAAGGTCTTGATGGCGTATTCAGGATTCGCTTTGTAGCCGTCGAAGAAGTGCTCTGCGTCGTAAACGATCTCACTACCCTTGCCCAGGAATTCGACGCTGTCCGCGATCATTTCCAAGTTCTCGTCTAACTCGGCGCTCAGAACCTCCGTAACGTGAAAGTCCCAACTCTTGCCAACAATGGTGCAAACTGGCGTTTCAGCGAGTTGCATCGCCTGCATGCCTGGATCGTCAGCGGCCTTAATGTTTCGCCGACGAGTCATACCGAAGGCGCAAACCTTGGTATCCGCGAGGTTCAGTAAGCGTACTTTGTCGAAGAACGCCACGTCTTTCTCGTTGGACAGTGGATAGCCTCCCTCAACGTACTCGACGCCAATTTCCGCAAGCCTTTCACAGATATTCAGCTTGTCTTGTAAGGAAAAACTGACACCTTCGCCTTGAGTGCCATCCCTCAGAGTCGTGTCGTACGTCGTGATTGAGCGTGTCATCGCCTTTTCCGTTCTTCGTTATTGAGCCCTACCGGGTGGCCGAGCACAGATCAATCTTTGGAGTGTCCGTTTGTTATCGGCATTGCTGCGTTTCAGGAAACATCCAGTCATTAAAAAACCCCTGGAGCAATCGCTTCAGGGGTCAAAGTTGGTTCAGTTTGGTTGCAGACCTCACCCGACCCCGCCTCCAGGGCGGATAATAATCGCGTGAATTGCCGCGGCAGGAAGCCCCGCAGTGTGGCCTCGTTCGCTCTCAACAACGAGCTGGCAACAACTCTCAGAGGACTGAGAGCGTTGATTTTCGTTCTTTTGGGTCCAATTTGTCATAAATGGCAGACTACGCGAAGCCTTTCGGACTGTCAACAAAGTTGAATTCGAACACTTTAAAGTACCAGCCGCGAAAGCCGAGGCCTGAACCAGACGTTCGGCAAAGGGCAGGATCAACCAAGGAGTTGCTGATCGAAGACTCTACCGTAAACGAAAAGGGCCTCCGTTTTTCTTGGATCCCCGACGCATCATTGCTCTTGGGCCTAATCAAACGCGATTCCAACCAGTGAACGTTCTCGCCAGTTCCCAATATGAAAATGCGATCTGCCTGCAATCTCTTGGAACTGAATCCCTCCGGCGGCGTCTAACGTTGCCGATGGTTTTCAACTGCCGATTATTTACTGGGGTCACTGAAATTTGTTCATGACTCAACCAGAAAAACGTTTGACACAAAAACGGCAACATGGGAGAAATAGGAAAGCTTTGTTGATATTTTTCATCGCTGGACGCAATGCCACCTCTCGACGTTGCTTTTATTCATCATCCCCACCGGTCCAGCCACTGCCCAAATTCAACGTAAACCCTTACGCAGTAAACACTTAGAGAACAAACCTGATAACCCAGGACTTTCTGGCATCGGCTGTGCTTTTACCCCCTCTCATCAAATCGAGGTGGTTCACCGCTCAAACGGTCACCACTTTTAACTCGCTGCTGAGGGATGCGTCATGACGAAAAACTATCGAGGTCGAACCAACTTGGACAGTTTCGAGAACGACTACGAAGGGATGGATTCGCAGCAGTTCGGGCACAATGGATTCACCGCGACCGCTTCCAAAGCGAGAACCAGAAATTCGGCGGACACCGAAGATATCGATGGCGAAATCGAAGAGGGTGACCTCGAAGAGATGACCGAAGAGGTCGAAAGCACGGACGACCCAGTTCGCATGTACTTGATGCAAATGGGACAAATCCCCTTGCTGACTCGCCAGGAAGAAATTGCTTCCGCACAGAAGATCGAGTGCACCCGCTCGAAGTATCGCCACTGGATGCTTGCAACCGACTTCATGCTCCAAGGAGCTTGCAAGCTGCTCGAACAAGTCCGCGACAGCAAATTGCGACTCGACCGGACCATTGAGGTCAGTGTTACCAACGCGGCCGAGAAGAAAGCGATCATGAAGCGGATCGTGCCCAACATCAACACGCTCCGTCGTTTGCTCATCTTGAATCATCACGATTACTTCTTGGCAATCAGCAAGAAGCACAGCTTGGCCGAGCGAACCGACGCTTGGCGACGCCTGACTCGCCGACGCAACCGCTGTGTCCGTCTAGTCGAAGAAATGAACTTGCGTACGAACCGTCTTGAGCCGATCTTTGAGAAGTTGGAGGCCATCGAATCACGCATGCGGATTCTGAAGCGACAGGTCGAAGCGGCCCGTGCAAGCGGACAGACCGCAGTGGCTGAAGACGAGCAAACGCTCGAAGAGCTTCGCTACCTCATGCGAATCACCTACGAGAGCCCCAAGACTTTACAGCGACGTGTCGAGCGAGTTCATGGTCACTGCGTTAGCTACGATGCCGCCAAGCGTGAACTCTCGGCTGGTAACCTGCGTTTGGTTGTCTCGATCGCCAAGAAGTACCGCAATCGTGGCCTCAGCTTCCTTGACCTGATCCAAGAAGGCAACACGGGCCTGATGCGAGCGGTCGATAAGTTCGAGTACGAACGAGGGTTCAAGTTTTCGACCTATGCAACTTGGTGGATTCGCCAAGCGATCACTCGAGCGATCGCTGATCAAAGCCGAACAATCCGAGTCCCAGTTCACATGATCGACACGATGACCAAAGTTCGCATGGTCACTCGACAACTAGTTCAGGAACTTGGCCGTGAACCATCCGTTGAGGAAACGGCAGATCGCGCGGGCCTGTCCATCGAAGATGCTCGTGTCATCACAAAGATGGCTCGCCAACCGCTTTCACTGGATCAACCCGTCGGCGATCACGACGACAGCTACTTCGGTGAGTTCTTGGAAGATCATCGTGACGACGATCCACTATACGAAGCAAATCAAGAATCGTTGAAGCACCACATCGACCAAGCAATGCAGACGTTGAATTATCGCGAGCGTGAAATCTTGCGACTACGATATGGCTTGGCTGATGGATACGCCTACACCCTTGAAGAAGTCGGACGTATTTTCTCAGTCACTCGAGAGCGAGTTCGTCAAATCGAAAGCAAGGCAGTTCGTAAGCTCCAGCAGCCTTACCGCAACAAGGCCCTAATGAGCTTCATTGATGGATTGGATCCAGCGGCCTTTGAAACGGAAGCCGCTAACTAGACGGTAAGACTTTCGCGATTCGAAGTTTGTTTCTCGGTTTTTACGCGACTACAGACTTTTGGAATCCTACGATTAGGCAGGCCACGCCTACGAATCGTGAAAGATCTCGCGCAGTCGTTACCGGCCACGAATCAAGCACACTGTTTCTCTGGAGTTTCCCATGAATCTAAAACGCGTTTCCTTGAGTATCGTTGCTCTCTTCGTTCTTTTCGCTTCCGTTGCAACACCAGTCGCTGATGCGGGCTGCGGTTGTGAGCCAGCTTGTGTGACTTGCTGTGCTCCACCACCACCGGTAACCGTCGATTGGTGCGTTGTCGACCCATGCGATCCTTGCAAGAAGTTTAGCGTCTCCGCTTGCTTGCCAGCATGCTGCAAGTGCCAAACGCCTTGCCTCGCAGGCTGGAAGAAGGGCATGCTCGGCCGCAAGATTCTGACTTATAAGTTCCCGTGTGGCGAATGTGTAGAAGTTGTTTTGACTCGCCGCGGCGCTCGCGTTCGCTAGTTCATTTCGGGCGGTTCCAGCAATGCCCGACATGTACCTTACGAATCGAAAAGTGGTCGACTAGATCGCCCACTGGAATACAGAAATAACCTCCGAACGCTTCGCGCATCCGCGCGGGGCGTTTTTTCGTGCGCGTTTTTTCGTGCGATTGTCGCCGAGTGTCAATCAAGACCGACCAGCCTCGTTTACATCGCCCGCAGGATGTGTTCTAAAATCAGCCCCAGTGGCACTCGTGTCAGAGTCCGATTCAACGTCCGAGGTCTAGAGACTCCCACCCAAAACCAACCCAGACTTAGTATGGATGCAAAACGTTACACAAAACGTCGGAACCAACTCAGGCGCGCACTTACTGGCGACCTCGGTTTTTCATCGGAGGGCTCCAATGCGGGTGCCGATTCAATTCTCATTACAAACGAATCCAACGTTCGCTACTTGACCGGATTCACTGGCGACAGCAGCTATTTGTTAGTCGCAAAGAGCGCGGCAGCAGACGACATCTTGATCAGCGACCCTCGCTATGAGGAGCAGATTGAACGTCAGTGCCAGGGTTTGGAAACCCACATCCGGCTCCCGAGCGAATTCCTGCACCGCGTGACTGGCAAGCTCTTCAAATCAAGGTCGTATCGTCGAATTGCGTTTGAAGCATCAAGCGTTTCAGTGCAACTCCATGAACAACTGAGGCAAGTCGGGTCCGGTGAACTTGTACCGTCAGCTGGCTTGGTCGAACGACAGAGAGCGATTAAGGACGCTAGCGAGGTTGCGACGATCGAAAAAGCCGTCGCGATCGCGGAGCGGACATTTCAAGCGCTGCTTCCTCAGTTGACTCCGAGAATGACTGAGCGTGAAGTCGCCTTTGAGTTGGAGTACTTGATCCGCAAGCTGGGCGGCGAAGGTTGCGCCTTTGCCCCGATCGTTGCCGTCGGCGCCAATGCGGCTTTGCCCCACGCCGAACCGGGCGACGTTCCGCTTGGCGACGCGCCTTTGCTTCTCCTCGACTGGGGAGCCACGTTTGAGGGTTATCGAAGTGATCTAACGCGTTGTCTATTCACTGGCCGCGCGCCCACAAAAATCCGGAAGGCCTACCAAGCGGTCTTGGACGCGCAGGAGGCTGCGATTTCGTCGCTGTGCCCTGGGTTGCCCGGTTCCGAAGCAGACGCAGTCGTTCGCGAGGTCCTCAGATCGGCGGGCTTCGAAAAGAAGTTTAACCATGGCCTTGGGCACGGCATTGGTTTGGACATTCACGAATCCCCTCGAATGGGAAAGAGTTTCCCTCAACAGCTGGAGCCAGGCATGGTGATCACAGTCGAACCGGGCGTCTATTTCCCAGGCCTAGGCGGCCTTCGCATCGAGGACGACATTTTGATCACCGAGGATGGATGCCGCGTCCTCAGTTCACTGCCGAAGTGCGTTGACTCGGCCGAATATCGTTGGTTGGCCTGATCCAGAGGGCTCGCCTCCCGTCCGCTCTAGAATGCGAACATTCCGAAAACTCACCGCAAAGAGGGAATCGATGAAAAGCGGAATTCGCTGGCTTTCGACCCAACCAAAGCCCAAAACATGGGCTGGACGTCGAAGTGGCCAAGTTGCGATTCAGGAGCCGTTTTGGACATTGGGCCGATCCACTATACTACGCCGACTTTCGATTTTCGGGACAACCCAGGATCTGCCGACGACCACTCAGATTTAGCTTCTGTCGCGTTAGCTTCGCGTCGGGATCTTTCACCAAATGAGCCAAACGCTGGCAGCCGTCCGAGAGCTGATTCTCGGAGCCTGAATTTTAACTGAGACCGTCTGGTCGATGTTATGGAGGCGGCCCGCTTCGAAATCGAGAATCCCAGACAGCCCCAATGACTGCGACGCAGGATTTCCAATGTCTAACGACAAAGATGTTTTCAACGTTGAGCACATCCGCGACTTGATCGACCTCATGGAGGAGCGTGGCCTCAGTGAGCTTGATCTGCAACAGAGCGAACAGAAAGTCCGCTTGGTGCGTGGCGGTGTCGCCCCACTTACAGCCGCTGCTCCCGCTCCTGTTCCCATGGCGGCACCCGAAGCTGCAGCCGGTCCGCCCGCCGATGGCCCTCACATCAAAGTCATCACGGCTCCCATGGTTGGCACGTTTTACTCCAAAGCCAATCCGAACGCAGACAACTTCGTTAAGATCGGCTCCAAGGTATCGACGGACACGGTCGTGTGCATTGTCGAAGCCATGAAGGTATTCAACGAGATCCCGGCGGAAGTAAGCGGGACAATCGTGGAAGTCTTGGTATCGAACGAAGAGGCAGTGGACTTCGGCAAGCCTCTGTTCAAAGTCGACACACAGGCGTAGCAGCGGCTGGCAGAATTGGCGGGCTAAACTCACTAAGCACGCCGACGAAGCAACCGCCTGCGGCCCCGGCGACTTTGCCCCGACCAGTTGCCAGAACACTTGCCGAAGACACTTGTTTCGCGAGTGCCGTTCAACGGGACGAAGAATTGGCGGAGCCCAAGCGTAACTCCGCAAGCTAAGAACACTTTGCGATCGCATGAAGACCGAAGGACGGGGACTCATGGGGTCGCCAGCGTTGCGCCACGTTTTCTACAAAACGTTGCACTTCACCCTCTCACTCAACTTTTGCCATCCACAACAGAATCGCGACATGTACAACCGTATCCTGATCGCTAATCGCGGCGAAATAGCACTTCGAATCATTCGTGCCTGCAAAGAAATGGGGATCGAATCCGTTGCGGTCTTTAGTGAAGCTGATCGCAATTCAGCTCACGTACGCTATGCCGATCACGCATTCTGCATCGGACCGCCGAAGTCTGTAGACAGCTACCTGCGGATCGAGCAACTCATTAGCGTCGCGGAGGTCAGCGGGGCCGAAGCGGTCCACCCAGGCTACGGTTTCTTGGCCGAGAATGCTCAATTCAATGAGATTTGCCGTACCAACAAATTCGATTTCATCGGCCCATCTCCCGATGCCATGGAGCAACTCGGTGACAAGAACACGGCTCGTGCCGTAGCGATGGCGGCTAAAGTTCCCGTCGTGCCCGGTAGCGACGGGTTACTGACGGACGAAGAGCACGCGGTCGAGACCGCCAAGCAGATCGGCTTTCCAGTACTGATCAAGGCCACTGCGGGTGGTGGTGGCAAAGGCATGCGAGTCGCCGAGTCCGAAGAAACCCTGCGAACGGCATTGCAGCAAGCTCAGGCAGAAGCCAAGGCAGCATTCGGCAACGCGGGCGTCTACTTGGAGAAATTTATCGATCGCCCACGGCACGTCGAAGTCCAGGTCATCGCCGATAGCCATGGTAACGTTTGCCACTTATACGAGCGGGATTGCTCGGTGCAACGCCGCCACCAGAAGCTAATTGAAGAGAGTCCATCGCCACTGCTGTCGGAAAAAACCCGGGCAGCGATCTGCGAGGCGGCCGCTCGGATGGTAAACCAAGCGAAATACGAGAACGCCGGTACCGTCGAGTTCATTGTCGACCAGGAAGACAACTTCTATTTCATCGAAGTCAACGCGCGGATTCAGGTCGAACATCCGGTTACAGAAATGGTTACCGGCATTGATCTAATTCAGTCGCAGATCCGAGTTGCAGCCGGCGAGGAACTTCCCTTCAAACAGGCGGATATCAAATTGAATGGTGCGGCGATGGAGTGCCGAATCAATGCGGAGAACCCAGACCGCAACTTCCAGCCTTGCCCAGGGCACATCAAAGAGATGTTCGTTCCCGGTGGATTGGGAGTGCGTTTTGATTCGCACGCCCACGCGGGATACAGCGTCCCCCCCTTCTACGACTCGATGATCGGTAAGCTGATCGTTCACAAGCCAACTCGTGAGGAAGCGATCGCTTGCATGATTCGCGGCTTAGAGGAGTTGCAGATCGAGGGAATTGCAACAACGGCATCGTTCCAAATCCGAGTCTTGAAGGAGCAAGCTTTCAAAGATGGAACGGTGGATACGAAATGGGTCGAGCGAGAGTTCCTTCCCAGCTAGAGCACAAGACGCTGCATCAGCAATAGCCACTTCGCCTCTGCCGGGCGAACCAAATTTTGAATCATTGAACCGCACAGATCAAAACTGAATCAGGAATAGCACTATGTCGACAATCAAGAAAGTAGCGATGCTCTTCGCCGGTGGACCTGCGCCAGGAGCAAACTCTGTCATTGGAACTGCGGCCTACGCTTTTCTGAACGCCGGCATCGAAGTCGTCGGAGTTAAACACGGCTATTCGAATCTAATCGATTTCGACGAATCGACTCCTCTCGTTGAAGGCCAAGACTATATCAACATCCTTCAAGAGAACCTCTCCCACGTACGCAGCTCACCAGGGATCATCATCGGAACCGCTCGTGCCAATCCCGGCAAATTGGTCTCCGCACCGGAGCATTTACAGGATGCCGAAAGAACGGCGCCACTTTCGCGAGTCTATAACGCGCTGCGATCGTTGGGGGTCGACGCGCTGATTTCGATTGGCGGTGACGACACTTTAAAGACCGCCAACAAGATGAAGCTCTTCCAGGACACGCTGCCAGCCGACAAACAGCGCATGCCTGTCGTCCATTTGCCAAAGACGATCGACAATGACTACATGGGCATTGACTTCACATTTGGCTATTTCACGGCTGCCGAATTCCTAGCCAACGAAATGCGCAATCTCAACTACGACGCAGCCGCTGGCCAAGCCTACTTCGTATGCGAAGCGATGGGTCGAAGTGCAGGCTGGCTGGCCTATGGTGCCGCCATCGCCGGTGAGGCGTGCATGGTGATGAGTGTCGAAGACATTGTTGGTCCACTTCGCGGCGAAGAAGAGACTACGGACGCGGACGGTAACAAGGCGACTCGCACAATTATGCATGTCGACAAGATCGTTGAGCGTATCGTCAAGATGATGGTCAAACGAGAAACTGAGGGGCGGCCCTACGGAGTCATCGTCGTCGCCGAGGGCATGGCCGAGTACTTACCGTCGGAATACTTGACGGGAATTGAGCGAGATGACCACGGTCACATCGCCATCGCAGACATCAACCTGGGCAAGATGCTCGCCAACTTGATCGGCGAGGCATACAAGAAGGAGACTGGAGCGAAACGCAAGCTAAACGGTCTGCAACTCGGCTATGAAAGCCGTTGCGCTCCTCCCCACGCCTTCGACGTGATGCTGGGCTCACAGATCGGTGTCGGAGCCTACCGAGCACTCGTTGAAAAGGAGTTAAACGGCGTCATGATCTCTGTTGGAGGACAACTAGACCTCAACTTCGTCCCCTTCGAACACTTAGTTGACCCAGAAACCCTTGTCACTAAAGTGCGTTACATCGAGCAAGGCAGCGACTTCCACCGTCTCGCCCGTTTCGTGGAAACCGTCGTCGAAGACTGACCTATGCCGATATCCGTCCAAACAGACGCCGCAGACGGCTTCGGACTAACCAGAGTTTGAAGCTGAGGCAACCTCAAGAGACCAAAATCATCCGGATGGAGCATCAGCGACTGAAGGACCTGGCTTCAAGGGAAGTGGAAAACAGATTCCTTAGTCGCCAACGCTCCCTCGGAATGACGACGAAGCGAACGTCCAAACTGAAACTCTGATTCTCCCTGAGGGTACAAGCCGGCAGCTTGTATAAGCCCATCTGCGCAGTCACAATGGAGCTGGCGTCTGAGTCTTTGCTCGGTTCGCCATCCTTCCAATCTCCGGTGCGCTGAACTTTGTCGAAAGTAGCTCACCTCGTCCACGCCTACTGCAGTGACGTCCATATATACACCGGACGAAACGAATCAGATCTACTTGCCCGCCCCACTGCCAACGCTTCCACCTGTTTGTCGCACTAGGTGCAAACTCCATGCTCGGTCAAGCTATCAAGTACCGCTTCGGGCCTCGTGCAATGGTCTTGGCTTCCGTGGCGATGACTACCATGTGGGTCCCTTGGGCAACCTCAGCCCGTGGCCAAAATCCCGAAACGCCAGAAACGAAGACCACTGAAGAACAGACTTCGAAACTCTTTGAACAAACTGTTCTGCCAATCCTGCAAGAGCACTGTTTTGAATGCCATTCGCACGAATACGATGAGGCGGCAGGCAAGTTGATGTTGGATAGCCGCCGAGCCATGCTCGATGGAGGCACTCGCGGACCGGCACTTGCGAAGAACCTATCGAGTAGTCTTCTCCTGCGAGCTCTCGAGTACGAGGACACCGACCTGCAGATGCCCCCGGCTGGCAAGCTCTCCGACACTGAAATTGCTTCCATTCGCGACTGGCTCAGCGCTGGAGCTCAGGTTCCAAAGTCTTGGGAAGGCAGTTCATCGAACAGCGGCAATGACGAGCCAACCGGATCCGGTTGGCAATCACACTGGGCTTACCAACCGATTGCCGAGCCGCCCAATTCCGAAGCTGGTGCGAGCCGAGCGTCGATCGATTCTATCGTTTCCCAAAAATTGAATGAGACGAATCTCTCTCTAAGTCCAAGAGCTGATCGCGAGCAACTGATCCGCCGAGTTCACTACGACTTGATCGGCCTGCCACCTGATTTCGAAACGACCCTTTCTTTCCAGTCCGATCCACGACCCGACAAAGTGGTTTTTGAAGAGTTGGTCGATCGCCTGCTCGGTTCCTCGCAGTTCGGCGAACGTTGGGCACGAGTCTGGATGGACGTCGCACGGTACGCCGACAACAAAGGCTACGTTTTTCGAGAGGACCGTGAGTACCCGAAGGCGTACGAGTACCGCGACTGGCTCATCACTTCTTTTAACGAAGACCGCCCCTTTGACGACTTCGTAAGACAGCAGTTGGCCGCGGATCTCCTGGACGACGGCTCCCATGCCGACTTGCCCGCGCTCGGTTTCCTCACACTCGGACGGCGTTTCTTAAACAACAAGTTTGACATTATCGATGACCGGATTGATGTTGTTTCGCGTGGCCTGATGGGGATGACTCTTTCCTGCGCACGTTGCCATGATCACAAGTACGACCCACTTTCGCAGAAAGACTATTACGCCCTCTTTGGAGTATTTTTGAATTCCGAGGAACCGAAAGAAAAGGGCCACTGGCTGCATCAAGTCAAGGACCGTGCGAAGATGCTGCCAGCACATGTCTTGGTTCGCGGCAGTGCCGGACGTCGTGGCGAGAAGGTTCCTAGGCGATTCGTCTCGTTCCTTTCGGAGGAAAAAGCTGATTTCCCTTCTGAGACCAGTGGCCGGTTGGAGTTGGCAAATCGCATCACAGCTCCAGACAATCCCCTGACGGCTCGCGTCATCGCCAACCGGATCTGGCTCCAATTGAACGGTTCCTCGCTGGTACTCACGCCCAGCGATTTCGGATTGCGTTGCCCACCACCCGAGCAGCAAGAGCTACTGAATCATCTGGCGGCTAGTCTGATCGCAGACGACTGGAGCCTCAAGTCATTGATTCGCCGAATCGTGCTATCCAACGTATACGCTCAGAGCAGTCAATCCTCAGAAACCGCCGCTGCAATCGATCCAACAAACACACTGCACTGGCGACACAATCGTCGCAGGCTCGATTTCGAAAGCCTCCGCGACACACTGCTGACCCGCACCGGCAATCTGGACACCAGTTTTCTTGGACCTTCGGTTCCCATCGAACGCGCATCCAGTTCAACGCGTCGCACCGTCTACGCATACATCGATCGCCAGAACTTGCCGAGTATTTTCCGCACGTTTGACTTCGCGAGTCCTGATTCCCACAATCCGAAGCGAGCAGAAACCAGCGTCCCACAGCAGGGCCTTTTCATGCTCAACAGCGACTTCATTGCCGAACAAACTCGGCTCTTGGCCGAACGGGCAGAAGAGAAGGCGAATGAGGCCGGAACGAAGGAAGCCGTGCAGCAGCTCTTCCAACAGATTCTCGCCCGCGAACCGAACGCAAATGAGTCGCGGCGATTCACGCGATACCTCGAACAGCAATCTAGCTTTGCCACTCCTCCCACTTCGCCGCGATGGACCTATGGTTTCGGAGAATGGAATCTCGAGACCAACTCGCTGACCTCGTTCGAAGAACTTGAACACTTCACAGGCACGGCGTGGCAGGGGGGCCCTGAGCTACCTGACCCGGTGCGTGGGTGGTGCATTTTGAATGCCGACGGCGGACACCCGGGGAACGACTTGCGGCACGCGGTTGTGCGCAAGTTACGCATCGAACAAGACGGCTTCATTCGCGTCACCGGACGCCTGAAACACAACAGTGACAAGGGGGACGGCGTCCGTAGTCACCTGTGCATCAACGGCCAACAAAAACAAGAATGGACAGCACATAACAAGCAGGTCCAAACCAAAAGTGAACGCTTCGAAGTCAGTGCCGGCCAAACACTCGAGTTAGTCACAGATTGTATTTCTGGGCCTGGATTCGATGGATTCACTTGGAAGGTCGACATCGTGCTTTCCAGCGGCGATACGGGCCGCGAGACTATCCGCACTCCAAACGACTTCAGCGGCCCTCCACCTAAACCGCTGACCCCCTGGCAGCAAGTCGTGCAGATCCTGTTAGCCACAAACGAACTCGCCTTCGTCGATTAGTTCCAAGTTGGACGCGTTCGAAAGGTTCGACAGATTTCGTGAAAGCTATTCGACGCCATAGAGGCCCGCTGGCGGTATCAATTGGCCGCCGATACCTCCAAGGCGACCACCTGGCAAGAATCGCGGCTCTATGTTGAAGGCAAACGAGACGTTGTCTCGAAGGTGGTCAATCTGCATGCCCACTTGGACCAATGCCGACTCACCGATTCGAGTCAGGAAGAGATTCTGACCAATGTTTCCAGTTGACCCAAAGTCAAAAGCAGCTCCGCTACTGACAATCCACTTCTCATTGAGTCGGTAGTTCAAGTAGCCATTCAGCACGTTGGCGCTAACCGGCCCTTCGATCGACAACATTCCGACGTAAAGATCGCCTCGCCCAGGGCGACTCATCATGGCCCCGGCAGAGACGGTCTTGAGTCCCTGTGAAAACACATCGAAGTAGCCATCTGAAAGCACCGTCAGTCGGTCACCAACGTGATAACGGAAATCGTACCTGAATGCCCCGGTGTCTTCCCCGAAGTTGTCGCGCTCAGCTCGTGGGAAGTAGATGAAATCTGCATCGAGCGAAACCAGATCAACGATCCTCTCGCGTCCGGGAACACCACGCTTGGTCTGCCAACGATTGTTGATTCCCAGCCGGAGCTGGCTCATGTCGTCCACCACTTCCTTGCTGCCTGCTGTAACCCAGCGCTGCAAACCGCTTCGAAGTGCAAAACTCCGCTCATCGAATTCCGGTGGGATGACTCCGCCAAATGTGCTCAGGGCAAACCGCTTGCGGAAATGCTCTTGAGCGTTATCGTCGAGAGGGTCGTAGAGTGGGAAACGCGATAGATCTTCGCTTGAGTCCGCGTAGAAGAACTCGGATTCGAAAGTCATCTTGTGCGCGAGCCCTCTGAGATCAAAAAGCCGGCTATCCACGTTCGGATTGACGCTCCACATTGGCAGCGACGTTCGAACTCCCGCCTGGCCCGTCAATCGAACAACGTCATCTTGGTTAACGTCTTCGTTCCAGAAGCCTGCTTCCCCGGAAACAAAAGGCACGACCTTGGCGGCCCCCAGAGAAAAAGGCATACTCAATTCTTGTCGGGTCAGAGCTCGTATGCCTTCGCTGTCGGATTCCCAGGGCAGCATCGTTGTTTGAGCGGCTTGCCCCGGATCGATCGGAGTTGTCCCGACACGCTGGTGGCCGTAGCCGACATGGTTATGGGCGGACCAGGTCAGTCGCCCACCGAGTAGATCTTGGCCAATCCAGTATTGGTCGATCCTGGGGAGCCATTCCGTCTCGGTAAAAAAGTCGTTGATTCGAGGCTGGCCAAAGACGTCCAGCATGCGAACACCGTTGTATCGTCGAGCACGCAAGGCGGTTGTAAAGTCCTTTTGCTGCTCCCACTCTTGCTCAAAGTACTGCTCCAGGAAGTCACGATCACTGATCCAGCCACTCTCCGCTAGAACTTCGAAATTCGGCGAGAAGAAGAATCGATGCTGCGAGTGCACGCGGCCTCGGTACTCCTCCTCTGGCTGCAGACCAATCCGACCGACCCCAAGAAAATCCGTTCCGCTATCCTTGATAAACCATGCATCCGTGGTGCCGTAACCGGGGGCTCCAAAGAGCATCGTCGTCGGACGGTCGTAATCAAAGCGGAACCCGAGAGCGGGTCCTCGGTCAGAAAGATAATCGGTCGACAGGCGAAGCGTACTACCCTCTGGACCGTCAATACCGAGCAGTTCGTAGACATTCCATTCGGCGAAAGTCTGAAAGCCAAAAATCGTGTCGTTCCTGAATTTGACGCTCGATAGATACGATGTCGGCTCCCGCAAATCCGTTTTGAAAGTCGGCCACCAGAAGACCGGTACGCCTCCAATGAAGACACTGTTGCTACGGGACGCGACTTCCATATTGGTAGGGCGACGATCATCGAACTGCGAGAACGCTGAGTTTTGCGTTTCATCACGATCGTCGGTGAACTCTACTTCACCCGATTGCAGCCAGTAGCGGGGAACGCCGAGTTGGCTGCTGGTAACCGCAGCTCCGTACGCCATGAAACTCTTCGAATTGCGTTGTTGGAGGACATCCGCTTTCAGACGCAGCAGGCCTTGATATTGGGGCACTGGCGTCAGCACTTCGGCCGACAGAATCATCCCGTACTCGCTGGAAACGTTGTAGTACATCCGCTCGGCATAGATGACACGGTTGCCTTGATAGAAGACGATATTGCCTTCCAAGTACAACTCAACAGGACGATCTGGCGACGACGAAATATCCATCGGATTGACTGGACCGTCGCTTCGGATCCAAGCTACTGCGTTGTCGGCTTCGATTGAAACAGTGCCAAAGTCTTCAATGCTGCCATCGTCTTGAACGACTCGTACGCCTTCGACGACTAGCCGGAAACCGCCCAGTATTTGGAATACCGATTCGCCACGCTCTTCGTCGTAGCCGATGCTAATTTCCCCTCCTTTTTTCGGACGGAAATCCACCGCCTTCGCCTCAAACGGATCCCGCTGCGGAGGTTGGCGAACGGTTTGTATGGATTGACGAGCAGCAGGATTCGCTGATGGGAACGGTGGAGCGGCAACACCACTGGCGATACCGGCCCCCGGTGAACTGGCCAGTGGAGGAGCGACAGACTCTGGCTGCAGTCCCGCCGCTGGGTAGGGATTCGTCCCATCGTTCGGAATCACCAAACCACCTGGTGGCAGAAGTGCTGAACTTTGTGGCCCTGTGTAGGCTGCATTCGAACCCGGATTCGGGTTCCAGGGGACGCCTCCCATCGACGGGATGTTGGGTCCGGCCTGAACGTTGGCCGCAGCGGGCACGGAGCTAGTCCCGGTGGGTCCAAGCAACGGCGGTGCCACCAGGACCTGGCCCTGCGCCTCGCCCGGACGACTGAACTGAGTCAGTCGAAATGCTTGTGGTTCTCGGTTCCAATCGAGATTCGGAATGTCGTATCGCACGACTTCACGACCACTGTCGACCGACACCGCATGAATACTAAATAGTCTGCCGGTCCAACGATGATCACTCAGTCGCTTTCCATCGCCCCAGTCCACCGTGGCGTTACCATTTAGGTAGCAGATGATTTTGCCGGGGAACTCGGCATTGAGTACCCTGTCTCTTTCGATCCACAAGGTGATCTCGTCCGCTCGAGCGACCAACTTGCCTTGCTTCAGCTCGCATCGCCCCTCGAAGGCGAGAACATCGTAGCTTCCACGCTGCACGCTCGCATACGTTTCGGCATTCACGTGAATCGCATGGGTAGCATCTACTTGCGGAACATCAATTTCGGCGGCCCGCAGAACAGTCGTATTACAAACGCAGATCGCAAAGCCAAAGACGCAGAGCCTCCACAGGGCAGCACACGAGAGTTGCCAGTCGCCGAACGGAAACGGAGTGCACGAACCAGCGCTATTCGATTGAAACTCGGAATCGAACGCTTTGGATTCTCGCGCAGCGCTCCCCGAAGGCTTGCAGTGTTCCGTTCTGCAAAACCAGGTCACCCATAAACTCTGGGCGATAAGCGGCATCTGGCGTCTACGCGAAACCATGAGGCCTCTTCAATCGAGGTGCTCTTTGAGCCACAAACACGTTAATGGTTGAGACGACTTTACTCGCGAGGATGCTGCCAGCGAATCAACCTGGACCACGATGTCTACGAAAAGACGGCGGGCTCCGGTCGAATGGACCAGCAACTTGAGGGGAATTCCGTTTCCCTTATAGAAAAGCCGGAAGAAGCGAGCCAAGGGCAATCACGCGAGCATCTCGCCGCTTTGCAACAACCGTCCGTCCCATTCTGAACGCGACACCTCGCCGAGACTCGCAAAACCACCTATCCTTTTGTCGGAAAAGCTCATTTGCGAATTGCTAGCACATCAACTCAATTGAGCTCCACTTCAACGTACCAAACGAAAACAGAAGGCACAAAATGAGTAGTCAATATGACCGTTCGCGATTGATCGAACTCATCAAGGAACACGCGCTCCAGTTTGGCGATTTCACTTTAGCTAGCGGCAAGAAGGCCTCGTTTTACCTCGACTGCCGCAAGCTTACCCTGCATCCACTCGGCGCGAATCAGATCGGCGCCGGCATGCTGCACCTGCTGGGCGCGGACATGCCAGATGCAGTCGGCGGTATGGCGATCGGTGCAGATCCAATCTCTGCCGCGACGATCACGCTGGCCGGTCAACAAGACAAGAACTTGATGGCTTTCATCGTGCGTAAAGAGGCCAAGCAACACGGGACTGGCCGTCAAGTCGAAGGCCCTGTCCAGCCCGGCATGAAAGCCGTGATCGTCGAAGACGTAGTCACCAGCGGCGGTAGTGCCCTGAAGGCCGTGGATGCGGTGCGCGAGTTCGGTTTGGAGGTCGATCGTATCTTGGCTGTGGTTGATCGTCTTGAAGGCGGTCGCGAAGCCGTCGAAGCCGCAGGCCTCAAACTGGAGACCTTAGTGACGGTACGCGACTTGGGCATTGAGGCTACTTAGCAAGCAGTCTCACAATCGGGTTCGTCAAAAGCGAATGCTGGCTTATGTGATCTAGTGCCCGGCGACGATAAGCAGGACTGTACACACATGACAACGGATTGGATTTTGATTGGAGGCAGCGAGTGGAGACGTCACTGCACCGTGAGCTAAAACTGCACTACGCTCCGGACGAATCGCAGACGGAGGTCTCGGTGGACGGCTTCCGTATCGATGCCGTCTCACCGGTGGGCGAATTGATCGAGATTCAGCACGCGTCTTTGGGAGCCCTACGGGATAAAACCCGCAAGCTGCTCGAGGGCACGAAGCATCGAGTTCGTATCGTGAAGCCGATCATCGCTAAGAAACGGCTGACGACCCTCGACAAAAAGGACGGCGAAGTCATCCGTTCGCGGCTTAGTCCCAAACGCGGCGACCTGCTCGATTTCTTCGAAGACATGGTGCACTTCTCGACGGTGTTTCCACGAAAACGCTTGACCCTCGAAATCGTTTCGATCGAATCCGAGGAGATTCGCCTCGATCGCAAAGTGCGAGGATGGAAAAAGAAGAAGTACAAGTGCTTAGATCAGAAGCTACTCGAAGTCCACGACTCCATTGAACTCCGAACCAAACGCGATCTACTCAACCTGCTACCACTAGGCGGCCTACCAATCCCGTTTGATACAGCCGAGTTGGCCGCGGCGATGAACAAACCGCGTTGGTTTGCACAGAAAGTCGCGTACTGCTTGCGACAGACAGGAGCCGCCAAGCTCGACGGCAAACGCGGCAACAGCCAGCTCTACCGCGTCCCTCGCCAACGCAAGGCAAAGAAAGCCGCGTAAGCCACCGTCCATCCTCGTTTCATCTCCCGCCGACTTTACTCTTCTACGACCCGGTGGACTCGACCAAGAATGTCGTGCGCGGATATGCCCCCAAAGTCCCGAGAATCGAGAGACGAGGGCAAGTTATCGCCCAGCAAGAAGTACTCCGCAGGCCCCAGTCCCCAAGTCTGAATGTTGTGAATTGCCGAATCGGATCGCCGCGGCACCTCTGTCCGCACCTGCAGGTCGCGGAACACTCTCGCCTCAACCAGATCCTGCACGTCTTCCAGCTCTAGCCGAAATTGAGCTTGCCCCTCCATCCCTTCAGGCTCATCGACTTGTTCTGCCTGGGATCGCAGGCCTGCGAGATCGACAGTCATGGATTCGCAGTCGGTGTGCAGCAGCAGTCTCCCATCGCAAACCGCTATCCAAGCCTCTACTTCAACCCGCAGCAGATAGCGCCCCTCTGTATCGCGGAGCTCGCGTTGGAGCGAATCCGGAGCTTTGCGATTGAGGATGATCGTTAGCACGCGCGAAGCACTACGAATTTGTAGAATCGCGGTTTCGGTCCCCGTCGGATGAAAGCGGAGGTGGATCCCCACATCCTCCACGTCCCGCAGCGGATAACTTGCTTCTAGATCCCAGGGATAGTTGTCATCGATCGCGCTACGCCTCATCCGCGCGACGGCATGTTGGCCCGTGCCCTGATCGTCGTTGATATCTCGATCACTTTTCCTGCGACGAATCGGAATTCGGTGCGAGTACTCGACCACCGCGGCGTCTCTGCTTGTAGCATCTCGAACACGCCACCTTGGACCACCTTCGGTGAAGGCTGCAACCGGAACAGCGACTTGCAACAACTCATCGATCTTCTTTTGCAGTGGCTTCCCATCAACGATGAACTCTCCACCGGAGATCCTCAACGACTCGCCGGGCAGTCCCCAAATTCGTTTGACGTGCGGAACTCCATCCAACATGAAAGCCACCAAGTCAAAACGCCTCAAACCTTGCGACTTCGCCTGCCCGCGAATCAGCTGTAACCTATCGCCTGGTTGCAGTCCCGTCTGCCGACACCCGCCACCGCAAGCCGGACACTGAAACGCCACGAGAGTTCCATCAACTGCAGCTGACACGCCACGTGTTGCGACTCCGCAATCAACACACTCGTAGATCGCATGAGGACCGAAGAGAGTCGGGATCATGGACTTCGAGGCGACTTGGAAGTCAATCGTTTCATCACTGCTGAACTTTTCAGGAGTCGCCGCTTTGTTGAGGCACCCGGAGAGCGTTAGCAATCCAAGTGTCAAGAAGGCCCATCGCACCTTCGCTTGAGTGGTTCTTGGACAAGGCAAGGGCGGAGACGCAACGATTCTCGGATCGTAAAGCCGTGGAACACGAAATTCCAGCCGACTTGTTCGGTCCGAAGACCTGCGGGCCAATCGCGGCGGAATCCACCCAAAATTAGACACATTAATAGTTCCAGCCCGCACAGTGAACTTGTACCCGTCTGTATGGTCTTATTTGGTGTGAAGCCCAGGTCCCAAAGGTGATCATCGGTTGACACGACTGTTTATACCCCGGATCTTTGTGATTCAGGGAATTCACCACCGCGATAGGTTAGGGAAATGAAGAAAAACGAGGCCTCTCCTCGGACCATGTTCCAGAAAATCTGGGACCAACACGTCGTTCAAGCCGAGTCGAACAAACAGACGATTCTCTATATTGATTTGCAACTGGTACATGAAGTCACCAGTCCGCAAGCTTTCGAAGGCCTTCGTCTTTCAGGTCGCCCCGTACGCCGTCCCGAACGAACCATCGCCACACCAGATCACAACGTCCCGACTACCAATCGTGGGCTTCCGATTGCGGATCCGATTTCCAAGCAGCAAGTCGACAAACTCCGGGAGAACTGTGAGGAATTCGGAGTGCAGCTTTACGACCTCAATGATAGCCGCCAGGGCATTGTCCACATCATTGGTCCTGAGCTTGGCTACACTCAGCCAGGCATGACGATCGTCTGCGGCGATAGTCACACGGCGACTCACGGGGCCTTCGGTGCTCTCGCGTTCGGTATCGGTACGAGCGAAGTCGAGCATGTTCTCGCGACTCAGACGCTTCTGCAATATCTGCCGAAAACATATGAATTGTGCGTCAATGGAGAACTGAGCGAAGGCGTGACTGCCAAGGACATGATCCTGTACTTGATTGGACAGATCACGATGCACGGCGGCACGGGCTATGTCCTCGAATACACCGGATCAGCCGTTCGCAGCTTGACAATGGAGCAGCGGATGACGGTTTGCAACATGTCGATCGAGGCGGGAGCTCGGGCCGGGATGATCGCTCCCGATCAAACTACTTTCGACTACCTCAAAGGCCGACCCTTTGCACCCAAGGACTTTGAGTCCGCCGTCAGCCGGTGGAAGGAGCTGCCCTCTGATCCTGGAGCGCACTACGACAAAGTCAGCAAGTTCGAAGGCGCCGACATCGAACCTCAGGTCACCTGGGGAACCAACCCTGGCCAAGTCGCTTCGATCACGGCTGAAATCCCCGACCCATCCGATGCGGGCGACGAAACCGAACAAAAGACCACCGCCGACTCTCTCGAGTATATGGGCTTAAAGGCTGGTACGAATTTGACGGATGTTTCGATCGATCGCGTGTTTATCGGTTCTTGCACGAACGCCAGGATTGAAGATCTGCGGGCTGCTGCGAAAGTCGTGAAAGGACATCGCGTTAAATCAACCATTAAAAACGCAATGGTGGTTCCTGGAAGCGGCCAAGTAAAGAAGCAGGCTGAGGAGGAAGGCTTGGACCAAGTGTTCAGCGAAGCCGGATTTGAATGGCGGGAAGCGGGCTGCAGCATGTGCCTCGCGATGAATCCGGATCGATTGGAGCCGGGCGAACGCTGTGCTTCAACCAGCAATCGAAATTTCGAAGGGCGACAGGGCAAAGGCGGACGGACTCACTTGGTTTCACCCGCCATGGCCGCCGCGGCCGCCGTCGAAGGCCACTTCACCGACATCCGCGAGTGGACCTATCGTTCGTAACACTGTTGGCGAAGTCTCCCGATTCGCGAACTGCTCAAACCCCTCGATTCCTTTGCACCTCACTTTGGTTTACTTCGATGGAAGCCTTCACAAAACACTCCGGCGTCGTCGTCACTATGCCTCGCGCGAATGTCGATACGGACCAGATCATTCCCAAACAATTCTTGAAGCGAATTGAAAGAACGGGTTTTGGCCAGTATCTATTTTTTGACTGGCGATTCAAAGACGACGGTTCAGACGACCCGAAATTTGAGCTCAACCAGCCCGCTTTCGAGGGTGCTTCAGTTCTCGTTGCCAAGCGGAATTTCGGCTGCGGTTCCAGTCGCGAACATGCGGTCTGGGCGTTGAGCGATTACGGATTCCGAGTCGTCTTGGCACCGTCTTTCGCGGACATTTTCTTCAACAATTGCTTCAAAAATGGCATCCTGCCAGTGAAGCTCAACGAAGCTCAAATCGACGACATTTTCCAACGAACAGCAGACCATCCGGGCTACAAACTCGCTGTCGATCTAGAAACCTGTACACTCGGCGATGAACATGGTTTGTCGATCGAGTTTGAGGTCCAATCCTTCAGGCGTCACTGCTTGTTGAATGGACTCGACGATATCGCTCTCACTCTTGAGCACGAAGAGAAGATCACCGCTTACGAAGAGGCCCGCGGAATCGGGACCTGAATTCCAGCACTCCTTCGTCCACAGGCAGCACCCGCACCGCTAAAGCTCGAACGACACGTCGACTTGTTGGTAGAGCGGCGAGTAGCGGTAATAGACTTCTAGAGTCATGGCAGCCATCGCAGTGGTATAGACTCGGCCACCTTCCTGGCCGTACGGATTGTCGAAGTACCAGCTACCTTTCATGTGCCCTTGCTGTGCTTGCATCTTCACAAGATGGTCGCGAACCTGCGGATTCCAACTCTCCCAAAACGGGTCTCCAACATGGAATAGAAACAAGGTTACGTAATAGTTAAAATACACGTCGGTATTCGACTTACCAACACGGCGGAAGTAACCGGCTGCGTCTAAGATTGCCGGATCACTGCGTGGCGTACCGCGGAATAATCGCAGCATTTGTCCGATTGCCGTACAAGTCGGACTCTTACCCGGTTTCGTGTAGCCGAAGAAGGAGCCGTCTTTGGCCTCTTGCGATTTCAAGAACGTATCGATTCGAAGAATCGTGCGATCGGGAATGTTCAGTTCAGCCGCGTAGGCGCTTTTCAATGCCATGATTTGCCAACCGCTCGAGGTCAAATCACCAGGTTGCCCAGGCAGGTACCTCCATCCACCGCGGTAAGTCTGTGCTGAGACGATGAAGTCGATGGCTTTCTGAGCGGCATCACGCAAGTCGCGATCATTGGTAAGTTGATATGCTTCGCAGAGTGCAAAAGTTGCGATGCCATGGTTGTACATACCCCGGTCCGATTGGTACATAAAACTGCCACCTTGAGGCGTTTCCTCCATGACTTGCAACAGAAAGTAGACGCCCTTGCGAACCGTCTCGCGGTGCATGCCATCCCGATGCGTGTAGCCCGCGCCAAGAAACGCCAACAGCGATAGTCCAGTAGCCGCAGTGTCAAACCTGCCTCTTGTCCCGTCGTTGCCACAGCGCCCATTGCAACGGCCCTGGCTGTGAACCAAGGACCACGATCCGTTCGGGCGTTGGTGTTCAGCCAGCCATACCAAGGCATCCTCGACCGCCTGTTCCGACTCGAGCGTTCCGCCTCGAGCCAAAGCGATCTTGCGACGATCGGGAAGGCTCCGCCCTTCGACACCAGTCGAAGCGAAGGACGCCGTCACCTCGATCGACGACGCTTGCAGCAACTGTGCGAGTTCGCTTTGATTCGGTTGTTGGCTGGCCTCTGCAGCTTGTTCATTCAGCAGTTCACTGAGTAACGTTGAACTAGCGGACTGGGAAACGTCAGGTTGCTGCATGGGAGTTTCCGCGACCACGTTCGGCGGCGGAGGACTCTTCCCTAGGGCGAGCTGCATCTCGACAGGAGCCAGCTCGATCCGGCGATTAGAACTCTGAATGGTGAAGTCGACGGGAACGCCAATTGAACTCGGAGCAACGAACCTCCAGAACAACAGTGCCAGCAGTAGCACGGTATGGAAAATGAGGCTGACCAAAAACGCTGGAGCTCGCGTCCACCTCGCTTCGCCATCAATGGGAATGCCCGAAGCCGGGTTTCTTCTGACTCGAAGCATCCGCATCGGGAGTGCCAGCAGTCCGATCAGCTTGGCAACCAGTTTCCGATCCTCGTTCAGAGGCGGCTCCCCCTCATTGGAACCCTGTCGCTCACTCTGTGCTCCATCACTCGTACGCCCTTGTGCGGACTGCTGCGCGTCCCGCGACGTCTCTTCAGTGAACATCGCCGCACCAACTTCGTCAGTGTTTTTTCTGCTTGGCGATGTTTGAGACATGTGAATTCGATTCCAGATCGGACGTCTTACTCGTTGTGCGCGGCCCCACCCAGGACCAGGCTGAAACGCGTCCAGCGCATAACGTGACTTTCGACCACCTTCAAGCGAGCTAGGGGAAGACTGGGCGCAACGGCGAGAGTATGGTCCGAGAAGCCCGCCATTCAGTTTAGCTCATCGTTGCCAGAAGATTCTGACACTCTCCGAGCCTTGGGGCAGATCAATCTTCGAACTTTGAACGCGCGACATTCAGGGAACATCCCGCAAACCCATTGCGATCCCATTTATCGTTGGAATCAATCAATTGGCCTGCCCCGATCTGCCAGATCATGGTATTGATATTCCGCGTTTTGTGTCCGATTCCAGCCCGATTTGACCTTCGAAAATTGAAGCCACTCCAATGCTGCTCGCAAGCATCATCATCCTGTTTGTCGTCGGCTACATTATCATCGCGTTGGAACACCCGCTGCACATCGATAAAGCAGCGACCGCTCTGTTTATCGGAGCCGGATGTTGGGCTCTCTACTCGCTCGGTCTCGAAACTCTTGCTCCCGAAGTCCCCGATTCGTTCCGTCAATTGATGGTCGAGCAGCAAAAGCATACCGAAGGCCCCGAGCTGGTTCAGCACTTCGCAATTCACGGGCAGTTCGTGGAGTTAATTGCTGAAATCGCCTTCATTCTGTTCTTCCTCATGGGTGCAATGACGATTGTCGAACTCGTCGATGCCTATGAAGGCTTTTCCTACATAACGGATCGCATTACTTCGCTCAACAAGGTGAAGCTGCTGTGGACGGTTTGTATTTTGACATTCTTCCTTTCGGCGGTGCTCGACAATCTGACGACCACGATTGTGATGGTCTCACTGATGAAGAAGCTCATTAGAGATAAAGAGTCGAGGCTCTTTTTTTGCGGCATGATTGTCGTCTCCGCAAACGCGGGTGGTGCCTGGACAGTCATTGGCGATGTGACGACCACCATGCTATGGATCGGTGACAAGATCTCGACTGTACAAGTCATGAAAGTACTGATCGTACCGAGCCTATTCTGCATGCTCGTGCCGCTCGGAGTTGCGTCGCTGGTGTTAAAGGGGGAAGTCGAACGACCAGAGCACTTGACCGGAAACGTCGACAAGACGCTCAAACCTTGGCATAGCAACCTGTTCTTAGCACTCGGATTTGCGGGCCTCATTTTTGTGCCCATTTTCAAATCCGTAACTCACCTGCCTCCGTTTGTCGGCATGATGTTCAGCCTGAGTATTATTTGGATCGTGTCTGAGTTCGTGAAGAAGGACTTAGATGAAGCGACTGCGTCGAGTACCAATGTGGTCACAGTACTTAAGAAAATCGACTCCGCCAGCATCTTGTTCTTCCTCGGCATCCTGCTGGCCGTCGGAGCTCTGGCCGCGACTGGCACACTACAACAACTCGCCGGCTGGCTCGAGCGAACAGTGCAGATTTCCGAGAACTCAGTTACCAACATGCAATTCGTCGCCCTGATCATTGGTTTGCTCTCCGCAATCGTGGACAACGTTCCACTGGTCGCCGCGGGCATCAACATGTACGACTTCCCGACGGACCACACTTTTTGGCTCTTCCTCGCCTATTGTGCTGGAACGGGCGGTAGCTGCTTGATCATTGGTTCGGCGGCAGGCGTCGCGGCAATGGGTTTAGAGAAGATCGACTTCATCTGGTACGTGAAACGCGTCTCCCTCTACGCCTTCATTGGCTACCTCGGAGGAGCCGCCGTCTATGTAGCTCAAGAATCAATTTTCCCGTCCAGCCCTCAAGCGGCCGTCACATCGGCCGATCACAATCACGGAGCACACGGCGAAGACCATTCCGGTGCAACCGGATCAGATTCAACTGAGTCGTCGAACTAAGAAGCCAGCGATTTACTCTGTGAGAAGCCGAGGGCGTCTGAGCCCCGCTGAATAGCAGCCGAGGACGCAAGTTCCAAACGGCTAATTCACGTGCGAAGCGTACTTGAGACAGTTGTAGAAGGCGTCGCGTGCGGCGTCGGTGTCCAACTGATGGCCGACTTCGACGTTCGTCTTCCAACTACGCGGCTCACGTCGATCAAACAGAGTCGTACCCCGGGTGAGCTCGCCCTGCGTTTCTACGTCACAGGCCATCATCTCCCACTGGGCCAACATGGGTTCCACCAGCATCAAAATTGGCATGACGGCTTGGAGTGAAATCGTTTCGCGTCCAAGATGCTGCCGCGTCGTGCGGAACAAGTGTGGGACGACTTGCTCGAGCACTCCGCCGACCTTTGTATAGGACGGAGGTAAGCGATCCGTGAGCTCTAAGCCGAACTTCAGCCCCTGGGTGACCTCGAGCGGAATTAGGCTCTTGGTCGTCGCAGACTGCAAGACTTGCCTGGCAGACTTAGGATCAAAGTGCATATTGAATTCGGCAGTGGCGGTTTCATTGCCAATCAAATCGACCGAGCCGCCCGTGATGACAACTCGATCCACGATTTCTGCCAAGCCAGAGTCTCGGCTAAGCGCCTTTGCGACCCCAGTGAGCGGCCCTGTGCACACCAAAGTCACTTGGCCAGGATGGGCCCGCAACTCCTTTTCGATGAGTTTATCACTGGGGATCGAATTCTGCCGAGAAACCGGCTGAAATTCAGAATTGCCTAAGCCGTCTTCGCCGTGCAGCAGAGTTCCGTTGCCGACAGCAGCATCACTCTCTGGATCAATCGCTGCTCCAATCCGCGGCATTTTCGGCGGATCGAACTGCTCAACCAGCGAAACCACGTTCGCCGTAGCCTGCTCCGCATCCACAGTGCCCGCACAAGCAGTGACAGCCAGGACTTCTAAGCGAGGATCGAACAGCGCCAGCCCCAGTGCGACAGCTTCATCGATGCCCGGGTCACAATCAATTATCACTTTGCGTGGCATACTCTTTGAGCCTCTTGCTTTCGCTACAATGGACGTTCGGGTGTCAGACGACCGCATCAAGCCGAAGCAAGTCGTCGGAGACACACGCTTCCGCATCCATTTCATGGAGTCCTTCTCGAATGCGAGAGCCAGAGTTTACTGCAATTCTCTCCCAACTCCAATCTCAGCCGCCGACGGATCTCGACCAGGCGGCTGCGCGAAAGGCGATTGGTTGGTTCCTAGGCGGCGAGGCGTCTGCGGAGAGCATTCGTTCTTTCCTTACGCTGTTGGCAGACAAAGGCGAGAGTGTCGACGAATTAGTTGGCGCGGCGCAGGCTCTGCGCGATTCGATGAAGACAATTCCGACCTCACAGCCCACCATTGTGGATACTTGTGGCACCGGCGGTGACGGCAGCAAGACCTTCAACATTAGCACTGCAGCCGCCATCGCCTGCGCTGCGGCAGGCGTCCCAGTCGCCAAGCATGGCAATCGCAAAGTGACCAGCAGCACTGGCTCTGCAGACGTGCTTTCCGAGCTGGGTGTGAATTTGGAGGCCAGTCCTGAAGTTGTCGAACGCTGCTTGAACGAACTAGGGATTTGCTTTTTGTTTGCCCCCTACTTTCACCCGGCCATGCGACACGTTGGGCCGGTTCGACGCGAAATGGGGCGTCCCACGATCTTTAACCGCCTTGGACCGCTAGCGAATCCGGCAGGCGTCAAGCATCAAGTCCTGGGGGTCGGCGACGCTGGGCTTCAGGACAAAATGGCTTCGGCACTGCAACAACTTGGAACGCAACGTTCGGTCGTGGTTCGAGGGCAGGACGGTGTTGACGAGTTGAGTCTGTCTGCCCCAACACGAGTACTGGAGGTGACGCCGGACGAGATCCAGGAACACACCTGGACCCCAGCCGATTTCAATCTGGCTAAAGCCGAACGCGGAGCACTATTCGCCGACGATCCTGCGAGTAGTGCCAAGTGTATTCAAGCCGTAGTCTCAGGTGAAAAAGGTCCGCGGCGCGACGTCGTCGTACTCAACGCGGCCGCCGCACTCTGGATCGCCGGACACTCTGCCGAGCTGACCACTTGTGCACAAGCTGTCGAGGAGGCGATTGACCGAGGGCGAATGCAAGAGGTCCTATCCAACCTCGGAAAAATGACTCAGGAAACGACCGGAGCAAACTAAGGTTCGTTTTCCGCAGACTGCCGCAGCGGCCACCAAGAGTGTTGCTGGTTCCGCTACGGCCCTGGCATTCCTCAATTGATGACCCAAAGTCCACAAACCACGACAGCGACGCCAATAATCCAAGGCTGGCAGCGGAACCAAGACCTTACCACCACCGCCCCGCACGAATTGCACCAAGCGTGCTGATCGTCCAACGCAACCGCCTTCGTCAACTCTTCCTTGCACTGGTGACAATAGAATTCGGTAAGAGATCTCATAGGCTTTCCTCTAGGGTCGGTATTGGACTCCTGAACAGTTTTCAGGCAATCCGTGGCACAGCATCATCCCTCAGGCAAACTTCCCACTACTTGATTACTCGAGACCGAGCTCAACACAACGCCTGGTTGCAAATTGAAAAACATCAGCATTGAATCCAGCAGTCGGCAACTCGTTCAGTGCCTGAGCTTTGCCGCTATTCCAACCCTATCATGCGTTTCCTCCTGAGGCTGAAATTTCCGAGTCCTAGGGAAAGAATATTTGCACACACTTAGTGGTAACCTAGTTGTGCGTCAGTCGTTCGTGTTCAGTAGTCGAGTCCCCCACCGGCTCGCGTCGCAGTTTGACTCCATCTTGAGTAGATTCATGAAACGCTTCAAAACTCGTTTGCCTTTCCTCGATTTCTTAGGCAGCCTCAAAACACACGGATTGTTCGGCCTAGTGCTCTTCACTTTCCCGTTTGTCGCGTGCTCGAGTCAGCACAGCCACGGCCAAGAAGCAATTACCGCCGAGTCACCTCCGGTAGCGTCTACAGTCGCAGATGAAGTGGACATCGCCGCGCTCGAAACGTACATCGAGCAGGCTCGGCAGGACTGGGACGTGCCCGGCCTCTCCGTAACGATCGTCCACAACGACGAGACACTTCTTTGCCGCGGCTTTGGAACGCGAAAGGCGGGTAGTGAAGTCGAGGTAAATGCGGACACGCTATTTGCGATCGCTTCCAACACGAAGGCGTTCACTTCCGCCCTGCTGGCGATCCTGGTCGATGAAGGCAAACTTTCGTGGGACGATTCCGTAGATCGCTACCTGCCATGGCTAAGGCTCAAAGACCCAATGGCCCGCGATTTGCGAATCCGTGACTTACTTTGCCACCGCAGCGGCCTTGGCACTTTCAGCGGTGACTTGGTCTGGTGGGGAACGAAATACAGCCCTCGCGAAGTGCTCGAACGTGCAGTTCACCTGGAACCCGCCACACCGTTCCGCGCTGGCTACGGCTACTCTAATCTCATGTTCTTGGCAGCAGGCCTAGTGATCGAAGAAGTCGAACAGAAGCCGTGGAGCGAGGTACTGAGCCTGCGAATCTTGAAGCCGCTGAAAATGTCAAGAACCATTAGCAGCACGCAAGACCTTGCCAACGTGTCCAATGTAGCCACTCCACACAAGACAACCTCCAATGGAAATTTACCGCTCGAGTGGATGAATTGGGACAACATGGCTGCCGCCGGTGGCATCATCTCCAGCGGCCAAGACATGTCCCAGTGGTTGAAACTGCAACTGCGTCATGGGGCCTTCTCGATGGAGAACTCAAGAGAAAAGATCGCGACCAGCTCGACTCGCCAAGACGTTTTCCCGAGCCACTTATTTTCCAAATCGCAGTCGTTGACGATGTGGCAAGCCCACACGCCCTTGCGAGTCTCAGAATCCTATCGTGCAACCTACCCCTCAACGCATTTCCGCGCTTATGGCCTCGGCTGGGCACTCGCTGACTACCAAGGTCGCAAGATGGTCTCACATGGCGGTGGCTACGATGGCATGTATTCCCAAGTTGCGTTGATCCCCGAGGAGGGCCTGGGGATCGCGGTGTTGACCAATAGCATGACGGGCGTCTCGCCAGCGATAACGTATCGCATCCTTGATGCATTCCTGGGTGCGGAAGAACGCGACTGGAGTGCTGAAAAACTCCCAGAGTTCAGGAAATCACGGAAGAGCTTCAACGCCAGGATCGAAGCGGCCGTCGCGG
Organism: Pirellulaceae bacterium; assembly: GCA_045105035.1. Lineage (GTDB taxonomy): Bacteria > Planctomycetota > Planctomycetia > Pirellulales > Pirellulaceae > Aureliella. Next base: position 5,650 of record JBGCCZ010000066.1, on the reverse strand, counting down.
CGAAAACGGAAGGCACTTCACCCAGTCACGAACTCAACGCCTATACCGGAGAATATCGCTGCCCGCTGTACGGAGATGCGAAGGTGACGATGGAGGACAATACGCTGACACTCCGACTGTTGCCGAACGAACAGCTCGTCGGCCGCCTCGAACACCTGCACTACGACACTTTTGTGATCCGCTGGAACCGCGAGTTTGCTTGGTTTGGGGCCGGAACGGCTAATTTCCTAGCCTCCGATAAAGGGGCAGTCGACCGAATCGAACTGAACGTACCAAATGATGACATGTGGTTTTACGAAGTGAATCTTCGCCGCCAAGAGTGACAAACGGCATTGCGTGCTCGAGTAGATTGCCATTCCCGCCTTGCGACGGTACTGTATTTGGCTGACGGATTGCGGCTGGTCGGGGTATAAACCTATCCAGTCAGCGGCAGGCCCGGAACAAAGACTTATTGAATGAATTGAGGATTCCGCATGCGTTTGGACAAGACTGAAGAGAGCCGCAATTTCGAAGATCGCCGTCGCATGAGTGGCGGAGCGGCGGTGGCTGGCGGTGGCGGAATCTTGGCGATCATCCTGGCCGTAGTCTTTACGTTTTTAAATGGCGGCAACGTTCAACAAGCAGTCGACGTGGGCATGCGTCAGGCTCAGAACCAAGCCGTCCAGGCCAACTCGGCCAAAGCAGACGCCCCGCCGAGCCCAGCCGAAGAGGCGCAGAAGAGTTTTGCCCTCAAGGTTCTGAAGCTGACGGAAGATGTTTGGACCACGCAATTGCCCGCAGGGCTTCAACGCCCCTATCAGAAACCAGTCCTCGTTTTCTTCACAGGTGCTGTTCAATCGGCTTGTGGTTCAGCTAGCTCCGCCGTCGGTCCTTTCTATTGCCCCGGCGATAGCAAGATGTACATCGACCTGACTTTCTTCAATGAAATGCAGACCAAATTTAACGCCCCAGGTGACTTTGCTTGTGCCTATGTGATCGCGCATGAGGTCGGGCACCACATTCAAAACTTGCTCGGTCTTTCCATGGAAGTCCAAAGGCTGCAAGCAAAATCCAGCAAGACGGAAAGCAATCAACTGAGCGTTCGCCTCGAGCTGCAAGCCGATTTTCTGGCCGGTGTGTGGGCGCACCACGCACAACGAGAATTCGCGGTTCTACAGACGGGCGATATCGAAGAAGCACTGCGAGCGGCACAGGCGATTGGAGACGACACCCTACAACGCCAGGCAACCGGCCGAGTCGTCCCTGACGCGTTTACCCATGGGACCGCCGAACAGCGCATCTATTGGTTCAAAAAGGGCCTTACCAGCGGCCGAGTTGAAGACTTGCAAGCCACATTTGAAGTTGCCTACGATCAACTCTAACGTTTCGTTGGTAGGAAACGTTTCGTTGGTAGGATATAGCGCGCTGAATTTTTGGGCAGGTTTTTTTCAATCTCCCTTTTCGAGTGGAACGAGGAATTCCCGGAGAGTTGGCGTATCAGGGACGGTGAGGAAAACTTCCCGAACTCAACTTTCATTTGGCTGGATTTCGGTGAGTAACACCAGAGCTGCTTGCTCAAGAAAAAAGGTCTAGCTGCTTAGGTTGCTTCGGAAGCTCCGGCAGCTCAACTCCCGCTCCCGCGGGCAACACTTTGTTTATTTCTACACAAAAACGGCGTGCCAACTCGGGAGCTTTCGCATCATCGGGAGCATGAGTAAACACAACGGGCTCCAGTCCAGCACGAATCCAGCCGGCGACAACTACTGCCCATTCGGACAGGTACTTGTCCGCCAGTTCCACTCGATTCCGGCCGACCAACCGCACCATTGGACGCTCGCCTGTCACGGTGTGCCTCAGAGGAGTCTTGGGCTTACGCGTCTGAGAGATCCTTTCAATCTCATCATCGGGTGGCAGTTGATAAAGAGGCCGCGAATCGAAAAGCACTTTGTCGATATTCAAGTCCGCGAGTAACTCGTCTAACCTCTGCTCATACTTTCCTTCGTCGAACCAGTCCAAGTGGCGAACTTCAACGGCCCAAGGCAAATCGGTCGGCAAGGAACGCAGGTAGGACTCGAGAGTACCCAGCATGTGAGGCGAAAATCGTGGCGACAATTGGAGAAAGCTCGGTCCCAGTCGGTCGTGCTCCTTCAAGATGCGAAGGACTTCGAAGAATTCCCCGTTGGCCCGGTCAGCCCCAGCCAGCATCCGCTCGTGCGAAATCTCGCGGGGGAACTTCATACAGAACTGAAAGCCATCCATTGCTTCCCGTCCCCAACGTTCAGCATGTTGCGGAGCCGGGATAGCATAAAAGCTATTGTTACCCTCAACCGTATTGAACATTCGGCTGTACCAATTCAGCCACTCACGCTTCGCCGTCCGCTTGGGATAGACGATACCACCCCAAGCATCGCAGTTCCAAACGGGACAACCTAGAAGCAATGGCAGGCGCGGCGAAACATCCTGTTGCAACGTGTTCACTCAGAATCTCACTACGCAGTGGTAATTCGGTGCGTCGGCACCGGACGCCCAGGCCGGAAGCTCTGCAAGGATTCGATCTCAGCCTTAGCCGAGTGCTCTTCGCAGGTTTTTGTGAGGTGCTCACGAACCAACCGCTCAAGATGTTCCGGTGAAGTTGCGACGCGGGCGTTCACCACGACGTCCGCCGTTGTAGTCGAACACTTCGATGCCAGTGAAAGTACGGGTTCGGTGAAACTGCTGACTGAATTTGCGACCGCGTAGTTCCCATCATGCATTCCGATCGCCTTCAAGTGGGCAACTTCGCACTCGCCACCAGCCAACTCACTCTGCATAGACGAAACGAGGGCCAGCAGAAAATCGTCCATTGCGATTTCATTCTGCCCTTCCAGCTTGACTTGGCAGTTGAGCCAGCCGAGTTCCGCTTCTCCTTCGGCATAGAGGTCATAGTCCATTTCCAGAACGCGTGTACCAAAGTTCCCCGACTGTTCAAGAAACTCTGCGTACGCCTCGAAGCCTGTTCCAGTTTTGGCGGACATACGAATGACCGTCCGCCCGGGGAACTGCGTCTCAATCTCGTCGCACAACTCTTGAACTTCTTCCTCACTCAGTTCATCGATGCGATTCACGATAACGAAATCAGCTTCCTCGATCTGCTTTCGAAAAATGTACTCGGCTTTCGGAGAGAACCCACCTTTACCACTCCCACACAGGATCTTGCGTCCGTGGCTCGGCTTCAGAATGACTCCGTAAGGCGCGATCTCCAACGGTCTCTCAAATACGCTTTCCAAGGGCCGAATCACAGTCGCAACCAAGTCAGTGCAACTGCCAACGGGTTCGGCTAAGATCACGTCAGGCAATTCCGAAGCCGACATTTCTTCAACACGCTGCGTCAACTCGTTGAAGCTGCAACAGAAGCACGCTCCAGCGACTTCGCCAACTTCAAACCCTTGGTTGCGAAGCGAGTGCGTGTCAACGAGATCCGTCGTTTGATCGTTGGTAATAATGGCGACTCGTTTGCCCAAGCCGACGTAATGCTTCGCCAATCGGCCCACAGTCGTCGACTTGCCAGCCCCCAAGAATCCACCGATCAGAATGAAACGAGATGCCATTTAGTTTATTCCTAGTATTCCACGCCGCGTTGTTCCACGCTGCATTCTTCAACGCGTTGCTCGCACAGCTGCACAGTACGGAAGCCGGCTACAATCTACGAAAGCTTAACCGGCCATTATAGCACGCCAACAACTCCCCAGCAGCGAACCGCTTGAGCACAGCCTTGTCTAAGCTACAGTACAGGCGTTTGTCACGGATCAACCATCTTCAGCTCTACCCACCTGCATTCACGCTCTACCTGCTCGAACGTACAGAAAGGCCACTCCCTTGCAGCTCTATATCGTTGACGCATTTGCCGAGACTCCCTTCAGCGGCAATCAAGCTGCCGTGTGTTTGCTTCAGGAAAAGCGAAGTGAAGCCTGGTTGCAAGCGTTTGCCAAAGAGATGAACTTCTCAGAGACCGCGTACGTTCTTGAAGAGGATGGAACCCGTCATCTTCGCTGGTTCACGCCTGCGTACGAAGTCGATTTATGTGGGCACGCCACACTCGCAACCGCCCATACGCTTTGGTCCGAGAGCAAAGTCGATACACCGACACTCGAGTTCCAAACTCGCAGCGGACTTCTGAAGGCAACTCGAGACAGCCAAAATATCCGACTCGACTTCCCGCTGACGCCGGTCACCCAAAGCGATCCTAGCGCAGAATCGAGCGCAGAATCGAGCGCGGAACTGCTGGCTGCACTGGGCGTCAAGCCTCATCCAGCTTTCTTCGGCCATTCACGATTCGATGCGATGGTCGTTTTAGAATCGGAAGCCGATGTCAGAGCGCTTCGTCCAGATTTCGCCAGACTTCGTGCAATCGATATTCGGGGCATCATCGCAACGGCAAGAAGCGACTCAGACGACTTCGATTTTGTATCGCGATTCTTCGCGCCGGGAGCTGGGATCGAAGAAGATCCAGTCACCGGCTCCGCGCACTGCTGCCTCGCCGGCTACTGGGCAGAGCAGTTAAACAAGACCGCAATGGTCGGCTTTCAAGCTTCGGAACGTGGCGGAATAGTCGGCGTTGAAGTGCATGGTGATCGCGTGCATTTGAAAGGACAAGCCATCACGATCGTACGTGGACAGGTGGCCGAGTCGGCGAGCACGGCGAGCACGGCGAGCACGGCGGAGTAGCCAAGTGGCAAGTTAGCTCATCGTTCCCGTTTTTCAACTCCGACATTAGCTACTCCAACAAACGCCCCAAATCCAGCTCATCAACTGAATAGACTTCTTCCGCTGCCTCGGCCGCTGAGAAGACCTGCTTCGTCAATTCAGGTACGGACGCTTCACCGATGATCTGCAGCGGCAGCGGAGCACTGAGTCCCAGGATTGCCGGCATGTCACCGTATTTGATAGATCCCGGCAGCATTCGCCGGTCCAAGTAATGATCAATCTGCTCAAATCGAAAACCGTTCGTCTCGATCGCGGCGGAAGCTACTTCCTCTCGTGCGACCAATCTCGCAATTGCGGCAGCGGCCCCAGTTTCACCACTTCCAATTAACAGGATTTCCGGCATCCCATGCTCTGGATCGCGGGCGTACGAAATCAAAGTCAACAAGTCGTGCACTTGTTGAACCAACAGCGAATCGTTGTAGCAGAACGTGTAACACGCCGCTTCACGCGGGTTCTCCACTCGCCGTTGCACCCCAGGCTCCAAACCCTCAATCTTCTTGGTCCCCTGCCCCATCAGATCAGCAGTGATGACGGCCACGCCTTTGCCGAGAAGCTCACGGGCAGCTTCCGCAAGTTGCCGCTTACCCTCCGCCCCAGCATGTAAATTGGAAGCCGAGGTAAACAGAATGTCCCTTCCACGATCGCCGGTCCATATCGCGACTTTGCCCGCCCAGTTCTTGGGAAAAACCGTATAGGTAGGAAGCGTCTCGCCGAGTGACGCAATGAAGATGGACTCGTCGTAAAACAGATGGCCTTCAAGCTCTTGCTCCTCTCCTTTGGCACGCTCGATTGTCGAGCGGGAGGGTAAAGTGCGTCCGACCAGTAGCTCGAAAGCACGGCCTACTGTCCCGCGATAGTTGCCAAATCCCGCAGGATCTTCTGGCAGTAACGCTCCAATTCGCTTGTCAGAAATTTCGGCAAGTTGCTT
>JBGCCZ010000065.1:0-62613 GCA_045105035.1 Pirellulaceae bacterium | reverse complement strand
GTGCCTACGGTTCCGGCAAGTGCGGATACGGACGCAATGCTCAGGGTTCGACCTGCGGTAACGGTATCGTTGGAGGTAACGTTACCATTCAGAGTCAGTACGCCGCTGTCTTCTTCAATCGTCAGCGTGTCATTGACGGCGATCGGAGCTGTTGGATCAGTGACAACAGTGATCGAGAACGACGCACCGTAGTCCACCATGCTCGTTGGGATGACGGTCGTTCCGGTAATCATATCCGAGGCAGGGGAATCGTCGGCTTCGTTTGGCGTAAAGTTGATTACCCCTGGCGCGGTCGCGATCATTGGAATCGTGAACACAAGCTTGCGTACCGCAGGTTGTGGAAGTGGGATTTGTTGGGAAGCGGCGCCCACTTCATTGAATTCGTTCGCGGTTACTTCCGAACGACGCGCGAAATCGTAGACGTCACCAAAGACAAACGCGGCGGCTTCGGCCGCAGGGGTGGACTCGTTGCCTGCCAAGACCTCGGCAATTGCAAAATCGAATGTGCCTCCGCTCACGACAGCGATATTGCTATCGTCCAAGGTGAGCAGTGGAAGGTCTTGTCCAGCTAACTCATTCCCAAAGCGGATTTCAAAATTGAATCGAGGAACGTTGTTTTCTTGGTCCGCCGACTTGGCCGCTTGATCGACGATGGCTGAAACATTGCCCGCACCGACATTGGACAGAGCCTCAAGCTCGGTTTGAATCGATGCAGCGATTGCCGCATCCGACTGAGGTGCACCGTTGTCGAACAGCGGAATTGCATTCGTAGTTTGACCGTCGAGCGATAGCGTGAAGGAGCTCGAAGTATCAGAGGTGTCGAGCTGATTGACAAAGAACTTGAGTGTTTGGATCTCACCGACTGCCACATCGAACGACGTGTCATTGTCAAAGGCGATGTCGAGGTAGGCGGCGTTAATACCGGCGGCACTGAATCCTCGGGTGTCTTCAACGTAGGTTTGAAGTTGGAAGATATCACCAACTGCAACTTGATCACCTGAAAGCGGGCTGCCGGAGGAGTCTACGAATTCGTAGGTGTAGATGGCGGTCGGTGTAGTCTCACCCTCACCGTTAAGGAAATTCATCACAATCAACGCGTCGAGTGGCGACACGAAGTTGTCTCCACTGACATCCAGCATATGCCCGTCAGCCTTCTTGCCGGGTTCGACCTCGGCAAGTTCCACGCCTTCGTTGATCGCATTGACGACAAGGAGGGCATCGAGGGCAGACACGTTGTAGTCGCCGCTCACGTCCTCGTTGATCAAGTCGTTTTGATACGGAAACGGTACCGGATAGACGGCCGTGTCCGCAGCAAGTAGACGTCGTCCTTCAAGAGATTCGAGCCTAAGGGCCTTCCGGCGATTTTCTCGAGTGCGTTGCGCGTGCTTGAGTCGCTGAAAGAACTGTCCGATTCGGTTTTTCATCTTTGCGCCTGGAGACGTCCGAGGGTTGAAAAGTGATTCGCCTCGCCCAACTCGGCTCTCATTCGCAAAGTCAAATCAAAGCTGAGCTCGATCCGAGAAGCCAGCTATTGCTCAAGACTTGTGTAGAGAGAAGAAGAGACTGAGGAGACAGGTTATGGCCAAACCTAGAAACGTTCAGATTAGTCAAGAGAGGAGGTTTTTTCAATTCAGGGAAGACGGGCTAAATGCGAAGACTCCCTTTTCCTGTGAAACTGCCTGCAGCTTCCTCATCGCTCTCCCAATCCATATCGCCGGTATTCTTAGAGTACCCGATTTGCGAAAAGTTCCGAATATTCGGCTAGGCGAATTTGGGTTTCAGTGGACCGAAGAAATTAATGGCGTCATTTGGGGGGTATGGGTTCCCCTCGGTTTCTGAGTCCGCATTCAGATTCGAGTAAGAGGGCACGATCCTGGTGACGGTGGCGGTGGTTGACGTGGGCTCGTCTGAGCCAACGTCATCGTGCTCTAACAGGCAGCTTTCACCGAGCATGGCAAAAAGGTGGTCGCGGCGTTCTGACTCACTTTCTTGGGAGCGTTTGCTCAGCCCAAAAAACTCCGCCGTGGCCTCGCCTTCGCCACCTCCGCCACTGGAATTGATGTGATTGATGACGATCAAAACGTCGAGAGCCGAAACGAAACTGTCGCCGCTCGCATCGATGTAGGGAGGTGGGCTAGTGGACGAACCTCTGAGGTCTCGAGAACCGTTTTCGTTGATGTCGTTGACGATCAGCAGCACGTCAATGGCACTGACAATTGTGTCTGCGTTGACGTCGAACTGATTGTTGGGATTCTGCCAATCGCTCGTCGTGGTGGTGAAGCCAAAATCCACATCAATCACAGCCTCGTTTGCTTGGAGCGAGGTCATCTGCTGTCCGCCAGCCGGATCAATGCCATTGAACCCGCTGCTAGGAGTCATGCGAACCGTGTACGTTCCGGCTGGAAGACTGGGGAAATCGTACTGTCCCTGAGGCCCAGTGACGGTAGTCGATTCTGGGCCGAAGCGAAGGTTGTCGAGTTTTACGGAGGTCCCTGCGTGTCCACCAGCGATAACGTAGGCGATGTCTTCGCTACCACGCGCAATCATAAAAGTCTGTGTTTCCCCAAACGCGAGCGCGGAGGTTGTATGTCTAGCCAGGAGTTGCCCCTGAGAGTTGAATGCTTCCAACCTACCGAACGTATCTTGCCCGGTCCCGATTACGTCCAAGAGCACCATGCTCGTTGGCTGGCTGAAGTCGGCTTGTAGACGCTGTTGCTCAGTCCAACTGGATGTGTACGAATTTGTACTAGTTGAAAAGCCGCGAAACGTCTTGCTACCGGTGCTGGCATTCGTGTCGTTGAAGACACCTACTCGACCGTCCGTTCGGTTTCCGATCGCTGTCAGTGTCAAATCTGGACTAAATCCGCTCGTCAATTGACCGTCGGGGTAGTCATCGGGTTCGATCGTTGTCCGCAACTCTAGCGGATTGCCAGCGGAGTCGATGAGCTCAACAGTCCAAAACTCGGGACCGTATTCTCCCACGTCTCGCAGGCCGTTTTGATTCTCATCGACCCATGCGAAACCATTGATGCCGGGTACTGGAGTTGCGTCAGCCTGGCTCAACCGACCAACGAAAACGTTACTCGAAACGGTCGATGTCGAGTCGAGGGCTCGAATCTCAATCTCCGATACACCGCCGGGCACATTGATCGCCAAATCCAGAGTAACTGCATAGTCATCTGGTTGTGAATGCAGCTGCCAAGGGCCGCCATCGAAGCGGTATTCGATCTCCCGGATTCGATTGATCGTAATGTCATTCCCCAGCCCGGATGAATTCAGATTGGGCAGCGTTTGAACAGAAGCCGAGCCCTCGAAGTGATACGTCGAGCTCATTGGATCGAAGTAACCAGTCCCGCTTAGCTGGTGAGGAACGTCGAGCACGTCGAAAATTCCATCTCCGTCCGAATCTTGCCAGCCGACCATCGCCAGCGTCGTCTCGGGTGAAATGTTGTTTTCGTAAGCGGTCGTCAACAGAGAGCCGGCCGCCATGATGCTGGGTTGCTGTTCAAATCCAGGGTCTGGATTATCTGCCGCATTTGTGTTCTGAGTGTTGTAGTACCCGCGTCTCTGGAAATAGTTACCGCCACCTAGATACTCGTCGCGCGCCCAAAACAGGTGCCCCAGTTCGTGTGCAAACGTCGATGCGGGGCGAGTTGATGGAACTACCATGAACAATCCGCCGGCGAAGGCAAACGCTTGCCTGAAGCTACCTCCGGGCGCAAACATGCCGTCAGCATCATTGAATGAAGGCGCTACGATCATCGTGAATGCCCACTGCGTATTGTGTTTCTCACGCTGTGCGTTGTTAAAAAGCCGCATGTCGGTCTCTAACGCCGCAAGTGACGTACCTGACGAGAACCCTTGAGCATCCAGAAACTCTCTCACGTACTCGGAAAAGTCATTCGATCGACGGGAAATGGGTTCATACCGAGTCGAGAAAGGTTCATCCGCGAAGGTTGTGTCTACTGTAAAGTTCAGTTCATGTACGGTGTTCAGATTGTCGAGTGTGTCTTCCCACCATTGAAGACCCTCGTCGATTTTTGCGAGCACAGATTGCTCAAGTAGATCGTTCCAGTCTTCTGTGCTGGCGTCGAGTTGTCCGTTGCTCTCGAAAAATACGGGAGTTACTGCGACATCGCCCAGCAGGAACTCGCCAGTATCCAAGGCTGTCGCGCCAAAAGGGGTCGCCGTCAGCAGCTTGCGGTCTTCCAGACTTTCCAAACGGATTACACGCTTGAAATCCGAGCGATGTTGGCGAAGAGCGTCGGCACAAGACTTTCGAGAAGATCTCCAGAGCTTTGGGAACATTCGATGCATTTCCAACTAGTCAAGATTTCAGAGTCTCTAGCGGCAAACAGAATCGCTTAGAAGCGGGATTGCTCAAAGCGGCGGTCGCTCACGTGGCGAGATAGCAGCAGAGCGTTTCCCCTTGAATTCCAGGACTTTGCCCTACATTCGACTCTATTTAGTTAGACAGGTTCCCTCAACGATTCTGTTGTCACGGAAACCAACCCAATAAAATCAAATTCGTAGAATTCTTACGACCCCTAGAGTCCTTGAAAACAATATCTGACGCAATACGAGCACGGCCCACACGAACCTAGAGTTCGCGTGGGCCGTTTGGGTTTTTAGGGAAACTAGATCAGTTGCTCGTCGCAGCCTCAGTAGCAACTACAGGTACTCTAGAAGAGTTCGTCCAGGATGCTGCCCAGAGCGTCCTCCTCCTCATCGTCTTCAGCGAAGTCCGCCCAGGCCAGATCGCCGGAGGTCGCAGGACTGTGGGATATGTGATCTTCCGCACTTAACGTCTCTGCCGTTCCGGTTGGATCCTCGTCTTGAAGGACGATGTCGGCCGCATAGGTTGGCTCGGTCGTGTGTCTTCGCACACGCGTCACCATATTCTCCAGTCCGTTTGCCCAGTCGCTGGCAAGTACCGTTTCCGGCATCCCGAAGTCCAACGCTTGGCTCATCAGGGAGCCGTCTACCAACGCCTCGCCTTCTCCACTGCCACCGCTGGCTTGCTCGTTGAGGAAGTTGATGACCAAGAGCACATCAATCGCACTCACTGATCCGTCACCGTTCACATCGACGAATGGAGGCGTGCCAGGAGCGGGCAAGCTAAGCGTCGTTGGGTTGGACGGGTCGTTGACGTAGTTGCGAACTTGGAGTGCATCGATTGGCGACACAAAGCCGTCACCGTTGACGTCCAGGTTGTTCACACCGTTCGTGTAAGGATTCCCGTTCAACGTGAGCAGGTGATCCTCTACTTCGCCATCAATGGCGTCGCCATTTGGCGAAGCTACTGCATTTGCATCCGTACTAATTCGGATGCGTGCGTAAGTTTCACCAGCGGTTGCGGATGACGGTACCAAGAAGGAAACGGTCGTAGGTTGGTTCATTACCTGTGCAGAAATGACGTTCTCTGACGTAGCGAAGAAGCCATCGTTGTTGAAGTCAATCCACATGGAAACGAAAGCGTCACTACCGGTAGTGTTTGTGACGTCGATATTTGCATCCGCTTGGAAAGCGGCGAACAAAGAGGTGAACGTCACCCCGTCATCTTGGTCCGCATTAACAAGTTTCGCATCCGCATCCACGGTTGCCGTTGCACCTAGGCTGAGCTCAGGGGTAACCGTGTGTCTTGGTCCACCTTGGGCAGCTGTGGACGAGTACGGATCACCTGCATCGCCGTAGTCGAAGCCTTCGCCCATGAAGACAGTCAGGGTCGTGGTTCCATCTGTTTGGTTGGGCTTCAACGGGTTGCCCGCTAAATCTCGAATCGCATCGATCAAGTTCGCACCTACACCCGAAATCCCTTCGATGTCACTGATGATCAGACGCGTGCCGAACTGGGTAATGGTCACGTCGGGTAGATTCGCATTCTCGATCGCAGATTTTAGGATTTCTGCTACACCGTTTGCAGAGGTATCCAGTGGAACCTCGATCTTGATGGCTGCAGGTGAGCCGGCGACGCCAGTTTGAGTGAGTACGGTATTCGTCAAGTCTAGCCCTGTGTTCGAATCACCGCCGAGGCGCACCAAACCGTTTCCATCGTAGGCAGGGCTCAGACCAAGGCCGGCACCATCTATGGCGACAACCAAGGCGGCACCGATCTGTGCAGCAGAAGCATTGGCTGGGAACTGGACGGGTACGTTTCCTGTGAGTACCGTTCCGTTGGTATCAAACTCAAAAGTGACAGGCGAGCCACTTCGGTCGATCGTGAAGGTCTGGCCATCAGCGACGCCGACTGGTGCACCTTGCTCAAGTGGGATTTGCAAACCGAAGACAGTTTGTACGCCGCTCGAGCCCGTTACGATCAGCTCACTTGTATCCGCATCCAATTGCACAACTGCGTCGCTTAGGATTTGTAGTCTTCCGTTGGAAAGCTGAGTCCGCACATTGATTGCCGAGCCCTCGATGGCAGCCTGAAGAGCAGCAGCCGAGCCAATGACAGTCGGCGAGGTGCCAATGCTGACTGGAATGTTGCCGGCAGCCGTTGAGCCATTACCGTCGAGTTCGTAAGTAAAGCGGCGAACACCGTCATCGATTACGAAGGTGTTGCCGTCCGAGAGTAAGGCATCGATTCCATTGTCCGTTGGGATGTCGATGACGTAGCCCAGATCGATCTCAAAGATCGTCTCGCTCGAGTTCTTGTCCAAGATCGTGAATTGGTCACCATCGTCGTAGTTGGAGCCCGTTTGAGCAATGACCGACGATTCGCCCGAGTTTACGAACCGGATCGTGTAGACACTTTCGGTTTGCCAGACACCGGCAAGCGGTTGCAAGCGTATGACGCCGTTAGTGAAGTCATAGCCAAATCGATAATCAAGCCCTTCGACTAGAGGTTCGCCGTTGCGGAATACCAACACGGAAGCTGGAGAAATCGAGTCGTGGTTGACGCCGGTACCGGTCGATGGATCACTCGGTGCGATTCCGTCAATCAACCGAATGTCGAAGTAGTTGAGGTTGATGTTCGTAAGCTCGACGATGGTTGGGTCGGAATTCGCATCCAAACCTGCGTTATCGTTGTCGACTGGATTCTGAAGGATTACTGAAGGACCAACGAAGTCGGCACGATCTTGAGCCCCACGATCCTTGAAAATGTTCTCGCCAAGTCCAGAAGGTGCTTCCACGTTCGGGTCGTTCAATCGCAACTGACCGTTGATGTCATACTGCGGGGCGAGGATCGGAGAACTAGGGATTCCCAAAGGCGCCTTCACTGCAGCCAGAGATGGTCGCTCTCCCAAAGAGTCAATGGATGCATCAATGATTGGCGATCCCGGTGCTGGATACAGATTGTTGGCACCCGCACTGACAAATACTGGCACGTTGTCATCTAGCACAGTTGGGAACTGTCCGAGAGTTGCACTGCCGGCAACATTCGCAACGTTGCGTTGGTAAACGGTGCCGCCAACCACTGTCGATGCACTGCTGGTGTCAACCGTGATGCCAGTCGTCGAATTAATGATGACGTTGTTCAGTAAGGTTGCAGTTGCGTTGTTGCTGATGCTTACGCCTGTTCCACCCGGAGTCGCATTCTCTGCTGGTACGGATGAAAGGGCGCCAATAGCATCAATATCTGCACCGACGGAGTCTCCCGTTGTCGAGCCTTGATTGACAACATCTTCCAAGCGTACGAAACCGATTCGTGAATTCGGATCGAAACCGAATGCATCAATGTCGATCAGTGGCGATGCCGCCGAAGCGCGTCCGACATCGGTAAAGCGTACACCGTCGACGGATACCGACACGTTCACTTCTTCGGAATCACCGACTTCGAAGAGCATCAAATCTGGGTCAGCATTCCCCGAGCCAGTGAGGAAGTTGTTCGTGAACTGAAGCGTAAGCAGACCGCCTGGGCCGAGACTGACAACGCCTTCATCCGCTTGTGGCTCTCCACTGCCTGAGAAATTCGGTGCACCGAGTGCCTGAATCGGATCGTCCAAACCTGCCGCCGGAGGAGGACCACCGCCAGCAAGATTTTGGTAACTACCTGTAACGACGTCGTCAGCAAAAGCGAGGCTTCCAACGTCGAATAGTTGGCCACCAAAGACCAGTGGACGCAACGCGGAAACTGCGGTCACGGTACCACCAACGATGGAGTTGTTGACTAACCGAACAAATGGTGTTGCCGAAGGAGGCAGAGTTGGATCCGCATTCGGACCGGTAATACTGATTCCACCAGCGGAATTCGAAATGAGTTCACTGTTCATGACTACCGCACCCGGTGCCAAATTTTCGGCGTTCAGTGCGATCAAGTTTCGAGGTGTCCCAGGCACACTGATGCCGGTAACTGGATCGGGGGCCGAAGAAGCGATGCTGATACCAAAGTCTTGCGACTCGCGGATAATTGCAGAATCAATGACGATCTGCCCCTGCGTGCGTTCCCGGTTTGCTCCGCCACCCTCACCCTGAGTGATGATGACTTCGCCAATCGAAGCGTCTAATGCGGCCGTCGCATTTCCGACCAGGACGACAGTCGAACTGGTCGCACCAACACTATCGTTGTTCAGCAGGTTGGCGGAAATCTCGAGCACATCCTGGATTTCGGACGAGTTGATGATATCGCGGAATCTAGCAGCGATTTCCTGCGCAGTTTCCGAGCGACTCGCACCGCTGACAGGATCGAACAGTGCTGTGTTGAACGGCAGTGCGACATTGCCAGCCGCGACGCCCTCGTTATCGTTCACGTCGTCGAGTTCGAATGTCAAAACGGTTGTGCCATCCCCGACCAAGAACGTCTGCCCAGCAACCATCGAAGCCGCCGAGTTGAATTGGATCGAAAGGCCAGGGGTCGAGCGTGAGTCGAATGGAATGCTCTCGTTGACAATCAATGTGTCAGGGAAACCAGCCAAAGTTGGGATGCCGTAATCCGCACCTCCGCGAATCTCAAGCTGGTATTCGCCAACTAAAATTTCCACGTTGATCTGATCCGGATTGGACAGTGCCAGCTGAGGATCAACGATGAAGTTGGTCGAAGTGGTGCTAGATGCAAGCACCATTTCACCGCGTCCCGCCACTCCAATGACAAAGTCGTCCAAGTAGACGCCTTCAAAGTCATTGTTTTGGGCGCCTAATGCGCCAGGGTTATTGTTGTTCGTGGTACCGTCAAAGTTTGTACCTGAGTTAAAGGCGCTGAACGCGTCACCCACAAAATTGGTTGTCGCTCCAAATGGACCGGGATCCAAATCGTTCAGTGAAGGCGTGGCAGTTCCGGTAAAGAAGTCGAACGAGCTGTAGTTGACCAGGCCAGTCAGGTCGAGCACGTTTCCGGTTCGAGCGTAGGCCGAAGTCGCTCCTCCGGCAAAGAAGTTTGCCAAGCTCTCTTGCAAGGCTGCGGCGACTTCGTCAGCTGTCATGTCGAGTGTGACAAAGACTGGGAGGCCATTCGATCCATTGAGGCCCTGGAGGCTGATTGCGGACCCAGCAGAAATTCCAACGCGGTCGGAACCCTCGAGCTGAAGTCGATTACCAGCCACAACTGGATTGAGAAGCTTCTGGACGGTAATGGTTAGCTCGTACTCTCCAGTGCTGCCCGCGACGGACGACCCTTCAACAGCAGGATTGTAGGAGACGTTTCCGGCACCACTGACACCGATGTAGTAGGTGCCATCCTCGGTGGCGGTAAAGGACAGAGAACTGTCGGTCGACGCACCAAAGTCGTCGTTGATGAACAGTTGATTGCCAACGGAATCGAATACTCGCAGCAAGCTGTCCAGTCCGCTTCCAATGCTCTCAGCCGCAACACCAACGGTTACAGTTGCCCCTCGAGCTACATCAATTCGAACCAAGTCCACGTCTTCACCAGCGTCGGTGAGTGCGCCGTTATCGCCAATTTCCCCTGTACCGATAACTCGGACCGACTCGCCGGTAATGCCACTTAATTCGGCACGTGCAATAGTGTCGTTGCTTTCGTTTGTAAACGAGAAGCCTCCCGAAACAGGTGGAGCAATGGACGCTGCGGCAATTGCGTTGCCCAAGGCAACTGCAATTTCGCTGGCGCCCATCGTGGTGTCATAATTTACAGCCACATCGGGTGCGCCAACGGCTAGCGAGCCGTCGGTGAAGACGTAGTTCACGCCCTCAATGGTTACTGTCTCCCCGTTGGAAATTGAAGAACCGGCAGGAAGATTGAGCGTTGGCCCAAGTTCGATTTCGAAAGCACGTCCATTGACGATAAGGGTTTCGCCGTCGACAAGTCGATCGCCGCTGATCGTACGGATCTCAGGTCCGCGACCACCTTCCAGTCCGTAGCCGAAGCCGCCATTGGAAGAGAACTCAATTCTCAAGCGGACTTCTTCTTGGCCCGCAAAGACATTGAGCGGCACTCGAGCCTGACGCCAAGCTCCAACGTTGTCGTGGAGAGGCTGGACATCTGCGTTGCCTGTCAAGAACGGATCGAATTCGTCATCCAGTGTTCCTGAGTTGGACCCGGCTTCCACTGGATCGTTGTTGGTTGCGAGAAGGATCCACTCACCACTTTCACCAGAAGCATACACGCGTAGCGAATCACGCATGTAGTCATTGGCATTGTTGCCAGTCGCCAGGTCAGAGCTAGCGTCTTCGGTCTCGAAGAAGTACGAGAAGTAGAGGGTCGGTAGATCGTCCGGAGCAACGCTGGACAGATCGAATGAAGCGCTTTCAATCGCACCTGCCGCTCCACCAGGGAAATTGTAGCTGTCGGCGAGTCCGGTAGCGTTGGCACCGGAAAGATCACCGACACCATTCACGCCTGGATTGTTGAACCCAAAGTAGAGACTCTGACCTCCAGTGAATTCTTCTCGGCTATCATTCGGCGTGGCGGGCAAACCATGTCCATCGTCACCGCTGCGCTGACCGTCGACGTGCCAAAGGTTGAAGTCGAGCGAAGAGAGTGTTAAACCGTTGGCGCCCGTCAATCCTGTAGCGATGCTGGTCTGGCCATTGGCAAAGACTGGCTGAAGCTCACCAGCAGTGTTGAATGCGTGAATGTTCCCCTGTTGGTCGATACCGAACAGAAGTTGAGCAAATTCGCCATTCTGTAAGTGAGTTGGGCCTTCAACCAACCCGGAAAACGGAATGCCGACTAGTTCGAAGGACGTCTCGACGTAGCTTCCAACATTTCCTTGAGTGATTCCACGTGGACCATCGACGCGATACAGGCCACCTGCATCACTCACTGCGAACATGGTGTTACCGGTTACCGCGATTCCAGTGACGATGCCTCCAGGAGCGATGCCAAGCTGCTCAAGTGGCCCTTGGTTGGAGACCAGAGCACCTGCAAACTGCACTTCGTTCCCATTGGCGGTTGCCGAGAGTGCAGGAATTCCAGCATCGTTGACTGCTTTAGCAATTCTAGCAGCGACTGTTTCGGCAGTGTCACTAGCTAGGGCAGGAACAGCAATGGCACCTGCTGAAACATTACCGTCTGTTTGAAGGTCCGTGAAAATGCCGGCGTTCTCTAAGTCGATGAAACTACCGGAGGTGGCGCCGCTGAAGTTCATGCGTCCGGCATCGAAGCCAACAGTGACACCGGAACTAATGTTCTGAGAAATCGCCAGTATGAATTCACTGAGCGAGGCCGCTTCAGAAATCGGGATTCGTGCGTTGCCAGGAGTAACTCCAACGGTACCGTCGATGGATAGCCCTGAGCCGCCTGTTACCTCAACCGCTGCCGTTGTCGAGGCACCAATGAGCGAGATTCGGTTTGAGTTTGGATTGAATTGGGCCGTAACTCCGAAGCTTGCACTGTTGATAGCACCAGCGAGAGCGTCCACCAATTGGGCTTGAGTCGAGGTTGGATCAAATTCAACGGCGATATTGCCAGCCCCGACAACTTGACCGTTGTTGTCAAATTCGAAGATGTTCACGGTTCCCGTCTCATTGGCAATCCGAACGGTCGCCCCATCCGGGATTTGTGTGCCGTTCAACGCGTCGATGACAATGACCGAACCGGTGTCAAATTCGTAGTCGATGCCATCGAGGTTGAAGGTCATACCATCCGTGATGAAGCTACCCTGGCTCGGGGCGTAGTCAACCAACACTTGAGGTCCGAGATCAAACTCGATTACGGTTGTATTGGGAGGTGTCGCTCCATCAACTATCGAGAATTGATCGCCGTCTTGAATGATGCGATTGGCACCAGTGAGTACGCTGCCGCTAGTAACTTCACGTGCGAGTAGTCGCGACGACTGCGTCACGATGTTGCCCACACCGTCGAGAGTAAATGTCTCAATACGCCCTCGCTCACGGATTGCTGTACCGGCGCCAGAGGCAATTGCTGCATCTGTCTTATCTTGAGCAGGGTCACTCGTGGCAGCACCACTGCCGTTCGTCTCGTCGATTTCGTAGATCACGTTGGTGAAATTCGAAATTCCAGGACGATCGAATCCAGGGAACCCAGCTGGGTTGTTCGAATCGATGAACGAAGTTGCCGAGTAGGAAGGAAGTTCACCGGGAGGCGTTGGTCGGTTACCTACGACGAAGCCACGTTCCTCGCCGCCGATAACTGCAAATGTAATGGCTTCTACGTTGAAGCCATCATTGGCGTCGGCAGAGGCGGGCGGAGCTGCAGTAATATCTAGATAAGTGGTTTCGAGCCCAAGGTCTCCGACGTCAGTGAAGACACCGGTGCCTGAATCGATATCAATGTAATCTGCAAAGGTGTCGGCATCCGCATTGCCAATGTTCGTTTCAACGACTCGATCGTAGGCTCGTAGATCGCCATTTGGACGGAAATCGATATCCTGAACATCAAAGTTTCCACGCCCAACTTGGCTGCGAGTTTCACCGGTAAACGGATTTACGATGTAGATATTGGTACGCTCTTGGCCAACGTCTTGACTGACGTACAAAGCGACGTCGTTCAAATTGAAATCAACAATCGAGTCATTGTTGTTGGTGTAGAAAGTAGTCCCGTCAAAATCCCCAGCCGTTGGAAACAAGATTGGAGTTCGCGGGAGTGCAGCAGTTGTGCCACCGGTCAATTCAATGTGATCCTCGGCAATCAACTCGACGCCTTCAACAGGCAGCAGTCGCATCTCAGGGTCGGCAAAGTTTGGATCCGTAAATCCGGCTAACTCACTTGGAACAAGTTCGCTGTTTGTGATTGCTACAAAATACTGTCCGGCCGGTAATTCATAAGGCCCGATGAAAGGATCGAGTCCTCCGAAGGACCCGGCAGCAAGTCCAGAGCTGTTAACTCCAACAGCAGGGTTTGACTGGTCGTCGACCAAGTTGCTGTTGAGCCCGCTCAGGATCAAGTTTCCGGCGGCGTTGTAGACGTAAATCGAAGTATCAGCGCGGCCAACACCGTCGGCGTAGTCAATATCGAGAATGGTTGAGAAGTACTCGCGAAGTGCGGTTGGTGTAATGTTCTCATACTGGATATCGAACGAGTACCAATCGATATCTCGTAAGTTGTCTAGGTTGCCAGCGACGCTGATCGCTTGCCGATTCGTATCGAGAATATTGCCAAGGTCTTGAGCGTTTGCGAACGAGTCGTTTCTGGCGGCACCGGGAATGTTTTCAATTTCGCCGTTTTCGCCAACCAATGGCGAGTTCCCGGGAACACCTACTAATTGGACACCGTTCGTTGCGTAGCGGATGTCAGCATATCGAATTGAGGAGCCGGGGACTTCGTCTTCTTCACTCAAGCGAACTTGGAGTTGGTACGAGCCGCTTGTCAAACCCGCTGTGGTGAGGGCTGGGTCGAGCAAGTTCGATACTGGATCGCCTGCCCCAAGGTTGCTACTTCGGACGCGGATGTGGTAAAGGTTGTTTGTGCCCAGATCGCCCGGAAGGCGAACTCGCATTCCAGCATCCCGCGGATTCGTGCTGAATAGATCCTTCGGATTACCAAGAGCGCTGGTGAAGTAGAAAGCAGGATCACTCTTGCGAAGCGGGTTCACACTTTGAAGAGACAATTCGGCTGCCGAGAACAAGAGACTCGAATCGGCTTCTTCCGCAAGCGAGTTATCGGAAAGAGCCAGGATTCGACCGTTCGCATCAACCAGTTCGATCACGGTGTCTAGCGAGTTGTCGGTTCGATCGATGTCGAGCCAAACTTCAGTGCCTGCATCGGCATGGAAGCTGTACACATCGACATCGCTCGGATTCGAAAGTTGTCCTGTTACTTGGAAGCCTAGGCGTTGGTTTTCATCGCCGGAGTCTAGATTGGGTGCAATCGATCCCAGGAACTCGGCATTGGCAGGAGCGCGATTGGTGTCAGGTGAGTCAGAAAGGGTGAGCTCATTTTCAAAGGTGGCAGCAACATTGCGGTCGTTACTATGCGTGTCGAATAGGACGCTGCGCCAGTCACCTGGATTGGCAAGGATACCGCCAGCTTGCGTTACGATTGAACTGATAACGGCATTACCGAAACTCTCGGCGGTCACGCCACCTTGGGCAATTTGGTTGATATCTCCGACAATTCCGCCAGTCTCAAACGCGAGGTCAGCATAGTCGGTGACAGTAGTACCGAAACCGAACAGGATGCTACCGTTTGGAGAGGTGGTAAATCCACCGTTCCCGTCTGCCGAGTAAGCGTTATCAGCCGAGTCCAGTGCGAGTGCTTGACTGCCTTGATTGTCGGTGATGAAGACAGACAGGATGCCTTCCAGGGTTACGTCCGCAGCCTCCAAGCGATCTCTGGTGCTGTCGAACGTTAGTGAAGCGTCCAGAATGTTCCGCGGTTCGTCCGTAACCAGAATGATGAACTTCTCCGCATCTTCACGGAACTCGTAGGTGTCAAGCGCGAAGTTGATTCCGTCGTATCCGTCTTCTTGGAAGCCGTTGATCGTAAGGTTCGCTGAAGCCGTAGCATACTCTTGCGACGTTCCAAACAGATCACCGTTAGTGCCTACTGGGATCGACCGTGCGTCCGCCGGATCTCCACCGAAGCCAACTAGACCGAACAGGTTGATGCCCGCTGCCGAAGAACCAATTCCTGCGGCTTGCAGGTTAGCGTCCAAGTCGGCAATCAGTCCGATCGCGAACTGCTGAGCACCAAACATGGAGCCAGATTCGTCCATGACGACGATGACGTCGACGAAGTCAACGTCCTCATCGACTGGACCACATCGTCCGCTGTTGTTTGTGTCTACTTGATGCTGGCCGTCGACAGCAAAGCCCGCTCCGACTGTGCAGTCTTCAATTGAAGTGAGTACCACTGGGTGGTCGGGAGTTCCGATGACCTGAACCGAGCCGCCAATTCGATCGTCGTTGTCATTCGTTTGGCCGGTTGCCGTGAAGCCTGCTGCGGCACCGTCGAGCTTAACAACCAAGCTTTCTTCGGAAGAGCTGGCTAGTCGCAGTCCACTGAAGTGCTGGTGGTCAGGGACAACGATTTCTTCGGTTACGACGTGAACGATGTCCGTGTCGTCCCACACACCCTCGGTCACCAACTGGCCGCCGCGAACGACGACACCATTGATGACGTTGTTACTAAGCCGGTTGTCGGAGATAAGTGGGCCCTGGTTTCCTAGGATATTATCGAAACTCTCGCCCAGGCCAGTCGCTCGTCCGTAATCATCGAGTTGGTCGGAATTGAGCGAGCCTACATTGATGCTGATCGCCGGTCCCAAGTTGTCTTGGATAATGTTGTTGACGATGACCGGTTGAGCACCTCGAACGAAAATTGTAGCTGGGTCATTGGAGCCCCGGCCACTGCGATCTTCGTCTGTTGTAGCGACTGAGCCGGATTCATTGTTCTCCAAGCGACTGTTTGTCAGGCGGAGTGTACCTTGATGTGACTCGACCGCCGCAAAGTCGGCGAAATCACCGTCTATGCGAGTCGATCCACCACCGTAGGAAATAACCGTGTTATCGAGACTGGCCGAGGAAGTATGGCCAACATAAATACCACCCCAGTCGCCCGGCGAAGCTTCTGCTCCAGAATTGTTGGCTGTTTGGAATGTCCCACCAGCGCCGTAGCGACTGTCGGTAACGGAGGTGAATACAACCGGGTTGCCGTCCGATCCTTCGGCAATCAACTGAGCGCCCGAGTCCACATCGATTCGTGATCCGTTGAACTTGAGGACGACGCCAGGATCAATCGCGAGTCGCGCGTCTTGCCGCGTTGCGTAGATGCCTAAATCGTCGGCAAGGATCGTTCCTAACGAGGTGCCGGCGTCGATAAATGTGTTTGAGTTACTGGCGAACTCGGCTATCAGCTCATAAGGTCCTTCGCCAGTTGCCGTACTTCGATAGATTCGATTGACGTTCAATGGAAGGTTCGACAAAATAACTGAACCGGTTGCGAACGTGAAGATCGAGTTCGTCGGCTCAGAAGGAGTGCTCTCCACTCCATTCGTGTCGATAGAAGTAAAACGGTAATTGTAAATGCCAACATCTAACGCACCGCCGGCTTGTTCGGTGAGTGCGACCAAGGAACTCGATGGGCCTTCGTTAACGAGAACAGCGCCGCCAGGCGTGCCCGCAATCGTAAGGTTCTCCGGAATGTAGTGAACAACATCGGAGTCATCGAAACGTCCGGGAACCGTTAGTGATCCCTCATCGCCAACGTTCGTGCGAATCTGCAAGCCGTTAATTGCATTGTTCACCATCTGGTTGCCGCTCAGGTCGGGACCCGCTCGGTGATAATCCACGGTGAACGATTCGACGCCTTGCTCAGCGGGCGAGTGGAAATTCGTTTCCAAGAAGCTGTTCGGTGTCGCACTGATCGCTGAGCCTGATCCATTGCTGATCGTGCTATTTACGATGGTTGGACGTGCATCCACCATTTGGACAGAATTAATTGTCTCCGACACGCCATCTACGACAACTTGGCCACCGCCGTAGCGAATATCCGCGTGACTGATCCAGTTGAGGAACTGGCCAAGATCTTCTTGATTCTCTCGACTGCCGACGGAAGCATCGACTTGGAGACGGAAGTCGACGCCACCCCAATCACCAGTGTTCGGAGCGGAACCGTCAACGGTTCCGCTAGCTGCGGCCACACTGGAGTCGTTAATGCTCGTGATGACTACGCTACCGCGAATTGGCTCTCCATCCCCACCGATCTCCGCATTGCCCGCGGAATCTAGGAGCGTAGGGGTTCCGAGGACTAGTAGACTACCCGCGCTGCGATCGACATTTGTGGAAGTGCTTCCAACGCCAATTCGCGAACGTCGCATCTTCAGAATTGCACCAGCGTCGATCATCACAGAGACGTCGCGCGGAACATCCAACGTGGCGCCATCTTCGAGTGGCCGACCCAGCGTATCGAACCCAATTTCGTAAGCGAGATTGTCATCGGCTGTGCTGAGTTCTCCGTCGGTTCCGCCATTCCCTACGATACGAACGACGTCACCGGGTTGAGCCTGAGCTAATGCGACGCCAATATTGTTGTAAGGACTTGCGATACTCCCAGTCCCACCTGCGGCAGCTGTCTTGTCGACAAATTGGGTGTTGTTCGGGCCGGATGGTCGGAACCAGAAATTGAAGATGCCTTCCGGAGTTCCATCTGCATCGCCGTCGAACGCAGTTCCAGTGCCATCAACTAGCAAGCCAGCAGCTGGAGGCTGGAAGTCAACTCGAAGTTGATAGTCGCCTTGAGAACGCCCACCGATGCCCGTATCCGAGATCGTCGGGTCGTAATCCCGATTACCGCTCGCGCTGACGCCAATGATGTAGTTGCCCTGCTCCAGATCCAGCTCCAAGTAGGAATCGGAACTGTAATAGTCGTCGTTGGCCGCGATTTGATCCCAGCCACCATTGTCGTCTTGCTGGTAGAGAACGACTTGGGAGTCAAGAAGGCTCGCCGTGCTCATTCGTTCAGCGAAAGCTTCGATTGAAATTCGCCCGTCCACGGGGAGCGCAAATTGGTACAGGTCAATATCTTTGCTGTCTGGGCGATACAAGAATTGCCCGTGAACAATATCGGTGTCGCCTGGCAGAATGATCTCGGTTCCGACGCCTGGTGCGAAAGCAGCGTCAAACGACTGAATCGTCAGATCACCTGCTTCATCGGCTAGGCCCAAGCCAAGCAGTCGACCAACCGCCTGCATTGCTGCACGCTGGAATGGACCGCCGAAACCGTTGCGGTCAGACTGATTGAAGTCTTGAAGGTCAAGAACCGTTCCGAGCTGACCGTTTCCAACCAGCGTTCCAGCTTCGTAGTAGGTACCGCCAGGACCATTCAGCTCAATCACGCCTGGCAGACCGCTGCCAATCACGTCTTCGAATGGAGTAATCGCTCGCATGTCGCCAACCGCGACAGTGAAGCCAGTGCTTTCTGTCTCAACGAAGCGTATGCCAAGGTAACTCTCATAGATCGAGAGCACTTCACGCACCCGAAGCTTTTGCTGCTCGGTGATTGCGTTCACTAAGTTTGAATTGCTAAAGACGCCCAGATTGGTCTGGAAGTTGTAGAAGACAGTACTCGTTCCGTCTTCGGAATCTGCGGTCAAACGAAGATTGTCTTGATAGCGGTTTTGGCGATTCCCCGGTTCATCACTTCCACCAGGAAAATCCAACAATAGTGGAGAGGTGTTGAGAATTTCACCGTCGATCAAGACCGATTGCGTACCACCAGCGCCGGGTGTGAAGCTGGCGGTAAGATCAAGTGCGCCTGCGAAAGTGTCCTGCGGGTCGGAAGTGACACCATCGACAGTAGCTGGTTCCAACGGTGCGTCTTCGTTGCTACCGATACGCAATCGCAATTCAGCGGCAGGAAGGATGCTTCCAGTGCCGTCGGTCAGTTGATCTAGGTTACGGCTGTAAGTTAACGTCACCCGATCTGTAGCTGGGTAGTAGCGGATACCACTCGGCGTAAAACGACTGTCGTCATCGCTGTCCAGCGAATCTGATGTGTGATAAAGCTGGTAGAACGAAGCGTTCAATGCGGCCGCCGTCCCAGCACCCGAGTTGAAGACGATCGTATCGGTCGAGTCCAGGAAGAACGGTGTTCGCAACTCACGTAGCTGACCGATGGTCAAACCGTTCACAGTTGCAATACTGCGGACATCGATCAAGTCATCATCGTTGAAGTAAACGTCGATGACATTGCGTTGTTGGACAAGTTGCCCAGAGTCGCTGCGGGTAACAGGTTGAGGAACTACCGACTCGACCTGTGCACCCAGGTCTAATTCAAAGGCAACACTCTGCGAAATGGCGCAATTGAACGCTTCGCCGTTTACATTTCGAAGAGTCCTTGTGCCTTGGCCCAAGATCTCGATTCTGTAGCGGTCGTCCGGCAGCGGATCCGCAAAACGTACAATGACTTCTCGGTCAGTGTCGCCAAGTCCCACATAAGCGGGGATAATCTCAACATCCGAAACTCCACCCAATTCGATCGGCGAATAATTGATCGGAGCGGTTCCCAGGCGGGTTGCTCCAACGCCGCTGACCAATTGGGCTTCAACTAGAGCGGAAGAGAGTGAATCGCTGGCATTTAAAGCGTTCACGAATTCTTGGACGGTCGTTGGGAATCTAGTGTTGCTGTTGATCTCAACATTGATGTTCTTGCCACTTACCGTGACGATAGGATTGCCAGCACCGCCTCGATCCCGCGAAGTTACACTGATGTTGATGCCAAGTCCGGCATTGCCACTGTCCTTGGCAATAAAACGGACTTCAAGTTCGTTGCTGATATTGAAGTTCGTCGACGCTTTGGCTGCATTGGCGCCACCCAGTACCAGAGTCCGGGGCGCACCGGTTGCGCCGATGCCGATTGTCTGCGAGCCCCGAAGCCGAAGAGCGTAGACCAGTGAAGTCGCTGGACTCTGAACTTCAGGATCGAACGCTTGAAGCAAATCCTCAACCCGCGTCTCCTGCAACGGATTCGAATTCAGCTCGACTCGTACGATCCGGTCTTCGACGGTAACGATCGGTGCGCGACCCTGATTGTGAGCTCGTGAGCTGAACTCGACTTGAATGCCGTTGCCCGTTTCCCCAGCTTCTTGCGCATAAAATTCGACCAGCGTTTGACCGCCTGTACTGAAGTCCGTGGCTGCTACAGCACGTTCGAAGACTCCATCGTCACCGCTGCGTACGATGCGAATTCCGTCCAGGGAGGATGGATCAATGCCTGCCGCATCATCGAAGCGGAAGACAAGCTCCTTCGGTGACTGATGCAAGACATCTCCGGTTTGCAATAAGTCACCGGTATTGGGCTGAATCCCCAACAGCTGCGGACCTACCGCGAGAAGTTGCCTCTGCTCGAGTGTTTCGAGCAATGCGCGGCGGACGGAACTACGTTGTTCCAAACGTTTGCGAGCCAACAGGTTACGCGATTTGAAGAAACCACTTGTGGCCATGAAAAACCTCTCGACGGAGTGCTGGATAGACAGCGATTAGCGATAGGGAGCAGCCCCAAATTCACCTTACGAAAAGCTGAAAAGCGACACATTTTGCACTCGCCACACCACCCTACAGGGGTGCTTAAAGTGGGTTTTGGGTGTTTGGGGGTTATAGGAAAACAAAATGGTGCAAGGTTGGATTGTAATTGGGACCCCAACGAATTCAACGAATGCGGGAGGCCGGGAAGCGTCTGGGATCAAGTCCAACGATTCCAGTCACCGCACAAGCGTCACACTGGGTGCAAGCCGCAGAATCCGTTACCTAGCGTTGGTTTTGAGAGCAGCTATGCTGAAAAAGTTCCCCAAGCTAATGCTTCAGGTTCCTTTGGGGGGGCGCCCAGCTCTGGTCATGTAAAAACGCCAGGGATTCCCGGGGGGCGGGCTTTCAAACAGCCTTCTGACTGCTCATTGGGCTAGAAGACTCGTGTAAGCCCCTCCGTAAATTGGAAAGAGACTTCGATGGCAATTGGCCAATGGCTGCAACGCCGAACTCCCTTGCTGTTTTTGCTCGGCATGATCGCCTACTGCAATTCAACTGTGGCAGCCGATGAGTTTTCGGACTTGAAGACGCTCGCTCGGATTCCACTGAGCGATTGGGAGGTGAAAGCAGCTTTCCGCGAATCGAAGCGTTCCATCTGCGAGGTTGTCTCGCAGGGCGAACCGGTTGAAATCAGGTCCTACACTTCGATTTTGACAAATCTGGATCGAAGAAAGGCGAAATCGAAACTATTTCCGTCTTCCAGGAGGACCGCTTTATCGGTGGGGCTTGAGTTTGAGTCCGACGATCGGGCGGACCTTCCAAGTTTGAGCCGGGGGCAGATAACATCCTTCGTGGATGGGCACTATCTATCAATTCAGACGCGGATAAGACGAGATTTGTTGGACCGCGAGCCTTTCTACTTCCACCGACCGATTGGCGTACTAGCACGCTATCGGGGCTCACGGGTTTCCCAGACATTTGAGCCCATTTTACGGGCAACGGTGAACGATTTTCATGGGTTGGGTTTGTTTGTACCCGAAGGGGGCGATGCTAAAGATCCAAAGAGCTTGAGAACACTCGTTCTGCTCTTTCGTACGGATCTTATGGTTGGCCGATTGGCGACCGAAAGTCTCGAGTGCGCTTTCATCCTCGGACGGAAGGACCGCATTACCGGTAGTCTTGAGCCCCACGTGTTTGTGACTACCGAGGATCGGACTCAGCTGCACTACCTGCGAGACGGCCGGAAGCCGATCACCAAATCCCAAGCTTCTATCTTGGGGCGAGCTGTCATCACTGACTTCGATTCTAGTGGTCTAGTGCCCAAAGAGTCGGCTACCCGTAGTTTCCGGCTTCGTAAGCGAACAAGTTTTTCGATGAGCGAACTGGACGCGGCCTGCGAGTCTGCGGGCAAATCGGGTGGGGTCGCGCGGAATCTAACGTTTGTTCTGAATGCTCTCGCAGACGGTAAATCCGTTACTGACCTCCAAGTCCCGTGATTGCGCGTCGGTCTGTAGCAATTGTTCTGCGTCTCCTGGATTGGAAGTGAAGCTGTTCGGCTTGGGGTACCGTACGGGTTTTTAACTCACGAACGGTGTGTACCCATTAATGGGAGCGATTCGGTTTCTTTGCCTGTGCCCCATGGGCCGGGTCGATACGGAAATCGGGACCGGATGGATTCGGTTGTTCGCATCTGTTTTACGGCGATGCGATGTCTCATGCGAGTTACGGATGACTAACGAGGAAGTGCTAGGATGGCACGTCTACTTGCGATATGCGCGGGACTTCTTTTCCTGCACGTAGCTGGCTGCAGTTGCATAGCAACCAAGCAGGACTGGCATTACCAATTCGCCAATTGGCGTCGAGCGAATACTGCATTTGATTGTTGCTATTCAAAAGAAAAACAAAAATGCTTGGGCTGCGATTTTGAGAGAGGGTTCAAACGCGGCTTCATCGATACCTCGATGGGTAAAGATTGCCGGGTGCCCGCTGTACCCCCGCCTCGCTACTGGTCGGCAAAGTATCAGTGTGCTTCGGGCCAAGAAATTGTACAGAGTTGGTTCCTTGGATACGAGCAAGGGATCATTGCGTCTCAGTCGGCTGGCTATCCGGAGTTCAACGAGGTGCCGGTTTCTGTAAATGCTCCGGTTCTCAATAAGACCGCCTGCGGAATGTGCCAATCATGTGACCCTTGCGGTTGCAGTGCTTCCGGCTGTGCTCCCTCGATGGGTGGAGTGCACGAGTATGTGAACGAAGCCGGGGGCTCCGCGCAGCCGTCACCGCCGCTCGCCACGCCGAGCCAAATTTCAACGGACCGAGGGAACTCCCGTCCAGACTTCTCCGAAGAGCGAGTGTCGGCGCAACGTGTGCCGGTTCGCGATGCAGTAGGTGGTTATGAACTTGCCACGCCTCCAGCAGCCCCGGACTACTGGGAGGAACCTACGGACGCCAGGTCGGAACCACCGGTTAAGCCATCTCGCCCAGTTCAGTTGACAGGCGTCGCGTCGGACGAGGCGGCTTCTCGATACCAGCTGCCTCCCCTCCCGAGTTCTTTGGGCATCATTGGCGGAGACGGAGCGATTCGGCAGGCCCTAGTGGGTCCATCGGACAGAGAGTTCTTGTTCGCCAGGCCTGCGACACTGGCTAGTGCAGAGACTCCAGAATAATAGATTGCCGACGAGGCGGGAGAAGGATCTCCCGTCAACCGGCGGGCGTATGGTCGCCCTCGATTTACGAACCCAATTCATCGCGTGCTTTGAGCAGACTACGGAAGGTCTTCAATGGCTATGCAATCCAGATTTTTTACCTGCAGCACCTTAAACCTATGCCGTCTGGGGATGTTGCTTTCGCTTCTGTCGCTTGGCAGTGGTTGCATCACGTTCGCGAAGAATGCGATCCCCGCCTATAGGCTACCATCCCAGTTCGAAGCACCCACAAAGTGCAATTTAAATCCGGTGAATTTTGCGTTGCTTGGTACGGCAAACGCGGAGCATCGCCTAGGCCATGGCGATCGGATTTCGATCACCATTCAGGGCGTAATCCCAGCAGCAAAAAATGAGCTCCCGCCTATTATTGCAGGACAAGCGACGCTGGCCAGAGAGTACTATCCTCCCAATGGAGCCGTGGATGCACCTTCAGTCGGCTTGCCGATTCAGGTTCAAAAGGGCGGTGTAATTCAACTACCACTAGTTCCAACCATCAACGTGGATGGCCTTACTGTTTCCGAAGCTGCCGAGCAGATTCGCCAGCAGTACGTGGCAGAAGAAATTATTCGAGAAGGTAATGACCAGGTCACCGTATCGCTGCTTCGGAGTCGGGTCAACCGCGTGACGATCCTCCGCGAGGACGCGTCAACTGAAGCCGCTAATACCATTCAGCGTGGGCAAGCGATTTTGCACAAGCGAGGAAGTGCAAACGTGATCGACCTTCCAGTCTATGAAAGCGACTTGTTGCATGCCCTAGCGATTTCCGGCGGACTCCCGGGAGTCGATGCGTACAACGAAGTTTGGATTCTTCGCCGTCAGCAACTCCAGGAGGGTGACTCGGTTCAGATCCGAGGCTTGGTCGAGGAGGGCTACTCACCGTCTGATGCGATCGTCAAGGTTGCCACCCATGTGGATGCGATTCGTATCCCGCTGAAGCTGTGTCCCGATGAACCAATTCCGTTCACGGATGAGGATGTACGTCTGCACGATGGTGATGTCGTCTACATCGAGCCGCGTCGCGACGAGTATTTCTACACGGGTGGTCTGCTTGGCGGGCGTCAGATTCCAATGCCTCGTGACGAAGACCTAGACGTCCTGGAGGCGTTGGCTCTCGCTGAGGGTAGTGTCGGTGGCCTCGGAGGTACCTCATCGGTTAGCGTACTTCGGGCCGGAGCCGGGCTGGGAAACATCATTCCGCCGACGCGGGTTGTTGTGATTCGCAAACTCCCGAACGGTCAACAACTTCAGATCCGTGTTGATCTTAACGAGGCAAAGAAGAACCCGCAGGAACGCTTACGGATTATGGCGGGCGATTTTGTGATGATGTACTACAAGCCCGGAGAGATGCTCGGAAATGCCGCCCTTAACTTCTTCAATGTTAACTACACGATACGCTAGTAGCGGTGTAGCAGGCGACAATCCTCTCGCTTCCAAGCTCAAGGAAGCGAGAGTTGTTATTCACAGCGCTTAAGCATGTTCTGACTCTGGAACGCAGCTAAGGTCGTACCTGGAAGCGGCTGTTTTTAAGTACTTCCAGGACAACATACTCGAGCCAACGATAGTTGCGTCCTTGTGCGTCTCGGGCGAAGTACCCCATGTGTCCGCCGCGGCGAGTGACAATCACGGAAGTGCTTGGCGAGAATTCGGCATCGGCAAATGTGGCGTAGGGGACGATTGGATCATCCTGGTCGAGGATCACTGTGGTGGGGACTTTGATCTTAGGCAGCAAGTCGATGGAACTCGACTTGGCGTAGTACGTTGCTGGGTCAGGAAATCCGCTTAGCGGGGCGGTGTATCTGGCATCGAATTGGCGAATGCTCTTCGGCTCTGGAGTTCGAGGAACACGGTTCCACCTTGGCCAGGCGTTTCGGCGTTGTTCGACTTGGCCTCGCAACATCTTCAGGTAGAACGAAGTGTAAATCCATCGGCTGGAGCGGTCCATGTTGTCAGCGCATCGACGCAAGTTGCATGGGGGAGCTACGGCAATCGCTGAAGCGAGGCCAGGAGCTTTACTGGATGTTGCGACCAAGTGGTGGGCGGAGTGCTCACTAGCAGACAATTCTCCTAGTAGCTTGAGAACAATATTGCCGCTGAGCGAGAAGCCGACGATATGAATGCGAGCTTCTGGGTGGAGTGTACGTGCCATGTGCAGCACGTCAGCCAAGTCGTCGCTACGTCCAGCATTCGCTGGTCGCCAGGCATGAGCGAGACCGGCTCCGCAGCCTCGCAAGTCGACTCGCCATGCTCTGAAACCCGCCCGATTTGCGGTTCGAGCCAGTCGTTCTAAGTACGGGCTGCGATGGTCGCCGCCAAGTCCGTGAATCAGAATGACTAAGTCACTGTTCCTGGGAAGGATCGCCGCTTCTTCTTCGTGCACGATGAGCCGCTCCCCGTCTCGGAGCGCTACTTCGATTTGTGCGGCATGATACGTAGGGCGGTGGCCGCAGATGATCCCGACCATCATCGTTTGCAGGTGTCCACTGCGAAGCGCCGGATGAGGGCGATAGGGCAGGGTGGGCATCGTGTCGTTTACTTTCGGTCGAGAACCGGAGCGGCCCCAAGTCTGGCAGCCTGAGTTTTACTGTCAGATCTCAAAGTTATTCCCGTGGCGGCATGAGAGATCCTGTTCAAACCTGGACCAGTGAAACATAATCTCCACCCACTAGAGATCAATTGTCAACTCGTAAGAAGTAAATCGGAATTCACTCATGGCAAAGTTTGACGTTTGTGGCCTTGGCAATGCAGTCGTTGATATATTCTTGGCGGTCGAGGACACAGCGTTCGCAGAGCTCGGTTTTGAGCGTGGGTCGATGCGATTGGTGGAAAGTGCCGAACAGCAGGAGTTGCTGGCTCGTTTCGAAACCGACTCGCATCAATTGCAGCTCGTGAGCGGCGGCTCAGTGGCGAATTCCATTATCGCGATGACGCAACTGGGTGGAAGCGGTGCGTTTATTGGCTGCGTGGGCGACGATAAGTATGGATTGCACTACGCGGATGAGTTCGAGGAACTAGGGATCGAGATTGGTGAGCCCAAGATTGGTGGGGAAACGACAGGGACGTGTTTAGCGCTCATTACACCGGACGCTGAGCGAACGATGCGAACTTGCCTGGCCGTTTCAAGCCAGCTTGCGGCCAATCACGTTGATGAACAACGCATCGCTAATTCCGATTGGCTGTTCGTCGAAGGCTATGTGTTTGCGAACCCGGAAACAGGGCAGGGGGCGATTCGTGAGGCGATCCGGGTTGCTAAAGCGAACAACACTAAGATTGCTTTGACTTGCTCCGACGCGTTCGTTCCGGAAGTCTTTGGCGATGTATTCCGAGAGGCACTCAAGGAGAGTGATCTCTTGTTCTGCAATGCACCGGAGTCCGTAGCCGTGACGCAAGCGGCCGATTCCGAATCGGCTTTCAGTAAGCTTCAGGAAATGGTGCCCAATGTGATTGTAACGGACGGTCCCAACGGTGCTTTTGTCCGATTCGACGGAACCGACTGTCATGTGCCAGCATTTACGACTGAGCCAAAGGATCTGACGGGGGCCGGCGATATGTTCGCGGGTGCATTCCTGTACGGAGTGACTCAGGGCATGGACCCTGAGTTGTCGGCTCGTAGGGCGAACTTCATGAGTCACAAAGTGATCAGCCAGATTGGTGCACGACTCTCTGAAGATGCACAGCAATTATGGGATGCGGCTGACGCTGAGAAGGCCTAGAGTAAATTTGCACACCCGTTTTAGTGCCCGCAACCGAGGATGCTCTGAGGTTGGACGGTTCAAGAGGGGCATAGTAAATCGAGAATTGCTCCAAGCGGTTGTTCTCAAGTTCGTGCTCCGGTGGCCGCTAGTTGCCGATGGGAGTGTTTTTCAGATTTAGATTGGTGTCAGGAGTCTCGTTGCATGAAATTGTTTGTTGCGGCTTGTCTTGCGTCTCCCTCGGACGCCGAACTGGAAAAGTGCATCGCGCCGTTCCGAGCTCGCTTGAGCGACGTGCTTTGGGTTCCGCAAAAGCAGTTTCATGTCACGGTGAAGTATCTTGGGGAGATACGGTCTGACGACTTGTTGGCTGCTTGCCGCTTTGTCGATAGAGCGGCGGGAAATGAAGGAGCTTTCTTCGCCGAGATTGGGAGCTTTGGGACATTCCCCAAGAACAAACCGCCACGGGTATTGTGGGCCGGAATTGATGAGGGAGTTGACGCGATGACGCGTTTGCGAGAACAACTCGATTCTTCTTTCGAAGACCTAGGAGTTCCGCGCGAAAATCGCCAGTTTCGCCCGCATGTGACGTTGGGGCGCGTAAAGCGTTCAAAGGATCGATTATCTGGAACGGAGTTGCAACCAACCGATTTGGAGCAAATGGTTACACGTATACCGGACGATGGAATTCGTTTTCAAATCAGCGAACTGCAGCTCATGGCGAGCGTGCGAGAAGGCGGCCGGCCTCAGTACGAAGTCATCCACTCTGCCGATTTAGCTTAGTCAGCTTAGTCCCGATAGTGCGAGAGCGTGCGGCCGATAGTGCGATTTGTCGTTGCAAGTCTTCAGTAGCAGCGAATATGTTTCACGCCAATCGCTGGCTAGCGGACTTTGCCGCAGATAATGCTGGCGTTGTGACCGCCGAAACCGAAGCTATTGTTCATCGCTGTCGTAACGGTGCGTTCTTGCGGTACAAGCGGCGTGTAGTTCAAATCGCAATCAGGATCTGGTGTCTCCAAATTCGCGGTTGGCGGCACCAGATTGTTTTGGACAGCCAGGAGCGTGAGAATCATTTCAATGCCTCCGCTTGCTCCCAGAGCATGACCAATGCTGCTCTTCGTGCTCGAAACAGACAGGTCGTGAGCATGGGCTCCGAAAACGGATTTCATAGCCTGAGTTTCTGCTTTGTCACCCAATGGGGTGCTTGTGCCATGCGCGTTGATGTAATCCATGTCGGTGGGGTTTAGGCCCGCGTCGCGAACTGCGTTTTCCATGGCCCGTGCTGCGCCGCGTCCTTCTGGGTCCGGTTGCGTAATGTGACCGCCATCGCCGCTGGCGCCATATCCAAGGACTTCTCCGTAAATCTTCGCCCCGCGTGCTTTGGCGTGTTCCAACTCTTCAAAGACGACGATCCCAGCGCCTTCGCTAAGTACGAACCCGTTTCGATCCGCGTCGAACGGGCGGCTAGCTTTCTCCGGTTCATCGTTCCGAGATGACAGTGCTTTCATGTTGGTGAAAGCACTGAGCCCCATGGCTGTGATGGCGGCTTCGGTTCCACCGGTGATGACTACATCCGCGTCGTCGTACTGAATTGTTTTGAGGGCGTCACCCATAGCGTTGGTGGCGCTCGCGCAAGCCGTTGCGACGGTGAAGTTTGGGCCTCGGAGTCCGTAGCGAATGGAAAGGTTCCCGCCGGCAGCATTCAACATCAGCTTGGGAATCGTGAGTGGACTGACTCGTTCAGGTCCTTTGTAGAGCAGTTTTTCGACTTGGATCTCGATTTCCGCAAGTCCACCGATGCCGGAGCCCAAGATAACACCTACGCGAAACCTGTCTTCCTGGTCAAAGTCGAGTCCTGAATCCTCAATCGCTTTACCGCCGGCATACATGGCGAACAGGGTGAACCGATCGAGTCGTTTGTGGTCTTTGGGATCGCAGTAGCCGGTTGGGTCAAAGTCAGGAATATCTCCTGCGATGGAGATCTTGAAGCGATCTGGGTCGATCAGGCTCAACCGTTTGATACCGCTTTTGGCTGCGAGTACGTTGTTCCACAATTCGTCGACCTCTTTACCAAGAGGCGCGACTACTCCCATTCCGGTTACAACAACTCGACGCTTCATTTTCGCGGCTTTCGACGGAAAGCTTTTACGGACAACACGTTGATTCCAAAGGGGCGATCAACGCAGGGAACTTTGATTGTGGAACCTTAGCGTCTGCTCCAATCGCGACGCAAGCTAAGTCCTCGCTGGCCATTGGGAGTGCACACCGGCGAATGAAACGCCCCGCACTTGCCCCAAACCTCCGTGCAAAGCTAGCAACCGGAAAACCATTGAGGCTTCGAACATCGCTCACGACAACTCGATTGGCCCTATGCGGGAACGGTCGCACTCTGCGACGGACACTACGAACTTTCGCCCAAGGAGGACGCGGAAAAGCCTTCGTATCTGGTCATTATGAAATCCCAAGCGCAAGTCCGAATCAATCGACGCTCATAGAGCACCGATCGTTGTCGGTATTAATTTTGGCTGAGACCAACGGCGACATAGTGTTGCTGAAAATGACGACGTTCGCGAAGCTTCGGAGGCTTGAGCTCGGTAGTGCTAGGCAGACTGCGCTTTTTCAATGTAGTCGATGGCTTCGCCTACTCGCTGAATCTTCTCAGCCGAATCCTCAGGGATACTGATATCAAACTCTTCTTCCAGCTCCATGACCAATTCTACGGTGTCGAGCGAGTCTGCACCGAGATCATTCACGAAGTGAGTCTCACGGCTTACTTTGTCTTTTTCGACGCCAAGCTGCTCTGCCACGATGTCTACTACACGTTCCTCAACGGATGCCATCAAACACACTCCCTATGATCATTCTCGAATAGTTTTAAGTAGGTTGGGATTGCCTTGCACCGAAGTGAAATCGCGGGGGTTGTGGCTGTTGGGGCGAACAACGGTTGGCGACATCTGGGTGCGACTATCGTGCCAAGGGGCAAGCGCAACGCTGTAATCTTTGTTGAAGTCAAAATGGACAATCTGCGGGATTGTACCGCGAGCTATCCAATGCACGTACACCCGTTTGCAAAAATCCTGGTTCCGAAGGCCAATGTTTCGGTGATTTGGTGTACCCAAATCGCCTCTATCAGCCTTTAGAAGCTTTTAGGACGAGAGTTGTACGCAGTGGCACAAATCTTAGCAAACCCAACTTTCCGAGATAGCCTTGTTCGTCGCCCGATTCGTTGCGTAAAAACCGGCCTGTGGTCAGTTGTTGTCACCCAAAAGAGGGCTTCCCGACCGAGCTGTTCCACGAGTGCGAGCGCCGAAGAGGCTTAGGCGGTCATACCTCCGTCGACGGTGATCACCTGCCCCGTGATGTAGCTCGCACCTGGACTCGCCAGGAAAACCACAGCTGCAGCGACATCGTCCGCTTGACCCAAGCGGTTGGCCGGGATGCGTTTCTTGACTTCCTTAAGGATGTCGTCACCGAGGGCTTTCGTCATGTCGCTCTCGATAAACCCAGGAGCGACTGCGTTTACGGTGATTTTTCGTTTGCCCAGTTCTCGTGAGAGGCTTCTAGTAAGTCCGATCATCCCAGCTTTGGACGCGGAGTAATTGGTCTGGCCGGGGTTGCCGATTAGGCCCGAAACACTGGACATGTTGATAATGCGTCCGTAGCGGGAGCCCATCATGATCTTGGACGCTTCGCGACTGCACAGGAAGCAGCTCGTCAAGTTCGTTTGGATTACATCGTCCCAATGCTCATCTGTCATTCGAGGCAGTAGAGTGTCTCGAGTGATGCCCGCGTTGTTGACGAGAATCTCAAGTTTTCCATGCTCTTGTTCTATTTTCGAAAAGACGTCTACGACGCTTTCACGGGAGCCGACGTCGCATGGCATCGCCTGGGCCTTGCCGCCAGCCGCTTCGATTGCTGCTACGGTATCAGAGAGTTTTTCGGCGTTCCGAGCCAAGCAGATCGTGTGGGCTCCAGCCTCGGCAAGTCGTACAGCGCACGCTTTTCCAAGCCCCTGAGAAGCGCCGGTAACGAGAGCAATTTGGCCAGATAAATCTGTTGTGAATCCGATGGAATTTTCACTCATAGTTCAGTACCGGTTCGTTAGCGAAGCAAGGGTAAGCGGAAGAAGGCCGACGTGGATTTCAGGCCCGATATAGTGTCGGGGCAAGGCCAGCGAGTGAAAAAACACAACGCTTTGGTTGACGCAGATTGTGACGCACAGAACGCACGTCGAAAAGCCTAAGTCGCAAGCGGGTCGATTACCTGGGCGTGCGGCTTGAGTTGGCTCAGGCTAGTCGCCGTAATTCTCGCAGGGGAATTTCCGTGAGACGCGTTTGAGGGTTCCCGCTAGAACCCGGCCTGTCCCGACTTCCATGCACTTTTCGACCCCCGGTCGCCCCGTTAGAGCTCTCAGGGAAGCTTCCCAAAGAACGGGTGAAACCACTTGTTTGGCGAGGAGATTTCTAATTTCATCCGCGGCAGCGTGAGGTGCGGCATCAAC
This sequence comes from Pirellulaceae bacterium, assembly GCA_045105035.1. Taxonomy (GTDB): domain Bacteria; phylum Planctomycetota; class Planctomycetia; order Pirellulales; family Pirellulaceae; genus Aureliella. The sequence continues at coordinate 31,462 of JBGCCZ010000065.1, read as the reverse complement.
GTTCGAATAGACTGGTTTGGTCGTCTTCAAAAACTCTGTGTCGCGAAGCGCTGTTTCCAGGGGCTCGACTGCAGGACGCATGATTTCCGTGTGGAAAGCCCCCGCGACTTGCAGGCGAATTGTCTTCATTGCCCCGGCAGCGGCACATTCCGCTTCAGCGCTTTCAATCGCCGATGTGTGGCCACTGATTGCGATATTGCCCGGGCACAGCAGGTTGGCGAGCCTCACATAGCTGTCTTCGGAGGAGACTCTTTTGCACACGTCGCGAAGCTTCTCCTCCTCCATGCCCAGCACGCTAGTCATCGCACTAGGGGTTGCATCAGCCGCGGCTTGCATCGCCTGACCACGCAGTCTCACCAGACGGACGCCATCGGCGAACTTGAGGCCTCCCGCAGCGGCAACGGCGGTGTACTCTCCGAGACTCAGACCGGCAAAGCAGGAAACGGCTTCGATAAGGTCGGGCTGCTCGACTTCCAGCTGCTTGAAAGCGGCGTAGCTGTGAACAAAAAGAGCGGGCTGCGAGAACTCCGTCTTGTGGATTTTGTTCTCGGGGCCTTTAGTGCAAAGCTCCGTGATGTCGAAGCCGAGGATCTCGCTCGCTTCCAAGAACAGCTCGCGGGCAATCGAACTTCGTTCCAGCAGCCCACTGCCCATACCGACGTTCTGGGCGCCTTGACCAGGAAACAGAATCGCGATGCTCATGAATTCTCTCAGCCGCGTCCAGGGACGGGGGGGACCTAGGTCCCTACGACTCTTCCGACATGTCGACGACGTTGCGACCCATGTAGTACCCGCATTTTGGGCATACCGAATGGGTTGGCACCGTATCGCTGCACTGCGGGCAATAGCCGGTTTGCTTTGGGGTGACCTGGTGGTGCGATCGGCGTTTACCGGACCGCGAATTCGAGTGCTTTCTCTTTGGGACTGCCATCGTCCGACCTTTTACTTACTATTTCGAGTGTCAAATCCCAGCCTGAGCTGCTCTGGACCAAGTCAAGAAGCTAGGGATGGCGGCCAGAAGTGTCAACCCAAAATGGCTTGCTTGCAAGTGTCGTTCGAGGTGCAAGGCCTCTCTCCCTGCGCGTCTAGGGTAGGAGTCGTGGGTGGGCTTGTGAGGATGGAATGGGGTTTTCGGGCTGAATTACTGCCGTATGAGCCCAAGTTACTTTGAGATTGCTACAACAGGGGCTTCGTGTTCCCAATCAGCAAAAGGAAATTGTGCTCCTTCGAGCCCATTGGTGCTTCGAAGGCAAGCTTTTTTAAAAGAAAGCTAGTCGCGACGAGCCAACCTCTCCTACACTATCGAGGGTTCACTGATCTTGTGCTTCGTGACTATTTAGGCGACCACTTTCAGGAACAAATTACCGGGGTTCGGCGTATAGTGGATCTGGCAGTCGCTCCGTTGCCAACCTTTCGCACCGATTCCAGCGGATAAACGGTGGCGGGCACGGGCTCCCTGTGCGACCGTTGCCTTTTTTGACGACTGACGCCAAGTTTACTTTGACTAGGTTCACCACGACCGGTGGAGACGATCGCATGACACTTGCTTACCGACGCCTCGTCGTTGCTTCGCTTATATTGACGCTATTGCCAGGCCAGAATTTGTTGGCCTGCCCATTCTGCTCAGCTGTATCTCAGACGCTTCGTCAGGAGATGGCTGCGATGGACACTGTGGCTATAGCGCGGATCTTACCGGGAAGCATTAACGACTCTGAGGCCACATTTTCAGTGGAGTCAGTCCTGCGAGGCGACAAGCTCGTTCGCCCCGACCAGGAGTTGCTGATTAATTACTTCGGTAAGCCAAAGGATGAGCAGCGATTTGTCATCATGGGAGTTGACCCCCCAGACTTGCTTTGGTCCTCACCGCTTCCGGTCAGTGAGGTTGCGGCGAAGTACATCGAGTCGATTCAAACATTGCCGGACGATTCGCTGAAGCGTTTGAAGTTTTACATGGACTATCTTGAGCACGAAGACGCGTTGCTGGCGCGAGATGCTTACGACGAGTTTGCTTCAGCGCCTTATTCCGAAATCAAAGAACTTGAGCCCAAAATGGACAAGGGGCAGCTCCTTGGTTGGATCCAGGATACAAGCTTGCCGCCGGATCGAAAACGACTCTACTTGGTCATGCTGGGAGTCTGCGGCGACAAGGGAGATGCCGATTTGTTGGCCAAGATGTTGGTCAGCAAAGATCCCGCGGAGCGTGGTGGTCTCGACGCAATGATCGCCTGCTACGCGACACTCAAAGGCGAAAAAGGCCTGGACTTGATCGATGCGAAATTCTTGAAGAACAAGGACTGCCAGTACGCGGACACGTATGCGGCCATCATGGCGCTCAGGTTCCACGGCACTGAGGGAGGCGTTATCAAGAAGGAACGCATTCTCAAGTCGATGCGGTTGATTTTGGATCGGCCGGAACTGGCTGATTTGGTCATTCCCGATTTGGCTCGATGGGAAGACTGGTCGCAAATCGACAAGCTAGAAAAGCTGTTCTCCGGTGCAGACGAAAAATCAAGTTGGGTCCGGGTGCCAGTCATTAATTACCTACGAGCGTGCCCCCTGCCTGAGGCGGCGGAGGCCCTTAAGCGTTTGAAGGAAATCGATCCGGCGGCATACAAGCGAGCGACTTCCTTCTTTCCGATGCCGAAGGCGTCGAGCGAATCTTCAACGGATGGGACTTCGACTTTGGACCCTGCGCGGGTGAAGGGCATTGCGACTGACTCACCTTTGCGTGTGCATGGGCAATCCGAGGTTCAGCTAGCTCTAGCGGATGCGAGCGGCGATCAACGTGTGGGCAACCTGCTGCCCGACGTGGGCCAGCCGGCGAACCGATTTTCCGTCGTCAGCGTATTGGCAATGGCTTCGGTGACACTTTGGTTGGCTATGTGGCTGTCCGTCAGCGGGGCAGGGAACAGCCCAATTCTGAGATTGTTGAACCGATTCGAAAAGTGAGTGCTTGGCTACTTCAAGACTCGGATTCGCGAATTTCAAGTACGGATTCAAGTGACTAAGCTGGATAGCTAGAGTTTTGCGAGTAGGACCAGCTAGCGATTAGCGAGTGATGAGCATGGCGACGGTAATGGAAACTGAACAAGTTGATTCGACTGAAGCCAATCGATCGTTTTCGTCAGATGGTGCGGACGTCTATCAGAGTGTTTCACGCTCTGCGGTAGCCTCGGTGATTTTAGGCGTTCTGGGGCTCGTTTCGTTCTATTTCAGTTTCTTCGTAGCGTTTTCTGTTCTCGGACTCGTTTTCGCGTTTCTCGCCGTAAGGGCAATCAAGCGTTTCCCGGACGAGTTGCAAGGACGAATGCTGGCAATGCTTGGAGGCGGCGTCTGCGTTGTGACAATGATAGCGGCTCCTGCCTTTCACACGATTGTCTATTTGACGGAGGTGCCTGAGGGCTATGAGCGCCTCGACTTTGCTCTGCTTACGTCAGCTGGGGAGATGGATGGACCGCCCGCAGACGCTCTACAGTACGATGGTATGCAAGTGTTCATCAAGGGTTACATACATCCGACTTCGATGGACAACGTGCTGGCGAAAAAATTTGTCCTAGTACCCGACTTGGGAACTTGTTGCTTCGGCTCTCAACCACCGTTGACTCACATGATTGAAGTCAGCTTGGCGGGAGATCAGTATGCAACCAAGAGCTTACGCAAGCAGCGACTGGCTGGAACTCTACGTATCAACCAAAACATGAAGCCGGTCGAAGGCCTCAATGGCGTTTTCTACCAGCTCAAGGCGGACGTCTTGAAATAGTCTGAGTCCCCGTGTTAGCGGGCCTGCAGGCTCTACTGCCGAGTTCTTGGCCTACATTCGCGGTAGGCATGCCGGGTGGCAGTTTTCACTCTACTGCGCGAGAACGAACTAGTCTTCATTCAACGTCTAGTAGGCCGGTCGCTCCCTGTTTCCGGAGATTTCGGTAGTCTCACTCGCTGAGCGTTGTGTATAACAACAAGCGCTTCGTTTCGCCGGTTGTCCCGGCCTTTCAGGTCTAAGGTTGACGCGTCTCTCACTCAGCTCATTGTTCAATGTTGGGGCCTCACATGGTTCTTCGGATTTTTGCCAACTTTGTTTTGCCCGTAGTCATGCTCTCTGTTTTCCTGCCTTTGTCAGTGAAGGCCCAAGAGAAGACGTCGGAAGCACAGAAGACGTCAGAGGGACAGGCTTCGGCTAAAAAGACAGCGCCGCAGCGGAGTGGCTCGACTGTTCCGCGTGGCAAAGCCGAAGATCGCAGCAGTCGCAATACAGCGAAGAGCAAGGGAGATCTCACGTTTGACGATATCAAGTTCGATATCGAGAAGGGTGGCAATTTCGAGCGAAAGATGCTGACAAAGGAAATCGAATCGCTCAACAAGAAGAGTATCAAGATCCGTGGCTACATCTTGCCGGCAAGCGTCTTCAAGCAGAGCGGAATTGAGGAATTCGTGCTTGTTCGGGACAACATGGAATGTTGCTTTGGTCCCGGAGCAGCCCTTTATGACTGCATTATCGTGCAGATGGCGAAGGGGAAGACGGCGAAGTTCACTACGCGACCGGTGGCCGTGAAGGGGAAGTTCGAGGTTAAGGAGTTCAAGTATCCGGATAGCGAAGAGCACTATGCGATCTACAGGCTGACTGCCGAAGAGGTGAAATAGCCACTTCGTAGTTGTCGCTGTCGAATTCAGGCTGGATCTGGTAACAGAACCTCTGCTTTTCTAATCTTCCGATGCGATTTCTTTGGAATACCTCGCATTAGCTGGCAATTCGAACGCACTTCGATTCTCGTCGTGTGGCGCACGTTTTCGAATGCTCCCGGGTGACTAAGGACTCTGAGTTGCATGAGGGTGTTTTCGAAGTTCAATCTTCTCGAAGATCTGGCGCCGGTTGGGAAACGCCTTCCACCTGTTCCAACGGGTTGTTAGAGTAAGGCGGGGAGAGTTGCGAAGTTAGGCTCTATTGAATGGTTAAGACGATGTTGCGGCATACCGTTGTTTTCTCAGGCTTTCTTTTCACTGCCTTCATCCTGAACTTGAATTTTGATCTTCCCGCTGCTCACGCGCAAGAGTGGGTAAAATCGATGTTCAGTGTAACGAAGCACGATTTTGGGAATGTGCCGCGAGGCGCGAAGTCCGAATTCCGATTTGTGCTTGAGAATAAGTATGAAGAGGATGTTCACATCGCCGACGTCCGAACCTCATGTAAGTGCACGATACCAAAGTGCGAAGATCGAACTCTCAAGACATATGAAAAGGGAGAGATCACCTGCGAGTTCAATACTTCGGCATTCGTCGGTCCGCGATCTGCGGTTGTGACCGTGGTCTTTGACAAGCCGTTCTACGGCGAGATGCAACTGATGGTGGCGGGTAATATTCGCTCGGATATCGTAACGGAGCCGGGGCAAATTCAGTTTGGTGAAGTTCCCAAAGGTGAGGAGCGTTCGACCTCCGTGCAGATCACCTACGCTGGTGATACAAACTGGGAAATCAAGGACGTACAGAGCGAGAATCAGGACTTGTCCGTACGTCTTAACCGTTTGCCGACCAGTCCCGGACGTGTCGGCTACGAGATGGAAGTGATGCTTAAGCCGTCCGCGAAACCGGGGAATTTCAACAACGAAATTGTAATCGTCACGAACGATTCAAAGTTCAATTTGGTAACCGTGCCTGTGCGTGGTTCTGTGATGCCACCCGTTGTGATGCCGGAGTCGATCGAGTTAGGCACGATTCGGAACACCGGCCCACTGGCGAAACGAATGTTCATCAAGGGCAAAGAGCCATTCGAGATTGTCAAGATCGAGTGTGCCGATCCGCGATTCAGTTTCAAGTCACCTGAAGGCGCGCGGCCAGCTCATATCATTCCGTTTGAGTTCGACGCGAGTAAGGGGAAGCCCGGTGCCTTCAAGACGAAAGTTATCGTGCAAACCTCAATCAAAAGCGAGGGAACCGCGCAAACACTCGTCAGTGGAAACGTGGCGGAGTAAGGCACGTCGCGGGGATCCTCCTGAATGTGAGTTTCGACTGTCAGGCTATTCATTCGAGGCACAAGGCCTAGCTGTTGCCCGACGTCAACTTGGGCCAGCTCAGTCGACTCCAGCCCCAGCGTAGGAGTTCGCCGCTCAGTACTTGCTCTGTCCAAGTCTTCTGGTTCATCGAAAAGTTCGACCAGACAGCTTCCAGATATGGTTGGCTTGCTTCGGATAGTGTTGGGATGAGGCCTTGGCGTTCAATCTCGCGAAGACCGTCCCAGTAGTGGCCGACGATGTGCTGGTTGAACATGTTGCCGGCAATCTCGAGTCCAACGATGGTTCCATGGCCGGCGGCTTGAATGTTGTTCAACGCGACCATCGACATTGTGGCTGAGACATCCCAGATCGATGCATTTTGATCTTCGGCTGCCAACTCCATCTGTGTCCAAAGCTGGTCGATCTCACTGCGCGGAATCAGTTGCGTTGGGTCGATATTTGCAACTGCCGATTGGGTTTCTGCGAGCGTTTTCTTAAGGCCTTCGATTGAAATTGGCGGTTGGTCGAACATGTCGACAGCGCTGCCTGAGGCATGTTCCAGGGCCCGGATCAGATCGGTGGCTCCATCGATCGTCGTCTCGGGTTCGATGATGCCTTGTTCCTTGAGCCTTTGGCTCAGTTGCTCAAGGTAGACCTTCGAGCCGTAGGCCACGTCACTAAAGATGGCCAGGACAGTAATCGGGGAGAGATGAAACGTTGCGAACGCGGTCATGTCCAGCAAGTTGCCGACTGTCTTGCGGGCTAAGTCGACCTCTTGTTTGGGTGCATCTTTTTGTTCTGCTGTCGGGAGATTCTTCTTGACGCCACCGATGTCGTTGACGACGAAATCCAGCATCTGTTGGACGAAAATCGAATACGATTTCGAATTTCGGAATGCGGAGGGAATCAACCAGTTCGCGGTTTCGTGCACAAAGCCGCCGGCAAGTGCCGTGGCGCTGCGTAGGGTGCGTTCGGGCAAGCTTGCTGAGTAATTGAAAATGCTTAGCAGGGAGCTGGCCGCCTCACTGACAGTCGACTTCTCCATGTCGATTTCTGCAGGCAATGCACTTTGGTCAGTGGTGGTGAGCTGTGGCGTCTCCGAAAGGTCTGCTTCCATTGAAAGTTCCTGTTCAGCGCTATCCCCTGTCGGAGGCGCCGATCGGTTTCTTGAATCAGGATTGAGAGATTCGGTCATCTGCCGCCCTTCATTTCTGCCGCAAAGCTCTTGATCTTCCGCTGTTATTGTCCGTGAAGGTAATAGGCTCGGAAGTTTGGACGCTTGGGCGCTTGAGGTTCGTCTCCGTTCTTCCCTGCGGTAGCTTCGAGCAAGCCAAGCAGGAGTAGTTGTTGGCCTGGCTCTAATTGAGGGGCGATGCTGCTGGGGATCTCGATTGTAGTGATCACGTCTGGGCAGTCCTTGGCGAGGGGGCTGACAATCCATCCGTCTGGGGTTTCTTCGACGGCTTCGATTTCGCAAATCAAAGCCAAAGGGTTTACCTGGTCGGTCTCCAGATTGCTGGACCAATGTTGGGCTCCCTGGACGATGATCTTACGGACGTCAGGCTGACGCTTCACTGCGCGGCTGACGGGCTGCAGCTTGTCGCGAATGACCCGAAAAATTGGGCTATCTTCAGGGAAGCTGCCTAGATTCTCACTGATCGCGAGTAGTTCTCCATAAATGTCCTGGGCGATTTGGCGGCGGTCTCCTTCGCCGGAAAGAACTGCTGTTCGCCACGACTCGATCTGTTGTTCGCATCGTGTGATACGCGCGAAGATATTGTCTTCAACTTTGGGTGCATCGGTGCTCTTCGTCACGCTCGCTTTCTCGTTTGCTGCGAGCATCGCCGCTCGATCCAAGCTTGCCACCGGTGGCGTGGCGGAGGCCGAGGACCCAGCGTCCGAGTCTGAGCCAGAGCTGGCTTGCAGGGTCGGCAGTGCAGGGGGGGATGATTCGGCGCGATCCTTTCCGTTGCGGTCCTTTTTGGCGGAATCAGGCGCCAAAACATCGTCGAAATTGCGGAAGCCACTCTGTCCAGGGCTAGGCTTGGCTGAGGGGAGATTGTTCTCGGAGGCTTCGGCTTCTGATTCGGGGTGGAATTTTGATGGCACAAGCCAGGGTGCGTATTCCGCGACTTTCGGACCCGTCCCTCCGAAGTCTCGCCCCAGTCCCCACCAGAGGATGAGCAGCGCCAGAGGGAAAGCCGCCAAGCCTCCCAACGCGATTTGCAGCATCGACCAAATCGGCGATCGATTCTTCCGCTTGATTCGCTCGTACTGCTCGTGGGTAATGGGTTGCGTTTCCAGCCAAGGTTGTTTGGCAGCCGGTCGTTCGACCACTTCCCCTAACTTGATCTCACCCGACGCACTATTCGTGCTGGTTTCTTCTTCAACGAGTCTTAATTCCTCATCCGAGTAGTCAGTGGCGGCTCCGGTGATCGGGTCCGCTGAGTTGGCTACTGCTTCGGCGATTGCTGAGTTTGCAAGTGGATGGGTGGAGGGAGCTTGAATTACTTTCCACACTGAGTGATGGTCCGCTAGGTAGCTTGCCAGGTCGAGTGTCTCACCGCATTGAGGACACTCCAATTTGACCTCGAAGGAAACAACCGCTGGAAGCAAATGCTCCTGCTCACATCCAGGACAAGCAACAAATTTCAGCATCTCAGTACCTTTTCCGAAACTGGTCTTTGAGCGAATCTGACTTGCTACTTACAAATCCACTTTTCTGTGCGGCATCCATCGACGCTGCCGAACGCAGCAATAAAGCTTCAAAAAGCGCTTCTGATCTCGCACACTGGGCTACTTTCTTAAGCGTAGAAAAATCAAGGGCAGCCAATCGTCATTCGAGCCCCACTAGCTTACGCGCGCTGGACACCAGTTGCTCCATGGGGAATGGTTTTCGAAAGTAGTCGTTGACGCCTAACAGTTCGGCGTATTGCTGATGTCGATTCCCTTCGTTACCGGTGATCATGATCACCTTTACCTCATCATTTCCATCTCGCCGCAGTTGTTCCAGCACGAGGAAACCGCTGCGTTTGGGCATCATCATGTCCAAGACTAGAAGGTCTGGTTTCTGGGTCTGCGCGAGAGCGAGTCCTTGGTTGCCATCGCGGGCAACGGCGACGTCGAAGCCATTTGATTCGAGTGCGTAGCGAACCGACTCGACGATTTCTGGGTCATCATCTACCAGCAGCACTTTGGGGAGATCGGAAGATTCCGATTGGGTGTCTTCGGACATTCAGTCGACTATCTTTTGAGGTGGGTTCGAGTTTAAGCGTTTCGTCTGCCGTTGGTGGAAGCCTGCCAAGTCAAGGCTTCCGTTTGCATGGAGCGGGTTGGGTTGAGTGGAGTAAGGGCGTTGTTGAAGTAAGCAAATCTTCTGCAATTTGGCCCCCACGGCCCTTTGCAGCTCTCTGGGCTGTGCTGGCGGAGGCCGATTTTGGGACTCGTTTTCTTTGCCGGTTCCGTCCAGAGTATCGGATATCTTTTGTGGTTTTCTTCGTGATCTATCGCGAGGCCATCATAGTAGTCACACTCTAAGCTCTGCCGCTACGAATGACGTAGCAAATGCAGCCTGGGGAATCGGCTCTAGACGCAATACCCAGGGAGCACTTCCTCAAAGCAGGAACCGGTTGCTCCGAATTATAGACCACCAGAGTTTTAGCGAGTACTTGCTGTAGTCTGGATTGAATTAACAGGAATTTTTCCTTTCTGACCACGGGCGCCCAATTTTGACAGACTCTGAAACTTCCCAAGATCCCCAGCCACAAATCGAGCAGCGAGTTTTGGGGTTCGTCTATCACCCTAGTTATCAACCCATGAAACCCAAGGCGATCCACAAGTCCTTGGAGATGGAGCCTGAGGACTACCCTCTAGTACGCAAGGCCGTCAAACGTCTCGTCTTGCAGGGCAAACTGGCGTATGGAGGCAATCATCTTGTCGTCGCGCCAGAGATGATCTCTGGCGATCCAAAGTTGACGAGGGGCACTTTTCGTCAAGCAGCTGCGGGATTCGGGTTTGTGCGCCCCGTGCCGACTGGCAAACTCGCAGCCGTCGAAGATATCTTCATTCCAGCCTCGGCCACGGGGTCGGCAATGGAAGGCGACCTGGTGCAGGTTCGGGTGCGTTCCAGCCGACGTGGGCAAGAGGGCGAAGTCGTAGATATTCTCGAGCGAGCCCGGCGCCAGTTCGCAGGATCATTCGAGATTAAGGATGGTTGTCCCGTTGTTTGGTTGGATGGTGTAACCGTTGGTTCTCCAGTCGATGTGGGGGACGTACGCGGTTTGCCCGTCGAACAGGGCGACAAAGTGGTCGTCGAGCTAGTCAAATTCCCGGACGGTATGTCCGCGGGGGAGGGCGTAATCCTCGAAGTCCTAGGGTCCAGCAAGAATCCGGCGGTAGATACGTTGGCCGTGATGAGGCAGTACGGGCTGCCGGACGAGTTTCCTGACGAAGTGATCGAGCAAGCTCGCGTGGCAGCCGACCAGTTCGTGGAGGGGGAGATCCCAGAAGATCGACGCGATCTAACAAAAGTGCCCACTCTGACTATCGATCCATTCGATGCACGCGACTTCGACGATGCTATCTCCCTCAGCCGGAACGAGAAGGGGCACTGGGAATTGATGGTGCACATCGCCGATGTCGCCCACTTTGTCCCCGTGGGTTCGATTCTCGATGAAGAGGCGAAGAATCGTGCAACGAGTGTTTATCTGCCAGACCGTGTTATTCCGATGCTGCCAGAGTTGATCAGCAATCATTTGGCCAGTTTGCAACCTGACAAAGTACGGATGACGAAGTCGGTGCTCATGGAAATGACCGACGATGGTACCGTGGTGCACCAAGAGGTCTTCAACTCTGTCATCCACAACGACCAACGCTTGACTTATGAGCAAGTCGATCAGTTCTTGGAGAACCCTGAGCCCTGGAAGGAGCGATTGTCGGCCGAAACTTTCTCGCTGCTCGGGAGTATGCATCAACTTGCAATGGTGCTCCGCGGTAATCGTAACGACGACGGTGCTCTCGAACTCCACATGCCTGAGATCAAGATCGAGCTCGATAAATCGGGGAAGGTGCGGGGTGCTAAGATCACGGAGCACACAGAGAGTCACCAGATCATTGAAGAGTTCATGTTGGCGGCGAATCAGGCTGTAGCAACTTGGTTAGACGGCCTCGATATTCCCTTTCTGCATCGCGTTCACGCTCCGCCAGAGCGAAGGAAGTTGCAAAAGCTAAACCAGTTCATGCGTGACCTGGGAGTCAAGTGCGAGAGTTTGGAAAGCCGCTTTGAGGTTCAGCGGATTCTCAAGAGTGTTCGCGGCAAGCCGACGGAATATGCAGTGAACTACGCGGTTCTAAAGTCCATGAGTAAGGCCGTTTACCAGCCGGAGCTCGAAGTGCATTACGCGTTGCAATTCGAGCATTATTGCCACTTTACGAGCCCGATTCGGCGCTATCCGGATTTGCAAGTTCATCGCACTGTCGATCGGCTAGTCCGCCAGCAAAAACCGGTCGCGGATCCACTGCCGGTACTCATCACGCTCGGTCATCACTGTTCGGACAAAGAGCAAAACGCTGAATGGGCTGAGCGAGAGATTATCAAGATCAAGCTACTGCATTTTTTGAATAAGCGAATCGGTGAATCGATGCCAGGCGTCATCAGCGGTGTGACACCTGAAGGATTCTACGTACGCGGAACCAAGTTCCCGGCCGAAGGTTTCGTGTCGGTTAAGTCGCTACCAGATGACCGTTACCGATTCGAACGTCGCGGACAAGTTCTCGAGGGCTTCCGCGGCGGCAATCGCTTTCGACTGGGCGACGAGTTGACGGTAAAGATTCACGAGATCGACTTAGCGCGTCGCGTTTTGTTGTTGACCGTCGAAACGAACCACTCGGCGAAACGTGACCTAGCACTTGATCAACTCAAGGGGAAGTCGGCTCTGCGGGGCGCCAAGAAGTTCGAGGGACGTGGTTCCGGTGCCAAAGGGAAGGGGCAGGCGGCCAAGAGTCGACGGGCCAAAGTGAAGGGCCGGAGTTCAAAGAAACGGCGCTAGAACGGAACGGAATCTGGTGCAAGAATCGTCCCAGATCTTTCCGGAAGATTGCAGGTAGAGCCGGACTACGCTGCAGTTTCTTGCCTACGCGGCTTTGGGGGATGCAAGGTCGTAGTGGACGTTCTCGATTACGTCGGCTCCGATGACTTCGCGACCCTCGGCAAATCCAACCATCAACGCTAGGTCGCAGAGGCGGTTGATTCTCCGCGGAATTCCGTCGGTGACTTCATGGATGCGTGAGATAGCTTGAGGATCAAAGACAGCGTCGATCTCGGAGCCCGATGCATTCAGTCGATGCGAGATGTAGGCAGCGGACTCATCCGGTCGAAAACGATTCAACATGCATTTCACGGAAAGTCTCTCGTCCAAAGCATGATGGCGTTCTACTTGGGAGAGCAGGGTAGGTTGACCGACCAGGACGAGTGTGAATGCGGCCTCACCGGGTGACTGACTGGCTCCAATGTTGAGGAGTAGACGCAGCGGTTCGAGCAACTGGTTGGCTTCCAGGAGCTGAGCTTCGTCGACTACGATGACGGCATGACGCCCACTTTCCAGGTTGTTGATTAGGAAGTGCTCAAAGTGAACGAGCTCCGAAGCCGTGGCTCGGGGTTCGTTGTCAGGCATTGGGTCCACGTAGTCGATGACGTAGCGGATCATCTGTTCGTGGTTCAGGCTCGGGAACACGATGTGGCAGAAGGGGGTGAAATCTGTGTCTAGCTGCCGGTCGATGGCGTCGACGATCAGCGACTTGCCTACACCGCTCGGTCCACACAGCATTGCGCAAGCGCGGCGATTCTCGATGGCGTAACGGAGTTTGAGGACGGCAGCTTGGTGCGACTCGGCCGGATAGTAATAGTCGTCCTGGACGCGGTTCTCGAAAGGTCTCGCGGTTAAGTTCCAGTGTTTTTCGTACATAGGTCTCTGTCCGTTCGCCAATGAATGAGCGTGGCGTTGAAGTCTTTGGTTTCTGAGCGTTCGGTTGCGAGTGTCCGGGTTTGTCAGCCGGTCAGGTGTAGGCTCGCAATGCTCGCGTTAGGGAAGGTTTGACTCATCAGGGCTTGCGCTAGAAGCAAAATTCTCCACGATACCCACTGAGGTGATGCCTGTTCTTCGGATGCGTCGAATGCAAGCTTCGATTTTTTGCGGAGTCGTCTTCTGCGGATCAACGACGGCTAGAACTGCACTGATGATCCCCTGTTCGGCCATCGCAGTCACGAGCGTTCGCTTCGAGTCCATGTGCCCCATGTCGACCAGAACTAAGTCGAAGCTCTCGCTGAGTTGCTGGAGCATGAATGCAATTCGGTTGTCGTGCTCGTCCATTTCAAAGTCATGGATCGGTTCCACCAGCGGAATGAGCGTTACTTGGTCTTCGATGGAGTGAACCGCGACTTCTTCCAACGGCATTTCCGTCAAGACCGCAGTCTTCCAATCTTGATCAACATCTAAGTTGGTTTGGTAGCTGAGTGATGGATTCTCGATGTCGCCGTCGACGATGGCGACCCGCAAGCCAGCCGCTCCAGCAATCTGGGCCAAGCAACACGAGACGGTGGAGCGACCGTTACCAGCTTCGGGACTTGTCACTGCCAGTACTTGGAGCCCTTCTTCGCTAGCCTTGCTCAAATTGATGGCGACGTTCATCAAGCTGTCTTGGCATTCGGCAATCAGGCTCTCGCAGACCAGTGGCCAGTGCAGTTTGTCGACTTCCCAAACCGGAGTAAAGCTCCGCATCTTTGCTCGACGCAGGTTCTCTTCTGCCTCGATGACTGCGGCCGCGTTGCCCTCTGTTGCCGATGCGGGCCCCTGCTGTTTTTGGGCTGCGCGACTTGGATCCTCTGGCTCGACAGTGAGTGCTTCCGGTTGTGTTAAGGCTTCTTCCTCAAGCTCGCCGATCCTGTCATGCTCGCTGAGAGGCTCTAAATCCTCTTCCAGTATGAAGGCATTCTTTTGCGAGGGTTCTTGCGGATCGGATGGAATACCGCTTGATGGCTGAACGGGAGTGTCCAAGCGGATAATTTCACCGGGCTTACCATGCTTGCGGACGTAGCTTTCTACAATTTGTTCTACTTCTGTCGGTGACAGCGCCGGTTCGGTTGGCGGCTCGAGAGCCGGTGCAGCAGCTTGGGGGGCGTTGGCGAATTGCTGAGGCCTATGTTGGTTCGAAGCATCGGACGCTGGTTTTATCGCCGGGCGTTCTTGGGGAATGGGCAAGTTTGGCTGCGGGTCAAAAATCGCTCCGCTCGGTGCTGGCTGCCGTTGTTTCGGTGGTTGGTTTGAAGGCACACTCTGGAACGAGCTAAACGTATCGAAGGAGCTGCCTCCTAGGCCTACACCGAGTCCGTTTTCTTCTCCGATTCCGCTGGCCCGGAGCATCTCGTCCGCGATAGAATCACGGAGCTCTTCACTGCTGTCGACAGACGGAGCTTGGTTCGTTGTGTTTTCCGCGCTAACACTCCTCTGGGCCCGAATGGCGGACTTGTGGAAATGAGGTTGCGGAATGGACATCGTGGCCGTGTCCAGCCTTACGACAAGATCCCGGTTGGCCGAGTCTACGGCGTCTACGGATTCGCCACGGACAGCGCCTTGCGCGCCGCCGGTGGGATTGGATTTCTTGAATGCTTGGATAAACGCTTGGTTCAGGTTGTTTGCCATAATGGCGTTCCTGTGGGTCACAATGCTAAGTTTTGCAGACTAACGCCCAATCAGTGGGCGTTGAACTAGTTGCTGCTCGGATATCGATTCGAAGGGCTCGCGATTTGCTGGAATTCGCGATAGGCACGCATGATGGCTTTGGCGTCGCTGTCCGGCGTCAAGGTTGCTGAGGGAGAATCAGAAGTTGCTGTGCTGGGGGGCGTTGTTGCACCTTGAACTTGAGTGGTGGTGCCAGGGGCTGAGCCTGTCGATTGCTCGGAAGCCTCGCGTGCAGTTGGCTTTGGAACGACGTGTGAAGCTTGATTGAAGTCGGGTGCCGCGTCGCCAGTGCTGACCTGAATTGTTGGCAGCGTGGGAAGTGGCGGAGCCATGGAGTTGTGATCGGATACTGCGTCGTTCGCTAGCTTCTCGCTGAAGAGCATTGCGGGTGGTTCCGCCACTGGGGTAGAGAGATCGCCACCCATGGGGGAAAGCTGCAGACCGGTGGCGGTTTTGTTCATCGAGGGAGCAGCGAGGGGAGGAGGCGTGAGTTCCAGGCTCGACTCCGGCGAACCTTTTCCTTCGCCTGCAGTCGACTCGTCCCGTGAGCCCTCTGCCGTTTCGGAAGTCTGCGGGACGTTCGTGAACTGGAGGTCATCGGCACTTCCAAGCAGCAAAGACTCGCTTTCGAAGCTAGAAGAACTTGGGTCAGCCAAAGTTGGACCGTCGGTAGAGCTTGGTGAACTGGAGCCAACAAGCTGAGCATCGATAGTCGGAGCTCCCGAGCTCTCGTTTGGCTCTACTAAATGGGGGGAAGTTGCACCAAGCCCAGGAAGCGCAATGGCTTCTTGACCGCTAACGGCTTCCCTCGATGAAGACTCCACAAGGTCCGGAATGGAAATGTCATCGAGGTTGGAACTAGTGACATCTGTGTTGGGATTCGGCTTCTCGGCGAGAAGATTCGGGTCGCCACCAGGCGTGTCATTGAATGCCAAAATGCTGGCAGTCACGAGTGCGATGATGAGGATGATCAGAACAACACCACTCGACCAGTGTTCCCACCAGCTTTGTTCCCCGTCCGTTTGCACGTGGGCCATCGCGTCGACTTGAGTTGTCACCACGCTATGCTCTGGAGCTGTGGCAACAATGGTTTGAGTGTCTAAATCCGCGACGCGGGTGTCAACGGATTCGACAGTAGAGTCGAGCGAATCCATCTCTTCGCGTGTATCTTCGCGTTCGCTTTCCTGAGTAGGAATTTCATGCTTCGGAATTCCCGGCAGGTCTCCGTACTCCGGAGAGTCTGCAATCTCTTCAGGAATCGCATAGTTCAGTGCTTCCGCTTCGGCAGCTTCTGCCAAAGAAGCGTCCTCTTCGAAGGCTGATGCGTCTTCGGCGATTTCAATTCTCGGTAGCCGCAGCAAGACTGGGGTCTTGTCCCGCTCGGATGGTGCCGGCTGGGGGCGAAGGCGGCTATGGATGGACTTTCGAGTCTGAGAAGTCGAAGCCGTTCTTGGCATCTGTTTGTCCCTTGTTTCGTCCGGGTGAACCGGGGCAGCCACGCTGGTAGATTAAGGTGCGAGGTGTTGCTCAAAGTTCACGTGGTATCCCGCATCTTAGGTAGCGAAATCATGTCCTCGGTAGCAAGCCCGGTCGCTGTCTGACGGATCGCGGCATAGCTGGCAACGCTATGCATGCACTGAGATCACAGGAGAAAGGGCGCGGACCATCTTGTGTATCGGTGGTGTTTGTTCCGGTCTTGAGTGTTTTGCCGGTTACTGCGACTTTTAGGGCTAGGTGATTCAGGAAGGCCAGGGTCTCGGGGATGGAGCGTAAGAGAACTTGTGAGTGCAGCCTCTTGAAAATGCTTCAGCCTTCCATCCGGATGGACGGATGTATAAGATGGGGGTCTGCGGTTATCTTAAGACAGATCTAGTGAACCATTGTTTTTTGGACAGAAAAGAAGATCCCGATGCTAAAGCGATCCGCGAGAGTTGATCAAGTTAGAGAGCTACTTGGGCAACGCGTAATGCTGCTAGACGGTGCGATGGGCACCATGGTGCAGCGTTTGGGGCTAGATGAAGCTGGCATGCGTGGCGAGCGTTTCGCTGACCACACCAAAGATCTGAAGAACTTTACCGACGTTCTTTGCCTCACGCATCCGAAAAGCGTGACCAATATCCACCGAGAGTATTTCGAGGCGGGTTCGGACATCGTGGAAACGAATACGTTCGGAGCGAGTCGAGTTGGCATGGAGGAGTTTGATCTGCCAGCTGAGTTAGTACGCGAGATCAACGTGGCGGCTGTCGATTGCGCACGGGAAGCTGCGGAAGAGTTCACCGAGAAGACACCTGACAAGCCACGTTTCGTAGCTGGCAGTATCGGTCCGACAGCGAGGCAAACTGCGATTAGCACCGATCCTGACGATCCGGCCTATAGGAACACTTCATTCCACATCATGGCGGATTCTTACTACGAGCAAGTACAGTGCCTAGTCGAAGCGGGTGTCGATATCTTGTTGCCGGAGACGGTCATCGACACTCTGAACTTGAAGGCCTGCCTCTTCGCAATTGAGCAATACTTCAACGACAGTGGCAAGCAAGTGCCAGTCATGATCAGCGGGACCTTCAGCGAGGGCGGTGGGACCTTCGTCAGTGGGCAATCGGTTGAAGGTTTCTGGAACGCCATCTCGCATTTCCCGATGATGAGCGTGGGAATGAATTGCGCGATGGGACCTCAGAAAATGAGGAACTACATCCAAGAGCTCTCGAATATCGCTAACGTTCCAATCAGCTGCTACCCGAACGCGGGACTGCCGAACGAGATGGGCGAATATGACTTAGGCCCGAAGGCGATGGCCGACTTGGTTGGTGAGTTCGCTTCCAATGGTTGGCTAAACGTACTCGGCGGATGCTGCGGAACGACACCGGACCACATTCGGGCCATGTCCGAGACGGTGGCCGACTTGAAACCGCACTCGGTCCCAACCATTCCGGCTTACACACGTTTGAGTGGTACCGAACCTCTCGTCCTACGGCCAGAGGCCAACTTCTTGATGATCGGAGAAAGGACTAATGTAACTGGCTCTCGCGCGTTTGCTCGCATGATTCGCAACGATCAATTTGAAGAGGCCGTTGAGGTGGCTCGGCAGCAGGTTACGGGCGGGGCCAGCGTGATCGACATTAATATGGACGATGCTCTGCTGGATGGCCCCGAAGCGATGACGAGGTTTTTGCGGCTGATCGCGGGCGAGCGAGATATCGCCAGCGTGCCTGTCATGATTGACAGCAGTAAGTGGGAAGTCATTGAGGCCGGTCTGCAGAACACGCAGGGTAAGTCGATCGTCAATTCGATCAGCTTGAAAGATGGCGAGGAGGAGTTTCTTCGACGTGCACGACTCGTGCGGCAATATGGTGCCGCCTGCGTTGTGATGGCGTTTGACGAACAGGGGCAAGCCACAGAGGCCGACGAAAAAGTTCGTATCTGCAAACGCGCTTACGACCTATTGGTTGAGCAAGTCGGCTTTCCCGCGGAGGACATTATTTTCGACCCGAATATTCTGACTGTGGCAACGGGAATCGAAGAGCATAACAACTATGCGGTCGACTTTATCGAAGCGACGCGACAGATTAAGAAGCAGTGTCCTGGGGCACGCGTGTCGGGCGGCGTGAGCAACATTAGTTTCTCCTTCCGCGGCAACGACTATGTCCGCGAAGCCATGCACGCAGCGTTTCTGTACCATGCGGTTCGGGCGGGATTGGACATGGGGATCGTCAACGCGGGGCAATTGGCCGTCTATGAAGACATTCCCAAGGACTTGCTTGAGCGTGTTGAGGATGTGCTGCTGAATCGCCGCGAAGATTCGACAGACCGCTTGCTTGAGTTCGCAGAAACGGTCAAGCAAAAGGGCAAGAAAGCCGCTTCGGAAGATCTCACTTGGCGTGAAGCGGGTGTAATCGACCGACTCAAGCACGCTCTGATCCATGGGATCGATAAGTTCATTGAAGAAGATACCGAAGAGGCGCGTCAGGCGTCTTCCAAGTGCTTAGAGGTTATCGAAGGTCCTCTCATGGATGGCATGAGTGTGGTTGGTGATCTTTTTGGTGCAGGCAAAATGTTCCTGCCCCAAGTCGTCAAATCGGCGCGAGTGATGAAGAAAGCCGTGAATTACCTGACGCCTTTCATGGAAGAAGAAAAAGCCGCCGCTGGTGAGGCCGCCTCTAGCGGTCGTGGCAAAGTGCTGATGGCGACGGTCAAAGGTGACGTTCACGATATCGGTAAAAACATCGTTGGCGTCGTGATGGCATGCAACAATTTCGAGGTGCTTGATCTCGGAGTGATGGTTAGCGCAGACAAGATCCTGGAGACGGCGGTCAAGGAAAGCGTCGATGTGATTGGACTGAGTGGTCTCATCACGCCAAGCTTGGATGAGATGACGTTTGTGGCTAAGGAGATGCAGCGTCTCGAGATGCAGGTCCCGTTGCTCATTGGAGGCGCTACGACTTCGGCCAAACACACTGCGGTGAAGATCGCTCCATACTACGATCACGAAGTGGTTCACGTCCTCGATGCTTCCCGAAGTGTGGGAGTCGTCGAGAAGCTATGCGGTGACGAGGCTCGCAAAAAGTTCAACGCAGAAAATCGCAAGCTTCAGGAAGAACTGGTTGCCAGCTACAAAGCCCGGAAGGTCAAGCTGGTCAGCTACGAAGACGCGCTTGCGAAGCGGTTCCAAACGGACTGGGCCCAAATTGATATCTCCAAGCCAGAGTCGATTGGAGTGCAAGCTCTCAAGGATTTCTCCATTGAAGAAATCGCCGAGTACATCGATTGGTCTCCGTTCTTCATGTCCTGGGAGTTGCGTGGTAAGTACCCGAAAATCCTTGATGATGAAAAGTATGGCGAACAAGCGCGAGAGTTGTTCGAAAATGCTCAGACAATGTTGAAGCGGATTGTGGCGGAAAAGCGAATCAAAGCCCACGCGGCCTACGGCTTCTGGCCAGCCGCGAGCGTCGATGACGATGTGATCCTGTATCGTGACGAAGAGCGACAGTCGGAGCTGGCGACGTTCCACTTCCTGCGTCAGCAGTGGGAACGGAAGGGGCAGACGGACTACCGTTCATTGGCCGACTATATTGCTCCCCAGGATGTCCGCAATGAGGACTACATTGGTGGGTTCGTCGTTACTGCCGGTGATGGAGCCGATGAATTCGCTGCGGAGTTCGAAAAGGAAGGCGACGACTACAACTCAATCTTAGTGAAGGCAATTGCGGATCGTTTGGCGGAGGCCTTTGCCGAACTGTTGCACCATCGTGTACGGCAAGAATGGGGCTACGGGAAGGATGAAGCACTTTCCAGCGAAGAGATGATTGCAGAGAAATACCGTGGGATTCGGCCCGCAGCTGGCTATCCGGCATGTCCCGACCACACCGAAAAGGAGCTCTTGTTCGAGTTGCTTTCTGCCGAGGAAAACACGGGAGTCAGCCTGACAGAGTCCTTTGCCATGTGGCCTGGCGCTAGCGTAAGCGGCCTGTACTTCGCTCACCCCGAAGCCAGATACTTCACCGTGGATCGGCTCTCCCAGGACCAAGTGCAGAACTATGCTCGGCGCAAGGGCATGAGTGTTCGAGAGATCGAGCGCTGGCTTGCACCGAATCTTGGATACGAAGCTTAGACCTCAGTCCCAAGGTTCAATTGATTTCAAGCAGTCGTCGTTGGACCGATGCAAAGCAGGCAATGGCTATTGGAAAGCTCGCTTGCGTTGGCTTGAGCGTTTTTTCTACGATTCGCAAAATTCTCGGGACCTCCTTCGACTCAACTCGATCGGGTTCCCGCCAAGTTGTGATGGTAGGAAAGTTGCGATGCAAACGAGCCTTAGTCTAGCGACTTCATGCGAACAAACTGAAATTGCCAAGCCGGCTTTGATCGCAATGGAGCAGCGGTGTGCCAGTTTCAGTGCGACGCATGGGAGCCTCTGTTTCGCGAAGAACGCTCTGTTGTTGATGGCCTTTGCCGTTTCCATGACGGGATGTCGTTCGGCATTGCAGCAGCCCTCTGGCCAGGGGAACGCATGGCAGCAAGCCTTGGAGGGTGGACTGACATCCCAGTCAATGGATGATTCGAAATCTCATCCTTTGACACAACGGTTGCGACCCGGTGCTCGCTCGCCAGCATTGCGAAAGAGTATGGCTGATAAACGGCGGCTGACACGTCCCGCTGAGGCGCTTGGAAATGACGCCGACGATTTTCCGGCCATCGAAGCCTACCCAGAGGATTCCTACAGCTCTGAAGGTTACGCGTCTGAGAATTACCTTTCTGAAGATGAGGTCGAGATGCTCAGCGATTTTGCTGAGCCTCAGCAGTTAGAGTCACTGAGTCCGCGAGAACATATCCAGCGTGAGATCCGAAGGCGTTCGCAACAGCGACAATTCTCGGATACTGAGATCGTTGTTGACAGCGAAGCGGAAGATGTTCCTGAAGATCTAGCTGCCGAAGAGCGTTTAACCACTCGCGGCTCAGAGGGAGGATTCACGATCGAATTCAGCGACTCGCCGTCAGCCGCAAAAGACCAACTCGCCGATACAGATGAATTCGCAGATGCAGTTGTAGAAGTCGTTCCTTCCTCATACGCCCAGCGAGAAGAACCAAGTTCCGCAACGGCCAATGACGAGAGAGCAGCCATCGTGACGCCTGAGGTTGTTGCCCCTTTAATTGGGGTGGGCGACGCGCTCGATCGTGCGTCCCAAAGATCGCAAGACGTAAGCGAACTCGATTGGACCGAACTCGGAACCGCTCTACTTGAACGGCTCGATGACGAGTATGCGAATGCGGATTCGAACCAGGCGCGTATCGATATTGAGAAGAAAAAGCGGCTGATCAGTGTCGTCTTGGATGACCTCGGTGCCGCGCAGACGCCCATAGAGGGGCTGCGACCGGAAGCTCAGGAGTACATTCGCCAGACACTTCAGGGGCTTTACGATGCAACGAGCGAAGGTGGCCATCCGTCTGTGACACGCAAGTTAACCCAGGCACTTGAAAGCCATCGTCGAGCAATGGTGGAATTGACAAGTGTGGCCAATCTGAAGGTCGACAATCTCGCGTTCTGTACTGAGGTAGATAGTTTCGGAGTAATTAAGGAGTTCGAAAACTATCAGTTTCAACCAGTCCAAGAAGTGCTGCTGTACTGCGAGCTCCAGAACTTTGCGAGCCGTGAGATGGCTGGCGGATATGAGACGTGCTTGCAAGGAAGCTACGAGATCATCGATACCGAAGGTCGGCAGATCTTTGAGCAGCCTTTACCCAAAGATACCGACAAATGTGCAAGCCGCCGGCGTGATTTTTACATTGCCTATCGCTTATACATGCCGGAAGAAATCAAACCTGGCGCCTACCAGCTTCGCCTCTACATTGAAGATTTGCATGGTCGCAAATTTGGGCAGTCGGAAGTCGACTTCCGCATCGGCCGGTGAGTATTGTGTCCTGGCTGCCGCTTATAGTGAGCTAAGAGCAGCTGGGTAAAACTCTGAACTTCGCAAACCTCTGTCCCGGAATGGTTCAGTCTTCCAGTTTTGCGAGCATCTTGCGAAGTAGATCAATTGGAAGGCCGACGACATTATCCGCGGTGCCCGAAGTCAATTCCAGCCAGGGATGACCATCTTGGTAGCCGAATGCGCCAGCTTTGCCGATCCAATCATCGCTATCGAGATACTCTGTGATCTGCGCTTCAGACAGCGGCTGCATGAAGAGTTCGCTCTTCGCGACTTCAACTAGTGGCTCCCCTCCCGGACAGCGCATGACGCAAAGGCCGCTATAAACGGCGTGCTTGCGACCGCTCAGCAGACGCAGCATCTCTTCGGCATGCCGCCGATCTTCGGGCTTCCCTAGCACGCGGCCCATGATGTCAGCGACCGTATCGCAGGCCACGAGGGTTGCTGTTCCCTCAACTCGCGGTTCAACGTCTTTGGCTTTTTGATAAGCCAGGCGAGCAACCAACTCGGGTGTCGATTCACGCGAGCAGATTCCGCATTCGGCGGTCTCGCTCGGCAGGACGATCTCAAATTCGAAACCGGCTTCCTTCATTAGTTCATGCCGGCGTGGCGACGAACTGGCCAAAATGATAGGGAGTTTTGCTTGGTTCATTGCTCTGCGATCCTGCCTGACCTCGCTTTAGGCGACGGGGCCGTCGGGTCGATCCTGATTCGGTCCCTGGTTGAAGGGCTTGTTTCCGCCGCCGGGTTGTCGCGACTTCAGTTGTTCCCAAGTTCCCTTTAGGCTCTCGTAGAGTCGAGGTATTTGGCCAGCTGAAAGGAAAACTCGCGAGCTGACACTCGAGCTTGGGTAGAAGTTGGTGATGAAATCAAAACTGAACTCATGCGGGCCGTGACCGATCATAACTGCGTTGGCGTACGCGCCGCTTAACAGCTCGTCACGGATTTTGAGATCATCGTAGATTTCTTGAGCCGTTGCCGTCTTGCCTCCTGTAGGAGTGACAGGTGCTGGAGTTTCTGACTCGGCGGGGCCCGTTGGCTCGGAGGCGGATTCTCCTGAACCAATGGATTCGCTTGAAACTGGCGTGTCACCTGATGAGCTTCCGCCACTGGCTGATGCGGGCGTTTCATTGTGATCGGGCGTCAACGGTGAGTTGCCAGCAAACACGTCTTGCGAGCTGACACCTGGATTTGCCGCCGGAGGCGTAGGCGGCGTGGCGATTTGCTGATCGGCCGACCAAGGCATTTGCGTGGGCGGTGGAGTGTGTGAAGCCGGGAGCTCGCCCCAACGACTGCGGTACAACTCCATGTTTCGCTGAAGTGCGTCCACGAGCTGCGGCAGAACATAGTGCGGCATCACGACGCGAGCGACGATCTGATGGGGGCGTCCCAGGTTTTGAACGAAGTCGAGGATGAACTCTGAATTGGCCGTCATCACGATGACACCAGTACTGAAAGCTCCAGCCGAAACATTGTCGGGCACTCGAGCTCGAATTGGCTGCTGTTCACCGGGAGCCGGTCGATCGTCAGGAAAGAAATTTTGCGACATCGGCACTCTCAAATTGCGGGCGTAGAGCACTACAGTACTCGTGTTTATTCAAATGCGGAGAGACAATGCTCCAGTCGTCCATTCGAGGACGCAGAAGCTTCGTTGCAGGGGTAGAGCTTGGAGGCTCACGGGGCAGCCAGCTCTCAGTCACTAGTCGCCACCAGTCCGTCAACTTGCATGCAAGCCACGCGAACTGCGTTAAACATCTGCAAACGGATCCGCCGCTTTCGGCGTAGTTTCGGTGGGGCTGAGACCCTTGTCTTCCCGTACACGCGGTGGTTCGGCTACGCGGACCAGCAAAATGTCTCTCGTGCACAACAGTAGATTCAAACCGAAAACCCCCACTGCGCACAGGGTCAGCAACATGAAACCTCTGCCAAGGCTCCCAGAAAAATTGCTCAGAGTTGCCGCAATTCCATTTCGATTGACCTCCGTGACGGTCCAGGGAATGTTGAAGGCCTGGTGCCAGTCGTAATCCGGATTACGAAAGTCGTTCAGGTAGTAGATCGCTAGTAGCGGTCCCAGGTGCACCACCACGAGCATGACAATCAGCATCGCTCCGGAGCCAAGCATTTTTGATGGCATCGATTGTGGGAGGCACAGTAGAAGGAGGCGGTTAAGTCCTAGGTAGAAGGCAAGATAGCAAAGATACAAATATCCACAGATTGCCACACTATCGCTCGCAAACCAGTTTTTGAGCGTCATGGAATAATAGATTTCGAGGCTAGCAAGACTCGCGGCCATGCCGGCAAACAAGCAAATCACAAAAACGTATCCCAGACCCGAACCAGGAAAGAGCCAAGTTAGGAAGATGCGGCCGAAAAACGTCTTGGGCAATGTCCGCTGGGCTCGAGGCGAAATGACGCCGTACTCTCCTGTGATCAGGCCTCCGACGGCCAGCATAAAGATGAAGATGCTTGTGATCATGAACAGCAGGGCCTCCGGCTCACGAATCGCGACGGCGCCAAGCAGGCTCCAGAAAAAGACGAGAGTGGCCAAGCCGATCACTCGAAGTCGCAAACGGGTCGAGTGATTCTCTGCCGGAAAATCGATGGCCGCCGCAGCCGCGTGTAGAACCAGTGATACAGCCGTTGTTACGATCGTCGCCAAGGCGAAGAAAATGAGATGTGACTCATCGGGCAAGCGATCGATCTCATCCATGACTCCGGAAAACAATGCAGAAATCCAACCAAAGGCCGCGAAGAGAAGCCCGGCTAGAACAAGCACAGAAACCAAATTCTGGACCATTCGCGTGCGTCCGACCGCCGCGAAAAGCAATGCTAGAGCGGTTTCGCAGATGGAGAACGTGAGCGTTAAACCCAGGAGGACAAGAATGGTGAAGAGACTAACTCCACGTAGTAAATAGGTTAGCACGATGCACGGTGCCAACGCCGAAAGGTACAGCATGATCTGAACCATCGCGGACGCCATCTTGCCATGGACAATTTGCGTCGCTGAAAGCGCGGAGATGCTCAGTAACTCGAACGTGCTATCTTCAGTCTCGGTGGTGAGCGAGCGAAACGCACTGAATGGGATAATGACCATCAGTGGAAAAATCAAGATCGCGAAATAGCCTGTGAGCAACAGGGCGCCGCCGGGAACGTACAGGATCCGTGGTACACCCAATGAGATTGACAGGATTGTCCAACCCACGGCTGCGAGAAGAGTAAAGCCGAATGAGATCGAGAATTGCCGGCTCTTCAACGATTGCCGGACTTCTTTTACCACGATCGGGTTCGCGCGTTCACTGGCCCAAACCCACCACTTTTCCCAACTCTTCTTGGGAGTCTCCAGCATGCGGTGTTCTAGCGCGTAGCCAGACGGACCGTCGCCCATGAGGGAAGTGGCCTTGGAGGACGAGTGCATTGGTGCATCGCTCATTGGACGGCTCCTGTCGTGATCTGTAAGAAGACGTCTTCTAAAGAACGACTCTCCGACGAATACTCGAGCACCGGAAATCCAGCCTCCACAATTGACTTTAGGATAGCAACCTGAAACTCTTCGTCAGCAGCCGCATCTTGGGATGCTGGAGGAATCACCTTGGATTCGCCATCGGCCATTCTCGCGGGTTCGTTTTCGTCCGGAGTCCGCGATTTGATTGGTAGTTGAAAGCGTACAATTCGATCACTAGCTTGAACTCGGGTTGCCGACGAGTGCTCTTCGAGCCAGCGTCCCAGTTCTTCTCCTCGATTCATCAACTGCGCGCGGACTTCAATCGTCGGCTGCAGTTTGGCTTTGATGTCTTTGACGGTGCCACTGACGATCAATTGTCCGCGTTCGATAATTCCGATCGCATCGCACATCTCGCCGAGTTCCGTAAGGATATGCGACGAAACCAAAAGCGACTTACCCTCGGCGGCTAAACCGCGAATCATATGCCGCAGCTCAATCCGAGCTCTCGGGTCGAGCCCGTTCGCAGGTTCGTCCAAGATCAAGACCGACGGATCGTGGATCATGGCACGTCCCAAACAGAGGCGTTGACGCATCCCCTTTGACAAACCGCGAATCGACTTTTCGGCGATCTTATGAAGGCCCGTGTACTCTAAGGTGTGACGCAAAGCGCGCGAGCGCTCGGGGCCGACAAGTCCATAAGATCGGGCGAAGAAGTCGAGATATTCGACGCAATTCATATTCGGGTAGGTGCCGAATTGATCTGGCATGAATCCCAATCGTTTTCGAACCCGATCCGGATCATTGACGACCGAGAATCCATCGACGAGTGCGTCTCCATAGTCGGGAAGGTCGAGCGTCGACAGAATACGCATGCTCGTCGTCTTGCCGGCTCCGTTGGGACCGATGTAACCGAACACTTGTCCTGCTTCGACTTCGAACGAAACATCATTCACAGCCCTTGTTGCCCCGAAGAATCGAAACAGACGGCGAAGCTGGATCATCGGATGCGTTGAAGTATGCACCGCAGTCGCACTGGAAGCGGAGGGCGATTGCGAAGGAGTTGAAGTTACCATTGGCCTTCTCCGATGATGATGTGCAAATCCTCGGAACGTTCACCCTTCAACGGAACCTCGACGAGATCGTTTGTGGGCAGGATAGTAACGAAGCAGTTGTCCGGCATTTCAAGTTTGTCGGATAAGTATGCTGCCAAAGTCGCGCTGATCATGTCGTGGCCCAATCCTTGGAAGCTCGAGGACGGGCTAAAGTTGCGGAACAGCGTGCCCCCTTCTTCCATACCTGCTGGGATCGTGGGACGCCGATCGACCATCGCCATTTGAATATAGGCCCCGGCTTCCTTCATTGGTACTTTTTCGCACACTTGAGATTCACCCGGAGCAAGTACATCGCAAAAGTAGTAGTCATCGCCCGTCGCGTGTACGACGACGAATGGCAGTTCAAGGCCGGAGGTGTTTTCGATTTTCAATGCCGCGGTCCCTTCGCCCATACTCGAAATCTGGATGGGGGACGGCATGTCCACGACGGGATGTCCTACCAATGCTTGGTGTTGTTGCCTGGGTCGTATCCAACCCCGCCAAGTCTGCCGATCAGTGTTGGTGATCCTGTATTTGGAGGTCTTCTTGGGATTCTCGTAGCCATATCGCTCCCTTTCTTCGATGACGGCCGGGCGCGCGTATGCGTTCTGTGAGAAAGAGATACCCTCGCGTGGCGTTAACCCACAGAAATAGTTCTGCCTGGACCAAGCAAATCCGTTCCCAGTGGATATATCAAACCGCGTCTGCGATATGACGCGTATATGGTTGTCGAATCCCTCATACAGCACGCTGTAACTGATGATGGAAAAGGTCGCGAGGATCGCGATGACTGGGACGCAGAATATCATCATGCTCCGCCGGCCGACCCACCCCGTCGTCAGTAGGAGCCCGGGCCCCAATAATAAACCGAACAGTCCCACCAGGGCAGCGAACGCCCAGACCGGCGGCTTACCTACTGAAGTGATTAGATTTCGCCAAAACCAATTTCCGTCCTGCTGAGGCGTGACTTTGTCGTAGACGGGCAGTCGCAGGCTTGCCAGGTTCTCTGCAAACTCAGGACCCTGTGGATTGACAACGAGTACCAGACCGTTTGAATGTCGAGTTTGAATGGAGAGACCGTTCTTAAGAGCTTCGTTCGCAGCCTTTTCCGAGACCGAATTCCTTTTGCTTATTGAATCCAATCCGCGAAGCTCTTCCGAATCCAAACTTGCGACTTTTTCAGCTCGCTTTGCTAGAGATGTTCCTGGTGCATCTTCGTTGTCTTTTCCTTCATCGATATCCGGTGGTGCCCACAAAGCTTCGAGGCTCGCTACAGCTTGCGCAGATAGTTGCCACTCCGACTTCACACGCTCTCGTTGCAGAAATGCATCGACGATATCCAGTTGATCTACTGATTCTACGCCGTAGAGAACTACCGCTCCTCCGGCGGCAACATACTCGCGCAATGCGCGGGCGACTTCGGGGCGCGATTCGACGCATTCACGTAGGGTCGGTAGGGAGATAAGCCAACATCGATAAGTAAAGTACAGCCTCCAATCCTGACTCGCTTCCTTAGTAGGCACGATCCGTGCGCTGCCAGATCCACGAACTGTCCTTGCTCCTGTGGTTCCCATAAACACATTCGTTTTCACACGGGCTGTGGGGGCCAAGCTGAGGTTTGAGTTTCCAACGAGCTGGTCGATGTTGCTCCGCGCGTTCGCAAATGGTTCATTGGTACCCTGCAACGCCCCAAAGTAAAAAACTTCAACTGCTGATTCGTCGACTTGAAAGTCAAGCACATTAGCAGGCTTCTTCCTGTTGTCCTCGATGCTCCTCCCGCCTTCAATGACTTCTACGTCCCAAAAATTCGTCACGCCTGAGTTGACAAAAGGGATCTCGAGATCGACTTGGGTTTGCCCTTCTTCTAGTTGAACGGCTTGTGAAATCGAGAAGCCTTCAACACCGACGCCCATGGAATTTATGTGCAGAGTAATAATTAGGTTTCGATCATTGGGACTCGGTCCCTTCGGATCCTTGATGTTGATCTGTGCGGTCGCCTGCTGCCGGCGCGCACCTGTTCGGATCTGGGTCGAAATTCGCAGTGATTGAGCACCAGGGCGAGCTCGCGTTACCATTAAGTCTGCGGCGGCCGCGGCTGACTGGGCATGCGAAGTCGTACACGGTAAGGCTAAGCCGCACAACATGGTCGCGCTCATGATTGAGTGCACTAGGTAGGAAGCGAAATGGCTCACTGGATTGCGATCTGCTGAAGTAATGCTCAAGCGGAAACTCCGTCAAAGAAGCAATGGAGTTGATCGAAACTAGGATGAAAAGTAGCGATAAGTCAGGCGAATGCCGCGACCTAGTTGCGAGCCGCGCGTCGCGAATTGTTCGTCGTAACTGGCGTCAGTCTTCGTCTGTTTTCTTTGGAGGAACGAGCTGCTCTGGCATCGAACCAGAGCTAAAGGGACTCGACACCTTATAATCTTCGCCGCTTACCGATCGTTCGAGTGAGCCCAGTAGGAAAGCTGCAGCAAAGCACAGACCGGACATGAGTGAGGCAACGGCTAGGAAGAGCACCGTAAATACCATTGCGGCGGCAAAGGACTGCCCTTGGTCGGCAGCTCGAATGATAAAAAGTGCGATTGCAACAACGACTGCTGCAATAAAAAACCACAGCATGCCAAACCGTGGCAGCAGCGGTTGTTGTTCTTCGAAATCTGAATCTTGAGATACCATCGTCGATAAAACCGTCTATAACGGGTGCGGGATGAGTGTCGTTATCGGCAAATCAGTTTTGACCTAACCCGGTTGCGGCCGGCCGCGGAAAGTGCCCCTTCCTTTCCAAGTTTCACGAACAACTCAGGAAAGGTCGGCCTATCCGGTTCGGGGAGGAAACTCTCCATCCGCAGATCCTGAAATGTCCTGGTAGCCGCAAGTTGCTCGCAAGACTTGGCGACTCAGCCATACAGGAACGGCATTGCGGCATCCTGTCAAAGCAAACTTGTCCACTGTCTTTCCGGAGGACGCATTCAAACGACGCATTGTTACCAGGGTTGGATGCCAGACTTTCTTTGGTTCATTCAAAATTCTGACAAAAGCACCATACCAAATTTCTCTTACATGATACGTGCCTGAGATAGTCACCCGGCACAGGAAAGGGCCACTTGCCATGCTGAGCATTCGTTCCACATGCGACCGTTCTTGGATGCGTCCATCTGCGAAAACGAAAATCTTTGCGACTCTTTGGGCTCTTCTCCTGGCGGCAAGCCATGTCCGTGGGCAGAACGTTGAGACGAGTCCGGCAACGGCCGATGCCGCGGCGACCACGGAATCAGAGACCGTAGTCGTCAGTGAAAAGGCAAAGGAAATTCACTTTAAAAGCTATATTTTCGATGGTCACAACGATCTGCCTTGGGCGGTCCGCAGCAACGGCTCGCGTTCGTTCGAAGTGCTGGACATTTCGAAACCGCAGCCTGAGTTGCACACTGATATCGAGCGGCTCAAGCAGGGAGGGGTGGGAGCTCAGTACTGGTCGGTCTACGTACCGGCGAATACGGCCGAGTCGGGAAAGTCCCACCAAATGACGCTCGAGCAGATCGAAATCGTCAAGGCCATGTGTGAGAAGTATCCCGATGTGTTCGCGTATGCGGAGTCTTACGACGACATCATCGAAGCCCGTAAGCAAGGCAAGATTGCTTCACTGATTGGCGTCGAAGGCGGGCACTCGATCGAGAATTCAATTGAGAAATTACGTCGACTGTACAAGCTCGGCGCACGCTACATGACACTGACTCACAGCGACACGCTCGACTGGGCTGACTCGTGCAGCGATGAATCGAAGAGTGGTGGCCTGAGTGCCTTTGGCGAGGAAGTTGTTCGCGAAATGAATCGCATGGGCATGCTTGTCGATATCTCGCACGTATCACCTGAGACGATGCAGGACGCGTTGGATATCAGCGAAGCACCCGTGATCTTCTCGCACTCGTCGGCTCGTGGAATCGCGGATCATCCGCGAAATGTGCCTGACGAGATACTAAAGCAGCTACCCGATGACGGCGGTGTTGTGATGATTAACTTCTATTCGGGGTTTGTCGTGCCGGAAGCGATTAAGACGACACGAGATATGTTTGAACGCACGCGTGCCTTGCGTGAAAAGTATGGTGATGACGAAGAGTCGATACGCCGAGAGTCAGCTGCCTTCCGCGCAAAGTATCCCGTGCCTCGCGGAACCGTGCATGATTTAGCCGATCACATCGATCACGTCGTCAAACTGGCTGGGGTCGAGCACGTTGGTATTGGTAGCGACTACGACGGAGTTGGCCGACTGCCGAAGCAGATGGACGATGTCTCGACTTACCCGGTTCTAACTCAAGTGCTCCTTGATCGCGGTTATTCGGAATCCGACATTCACAAGATCATGAGCGAGAATGTCCTACGCGTGATTCAAGCCGCCGAAGTGGTTGCCACAAAATTGCAGGCCGATTGATTGACGTCCCCACCCGGCCGCTGAGACGTCCGACCTCCCCAGAATCCCTCGCTTGAAGCTCGGAACGGGGAGGTGACACGGGGCTTTTGAAGAGGGCGGAGAGAGGCAGTGACAAGTTACCTTCGCGCGTTTCGCGCGTTTCGCGCGTGTCATGGGGAGGGGGGGAGCCCCAGCGAGCCGGTGGGGTTTTATTAGACCCATGGGGCTCTCTAAGTTCGGTAGCGTCCGGGGGGCTACCGCGGTTCAATCGGGGCTGGCTAAGCGGACGTCGCGTAGCGAACTTGGGAGACGGCGGACTTTGCCGCTGTGGTCGACGCAGGCAACGACGCTGGAGCCTTCAACGACGGGTGTCGTGCTGCC
>JBGCCZ010000064.1:0-2568 GCA_045105035.1 Pirellulaceae bacterium | reverse complement strand
TTGGGTTCAGCGCTTACTTCGCTCTCCGGCTCCAACCAGCTTGCGGAAAGGGAAATCTGACTGTTCGAATCTGCTTGGCTACGACAGCTTTCGCAGGAATCCAAATGCTCCAAGGCCAACTCGAATCGCTCCGAGGGCAATCGGCCATCGAGCAGTTCGCGGATGGTATCGGCGTCTAGACAAGGCTGTTTCTGAGCGATCATGCGTCTATTCTCCCTAAAAACTGGTGCGTATAGGGAGCCTATCGAGAGCGTTGGACACCTTTTTTGTGGAATTAGTGAAAGCTGCCCCAGTCGGCATTTATCGCTTCATAGCAGCTCAGCCAGCTCTTGCGTGATTCCTAAGGGATGTCCATAAGACAGGGCCAAGAGCGCAATCAGAATTGGTTAGACTAGAAGTGCTCCAGAATTTCCTGCGTGCACTCCATGGCGCACAACTGCGGCTTCACCACTCTATAGACAAAAGACTCCTTTTGAACATTTCGACGGCAGCCCCAAATTCGGAATCCACTTGTCCATCGCTGCTCTTGCGGGCCGAGCGTGGCGATCATGCTGCCTGGCAACAAATGGTTCAGCTTTACGGACCACTCGTTTACACCTGGGCGCGAAAAAGCAAGCTACGATCCGAAGACGCGGCAGACGTTGTCCAAGAAACGATGCTGGCTGTTTCGAAGGGTTTGGCTCGCTTTGATCCTCTCAAACCGGACGCAAGTTTTCGAGGTTGGTTGCGCCGAATCACGCGCAACAAATGCGTTGACTTCATTCGCAAAGCTGTCGACCACCCTGCTCCAGCGCGGGGCGGGAGCACGAACATGCAAGTCCTGAACCAAGATGCTCTGGCCAGCGAGGACTCACTGGCTAAGGAGCTGACGGCGGCTGGACAGAGCGACTTGGCTGCCGAGCAGAAGCAAGTGATCGGCCGCGCGATGGCTCTTATGCGAACACACTTCGAAAAGACAACTTGGCAGGCGTTTTGGCGAACCGCAGTCGACGGCTGCTCACCGGACGAAGTGGCCAAGGAACTCGGACTTTCACGCTGGAATGTCTACAAGGCCAGGAGCCGAGTCCTGCAGCGATTGCGCGCGGATCTGAACGGACTGGAAGAATTGGAATAGCAAGCAGGGCGAATCAAAGTTTCAACTTGCACAGAGTGGCACGGCTGCTCTCCGAGCCGTGGTTTTTGTTGGGTTCCGGCTGGGACAGCCGGGCTACTAGCTAGCGTAGATTCAAACTTTGACCTGCCCTGGACTAGCAAGTTAGTCCCCACCAGGCCCTGCCGACTTCCCGGTAGAATACTCGGCGGCGGCTTGGCGACATTCCTCCGCAGGCAATTTGCAGCCCATCCGGCTTAGGAGCTTTTTGCAAAGTGGCGGCCGCAAAAATCTCGCAGGTTCTTGCAGAATCGCGCCTTTGCTCGCATCTCCCCACCACTTTGCGTAGCGTGTCAGCAAAACGCGAGATAAGATTGACGTTCTAGCGATAAAACCGGTTCGCGTTTGACGCGGTAATTCTTGCTGTCCCTCGACTGCCAGCTCAAGTGCGCTGAGCAATTCACCCTTCGCTCCTATCCATTTATAAGATCAATGAAGCTTTCCAAAGTTACGGTGGTTTCCTCCAAGATGACTAACGCGAATTACAAAATCTCAAGCGTCTCCACGCCAACCCCTTGGCGTGGACTCTGCGCTGCACTCTGTGGCTTTGCCGTTCTTATGGCTGGCTGCAATCCTCCGACGGAGACCATTCCTCGGCTCAAGAAACGTGACCGCACGGCAGGTCTAAGCGGATCTGGCATGAGCGGATCAGGGATCACACTCGGTTCGGGAATGACGTGGAGCTCGGGCATGACCGGCTCCGGTATTACGATTGGGTCGGGGATGACCATTCGCAATGGCGGATCGGGCATCACACTACCGGGTGGCATCAACTTCAAACAACGATTTCGGGAAATGAAGGGCTCCGGCATCACCCTACCTCAATCCAACCTCGATCGCAGTCGCTCTACGATCCGCGTCTATCCCGTATCAACCCGTTCAGCCAGCTCTTCAAACTCCGGACTGCCGCTGGACGGCGACGACGACGCTAAGGCGAAAACTGAAGGCAAAGAAAAGTCAGTCAAACTGCAGGTTGCCGACTACGACGCACTCAACGCGTGGATGAAAAAGGAGAACGGCAAAATCATCGTGCTCGACGTGTGGAGCACCTCTTGCATCCCGTGTATGAAGGAGTTCCCCGAGTTGGTCGCGCTCAGCCAGAAATTCGAAGACCAAGTTCAATGCGTCGCACTCAATGTGGACTACATCGGCCTGAAGAAGAAGCCAGCCGAGTCGTACGCACCCCAGGTTGAGAAGTTCCTGAAGTCTAAGAAGGCCACATTCCCGAACTTTCTGTCTTCCATGCCCGATGAAGACATACGCGAAAAGCTCGGCATCTTTTCCATCCCAGCCGTCTTGATTTACGGCACTGACGGAAAACTTCTGCACTCACTCGGCGAGCACAACACAGGCGACGACGGCCTCACCTACCAAGGCGACGTCCTCCCCAAAATCAAAGCCGCCCTTGCGGCACGGTA
>JBGCCZ010000063.1:0-15633 GCA_045105035.1 Pirellulaceae bacterium | reverse complement strand
CCCTCCGCCCACCGGAGTAACCAACCAATCTGATCCACGACGTGCCGACGAAGCACTCAAGGTGAGTCGACTGTCGTGCGAGACGAACCGACGCCTTCCCGACGCGTCGACCCCACCCAATCGCACCATTTCGCTCTTGGTAGCGACACGATCTGAAGTCAACGACTTGCTCACCAAATCAAACAGCTTGCTCACAACCAACTCTGTAACAACACCACCACCGATCTGAGGTGAGGGCGAAATTGGCTCTGCAGGTAATACTGGTCGCCGCGCTATTCTTGATTGCTGCGATTGCCCCGAAAAAGGCCGAGAGGCAGCGGAGTTCAGCGGACTAAGAGTCATTTGGCTCGTGCGATATACTAAAGTCCCTCGCTGCGAATCACCGATCTGCATATTCCCTGAGTTCGTTGTCGGCCAGCGTAGAACCTGCCTCAGTTCACGACTGTAGAATCCCTGCCAGCGGCCATCTGCAGAATCATATCGTCCCTCGCGCACGTAGTCCGTCGCTTGCCTATCCGGTCCAACGATTCGTAGTACGTCATCTTGTAAACTGGCCGTGGAAACTAGGCCGAGGTGATCGGCCCGAAGCTCAAACTTCTGCACTCCGCGATCGGCTCCTCGCCTACCCTGCGCGTGAGCAATTGAACCACACAAACTCACGCACAGAAGAGCGACGACCAGCAAATAGCCACTCATCGGCTCAGTAGAAAGATTGTTTTTCATAGCGGCGATCATCTGAGGCCTTCGGTCTAATCGAAGTGAGACGCGCCGACCTCGCGTTGGTCGATCTAGCGTTGAAAAATCGGAAGCACGGTGCGGGGCATATTGAGAACCAAACAAGCCATCGCCGTACCATACTCAGTACTGTTATAGTCGAACCAACCACCTTGGGCATTGCGAAGTCCCAGCAATCCATTCTTTAGCTTGCCATACCATCCCTCCCAAGCATCACCGCCGATGTGCCAAAAAGCTTGCGCGGAGTAGTAGTGTGCATAGAAGTAAAAATTATTGCGTTCGATCCGCTTGTTACCGCCCATGTTCCGTTTCAGGTAATCCATGGCTGCTTCGATCTCGCGTCCCTCGTAGATACCTGCGTTGTAGAGTGCTACTACGGCGGCCGCTGTGAGCGGAAAACGACTCGCTCCCCCGTGCAACTGATACATGTAGCCACCGTCCGCATTCTGACTCCGCCGCACATACCCGACCGCTTTGTCGATGGTCTCTTTGGGCACGCCAAGCCCCGCATTGCGAGCCGCCCGCAACGCCATCATCTGGCAGACAGTCACTGACAAGTCTGCTTCGTCCGCCGGCGCTGGGTTGTAGCGCCAGCCGCCTCGGTCGTTCTGCGTGCGAACGATCAAATCAACAGCCCGCTCAAGCTTAGGTCGAATCTCCAACGCGTCGTCCATGCCGTATAGCTCGGAAAGAAACAGGGTTCCGAAGCCGTGATCGTACATCGGACCGTGACTAGTCTGCCCTTGCGCCGACATAAAGCCGCTTGGCTGAACCTGCGACAAAACGTACTTGCCTGCTCGTTGTAGAGCTTGGCCAGCTTCGCCAAAACCCGACTGGACCGCACGGCTGAGAAACGCCAAACCGGCTAGGGAAACGACGCCGACCCACTGGCCGCGTTGTTTGGATTGAAATGTACCATCCTCGTTCTGACGAGATATTAAAAGCTTAAGACCATCCCGAATCGCTCCATCAACGTTCGCATCGTACAAGCTATCGAGGTCCGAACGCGGCTCGAGACCATCCGCGGCATTCGCACTCCGGCTCAGCCCCCAGCCAGCACTGAGACCGATGAACGAACCGGCGGCTAAAGCATGCCGTCGATTCAAAATCGTTCGTTCATCAAGAAACGGGACTTTCATCAGCGATCTCTCTTCCGAGAATCGCTTTGACCTCGTGTCCCCGTTTGCAAGAGCTTGCGAAAATAAGCTTCAATCTGCTCGCGGTGACTGGGCAAGAACTGTTCAACCATTTTGGATTGCATCTGTTTTCGAACGCGTTCCGGAAGCTGCCCCCAAACCTCCTGCTGCAACGCTTGTGGGCTCTTCAACTGCTGCGTTACCTTCGCACCGACGCCCGTTTGCCCCGGCGCGTCTCGCTGCATTTCGCCTCCGGTTTGGTCTTCTGAAGGTGCCTGCTCGTTGACCTCAACCGTCGTCTCGCGCTTTTCGAAAGATGTTTCCTGAGTCGAAGAACTCTCCGTATTCTCCGACGAGTCCGTAGTCTGAGGCTGGGAGTCTTGTGATGCTGATTCAAGACTGGCGATCAGTTCATCGAGTCGAGAAACGATGTCCGATTGAATCGTCTGAGTCGGCGTCCCCCCCACTCCCTTGCTGAGATACCCGGCCGCAATCAACATACTCTGCCGTACAGCCGCGAATGGGTTGTCCGTCTGCTCGTTAAGATCTTCGGACTCCAAGCCGACGTCTTTCGGCTCTATCTCAACACCCTCGCGCGAATCCGCCGCCTGATTTGAAGTGCCGGATGTAGGCGACGTTTCGAGTAGCTCAAGGAGCCCTTCGGTCAGTTCCGATGAGGTCGACGAACGCCCCTTCTTCTCACCGCCACTGTCCTGCGCCATCGTCGCGGGTAGCCCGAACTCGAACCCGACGAAAGAGAAAAAGAGCAGCCAGCGAACCGCGACGCGATGAGTCGGCAAGAACATTCCTCTGCCTTCAACATCAATGTAATGAATCACGCGCCGACTCCTAGTCACTTGTCTTCCGACGAATCTGAAGGATTCGTTTCCAGTATAGACTCCAGTTGCAACGCGAGTTCCTTTTGCTGCACTGACAGAGCTTCCAATTGCCGCAATTTCCAAGCAGCATCTCGATCGCCTCCGCCAGCCTTGGCCGTCCGCTCGTTCAAGTCGACCTGCAGGCCGCGCAGCAATTTCAGGCTCGCCAATGGAGGCACTTTGCGTTCTGACTCAGACGCTTCGGATGGCCTATCATCTGGGCCTTCACCAGGCTCTGCTGCCGCACGTTCCCCTTGCCGTTCATTGTTCTCACGCAGCGCAGTGGCGGCCAATTTCAATTTCGTGAGCGCTGCAGAAGCCGCAGACTGAGCTTCCGGTTCAATCCGAAAACGCTGCAGGGCTGCTTCTGATCGAGCCATCTCCGCCGCGATCGTCTGGAGCACCCAAGTAAACCCAGGCAATTCCTCCTCCAGCATCTCGGAGCCATCGATCACATAATCAATTCGCTGGCGAACCGTCCCCTGTCTTGAGGCAAGCCCCTCAGCAAGCTCCCTCTCGCTGGCCCCCAGGACGGCCCGCTCAACGAGCTCTTCGATTCCATCCATGATCGCGTTCTGCGCCCCTACCATTTGCCGCAACTCTTCCTCCAAACGATACGCGGCCTGCCCCCGCGTTTCTTGTTGCAATTGCTCCATCAGCTCATTCGCTCTCTGCTCAGCTTCTTCCGCTGCCGACTGAAAATCACGCGCAGCTCGAGCTGCCGAATCCGTCGCACCTGGCTGATCCTCATTTGCTAAAGCCGCCGCTGCGTCGAGTTGGTTTTGCAACGCTTGATCCAGTAGTGATTCAGTCTCCGCATCCATCGTGCCACGAGACTCCTGAGTCGTTCGATCTGCTTCAGCCGCTAGTTTTTCTTGCTGAGAGCGCATCGCCTCCAAGTTGCGATTCGTGGTCGAAGCGATTTTCTCCGCCAGGCGTTGCTGTTGATCGGCCAGCGATGAAAGTTGCCGAGCGGCTTCGGACAGCTGCTGCGTTTGACGACTCAGACGTTGATTTGGCGGAGACGCCGCTGGATCGGAGGATTGCAATGCTCCTTGGAGTATTGCAATCGCCTCTCGTTGCCGCTCCATAGCGACATCCGTGCGTTCTTCGGCCAGCGATTCAGCCGCCAGACGCATGCGATCACTCAGTCCCGATTCTCGAAGCCCCTGTGCGATTTCAGCGTTCAAGGATGTAGACGATTCAGTGGCTGTTGCAATCGCATCCTGCAACACTTCTAGTGCCTCTTCTGCCAATGCGAGTTGATCGGCGGACAAAGCCGCAGACCTGCGTTTCGTATCGACCGGTCCCAGACCCTCTAGCGCATCCAACTGAAACTCCTGAGCTTGATTCAGGAGCGACTGCTGGTTGTTCAATATCGCAGCAAGCTTGCCCTGCGTCTCCCGGTTGGATGCCGACGCGGATTGGGATCCCTGAATCGCCTGCATCTCTTCGACCGTTTCGCCAAAGGCGTCTTGCATCTCCCGCAGATCCTCTTGCGTGCTTGCGGAAGCGGTCCCCGTATCGCCTTGCCCCAAGTCCAGATTCACCGAGCGATTGGCGGCCAGACTGCTTCGTACAGACTCGGGAAGTGCCCGCGCCGCGAGGGACTCCAGTGCTTGGAGAAGTTCCAACGCTCCGGCTGCCTGAGTCGAATCCTGCAGCCTGTTTTGCTCGTACAAGTCCTGAAGCTCTCGAGCCTCAGCGAGCACACCACTCTCTGGATCTGTGATTTGATTGGCAATCGAATTCTGAACCTGGGTCATCACCCCTAGAGCCGCAGCATCTTCCGCCCTGACTCGCTGACTCGCTTCGACAGCTTGAACGACACGTTTTGCCGAGCGTAGATTTTGCTTTTGTGCTTGAAGAGACTCCTGAAACTTCTGCCAAACGTTTCGCTCCTTGGCCTCGATAGCCTGAAGCACATCCTGTCTCGACCGGATCCGCAGCCGCTGACTAGTGCTTCGCCCTACCTGCCCGGCAGTGTCCAATGCCTCAATCCACAGCTCAAGCTCTTGCCCCTCTTCGATCGCCCCTCCCATACCTACCAAATCTGATACAACTTTTTGCACCACGACCGGAACACGCCTTTGTGCCTGATCGCCAGCTCCCTCTCGCTTCCATACAACCTGCGAAAATTCAGCAATCCGGGATCCACGCTCACTACCGAACTCAGAACTTCGCGTGCTTGTGCCCTGCTCTACTCTCGGCAATTCTGGCCCTGACTCTTGCCCCAAGAAACGCCCCTGCATCTCGACTCGCACCAACCCTAAATCATCCGTAGCTTCGGCACTCACACTCACGATTGCCGAAGCAGCCAAAGTAGTTAGCGGCAGACGAGCCACACGAACCACCGGCTTTTGATCCGGCCGAACATCCACCGACCAGAGCTTCGGGAGCAAGACGGCTAACCCACCATCCGTAAGAACTTGCATCCGAAAATCAAGACTGCTCGCCGCCTGCCAAACCCCTCCTTCAATCGACTCGATCCGAAACCTTCGCCCCTCACCGAACAGAGTCAGACATGGAGTTGCTTCGGCCAGCGTTTCGCTAGCGGGAGAGCCGTTCCCGTTCGACTCAGACTGCGTCGAACCCACATCCGATCGTGCCGCTGCCTGAAGCTTCAGCGAAGCTACTGGAGCACTAAAAGTGCCTTCCAGCGTGACCTGCGAGCCGGCCAGGACAGCAATCCGATACGCGTCAGTTTCGATCTTGCTTGATCCTGTGTAGTTCGGCGGCTGAATAGAGAACTGATGATCCATAATGTCCGGAGGCCGTACGACTTCAATACGCCTCCACTCCATCTTTTGATCGTCTCCTCCGACTGCTCGAACTTCCAGTGTTCGCTCCACGCTGGGAATCGTCGCTACAGCCACACGCCCCATTCCACTCGCCAAGTATCGCCTTTCGGACGACCAACGAACTCCTGATTCTCCACGCAACTCCCTAGTGAGTACTTCAATCGATGCCGGCTTCGGCGATTGAGCATCGACGACTTCCAACTGCAAGTCACTGCCGAACGCCACTGCAGTTGGCAAATCCAAAAACTGCAACTTATCCTCTCTCGGCCACTCCATCGCCGACCATGGCATTGCAAGACGAGCCACCCCCAGCGCTGATCGACGTGGCGCATAGCAAACCAATCCTATTAAGACGGCGCACGTCACCAAACTCGCGACCAAAGCGGCCTTGAATGGACGGTAGTCCAATAGGCTAATAAGCTCAGGTTCAGCACTCTGCTGGAACCATTTCTCGAGAGCCAATCGCCTCATTGCGAGACTACCGTAGCGAGAATCATCTGGTGAGAGCGTTGACAATTGGACTGCAGTCGCCAACTCGTTCCGATGTTCGAGGTCCGACTGGCTTATCCAGTTCGCTACTTCTTGATTGCTAGGCTGAAACTTCCACGCCTTCCATAGCCACTGATAAACTCCAAACGCGGCAGCGCCAAGAAAAGCGAAGCAGCCGAGAAAGCGGAGTCCAATCTCTTCTCGCCTCAGCCAAACATCCAACGCAACCACGACAGCAGCGGTCACGAGAACCAGAGTGACCCATCTCAATACTGCACGCCGGCGCACGAGTCGCAACGCCTCGCCTCGCACACTGCTGACGGAACGCAGCAAATCCAGCCGACCATCTTCCCTGTCCGACAGATCTATTCTCGATGCCAACTCAAGCTCACCCCAAACCCGCGTCCCCGGGTCATTAGCAATCTACACACGATGAAAAACCAACTGAACACATTCTATCCACCCAGTCTCTGTGTCGCATCGCTGTTTCGCCTGACAACCAGGTTTCGACGGATCAGCGAACTCGGGTGAACATCAGCAGACGCATGTCAATGGATGAGTCACCGGCGTGCTTAGGTGCCGAAAGCTCTAAGGTACCTTTGCCAGCCTCGAGCTGGATCCGGCCGAATTTTAGCGGTTTGAAGTCCTTCACAAAGGACTGGGTTCGACGAGGAACCCGGTCATGCTCCGCACCAACCTCCGGAGGGTCGTTAGCCTCCGTGATCTCTGCCGAAACACTTTGGTCACCTAGGCGAAGCCGGACTTCAGAGCCGACGCTATCCTCCGCGCAGGTGTAGTACATCTCTACATCGAAGTTCCCCGACTCGAGGATTTCGACATCCCATGTCATTTTGTCAGCGGATGTTAGCCACTTTGTAAAATACGAACAGTTGGGCGCCTTTGCTGATCGTTCAATTCGGCCCTCCGCAACTCCGTCACGAGCAGGCAATTGGGTGAACGCAAAGTCTGGATGGCCTATTGGAAAAGGACGCTTGTCGTCATCCAGCTCAGTCAAGACCTCGTTCTTCCACCTTCGGACGTAGCGATTCAACTCACGAGCAACGTCCGGCTCCCGAGTGTTCGCGACCTTCTTTTGACCAGGGTCGAGCAGCATATTGTACAAGTTGCCTTTCGCGTCCAACCGATGGTGTTGCGTTCGCACACTGACCTTCTTATTCCAATGCGAAAAGATCATCCGATCCGGAATCGAGGCAATCGTCCCCTTGATCAGCGGAGCCAGACTGACTCCATCAAGTGGCTTGCCGCCGAGCAAAGGCACGCCCGTGAGCTCAGCGAGTGTCGGCAATAGGTCAATAGCGGAGCTTATCTGAGGTACCAATCGCCCACCACGAATACCGTTCGGCCAGCACAAGAATAATGGCGAACGCACTCCGCCTTCATCCGTCGATCCTTTCTTGCCCTTCATCCCTCCGTTCCATCGGAAGCTGTTCGGCCCGTTATCACAAAAGAAAACCACAATCGTATTCTCGGCCAAAGACAACTGATCCAGTCTCGTCAGGATGCGGCCTACGTTGCGGTCAATGCACTCCACCATGGCAAGTGCCGAACGCGTAAAATCCTGATCTTCTTCGACATCGTCGTCGGCCAGCTTTGAAAGCGGCTTATCTTCGAAACGCTGCCAGTACTCGTCGGGCACTTGCATTGGTCCGTGCGGTGTGGGCATCGGCAAATAAAGAAAGAACTCGCGAGCTGCATTCGACTCAATAAAGTCCAACGCGCGATTCGTAAAGTCGTCAACAATGTAACCATCACCTTGCACCAGAGTTCCGTTCTCCTCGAGCTGCGGTGAGAAGTAGTCTCCCCAGTGCCCTGAGCAGTAGCCGTAGAATTCATCAAACCCGCGGGCAACCGGATGATAGGGAGGCTGCATACCATTATGCCATTTGCCGTAGGCCGCAGTCGCGTAGCCTGCGGATGCGAAGTGCTCAGCAATCGTCTTTTCGTCGAGGTCTAATCTCTCGCGACCCGTCGAAACACCGCGGACCCCTCCACGCGGGTGATAGCGTCCCGTTAGAAACTCGGCCCTCGTTGGAGCGCAAACCGGGCAAACATAGAAGCGGTCGAAACGAACTCCGATGCGTCCCAACTTATCGATATTCGGAGTGGATAGATTCGAGTTGCCGTGAATACTCAGATCCCCCCAGCCTTGGTCGTCCGTCAAAATCACGATCACGTTCGGGCGCTCTTGAGCCACCAACCGAGCGCTCGACGCTAACAGTCCAACTAGCACAACGCCAAAAACGAAACATCGGAGGCTGGAACTGGTTTGGCGATTCGAATCGGCCTTGTTTCCGCCTTCCGTAAAACGCCCTGGTTTCCAAATCGATCGGAGCATCTCTGTGGAACTCATTCCATCCATTTCCCGTGGAGTCAACTAACAAACGTCCGCATCGATCCTAGCAAGCTCTTTACGACCAAACCAAGATCGAAGGGGGAAACTCAGGATACTTGGTCCGAAGTCAAAGAGCACTCCACGTGAACGACGGCTTGCTAATTCTGTTTGAGTTTCAATGAGTAGCGTTGTAAGTACTTGCCTAGCTTGTGCTTCTTGGCAGTATTTTCGCTAGTCATGTAGCGAATCTTTCCAAAGATTGGACGCTCAGGGCCCCACGCTCGATCGTAACGGCCGAGAACCCAAAAGATGCCGCTGTAGGAATTGGGATCACGACCATCCAAAGCGTACTTGTTGTTCAGCTCGACCATAATCGCCAGGGCATCTTCAACGTTCGCCGTCCAATGCAAGATCTTCTTCCCCCACAGCATTCGCAGATAATTGTGAATCCGCCCCTCCGTGACAAGCTGTCGTTGCGCGGCGTTCCAAATCTCGTCATGCGTCTCGGCCAATTCAAATTGCTCTAACGAATAGATGTACTCGCGTGGATCATCCGCGTGTGCGTGAATCGTCTTTTGCGTCCAATCTGGGAGCGAATCCAACCGCTCGTAACCCGGCTCTCGCCAACACATATTGAAACCGATCTCTCGCCAACTGCAGAGCTGATCCAGGAAGGCTTCCGCGTTCTCACTCACCCCCCAAAACCCATTCACCTTGCCGTTTGGCTTATTCAATCGAGCGGGCGTCCAGCCTTCGACTTCCATCACACGGTGGAACACTTCGTGCGGCGAAATGTGACCAAAATGGAGGTGGGGTGACATCTCACTCGATCCGTATTGATCGGGCTCGTTGCGATCAGTGTTGTAGCTTTGGAGTCGTTGCTTGATAAAGCGACTTAGAAAATTGCCAGCCTCTACCGCACCGCCATGGATCTCAGTCGGCGTGACACTGTGATCAATCGGCAGCGACCTTAAACCATCCGGGGCTCGTAGTTGGTCTAAATCTGCTTCAGGCCACTGCTTGAAAAAAGGCTGGAGACTGCTTTCTCTCAACTTCGGTAGTTTTTTCTTCAGCGGATCGGGTTCGGGAAATTCCTCCAAAAACTTTGGCAGCTCCTTCTGCATCCACCGGCGATAGGAGTGCGCTACCGTAAAAGTTCTCTCCGCATGTGCGAGCGGCATGAGGCAATTCGAGTCTACAGCCAAGAACTTGCAGCTTACTAACCGAGCAGCCACTCGGATCATGCGCGGAATGAAGAAGCACGGATAGTCATCTGTGACTACGACTGCCGCTTTCTGAGAAAGACTCTCAATCAGTCCTTGTCCAGCCTGCTTCTCAGACTCAACGTACGCGTAGTGAGTCGCTGAAGTGGAGTCACTGTGCGCACGGTTGTCGGCCATGCCCTCCAACACAAAACGATGCAGCCGATCACTCGCCCACGGATACCCTACTCGGAGAGCTTCCAAAATCACCAGCGGTTTCTTCAATTCGCAAGCGTAGTCTCGGGCGAGCTGCAATGAGAAGTTGTAACGCAGACGGCGAAACGCGGTCATCCAGTAAACGACAAACTCACCATCCTCGTTGACGTCCTTTTCGTTTGCCGCCCGAACTCGGTGGTTTGGTACCGATATTTCCATTGATATCCTTCGGGTTAGATTCGATGCAACTACAAAACTCGAGCAGACAGAGAAGCCTGAAACAAGGAACCGGATAAATCCGGCGCTAAAAACTCGGGTCAATAGCCGGTGTGAGACAAGCGGTTATACTTGTCCCCTCACACCGGCCGAACAGCCCAAAGCTGCTTGGACGGTCTGCAATCGTTGCATTAACTTGACTCACAAACTGCCACTCTATGCGTTCTCGAAGACGACGCCACCCAAACTGGCCCTACCGCTGGACGGTGCTGGGACTCTTCGGCGCGTTGCTACTATACGTGGCAGTCCAAACCATCATCGGTGGTTTCACTTTCTCACGCCGCCCCTACGGCACAGACTGGGGCTTGGCCTTGGTTTCAAGTTTGCTAGATGCCATCGTGGCAACTTGGTTCATTGCCGTTGGAGCGTCGATCGGAAGTTTTCTCAATGTTGTTGCCTATCGACTTCCCCTCGGTCGGAAACTAGGTGGCAACTCTAAATGCCCATTTTGTACGACGCCAATCGACGGAGCCGACAACATTCCTGTCCTGGCATGGATTCGACTGCGCGGAAGATGCCGCTCATGTCGGCTACC
The DNA here is from genome assembly GCA_045105035.1 of Pirellulaceae bacterium. GTDB lineage: Bacteria > Planctomycetota > Planctomycetia > Pirellulales > Pirellulaceae > Aureliella. Next base: position 5,012 of record JBGCCZ010000063.1, on the reverse strand, counting down.
CATTTCGGCTCAATATCCACTGGTAGAATTTGCGGTCGCGGTGATATTTTTCTTCGTCTACTGCACCGAATTTTTGCCCAGTGGCGGGAATCTACCAGGAGTAACCGGCAACCTGATCGGAGCGGGCGGACTCGCCAGGATTTCCGTTTCCTCAGACCTTGTATGGCGACTCGGAACCTACCTATTCGCGCTCAGTGGACTCATCGGTGCCGCCTTGATTGCCCTCAAGGGTGCGGTCGTCCCGTTGCGACTCTACGCTTGGTCTTTGCTGCCGCATTTGATTTCGGTACTTGCTCTACCCCAGGCGGTCATCGTGCGCTGGCGCGCTGCTCCACCTGTGGGGCCGATTGAATCGAGACTTGATTCTTTCACGACAGTTCTTTGCGGAGTCGTGGCTGGAATTGCGCTTGCCCGACTACTTGCACCGCTGCTGTACAAGGGCTTCGATCGTTCACTGTTTGCCCATGACAAAGAGACCAATGGTGCTCGTCAGTTGGTTGGTGCGATGGCAGTTGCAGGCGGCATCGTCGGTTGGCAAGCCATCGTGCCGCTCGGATGGGTTTTGCTTGTATCAGCGACAACAATGAGCCTCCTCCTAGGTCGATTCCGTTCCATCGCACGTCTGGGCGACCTGACCAGTTGGGTGTGGCTCGGCCTGCTGTTGTTCCGGGCTATCTGGAAACCATTATCCGGTTTTACGCTACTACCGGATGTGATCCCTGAAGTTGGACGATACCTGATCGGCGCATTACTCCTTGCCGCATTGGCGATCGGCTACCGTATCGTGTCCGAGGAAGAGCGAGAAGAAATCGAACTACCCATTGAGTCTGCGGCAGATGGCATATCCGAACAGAACTCCGTTGATGAAGAGGAGGGGGACTGGGACGACGATGAGGTCCAACCCTATGTTGACCGACGCTCAGCGCTGCCTGAGAAGCTCAACGACGAGCCAACTGAACAGTAAATAACACGAAGACTAGGAACAAAGCAAAGTGCAAATTTGGCCTGCAATCGACCTTCTTGGTGGTCGCTGTGTACGACTGCAACAAGGTGACTACGAACGAGAAACCGTCTTCTCTGATGATCCCGTGGAAATGGCGGTGCGTTGGAAACTGGCGGGCACCAAGTACCTCCACTTAGTGGACCTTGATGGTGCAAAGGACGGCAGTCAAGTCAATGGAGATGTAATCCAACGAGTGGTAAAAGAAACTGGACTCGTTTGCCAAGTCGGCGGTGGCGTTCGCTCCGAGGAAACGATTCGCCGATTGTTGGACTTGGGACTTCGACGCGTGATCGTCGGGACTCGGGCACTGAAAGAACCAGACTGGTTCATCGAAATGGCAAACAAGTACCCGGACAAACTCGTGCTGGGCATCGACGCTCGAAACGGAATGGTTGCCACCGAAGGCTGGTTGGAAACTTCAACGACAACTGCCATTGGACTCGCACAAACAATCGCTAAGCAGAGTTCCCAAGTTGCCGCAATCGTCTACACCGACATCGCCAAAGACGGGATGTTGGCCGGCCCAAATTTCGAGCAGCTAGCCGAGATGCGAGCTGCGACTTCCATTCCTGTCGTCGCGTCCGGCGGGGTGACAACGCTGGCCGATGTCAGCCGCCTAGTTGAGGAAGGCACCCATGCCGCCATCATTGGTCGAGCCATCTACGACGGCAACCTGGACCTCAGCGAGGTCCTCCAACGAAACCCGCAATAAACACCATGGGCTGGCCAAACATCGCTGGCTAGCCGACTCATTCTGAAGCTACTCGACAGTGACGGATTCGATGGTCACCGGTTCGTTGGGAACGTCGCTCATCCCAGCTTGAACACCGGTGGCAACTTTGCCCATCGCATCGACCACCTCTGTTCCCGACACGACTTTGCCAAACACCGCGTAGCCGACTCCATCTTGCGACTCCTCTCGGTTGAGAAACCCGTTCTCGGCGGTATTAATGAAGAACTGGCTCGTCGCACTATCGGGGTCAGAGGTACGAGCCATGGCCAAAGTGTACTTCTCATTCTTCAGGCCGTTTCCACCTTCGTTCGCAATGGGAGCGTTCGTCGTCTTGCGTTGGAGGTCCCCGTCGAAACCGCCGCCTTGAATCATAAAGCCGTCGATGATTCGGTGAAATATCGTCCCGTCATAGAATCCGTCTTTGGCATAAGCCAAGAAGTTTTCCGTCGAGACCGGTGCTTCTTCCGCAAACAGCTCGATCTCGATGTCACCATGGTTGGTCTTGATTGTGGGCAAGGGAATTAATCCTTCTCCGAGAGAGACGCTCGGATTTCTTGAAATGAACAGGAAAAGCAAGGGTTGAAATGCGATGCGGGAAGCTCACCGCCTCCCGCACGAAACAACTAAGGTTGTAAATTCTATTCCGGCTGAAGCAATTCGGCCGAGTCAGTTTGGCTAATTGCCTTTCGACTCCGCCGCCTTTTTGTCGTCCTTCAACTCGCCGCAATCTGCGATCGTGATGGCAGATCGGGTGCGACCACTCCGAGAACCGAGTCCTTCGATTTTCTTGACTAGTTCCATGCCTTCAATAACGCGACCGAAGACAACATGCTTTCCGTCCAACCAGGGCGTTTGGACAGTCGTCAAAAAGAACTGAGAACCGTTCGTGTTGGGCCCAGCATTCGCCATACTCAAACTGCCAACAGTTCCGTGTCGTATTTTAAAGTTCTCGTCGGCAAACTTCTCGCCATAAATACTCTCTCCGCCAGTGCCGTTTCCACGGGTAAAATCTCCACCTTGGAGCATGAATTGCGGAATCACTCGATGGAAGACGCTGCCTTTGTAGTGCAGAGGTTTACCGGATTTACCTTCGCCCTTCTCGCCGGTGCAAAGAGCCCGAAAGTTCTCTGCCGTCTTCGGCACATCTTCGCCGAACAACCCCATCACAATTCGGCCAGCCTCTTTGCCATCAATCTCGACATCAAAGAAAACCTTATGAGTCACTTTGGCGTCGGCAGCATCTTTGGCTACCGCAATACAACCGGTGAACAGAACAACACAAGTGCCAAGAAAACGCGCTAGCGTCATGATCTATCTCTCTACCAATGGAGGGAAATTGGGAAATGCGAAGAAACGGGCTAATAACAGATCGAGCCGATCGACATCAGCCAAACCTATCGTCCGAAACAAATGCGTTGCCACATGTCTAACGGAGCGATACTCGAACTGAGCCGCAGCCATTTTACCCATGAACGCGGAACCGAGAATAGCCATCTCAGGGTGGCAGCCCGGGCTTCTTGGAAAGCCAGTACGACTGGTAAGCCGGGCGAGCGGTTCTACTTACGCTTCGACTCGATGTAGCCCGCCGCCCAACGCGCAGCCTTGCCAATTGGATCCGGCTCTGGATAGCTAGCATACTCAAGCGTACCCAAATTCGACTCATTACCGACGAGTCCGAGACTGACTGCCGCGACATAACGCACGGTACCTAGGTCTGCATCCAGACCATCGTCACGAATCCGGCCGATTAGTTGCTGCACCAAGGCCGGTTTCTCCTGGTTCGCCCAAATTAGGCCGAGAGCATAGATCGCCGCAGTCCGCGTCATGTCCCGCATTCGACGATCCTTGGGGACAAACTTCAGCAGCATCTCACTCGCAGGCTCATAACGATGAACGCCCAGCGCTTGGAACAGAAAGCCGATGGTGATTTCGCGGTCAAACTCAATCGCTTCAAATCGTCCAATCTTGTCAGCCCATTGCTTGGCAACAGCGTAGATCGAATCCAACGTTTCAGGTTGAAGCCGCATCATGTGCAGCCCCCAAGCGGCGCGTACGAAAATTTCAGGCCTCGGGTGGTCAAGTAACTCGACCAACTGCGGAGCTCGCTTGTTTTGTTTGAGTGCTACGGACAAGTTGATCGCCTGCTCAATACCCTCCCATTTTTCACCGCCCAAATAGTGCGTGATGATGCCGTCGATCAGTGGCTGAAGCTCCTTGACGCGGGCCTTGCCAATAAGGTTGTTGCGAACTTTTGTACGCACATTCAAATTAGTATCATCGAGAGCAAGAGCCTGCGTATTCACGCTCTCTTCATCGTTATCTTGATTGAGCACTTGCACCGCGGCGTAGCGCATATTGCCGTCGGGATGCTTGATGTACTGCTTAGCGAGTTCTTTTCCACGCCCGAAATTGGCTCGCACAATTGTTTTGAAGGCAGTAACCTGGGCCTGCGCATTATTCCCGAGCAGGACTTTCTCCATCAACTGAAGCGCATCCGGACTGGAATGTGTTTGCAAGACGTTTGTGGCAAGTAGAGAAGCTTCAGGGCGATTGGAATCCAACAGTGAATCCGCAAAACTCTCCAGCCCCTCGCTGACGCACTGACCGAGGGCTTTTGAGGTAGCTAGCTGAATTGGCAACAGAGTAGATTCGCTCATCAGTAACGACTCCAATGAAGCTCGGTCACTGCTGTCTCCGGTAATTGCGATCCCGTCGATAGCCGTCAGCAGCTCGCCAAGATTGGCCTTCTTTGCCTTCAGCCGCTCACGCCAAGCATCTCTGGCAAGCCCACTTTCGAGGCGGACCAAGTCCAGTTCGATTGCCTTGGCCGCAAACGATTTCGACTTCACCAAGTTGTAAACTTGCTCGATCTCAGCTTTGCTATTCGCCAAAGTTCTTGCGGCCGAAGTCGTTGCAAGAATTGCCTGCCGATTGTCCAGCGTCTGAACGTCACTTTGCAACTGCTCAACGACAGCCGCGAACAACTCCTCACGATTCTCAGGCTCTCGAGCCGAATCTTGTACCACTCGTTGCATCGCGTAGATCCGCGTCTGCAAATCAGGGGCCCGAATGGCACTCACTTCCAACGTCGGTCGCTCATCGCTATCAATTTGAGGAGTAAAATCCGCGCCAATATCGGGCATGAACTCCCAACGATTTTGCAAGTCACGGCGCGGGGATTTCCGCTGAGCCCAGCCTTCCTGTGGGAGAGCTACTACACAGAGCAAAAGAGCTACCAGAAAATGTGCCGAAACAAATGAACTCGAAGCAACTCGA
>JBGCCZ010000062.1:0-23517 GCA_045105035.1 Pirellulaceae bacterium | reverse complement strand
GTCAGCCCGTTGGAAAGAGTGTAGACGGTCGACGTCGCGTCTTCCTTCTTGATATCGAGCGTGTCGATTTTTTGCCCGGCGCCGTCGAAGATCTCAACTCGCAAATCATCCGTACCACGTTCACCTCCATCCTTAACTCGGAAAGTGAGTGTGTCGTCGCCTTGGGCCCCGCTATAGCTACCGCCGATGGTGGCGAGTGCTGTCGAACCAGGATCACTCCAGGCGGACATGTTGGTCGCCCCGGTCCATTGAGGCCCGTTGTGTGTGAAGGAAGTTGGCGCCGTGTTGATCTCACTGACGCTTTGCATCTGAACCGCACTGGACCCGAAGCTGATCGCCGAAGACGTCGTGTTTGCGCTGGCGAAAGTGCGTGTGCTGCGGGTTCCGATACTGGAGTTCTGCAGCGGACGCAATGACTCTTTCAGTTCTTGAATCTGTCGCAGCAGCGCGATCGACGCGCCCGAATCCGCTGAAGGTGCATTGGTCGCCGCAACAGCCGCAGTCGCGTCAAAACGCTCACCACGAAACTGGATCGTCGCGTTAAACACGCTCGAATAGGATGCGGCACGTGCCAATGATAGAGTCATCTTTCACCATGTTAGAATGAATGCCTGAGGAATACCCTCAACACCCAAGCTTATGACCCTCATGCAGTCTATGCCTTGCCCTCGGAGGTAATATGGCGCGAGATCGGCTCGGTTGGGGAAATCGCTACGGTTGTGAAATTCCCCGGCGAGATTTCCAACCCGCTTGCGGGCGTTTACTTTGTTGAAATGCCGCGGTCACGTGTAGAGCGTGCCTGCGGGGCAAGCGTTTGCAAGTTCTCAAGTGCTGCAACGCACGGTTCTCAAGCCTGTATGCGACCTTTGCTAAAAGTTTCCCGAGGTGCCGACCCTTGAATGCTCGCCTAGTGTTCAAGTATAGGTAGAATGCACCTGTGTTATCCACGCGGCGAGTCTGACGCAGTCTTCGTATCAGAATGTGCCTTGAGCCGAGCATTCCTTCCACGGATATGATCCCAGGAGAGAACCTATGCTGAGAAATTCCTCTCAAGTGAGTATTGAAAAGCTTCGACAGCGACGCAAGTTGATGCAGGCAGGAGCGTGTTTTGGCGCTGCCGCGTTTGCGACTCCGGGTGTCTTTGCCGACCTCATCGCAACCATCCCACAGACGGAAGGCCCGTTCTATCCTGATAAACTGCCTTTGGACACCGACAATGATTTGATCGTGATCAACGAGAATCTAACGCCAGCCGTTGGCGAGATTACCCATTTGTCGGGCAAAGTACTCGACCTCAAAGGGAATCCAATTCGAAACGCGTTTGTGGAGATCTGGCAAGTGGACAACGAAGGTGTTTACTTGCACTCAGCAGACAATCGCAAGCGAGACGAGCGCGATACGAACTTCCAAGGCTACGGCCGCTTTCTCACCGACTCCCAGGGACGCTACTACTTCCGCACGGTGAAGCCGGTGCCTTATCCGGGGCGGACGCCGCACATTCACTTTGGCATTAGCACCCATGGTAAACGCGTGTTGACGACTCAGTTGTATGTGAAGGGTGAAAAGCAAAACGAACGGGACGGAGTTCTCCGTGGCGTGCGTGATAAGAAGTCGTTGGATACGATTATCAAGGAATTCAAGCCGATTGAGGATTCCAAGATTGGAGAATTGTCCGTCGATTTCGACATCGTCCTGGGGGGAACTGCCTCAGAGGATGAAAGCGGGAAAATGCACGGCATTGCACCGTCCGACCGTTCCCGCCGCGGCTAGTCCGCCGATTTCAGGCCAGTTCTTTGGACGAACGACTACGCATCGTTTATCGCGAGATCGCAGAGCACTACACACGGTGTTCTGCGAATCGGCAGTGTTCTGCGAATCGGCATTCGGCGGCTGATGGTCAATCAGTACACGCTGATATTGGTTCGGATCATGGCCTTCTTTTGCAGTCTCTGCTGCGGGATTCAGTTGTCGATTTTGGCGTCGCCGTTGAGAACAAGCAGTCGCCGTATCGAAACTCGTGCGAGACTCTTCATGGACTGGCCGTTGATGTCCGGCTCGGCGATGGGCTGGCGGCAGTCGAAGCAGAAGAATGTACTTCGCTGAGTATCTGCGGAATGGGTGGTGAATCCATCGTTCGTATCTTGGCGCAGCACCCGGAACGCTTGCCAGCTTCTGTCGTATTGCAGCCCAACAACCGTCCCGAACTTGTCCGTGAGTGGGCGCTTCGCGAACAGTACTTGTTGGAGTCGGAAACTCTGACTGAAAAGCTGTTCTTAATACTTCGATTTCATCGAAGTCAAATTCGACATCCAAGTGACTCTGGTGATGATGGAGGCCAATTCTCTGATCCCGCCTATCATAGCTTTGATAGCGACAACGCCTTACAAGCAGCCTTGCAATTTGGTCCAATGCTCATCAAACGCAGCGATGCGAGGCTCTACCGGCGATTGCGCGAAGAGCAAGACTATTGGTCAAAGAAGCCTGGCCTCTCGGCGGAAGCACGACAAAGGTTAGGGCTTGTTCAGACTTTGCTGAACTCAAGTTCGAGGTAGGACCGCGGCGGTTGGTTGTCGAGTGGCAATGCGTTCCTTGATTGCTTCGAACCAATCGCTTCCAAACAACTCGCCCGGATCGTAATCCATCTTCTTGCGGACGAATTCGTCGAGATTGGGATAGGCGGCTTGGAGTTGTTCGCTGGTCGCGAATTTGCGGTAGGGCAAGTAGAAGCTCCCTGTATTGCGGCAGCAGAACTCACAGAGAGAACTACAGAACTGATCCGTCCGGGCAAGTGAAGTTGTCGAATGTTCCGTGTGCATTGCCAGCACGAGACATACGTAGTCTTGCTTGGCCCAGCGCAAGAAGCTGACTTCGCAGGCTTCGATCGCTCGCAGTGTTGCCAAGATAATGTCTACCTTCAGCCGCCGAGCCTCGGTCCTGGCCACTTGTAAAAGTTGTTCCGCGTGGCTTGCCGGTACGAAGAACTCGGCCAGCACGTCGCTACTCGGTGGAAGTCCAAATTGGGCTTCCAAGGCTTCGTGATAGTTCTCGTGATAGAAGTCCCAATGGAAATCATCGCGAGTTTCCTCGCATCCGTCGACTTCCGAAGCGTAGGTTCTATAGCACTCGAACGCCTGGTGCTTGTCGAAATGGGACAGTGTGAGAAGCTGCCCCCATTTTGCTGGAGATACAGTACCACTGACATCGAGGTCTGTACCGATTGGTTCGCGAAGATTGGCGATACCGAGGTCGAGGAATCCACTTGAAGCGGGATCGACGTTGAGCTGCATGTCTCCGTACTCGTAGCCATGATCCTGTTCGCTCCAGAGCTTGATCACATTGAGAGCTTGATCGACCGAAGAGTGGCGGAGGAATCTCTGTTGGGGAACAAGTTGTAGTCCGATCTCCGAAATAACTCCGAAGAGCCCCATGCCGCCGACGGCAAGTTCGAATAGCTCTGAATTCACTCGGCGATCACAGTAGACTTCGGAACCATTAGGGCCAATCAATTTGAGCCACGCAATATCACTGGAAATGGGACCGCTGTGAAGGACGTTGCCGTGGGCGTTGACGGAAACTGAGCCCGCGACCGAAACGGAATCGACGCCGGTCTGTTTTTGGTGGATTTCCCAGGCTCTTTCGCCCGAGCGTGGTTGTTTTGCTAAGAACTCCCGAATGTCAGGCCATCGACATCCGCCTTGGATTCTGAGAACGCCCGACGTTGAATCAAGGTCTAGGACTTGGTTCAACGAACTCAAGTCGAGACAAACGCTGTCGGTGCGAAAAGGTTGTCCACCCAACGAATGCCGACCGCCGAAGACGCTTACCTTGCACCCATCGCGATTAGCCTCTGTGACTGCCTGACAAAGCTGTGCAGTTGACTTGATCTTTTTGACAGCGCGAACTTGAGTGCGGCTCAATTTTGAATGGGCGTCATTCACGTAGACCATAGCGAATTATCCGAATGGGGTAGGAATTATGTGGCCGTATCAAAATCAAATATTTAGGCCCGCGTTTGCATCGAAAGCGGGTTGGCTGGCTTCGAAATAGGCGCGAACGATCCTGATATTGCGTTCAATCTGCTGACTTGAGTAACCGGGGTAAGTTGGCAGGAGCATGAGCGAGTTTGCGACTTTTGACGCCACAGGGCAATCGCTTCGAAAGGGTGCAAAGCAGCTCAGATCGGCGCAGTTAGAAAAGTGTTGAGCTACGACGTCCTGTCCATAGAAGTTGAACCAACGCAACAACTGCTGAGGTTCTCTGACCTGGATCGGAAAGTAGGCAAAAGTCGGCTGCGCGTCCTCGGAGATTTTGGGGAGCGTCAAGCCATCAAGCTGATTCAAACCAGCGAAGTACCGTCGAGCGTTTTGGATTCGCTGCTCGTCGTCTGACGCTAGGCGATGCAACTGTGCCGGCAGCATTCTTGCTTGGCAAGGCGAGAACCGGTGTTTGTACCAGTCGTCAATACGATGCTTCAATTGAGTGTCGGATTGGACCGCAACGATGTTGTTGATCCACTTCACATCGTTGAGCAGTCCGTATCGTAGCAGTGGAAACATCAACCATGAGAAAGTTGGATTGGTTGACAGGGTGTGCAGACGCAGGAGGTAGGCCAGCTTGTCCAGCAACGTGGAGATAGGGATGTCGCGGAACGCTTCAAGCTCTTCCTGGATAAACTTGGCAAGGTCACCATTGTCCGTTAACACCAAGCCTCCGTAGACGGCATTCAATTGCTTGAGGATTCCAAAGCTGAGGATTCCTGCATCGCCCAGTGTGCCAACAAACCGCCCTTTGTACTTCGTACCCGCAGACTGAGCGGCGTCCTCGATAACGGGAACCTCGTGCTCGCGTGCGAATGATAGGAGCTCATCCATCTCCGCAGGAATGCCGTGCAGATGGGTGACGATCATGGCTCCCGTATTGGGTGTGTAGCTCAGCTTCTGCGGGTCGAGGTGCCCGTTGTTCGGGTCAACATCAGAAAAAAGGGGCTTGCCACCTGCGCACATGGCCATGTTGATGACTTCAGCCAACGTGTACGGTGACTGGAGAACGTGTTGGCCTTTCCCAATGAAATATCGCAGGCACAAGTAAATGCCGACTCGAGCCATCGGTGTCGCAACTGCATAACGACTTCCGAAATGCTTGGCTGCGTGAGCTTCGAATTCGGCGACTTCGTTCCCACGGTGAACTCGGAAGCGAAGTAGATCCATTGCGGCCTGCTTGTAAACAGTTCGGCAGCTATAGAACTTCGTTCGCGGCTTGGAGAACGCCATTTCAGATCCGAAGGCAAACATTCACTTGGCATGCACTTGGCGCGTGCACAGAGACGCGTGAGACTCATAGCTCCTTAAGATGCCGTTGTCGAAACTTCATTGCGCGAGTTTTGCGAGCTTTGTAAAATTGGTAGAGTGTTTGGATCCGCAAGTCTCAGTGGAATGGGCTATTTGAACCTGCAGACTGCTACTGCGATTCCGCGAAAGCCTTCAAACCGTCCGTGAAGAGTTGCCTCCACCCGTCTTCGCAGGTTTTCTTCTGCGATTCGTCTGCATGGCCGTGTCTCGCATCGGCAATCTGAAGGACGCACCCGGTTTGCGATTCTTTTAAGGCGAGTTTAAGGCTGCTGGTTGTTGGACCACCCCACTCGGGAGCAATATGCCCGTTCAAGTAGACTTTGAATTGACTCGGGAGGTACATCTGCACGTGGTACCAAATCAGAAAACTGCCATCGCGACTTTCCTCCACAATCCCTTTTCCGCCCGCGGAACGATCGAAGGTAACGGTGGAGTCGGGGCTGGTCATTCGAAAATCGTCCAACCACCAATCGTTGGTATGATCGAATAGTGCATTCCAAACCGTCTCTCTTGTGGCCTCGATGGGAATCTCCAGATCAATGGATGTGCAGCCAGCTGGATCGTTCATTTCGGTCTCCTACTTTGTTCTATCTTGCCCGTGGAGGAGTACATTCCTCGGTCACGAGGGCTCGCTCGGAACGACGCCAGCTTCGTCGGCGCAGTTTAAAACTCTGACTTGCCCCGGGGCTCTTTGCCCATTCGCTTGTAAGTAGACGCCTAGAAGGTGTACACTGCTCGTCACAGGCAAACAACTACATCCTCTCAATTTACTAACGCTTCACTGCGGTAGGCGGACGCGTTTCGTACTTCGAGGATGAGATATGACTGTATCTAGACGGACTTTTGTTTCTGGCGTGTCCACGGCTGCCTCGCTGGCGGCTGCAGGTTTTCTTGGCGAACTTCGGACGGAGGCTGCAGAAGAGAAGACGACCGAAGTTGCACCCGCTCGGATTCTTTTCAACGAGAATCCTCTGGGGCCATCCCCTAAAGCTCTCTCGGCAATCAGTAACGCCGCCCAGCAGTTCGCACGCTATCCGCTTGGGAAGAGCAAAGTGTTGGAAATGCGACTCCGTGAACTCAACGGACTTCCTTTCGCGACTCCAGAACCGGGGCTTTCGCTTCGGCCCGCTCCGGCTCCAGAAGGAACCCATGGTCTTCTCCTTGGAGTTGGATCATCGGAAATTTTGAAAGCTGCGGCTTGGGCATACTGTTCAACCGAAGGTTCGGTCGTGGAGCCTTACCCAAGTTACGCTGCTATTGGAAATGCGGCCAGTAGTATCCCAGGTGCGAAGATTGAACGGCGCATGGTGCCGCTTAGCTCCGAGAATTGCATCGATGTGCAAGCGACGATCGACGCCATTGACTCAAGCACAAAAATGTTGGTGATTTGCAACCCCAACAACCCGACTGGGACAACGATTCCAGCCGAACAGATCGAAGCCATGGCCAACGCGGCTCCAAAAGACGCGTTGGTGTTTATCGACGAAGCTTACATTGAATTTGCTGATGGTGGCACGAAGAGTTCTGCGCTGGATTTTGCGAAGACTCGGTCCAACGTCATCATCGCTAGGACTTTCTCCAAGATCTATGGACTGGCGGGTCTGCGTGTTGGCTACGGAATTGGGCACCAATCGATCATGGATCGGCTTAAGCCCTATATGCTGGGCGGACTCTCGCACAGCATGCCTGGCATTCTTGGTGCAATCGCAGCCGTCGACGACGACGCTCACCTTTCGGAGTCATTGGCTCACAACGAGAAGATTCATGCGACTTGGAAAAAGTCGTTCCATGATTTGGGATGGAAAATGACGCCAAGCGTAACGTGCTTCTGCTGGCTTGACGTTGGGCACGACTGCGCCTCACTCGTTGGCTTTCTACGCGATCGCGGCGTGCTGATCAGTGGTGGGCAGCGTTGGGAGCTCCCTAACTGCGTTCGGATCTCGACCGGTACTGAGGAAGAGAACGACCGCTTGCTAGCCGGTATGAAAGCTTACAAAGCGGCTTAGGCCAGAGGATTCATGGAGGCTCCCATTGAGTGATCTTAATTGGTCTCTATGAACTCTCCCGCCATTCATTAAAGTCGAACCAGTCCGCTTCCCAATCTTGCGTGAAGCGGACTTTTCTCGGCGGTGACCCTAGCCACAGCCTGTGGGCCTAGCAGTTGGCTGCTGCCCCCCTGGGCTAATCGGTTATTCAATCTACGCGGAGTAGATCGGATCTCCGAGCCGAGAATATGCTGCATTCCGGCTGGGACAGCCGGTCTACTATTCTGCCCAAACTGAAAAAATGACTTGCCCTACTGCTGCCCCTACTCATGGCGGGAGAAACGCCTCAGGAATTTTCTTGTGAAAATCGTTGCACAGATCCACGCAACTCTACGCGACTAAGATTGTGACCAACGGCAGGTGGACTTACGTTCTTGCTTTGCCGCTTTCCAATCGCAATCCTCAATCCGTTTCTGCTTCAGACGATTTTTATGACTTCGGAACAGATCACAACCATCCTCAATCGCATCGCCGGTGGCGAGCGAAACGCAGTCGATGAGCTAATTCCGATCGTCTACGAACAAATGAAGAAGATCGCTGCGAAGCAATCTGCGGGTGAAACTGCAGATGCTTCGAATCCAACCGAGCTTGTTCATGAGGCCTACATTCGTCTTGTCGGCAACGAGAAATTGGCTTGGCAAAGTCGCTCGCATTTCTTTGGAGCTTGCGCAAGCGTGATTCGTCGCATCCTGGTCGACCAAGTTCGGGCGCGAAAGGCTGCGAAGCGTGGAAGTGGACAAGCGGCGATTGAACTGCAGGAAGGGCTGGCTGTCGCCCCTCATCGACTCGATCTGCTGGAACTCGAAGAAGCTCTCGTAGACTTGCAGAAGCTCGCTCCGCGGCAAGTGCAGTTGATCGAGCTTCGCTACTTTGCAGGCCTCACTGAATCGGAGGCGGCAGAGATTCTGAATCTCTCTCGCAGGACCGTTTCCGGTGATTGGGCCATGGCAAAGGCTTGGTTGCAAACTCGTCTTCAAAGTTAGCCAACCACTAAGGGATGAGCATTCCCAACTTATAGGAGATTGCGCGATGCAGAGCACTTTAAGAGCTTGGAACGGGACTTCGAATTCGTGGAGCCGAACGGCCGGTGTCGCTGTTGTAGCGGTATGCATGTTCTTTGCCCTATTTTGGTTTTTGAGTTCCGAAGATTTGTCTCTCTTGCGGAACATCGAATCCGGTGGCACGGCTTCTACAGTGGGCGCTGAACTCGCTTCACGGGTAGAGAACGAGGACTGGATCCAGTTCGGGCACTCGCGAGGCTGGATAGCAGCAGGAGCAATCGCAAAGAACACTCAGCTCGTTCCGCTCTGGGAGAAGGAAGTCGGCGAAGGCCAGTCGCAGGTCGTCGGTAGCAAGGGCCAGATCTTTGTCGCATCTGGCTACGACGAGAAGCCAGAAGGTGGCGGTCCGCGCGAACTCACGACTTCGTTTGCGGCCTTCGATGTTGCCAGTGGCAAAGAGCTTTGGAAGTTCCAGACAAAGTCTGACATGCTTGAGGATCAAGAGACTTTTGGCGGCAATCGCCCGACGCCTCAAGCGACTCCGCTTCTGTTGAACGGCAGTTTCGTTGGATTGGCATTCACGGGCGAGCTCTTCTGCCTGAACAGCCAGACAGGCGAAGAGATTTGGTCTACGAACCTTTGCGAGAAGTTCGATGCGGACGCGGTACAGTTTGGGTTCTCTGCGAGTCCCGCCAAGGCACCAAGTTCAAGTGACTCCTTTGTTGTCCTGGCGGCGGGCCAAAAAGGAGGACTTTGCAAACTCAATGCGTCTAGCGGAGATGTCATTTGGCGAGCTCCAGTGGCGACGTTCAGCTATGCGACTCCTGTCTATGCGGAATTGGCCGAGACGCCTCAGTGGATTGTCGTTTCACAAGATCATGTGTTGGGAATTGAAGATCGGTCTGGGAAGGAGCTTTGGAAGCATGAACTCGCCAAGCCAGGACTGACCAACGTCCCGTGTCCGTTGGTCGTTGATGACCGTCGCCTCATTGTTTCTGGACAAGGAGTAGGCGGGACAAAGGGACTGGAAATCGTCTTCGAAAGCGGCAAATGGTCTGCGGAGGAGTCATGGTTCAATCGTAGGTTGCAATTCTTCTATACGAACTGGACGATGCTGAATTCCACCATAGCGATCGGCTGCACGGAGCAGTATCTAACTGCGTTCGATGTGCGTAGTGGAGAGCAATTGGGACGCTGGCGAGGCTACGGGGATGGGAATATTGTTCGGCTAGAAAGCGAACTATGGATCCTTGGCGGAAAGGGGCAGTCTACGGTGATGCATCTCAACAACTCAGACAGTGAACTCACCGTAGATCGCAAGCACGAGTTAGTCGACGGGCGTTGCTGGGTTGCTCCATCGCAAATCGATGGCAAGTGGTTTGTGCGAAGCGAGAAAAAGCTTCAATGCTTGGCCTTCGTCTCGAGGACGAGTTCCGCAATAACTAGCTCTCCGACTGAGATTGAGAATCAAATTGCACCGGGGGACGAAGAGCACTTGGCGATGTTGAGCTCGGGACTGCCTGAAGTTGATCCGGTTGAACAGATCTTCGAGCTCTTTGAAAGCCAAGGACAAGTCGCTGCCATGACCCAGTATGAAAAACTTCGCTCGGAGAAAAAGCTCTCGGACAAACAGCATGTCGCATTGGCTGAGGCTGCTTACCAAAATGGCCTTAAGGATCTGGCGACTTTGGTTATGCGACATGGTCAGCTTGATCACCCAAATTCGAAGATCATCAAGAAGAAGATGGCAGAGTGGACAGGGAAGCCGCAATGAGTCCAGAGGAATTCGCCAGGATTCAAGAGCACTTTCTGTGTCTCCGTGAACTCGACTCTGCGGAGCGCAGTCGCCGGCTTGATACGTTGGAAGACTCTGCCGAGCGTGGAGCGGCCGAGTTGAAGCTTGCTCCTCTCGAAGATCCATCCAGTTCGCTTCCGGTGCTAAAGGATCTGCTGGACGCCAACGTGACGGAGGATTCTCCCTTCGATCAGCCACTCGCTCATTTACCCGGAGCTAATGTGCGCGGCCGTGCAAACGATGCCGCTGCCGATATGGGTTCGGCCGGCGACACGACACAAGAGCTTCACGATGCAGCGGCCCTCGGTACACCGCATTCGATCGGTCCGTATCGCATTTTGCAGAAGATCGGCGAGGGCGGCCATGGCTTAGTGTTTATGGCTGAGCAGCGAACGCCCATTCAACGCAAAGTCGCGATCAAGTTGATCAAACCAGGGATGGAATCGAAGACCATTCTCGCTCGGTTCGAGGCGGAACGGCAGGCACTGGCCATGATGCGGCATCCGTCGATTGCCAATGTCATCGATGCGGGTACAAGTGAATCGGGAAGTCCTTTTTTCGTGATGGAGTTAGTGCACGGAATCCCAATCGATCGATTCTGCCAAGAGAACCGACTCGATGTGCAGGAGCTGCTGCGTCTGTTTCAGCAGGTTTGCGACGCGGTGCACCACGCACACCGCAAAGGCATTATCCACCGCGATATTAAGCCGGCAAACGTCTTGGTTACAGTGGATTCCGGAAAGCCTCTGGCCAAGGTGATCGACTTTGGAATTGCCAAAGCCATGCATCTGTCGCTCACCGACAAAACCATGTTTACCGAATACGGGCAGATCGTCGGCACGCTGGAGTACATGAGTCCAGAGCAGGCATTGATGTCCCAGGATGTTGCCGATGTTCGGAGCGACGTTTATTCGCTGGGAGCTTTGCTCTACGTGCTGCTAACCGGTAGTCCACCGATCAGCCGCGATCAGTTGCTTGAACGAGGGATCTTTGAGCTTTCGAAAATGATGAGCGATGTCCGACCTCCAACGCCAAGCCTGCGTCTTACTGCGAGGAGTGCCGCAAAGTCCTGGCGTGAGCAAACGGAAGTCGAAAGAAAGACTTGGTCGAATCACCTTCGCGGCGACCTAGATTGGATCACGATGAAGGCGCTCGCAAAGGAACTGGATCAAAGGTACGATTCCGTCGCTGATTTGTCGTCGGATATCGAGTGTTTTCTACGCAGGGAGAAGATCCAGGCGCGGCCTCCGTCGCTTGTCTACACCGTCTCGAAATGGGTCAGGCGGCATCAGTTCGCAGCGATTGCGGCGGCGAGTTTGCTCTGTGCTGGGATCGTTAGCTTCACAGCGGTGGCGTGGGGCTACTATCAGTCGCAAGAGAACCTCGGAGGAGTCCGAGCTGCCAACAAAGTAATCGAGGAAAAGGCTAAAGAACTCTCCGACTCGCTCTTCGAGGTTCGCAAGGAGCGCAAGAGAGCGGATGAAGCCGCTCGGCAGTTGGCTGTGATGCTGAAAAGCGAGCTGCTGGAGTCCGCTTGGGACAATGCTCTAAGTGGTGATAGTGTCGCTTCTTTGGAACAACTAGAACGCGTGGCCACTGAAGACCGAGACTACGCCTGGCGACTTGTTGATTCTGTGCGTTCACAACTCGATTGGCCATCGCTCCGAACCGAAGATAGCGGTTCGATTCGACAGCTGGCCACGCACGACGAAACTTCGACCGTTGCCGTCATCACGACCGAGTCAGAACTCGAGTTGTGGGATCTGAATTCCCTTGTTTGCACAAAGAGCTTTGCCCTTCCGCCTGCAATCTACAGTAGCCTGACCTTCTCTTACGCAGGCGATCTACTGTTGCTCGGAGCCTCGGATTGGGTGCAACAAATCGATTTGAAATCTGGTCGACTTGGCAAACGCTTCGTTCACACACGGGGCGGGACTCGAGAGGCAGCGTTCAATGCTCGACGGGGCTCTTGGGTTTTCATCACTGGAGCAAACTTCCTGTTGGAGGTGGATTCCGAAACAACGCAACTGAAGCAGGCCGTGGGATTGCCCGAGAGAGTCTCGTTAGTGCGAGTCTCGTTGGATGGAGAGATGGCGGCGGCTGGGAGTCTTTCAGGATCCGTATTCGTGATCGACCTAGTGGACGGTTCACTCGCTTCCACGCTCACCCAGCCTAGCGACGATGTCAATGATTTGATTTGGATGGAACATGAATTGTTGGGCGTTGATGGACGAGGCCAGCTGACCACTTGGCTGATTCCCAGTAGAGATGACTTGCCCGAGTCGATTTCGGGGCAGTCGATCGCGAGGGATTTGGCCGCAGGAGCTTCCCTGGCTAGCGATCCCTATACCCTCGCGGTGCTTGGCCCCGAGGCCAGTGTAGTCGTGGAGCGGAGTTCACAAGTTGTCCTGCTCGAAGTCGATACCGCCGGTAACGTCGATAGGGTTCCCGTTCGTCGCTTTTCGCCGGCTATCGCTGGTCTGCATTGGTTGCCGACGAGCGGTCTGCTCGTCGTGGAACACGCTAACGGCCGAGTGAATCTAATCAGCAGCGAAGATATTGAATGCCGGCGGAATTACGCGACTCAGTTGGGCGGCCTCAATGATGGACTTTGCCTGGCCGAATCCAATACTTCGGTGACCGCACACCGGGATGGCAGGCTCATTGCCTGGGATACTCAAACCGGAATTCCGACGGCGATTCGCACTTTGGAAAGTACGGAGATCTTCTCCATCGACGCCTTTGAGGGGTCGGGAAGATTAGTTAGCTATAGCGACGATTGGAGTATTCGCGTCGCAGATATTGACTCGCTGAAGGAAGTTTGGAGTGCGTCAACACGCTACGGAGTTCGGGCGGTTTCCATATCGAATCGCGGTGAGATGATTGCCGGCGCGCCGTCGAAGATAAGCCAAGAATTTGTTCGCGAGGGTACGTTCGATCTGTGGGATATGGGTACGGGGGATTCTCGGGTGCAATGCGTAGGACACACGAACTGGGTATTGCAGTTTCTTTTTGACTCTCAAGACGCCACCGTCTATTCGCTGTCGGTCGACGGTACCATCCGGCGTTGGGAGACGGAGAGCGGGTTACCGAGTCTGGTAATCGATTTCGCCAACGAATCTCCAGTCTCGGTTATCGGTCTACTTGAAGATGCTGGGCGTTTGATTTGCGGTCATCAGGACGGTTCGCTAAGTCTTCGCAGTCTTGAAGACGGTCGGCTCGTCGCGTCGACTCCGATGTTAACAAACGCCGTAGGAGGGCTGATCGTGTGCAACGATGAGCGACTCGTAATAGCTTGTACCGACAGCGAGTCGTCGCTGACGTGCGTCGATAGCTCCGACTTGAGGGTGGTGGCTGCGTGGAATCCGCGTGTGGGCGCGATTAAAGGTATTCGTTGTGACCGCTCCAAGTCGCGGTTGCAGATTCTCGGAGAAGGTGTGGCAAGAATCCTCGAACTTCCTCCCGTTCAAGAATAGAGAAGGATAGAGATGAGCCGAATGTTGAAACGTCAAAGTTATTCCGTTGCTTCTCGTCTTCTCATGCAGTTTGTCGCCCTGTTGGCAGCTTCAACAGCAACTTGCGAATCAGTCTCAGCGGAGCAAATTACGCCTGATTCGCAGCTTCGCTACGAAAAACAGGAGACACGTATCGCCATGCGAGATGGCGTCACCCTGTACACCGCGATCTACTCACCAGCAGATGCTGATCATGGGAATCGTTATCCAATTTTGCTGCACCGCACCCCTTATGGCTGCTGGCCTTACGGGACCGAACACCGCAATCCGATCATGTACAACTCGGAAATGGTGCAGTCGGGTTACATCTTTGTATACCAAGATCTTCGAAGTCGTTCGATGAGCGATGGTCAGCCGGAATTTGAGAACCTAAAGCCGGCCTACTCCTTGGCAGATGCTAACGCAACGGATGAGATCACTGACGCGAGTGATACAATTGATTGGTTGCTCGAGAACGTTGAATTTCACAACGGTCGTGTTGGTCTATTCGGAAACTCCTACATGGGTTGGACCGCACTAATGGGCGCTGCTAGCGGCCATCCAAACAGCAAAGCAACTCTAGCAGCAGGCCCTTGCGTCGATACCTACTTCGAGGACTTTACGCGCAACGGATTGTTTTGCCTGGCATACGCTCCCATCTTAGATTGGTTTGGAACACCTAAAGTCGGGCGGCACCCGGGTCCGTGGTGGAAAAATGAGCTCGACTATTGGGCGGATGGGAAACGCTTTGGACTGGCGAAGGACAGCTACGCCTACTTTCTTAGGCTGGGACCTCTCAAGAACCTAGATCGTATCGTTTCGGATCAGAACTACTTTCTGAAGTTCTTGCGCGAGCATCCGAACTATGACTTGGTCAGGCAAGAACGAAACACGTTGCGATATCTAAGCGGTATCCGCTGTCCAACTCTGATTGTCGGAGGATGGAATGATGAGCAAAATTTGTACGGCATTTTGCAATCGTTCAAAAAGCTGAGTGACGCTCCGTCGACGAACGAAGTCAGTTTCGTGATGGGACCTTGGTCCCATGGACAGCATCGTGAAGCTGAGTCGGAGCACTATGTTGGAAATATTTACTACGGCTCGAAGATCAATGCGAACTACCTGAAACTCGAAGCGGACTGGTTCGCGAACAGGCTCTATTCGAAGTCAGGAGACGCACTTCAGCAAAAGGCAGTCGCTCGCGTTTTTGATACGGGGACTAAGAAGTTTCTGGACTTTGCGAAGTATCCGCCCAGCGGCCAAATCCGTCCCAGTCGGTTCTATTTTGCAGAGCATGAATCACTCAAGCCGCAATTGGATGAGTCCAAGAAAACGAGGCTTGTGCCCGACGTAACTGTGGATGCAGTGAACGACGGGATGGAAGAGTACTTTGAGTTCTACAGCAATCCGGCGAAACCCGTTCCCTACATCGAGAGCGATGAATTCAATCTATTTCCAGCAAAGCACTTCATGACGGATGATCAGCGTTTTGCTGCAAAGCGACCTGACGTACTGGTATTTGCTACGGAACCATTGGCAAGCGAGTTAACGATCGCCGGGCCTTTGAAAGCCAAGTTGAGGTTTTCGACCAGCCGCTTTGACGCCGACTTGATTGTCAAAATCGTCGACGTGCTACCCATGGATAGGGAGCCACAGGAAACGGACAAGGCCGGAATCAAGATGAACGGCTACCAACAATTGGTCCGCATGGGGCAGATTCGGACGCGCTATCGACATTCGTATTCCGAGCCTGAACCGATGCAGTCCAACACGCCGGAGTGGATCGACGTTGATTTGCTAGACATTCATCACACTTTTGGCGTTGGACATCGCATCATGGTTCAGGTTCAGAGCAGTTGCTTTCCGTTGTTCGATCGAAATCCTCAACGCTATGTCGAAAATATCTTCGATGCTCAGGAAAGTGATTTTGTGCCAGCGACTCATCGAATCTACAAAGGCAGCCAATTAGAGTTCTCCGTCTTCCAGCCACAGGAACTCAATTGAACTCTGCAACGTTCGACGACTAGTTCCGCTTTTGCTTGCGTCTTGGGGAGCCTAAGTCGGTATCGGACGGAACTTGATAGAGCTCACGCAACTGGGCTAGCTCGGTTTCCATGCGTTGTTGTGCTTCTTTGTATGCAGGGTCGCCGTATACGCTGGTCAGCTCGTTTGGGTCTTTCGCAAGATCGAAGAATTCCCAGTCGTTTCGAGGCTGCCCGCCGAGCGCGTAGATGCGCATGAGCTTGTGAACTCCATCCGTAACTCCGTAGTGCCGAGCCACATTGTGTGCGCCTGGATTCTCGTAATAGTGATAGTAGAAAGACTTCCTCCAGTCTTTGGGTGTCTCACCGTCGAACAATTCAACTAGGCTACGCCCCTGCATGTCGGCGGGGACTTCGAGTCCAGCGATGTCGAGAAACGTCTCGGCAAAGTCGAGATTAGAGACAATGTCGGTGTTGATGCTTCCCGGTTTGATTTTTCCGGGCCAGCGGACGAGCAAAGGAGTTTTCAGAGATTCTTCGTACATCCACCGCTTGTCGAACCAACCGTGTTCCCCCAAGTACCAGCCTTGATCGGACGAATAGACCACGACCGTGTTGTCGGCCAAGCCCGCTTCATCCAAGTAGGCCAACATACGTCCGATGCCGTCGTCGACGCTCTTCACACAGCGAAGGTAGTCTTTGACGTATCGCTGATATTTCCATTGGATGATCTCGCGCTCGGTCATCTCCGATTCGGCATCGCGAAACGCTTCGTTCTTGGGACCATAGGCAGCATTCCAAGTCTGCTTCTGCTCATCATTCATTTTTCCGTAGCCAGTCAACTTGAGATCGCGTTCGTTCAAGTGCTGGCTGATCGTCATCGTCTGTAGCGAAGCGGCGGAGGTACGGCCCGAATAGTCGTCGTACAGGGTTTCCGGTTCTGCAATTTCGACATCGTCGAGCCAATTCAAGTACTTGGGAGCTGGCATCCAATTCCGGTGCGGAGCTTTGTGTTGATACATCAGCATGAACGGTTTCGACTCATCACGCGCGTCTTGCATCCAGTCTAGCGCGAGATCAGTGATGATCTCCGTCGTATAGCCTGTGTGCTGCTGACGCTCGCCGTTCTTCAACATCGGTGGGTTGTAGTACGGTCCTTGGCCAATCAAAACCTCGGAATAGTCATAGCCTTGGGGCGGCATGTGTTCGCCAAGGTGCCACTTACCGACGACTGCCGTTTGGTAGCCGGCCGTTTTCAGTAACTTTGGAAATGTCTGCTGCGTACCATCGAATTTATTGCCGTTACGAATGAACCCATTGAGGTGACTGTACTTGCCGGTTTGAATCGTCGCACGGCTAGGACCACAGATTGAATTCGTAACATAGCATCGATCAAATCGCATTCCTTCGCGTGCAATGCGGTCCATGTTGGGTGTGACAATTCGGCTGTCATCGTAGGCGCTCAGTGCCTGTTGGCAGTGGTCGTCCGTGAAGATAAACAGAATGTTTGGGCGGTCTGCGGCACTAGTTAACTCGGCGGCTTGGAGTGCGACTAGCAGGAGCAGAACGTAGGGCAGTTTGGAGAGGAGGTTTAGCATGCGTGTTTAACTCGATTCTTGGCTTCTCGTTCAGGGAGGTCGGTTCGTTGTGCAGGGAAGGGAGGACGCGCCCGTTTTTGCAAAGCTTGAGTCCAATTCGAACTCTAAAGCATAACCGATCCAAGCCGCCGGCTCAGAAGCTAAGGGGAAGTCAGAGTTTGAAGTTGTGGCGTTCAAAGCACTTCCAATTGCCTTCCTGATGGAGCCCTCGCGTCTGAAGGCTCTGCCTTCTGGCCCCAGAAAAAGGTTCGGAAACTACTCTCAATATAGGGCTGACATAGAGGGTGTACCCGGACGGACTTGAGGGGAAGGAGCTCTTATTTGCCTGAAGCACATCGCATTCGCAGGAGAAGATGCAACGGCGACAGGAAGGTGAACCGGATGCAACTAGGAAACGTCGCTAGTATTTACCACTGACTCGACTGTAGTGAGTGAGAGTGCCATCCAAGTCCGAATGCGGAAACAGAGCGAGGAACACTTTTTGTTCGAGAGAACGGAATCGGTGGGGAAAATGGACGGCGGCGAGACGCCCACTCTGCCTACGACAGATCCTTGGAGAAATGCAACCGGCCGCACTCGAGAATGGGAGTTGGCGGCATGACGCCAGACCGAAACCAGTTGCCTCTGGGCAACCTAGTGTCGCATGTCAAAATGCGTTAATTTGCGATCACGCGTTATGCACTTCATCCGAGAATTCTCTGATGCAACGGATGTGCGCCGTCGCCTAGTTGTGCCAGCGAGTCGAATTGCGTCGTCTGTGGCTGTGCTTGGTTGATCATCTCTGTTCACCAGAAAGTAGTCTGCTTCGCCGGGACTCTACTTCGCATGTGGCTGAGGATTTTCCAACGCGAGAGGCAGCTGAGATCCGGAATTTATGGCTTGTTGTGATTGAACTAGAGTTGGCTCGGCGTGTCGCCTTGAAGACTGGCGAATGCACCGTTGCTACTCGACTCTTCTGTCCAATCCAACTCGGCTTCGACTGCCCACGACGCCAGTGCATCATGCCCAACCGCTCATCATGTCAACTGGACTCACATTGAGCACCCCCCCGCCGCCCTCCATTGCCAATGTGTACCGATTGGTGCACCTCTGGTGCGGCACGACAGCCATGCAAGGATGGAAGACACCATGACATCTCGACCCAACCCGTCTGTTGGTCAAACCAGTGACCTATCTCCGGATTCATGGAAGCTCGCCGTCCAGGGAGCACAATTGGGAGTTTGGGACTGGGATCTGAATACCGACTCTGTTTGCTATTCTGAGGAATGGAAACGGATGCGTGGCTATGAACTAGATGAAATTGGCTGCAGTCCTGAAGAATGTCTTTCTCGTGTCCATCCAGATGATCTGGACGGATTGACTGCCGATCTGGAGCAACTCAAAACTGGATTGAAGGACTATTTCGAACGTGAGCATCGTTTTCAGAAAAACGATGGAAGTTGGGCTTGGGTTTTGCAGCGAGGCCATGCGGTCCGCGATGAGAACGGAAGGGCCGTTCGGCTTGTGGGATGCGATTCTGAGATTAGTGAGCGCAAGGCCTTAGAAGCGAAGCAAGAGATTCTCTTGTCTGTTCTCGAAGCCACATCAGATTTTGTGGGTGTCGCGTCGGTAGATCGAGAAATTCTCTGGCATAACAAGCGGTTGCGTGAGTTTCGTCCGGACCTTAGTTCGGAAGCGGAGAAACACGATTTTGCAGACTGCCATCCGGATTGGGCTCTTGAGTTAATGCTGAAGGAGGCAGTTCCCGTCGCAATTCGCGAAGGTAGCTGGTCAGGCGAAATCGCTCTCCTCGATGGAGAGGGAAAAGAGCTCCCTGTGTCGCAGGTGCTCATTGCACACAAGGGCCCGACTGGCGAAGTCGAGAAGTTTTCGACAATCATGCGGGACATCAGCGAGCAGAAAGCGTCCGAAGAAGCATTACAAAACAGTGAGCGGAAGTATTCTGGGCTAGCGAGTGCTGCTCCGGTTGCCATTTTCCGTATGGATCAACCGCCGAACTGTATCTACGTCAATGAAAGATGGGCTCAAATGACAGGCCGGCCCGCTGAGTCTGCACTTGGAACCGGTTGGATGGATGCCGTTCATCCGGACGACAGAGAGAGGCTACAAGTTCACCATCGGCGCGCGGTCGATCGGGAAGAGCCGGATGACATCACTACCTTCGAATCTCGCCTGATTTTACAGGATGGTTCCATCAAGTGGGTCCATGCGCAGGTTGCACCAGAATTTAGCTCAGACAACCGCATTGTGGGCTACATCGGAACACTGACCGACATTAGCGAAAGAAAGAGTGCTCAACTTGCCCTGCAGGAAGTCGAAAACAAATTTCAGAGGGTTGCAGAGCATGTTCCAGGCGTAATGTACCGCTTTGTGCTCCACCCCGATGGTGCGGACGAAGTCACTTTTGTCAGTCCCCAAGTTTCGGAGGTTTACGAACTCTCTCAAGAAGAGGCTCTACGTTCCGGACTATGGTCGCGGGTGCACGGAGATGACTTGGAATGGTTGGCCAAGGCAGTTCAAGAGTCTGCAGCAACTTTGGAGCCATTTATCGTTGAGTTTCGACTTCAGCTTCCCGTCAAAGGACTTCGTTGGTGTCAATGCTCAGCGCTACCCATCCGGCTGGAGAATGGGGACGTGGTTTGGGACGGTATCGTCATAGACAACACAGATAAGAAGACGGCTGAAATTGAGTTGCAGAAGAGCCAGGCTCGGTTCCAGCGAATAACGGAGAACGTTCCAGGGATGATCTATCGCTATGTCTGGCGCAATGATGGAACGCAGCAAATGACTTATGCGAGTTCCCAATCAACTCAGTTGTTTGGACTCGAGCCCCAGGTCATCATTGACGATCCTATGGCTATTTGCGATTCGATTCACCCCGATGACTCCGAACGAGTCGCCGAAGCCCACCGCTTTTCGGCAGAGAACCAGACTGCTTTCAAACAAGAGTTTCGGTTCATCCTACCGAACAATCAGGGCTTCAAGTGGATCCAATCGACCAGCCAACCCCATAGAGAAGAGAATGGCGACGTCGTATGGGATGGCGTAATGCTGGACGTGACTCAACGCAAAGCTGCGGAAGCTCAACTGCGGTTAGCCAACGATGAATTGGCTACCGCCACCAAAATGAAAGACAAATTCCTGGCCAGTATGAGCCATGAACTGAGAACTCCGCTCAACGCGATACTCGGCATGGCAGAAGGCCTCCGAGAAGGGATTTTTGGGCCGTTGAAGCCAAAACAGATGGACTCACTGCATGTCATCGAAGACAGCGGAGCCCACCTCCTTGAGTTGATCAATGAGACACTCGACCTCGCCAAAATCGAGTCGGGGCAGATGGAGCTTATCTGTTCGCCCACGGATGTTAAAGAACTCTGTGACGCAACATTTCAATTCGTTGAGCAGCAAGCGAAGAAGAAGTCGCTTCAGTTGAGTCTCAAAGTACCTTGGAACCTGCCTGAAGTTCTATTGGACAAGCGAAGGATCCGCCAAGTGCTGATCAACCTTCTGGCCAACGCCGTGAAGTTTACACAGGATCATGGGAGGGTTTCCCTGGCAGTCCAACATGTTCCACCGGATGGCAAACACATCGAAGATTACCTCCGTTTCACCGTTCAAGACTCAGGCGTAGGAATCTCCCAATCGCAACTCGATTCACTATTCTTACCCTTTGTACAGTTCGAGACCGAGTTGACCAATCAACACCAAGGTACCGGTCTAGGGTTGGCTTTGGTGAAACAGTTTGCTGAACTGCACGGCGGGCACGTTCAGGTCACGAGCCAGGAAGGCGTCGGCAGCCGGTTTGTGGTTGAAATTCCCTTCGTGAAATCGACTGAGGCCCGGACGAAGATTGCGGGAGCTAAAGGTCGGAATCGAATGGACCAAAGCCAACTTGCACCGACCCGTCCTCACTCGAATGGTAAGTTCCGAATATTGCTGGCTGAAGATAACTCCAGCATCGTCGCGGCCGTGGGCAGCTATCTGAGAGCTGTTGGCTACGAGGTTGTCGTTGCTACGGACGGAAGCGAGGCGATTGAGCGAGCGGATCAATTGAGTCCGGATTTGATACTTATGGACATCCAAATGCCTGGGATCGATGGGCTATCCGCGATATCAAAGATCCGCGAAATATCGAAACATAGGGAGACACCCGTGATCGCGATGACGGCTCTGGCAATGAAAGAAGACGCCGAACGTTGCATCGAGGTTGGTGCCAACCTTTATCTTAGCAAGCCTTGCCGGATGGAGACGCTCGTTCATAACATCCGTGATCTATTGCAAGATACGGTGGGCGTGACCGAAAATTGAACGAGTGCATGCGGCAAGGCTACGAGCTAAAAGAAATTAGCCAGATCGCTAGGGAGGGCTTCGCCAATCTCAGCAAAGTATTGCGTCAGGAAAGTTCTCATGAACTGCTCACGCTCCAAAGCTATCTCTCGCGCGGGTTCTGTGTTTAAGGTCGCACGCAAGCGGAGTAGTTTTTCAGCAAAGTGCCCGACACCGGTTGGCTGGTTGTCTGATCCCTTTGAGTCGGCGTCGTTCCACCTGCGGTAGAAGGGCTGTTGCTTCCAAGCTCCAAACTCGATGGTGCGAACAATACCGATAGCACCTAAGGCGTCCAGTCGATCTGCGTCTTGAACGACTTGTCCTTCAAGCGTGAGTTCTTCAGATACCTCCCGTTTTCGGAAGGATAGATTTTCGACGATGTGAATCACTGCTTCGCGAGTCGTAGAGTCTACGCCAACTTGGGCCAAAATTTCGTGACTGAATTCCCCCGACTTCTCTTGGCCATCATGAAACTTCGCGTCGCCAATGTCATGCAGTAGAGCGGCAAGCCGAACGATGAAGCGGTCCGCGTCCACTTCTGCAGCGAGTTTCTCAGAAGTTCGTAGCACGCGCACCACATGATCCCAATCATGGCCAGCGCCTTGACCAGACATGCGGGCATGCACGAGTTCCCTGACAGAATTCAGCAACTCATCGTTATCCGGCATTTTCGCTCACTGTGAATTTGCAGCCTAGTTCAGATGGCTTGCTAGAAATACATCAAGAAAACTGCCAGGAGTATTGCGGTAACGACAAACCCCACGAAAAGCATCACTTTGGATTGTGGGTCGTTGATGTGCTCTAGCCGCCTTTGCGTGCGGCGATACCTTCGGTAGATCAGGAAAGCAGCAGGGATCGGGATGAGAATCCAAACGATAGGGTTCTGCATCACAAAGTCGATGATTTGATTTTTGTCGAACAAGTTGCAGTTCTTTGAGCTGATGTTTCGGTGTGAGCCACGAAAAACCTGATGAGGATCGCGGCTCTACTATAAATACTCAGTGCACAGTCGGTTAGCCCTACGTGTTCCTAGGCGGGGGATCCTAGTTTTTTCTGTGCTCAGGGCCAAGCAGTGTTTGAAGTTGGGTTCAAGCTACCGCAAAGAGTCACCTACTCCTTCCCAGCTCTCGGCGAGGGATTTCGCGAGGGGCGCGAGCCCACGAGTCGGGCGGGCTTACATCGCAGGTGGAAACTTTGACTTGCCCTGGCTCCGTGCAACCGCAGTCCACCTTTATGCGACTCGATCATCTACAATAATGACTTCCCACCGTTTGATGCTTACACTGCCCTTCCCAAAATTCCAATTCTAGGAATTAATAAGGTCTTGCACCGATGACGAGCAAACCTCAATGCGAATCTTCCGCGCTGCGATGCAATTCCCAGAAATGGAATCGCTACGGAATCACTCTGCGACTCAGCCTCTGCGTGTTGGTCGTTCTCGTGCAGCAGACGAGTGCATATTGTGACGTAAGTTTCGAACAAGACATTGCTCCGATTTTTGAGAAGCATTGTTTGCGTTGCCACTACCCGGGCAATGAGAAGGGCGAATTCTCGATCGCGACGTTCGATAGCCTTCGCGAGAACGAGTATGTTTCTCCGGGCGATTCAGAAGACAGTTATCTGATAGATCTAGTTTCGTCCCACGGCGGGGAACCAGCGGAGATGCCGTTGGAGGGTGAACCGCTCTCGGCCGAACAGGTCGCAACTTTGAAAGCCTGGATTGACTCAGGCGCCGCCTGGCCCGACGCGATCGTGATCAAACACAAGCCCAATGCAGGGGCGGATTGGTGGGCCTTTCAGCCTGTTCCACAAAACGAAGTTTCGACGGATCCCGCTGCCGTTGATCGGTTGATCGATGCAGAGTTGGCAGAGCGGGGATTGAATCGGAATCCCGCGGCCGATCGTCGTGAGTTGATCATCCGGGCGAC
>JBGCCZ010000061.1:0-77263 GCA_045105035.1 Pirellulaceae bacterium | reverse complement strand
GCAGTCCAAGTTGGCGAAGAAGCGGCAACTGAGATAGCCAACTTGATTCAACAAATGGCTTCTCAGATTGACGAACTCAGGCGAACCAAAGTCAACGTAACGTCCGTTGTTCCTGGGGTTGCCAAAGACCATGACCACGTTGCTTCGGCCATCGAAAACGAATCGTTCTAGCTCTTGGAGCGAACCGCACTATACCGCTAGAGAGGCCGAGCAAGAGCTTCGAGATTGAACGGGGTCAAGTTGGCAGTTCGGCCTGCGACTCTCGCAACGCCTTTGCCCCATCGTTTCGAATTCTTTCAAGATCAGACAAATACCCTCCGTCGATGTCGCCTGTAACGTACTTGCCATCGAAGACAGAGCATTCGAAGTTCTCGATTCGGCGATTCCCCTCTCCAACGCACTCGATCAAATCCTCTAGATCCTGGTACACGAGTGCGTCCGCGCCGATTTCCTCCGCAATTTGCTCCACGCTACGATCATGGGCGATTAACTCCTGAGCGGCGGGCATGTCGATTCCGTACACATTCGGATGTCTCACCGGTGGAGCCGCCGAACAGTAGTAGACCTTCTTCGCGCCTGCCTGACGTGCCATCTGGATAATCTGCCGACAAGTCGTACCGCGAACGATCGAGTCATCTACAAGACAAACGACGCGCCCCTTAAATTCAGACTCGATTGGATTCAGCTTCCGACGCACGCTTTCCTTTCGCTCGACCTGACCAGGCATGATGAACGTGCGTCCGATATAGCGATTCTTGATAAACCCCTCGCGAAACTTCACGCCAAGGTCCACTGCCATCGACAATGCTGCTGTCCGGCCGGAATCAGGGATCGGCATGATGACATCGATATCTAAGTTGGGTTCGATTCGCCGAATTTTCTCAGCCAACTTTTCACCCATACGAAGCCTGGCTTTGTAGACGCTGATGCCATCGACGACAGAATCAGGACGCGCCAAGTAAACGTGCTCAAAAATGCATGGGTTCAGCTTGGAAACTTCTGCACAGCTCTGCTCAAAGACGTTCCCATCACGGTCAACATAAATCGCCTCACCGGGAGCCACATCCCGAATGACTTCGTAGCCCAGTGAGTCCAATGCGACCGACTCACTGGCAATGATTGTCTCGATTCGGCCGTGCGATTTCCGTTGCCCGTAGACCAATGGCCGAATGCCGTGTGGGTCACGAAAAGCAACTATTCCATGCCCGTTAATCATTGCCACCGCCGCGTAAGCGCCTCGACAGCGAAGGTGTAATCGCTTTACTGCTTCGAAAACATCTTGCGGCGTCGGGATCCTGGCACCTCGCAACTGCAATTCATGTGCGAACACATTCAACAAGACCTCGCTATCGCTCGATGTGTTGACATGCCGGCGGTCTGCCGAGTAGACCTCCTCAGCGAGCTGATCTGAATTCGTCAAATTGCCGTTGTGAGCCAGGCTAATGCCATAAGGCGCGTTCACATAAAACGGCTGAGCCTCTTCCGAACTCGAACAGCCTGCGGTTGGGTAACGGCAATGGCCAATCCCCATGTGCCCCATCAACTTTTCCATGTGCTTTGACTGAAAGACATCGCGGACGAGTCCGTTATCCTTCCGGAGTCGCAAATTGCCGTCATCGTCGGTACAGATACCTGCCGCATCCTGCCCACGATGCTGTAACACCGTCAGCGCGTCGTATAGACTTTGATTGACATTCCCTTGAGCAACGATTCCAACAATACCGCACATAGCTGAATCCTAGGGGCATGGCTCTCGTGGGAGATAAGAGCGTCAGTCGCGAGCCACGGCTGGGTGATCAATAAGATCGAAACCTATCCGCCACCAGCACTATGGTCAACTAGCTTCCAAACAAACGCAATTCTGGCTACTAAGCTGGGTTGGGCACATTCACTCCGGCGAAAAAAAAGCTTCGCGTTGAGCGCCCACAGTGACTCGCGACAGCTGCCGAAGAGCACCGTACGTTTAGTCTCATCTTTGATCGCTTTCGGCAACAGGTCGAACCGATTGGGGATAATCGTTTTTTGAAAAGTTCTACACGCGCGCCGAGCACAACCTGTTTCAATCACCCAAAACAACCGATAATAGGGTCACTTGCGGGTAGATCCCCCATCCACTGTGCGGCGGCACAGCCGCCTCCCTACACTTTTAACCAAGCCTCATTGGACCAGTCGAATGCGAAGTGAAGAAGAACGCGGTCTTCTCGCAGATTCGGATCCGATCATCGTCAAAGTTGGTTCGCGGGTTTTGTCCGGAACCCAAAACAAGCTCGACATCGGGCAAGTCAACCGACTCGGGCAGCAATTGTCCCGAATGATGGAAGCGGGCAAACGAGTCGTCTTGGTCAGTAGCGGTGCTGTGGCCGCCGGAATGGGTAGACTCGGTCTAGAGTCACGGCCGCGCAGCCTCGCTCGGCTTCAAGCTGTCGCCTCCGTCGGGCAAGCGCACTTGATCCAAGCCTACGAAGCCGCTCTCGCGGAAAACAGGAGGCACGCCGCCCAGGTTCTATTGACCGCTGACGACCTCGATGATCGCAAACGTTACCTGAATCTAAGAAACACTCTGGTTGCACTCTTGGAGATGGGAGTCGTGCCGATCGTCAATGAAAACGACTCGGTCTCAGTTGACGAGTTGCTGACCACTTTCGGAGACAACGATCGTCTGGCAGCCATGGTGGCAGGCCTATTCCAACGCCCCGCACTCGTCATTCTAAGTGACGTTGAAGGAGTATTCGATACGCGAACCGAGTCTACCCACGATGCCAACATCCTGCACACGATCGACCGAGTTGATGAAGAGGTTTTAGCGCTTGCCGTC
Organism: Pirellulaceae bacterium; assembly: GCA_045105035.1. Classification (GTDB taxonomy): domain Bacteria; phylum Planctomycetota; class Planctomycetia; order Pirellulales; family Pirellulaceae; genus Aureliella. The sequence continues at coordinate 74,448 of JBGCCZ010000061.1, read as the reverse complement.
GACAAGAAAACGGGGCTCAGCAAGGGCGGTATGGCATCCAAACTGAAGGCTGCTCAGTTCGTGACTCGTAGCGGCGCTCCAGTCGTAATTGCAGGAGGACGTGTCGAAGGAGTCCTGCAAAAGGTGCTAGCCGGTGAAACTATCGGCACGCTCTTCAAAGCCGAAGATCGCGCTCTGTCTCCGAGGAAACGCTGGATTGGATTCTCAGCACAAACGGTTGGTTCGATCACCTGCGACTGGGGTGCTACAGAGGCCCTACAGGCTCAAACCCCCAGCCTACTGGCAATCGGAATCACAGCGGTACGTGGACCATTCGAGAAGGGCGATATCGTAGCCATCCGCAACCCAGACGAGACCGAGTTCGCTCGCGGCCTAATTAACTACAGTCACAGTGAGCTCGAGAAGATTCGCGGCTTACAATCCGATTCCATCGAGAGTGTTCTCGGCCATTGCCCCTACGAAGAAGTCATTCACCGCGATAATATCGCGCTGCTATAGGCAGTATCACCACATCTGCATTTCTCTGTCCTGCAAAATCACAGCCACTCTATCGATGCCTAGCAATACTGAATTCTCGTGGCAACCGCCGGAAATCCGCCAAACCTGGGCCTGGGACGAATCTCGCATCCGCCAGTGGCAACTGGAGCACCTGAACCATCAGTTTGCGTGCATCCTGCCTGAAAATCGATTTTACAAAGAGAAACTCCAATCGACGCAACTGGAATTGAAGTCGCTAGAAGAACTGCAGGATCTGCCTTTTACAACGAAATCGGAGCTGGTCGAAAGCGCCGCCAATGAGAAGAACTCGCTGAGCGCCCATCACACGTTTCCGCAAGAAGCCTACTCTCGACTTCACCGAACAAGCGGCACCACGGGAAGTCCGCTGATGCTGCTAGATACAGAAGAGGATTGGCAACGCTGGTCTTGGACGTGGCAACATGTGCTTGAGGCTGCGGAGATCGGTACGCAAGATCGGGTCTTTCTTGCTTTCTCCTTTGGACCTTTCATTGGTTTCTGGAGTGCGCATCAAGCTTGCATCGACCGCGGAGCCATGGTCATTCCGGGAGGTGGCCTGAGCTCTCTTGCTCGACTCGAGTTCATGAAGCAAAGCCAAGCGAACGTCATGTGCTGCACCCCCTCGTATGCCTTGCATTTGGCCGACGTCGCCACGAAAGAGAAGTTTGATCTCAATGAGCTCTGCATCGAGAAACTCATCGTCGCCGGGGAAGCTGGCGGCAGCGTGCCATCACTGCGTAGCCAACTGGAGTCGCTCTGGGGAGCGCAAGTGATCGACCACAGCGGCGCTACCGAAGTCGGTCCCTGGGGCTTCGGCTGGCCAGATCAACCCGGTTTGCACATCATCGAAACCAGCTTTATCGCCGAACTGCTTCCGATCGAAGCTCACGAGCTCGAGGCATCATCCCACGCCGACGATCAAAACGAGCCGTTTCGAGAACTCGTCCTTACATCGCTAGGGAGAGTTGGAGCCCCAGTCATACGTTACCGAACCGGCGACGTGGTCATCGCAGAGCGTGGCACCGAGCGATGCGGATTTCTATGGTTACCACGGGGGGTCGTAGGCAGAACCGACGACATGGTACCCGTCCGAGGCATCAATGTTTTCCCGAGCAGTATCGACGCTGTTGTCCGACAGCTTAAAGACGTAGTGGAGTACCAAGTCCACGTGACAAGCGACAAGTCCCTGACCGAGCTTTCTCTGGTCGTCGAATGCACAGAAGAGACTCGCGCCGAGCTAGAAAAAAGATTGAACATCCAACTCGGCCTGCGGATTCCAGTCTCAATTGCAGCGCCGAACAGCCTACCACGCACAGAGCTGAAAGCCCGCCGCTGGATTCGGCACTAGAGAGCGTCGCTACCGGATTGGCGTCTGTACTTTAATAGCCTATCGCGAGCTCTAAGTGCGGGGCGGAAGGAGGCAAAGTCGGTACTTCTCTGGCAGCAGCTTACGGTTCGAACGCTCGGGGTCCACTTGGCTCCAAGTCTCTTGAAAGTGTTTCGAACGTACAATCCGCTGCACCTTGTCGTCGCGATCATTCCAATTCACGAAGTAATCGCCGCGTCCTGGGTCTCGACGCGGCAACCGCATCTTATCCTGCTCAACTAAGCACCAAGCGATCACGTGAAAGCGGGCATAGTCGTGCGACCACTCGTAGAAAATGACTTGGTCATATGAATGCCGCCCGAGATCATCATAGAAATGATTCAGCTCAATCAGATCGACTGTCTCGCGGATTCGACTCACCGGCAGAGGGATCTGTGGCGGAAGCCTTTTAGCCTGGGACTGGCTGCCAGGCGTTCGATTGGCACCCGATGAGAGCAATCTCTCTGGGTCCGAGGGGACGGCTAGAATGCACGGAATGAGGACTCCGCGGACTAACAACATAACCAAAGTGCTCATGCTACTCTCCATTCCGAAACACACCGAAGCGTGTTCGCTATCTACCAATGGCGGAAGGTACTCAATGAGCTCTGGATACAATACGTCGAAGTGAGTCTATTCGTTTCGCCGTAGCTACGAGTCTAGAGAGATTCCGCCGCGAAAGGCCGGCGACCCGAAAGCCACCAACCATCCTTCCCTGGCGATTCCCCTGCGTCTTAACAATGTCTTACGTCAGGGTGCGGCCTCGTCGGTTCGTGCGCGGTCGGAGAGGTGCTGCGCACGGCCGTTTCTTAAGAAAGAGGAACCGTCGTGTTGTTCATTAGGCAATATCGGCTGCCGGCACTAGAGCGGATGAAGCCCGGTGTAACATTTGGCTACAAATCCCAATGAATCGCCAATCCACGGGATATCCAGATCACGAATCCGAATTTCGTCCGCATAAACAACCCTAGTTCAACTAGTGGAAACTACGCCATTCACCGCCAACACGCCGTTGGTGAGGACGAAACCGAGCCTTGTAGTTCAAATGGCGGTTCGCTTCGACATACAGCCCAAGATACAGCCACCGGCGATCAGTTTGCCGTCCCAATTCCCACTGCTTAAGAACGGCCAAGGTCCCCAGTCCATACTTCGAATAAGACGGATCGAAGTACGTATAAACCGCTGACAAGCTACGCGTGCCTACATCAGAAATAGACACCGCAATGAGCTCCATTTCGTACCAGATGCTTAGCTCGAGCGAATCACATGGGGCGTTAAGTAGAAAACTTCGGTACTCTGAAGTTGTGATCCCACCGGCGTCTCCGTGATCCAGTCCGCGTTCGCGTCGATGTAGATTGAACAGCTCAACCCGCTGGCGATCGACTGTTGGCAAATTGACTTCGAATCGCAGTTCTCTTTCGCCGCGCTGCAATGTGCGTTTGTGAGTTCGGCTGGGACGAAAAACGGGAATGCCATCTTCCGCCCCAATCGCGCCCGGTCGTACGCCGCTTGCATCAGCCGAATCGCCTGTAGTTGCCTCATCGCTGACCGCAACGGTTGCAATACGGATTGCCTCACATGCCGCGCATTGAGGGCAGCTGGGCCGATAGAAAAAGGCGCCCGAGCGTCGGTAGCCGTTTTCCAGCATCAGATCCAAGTGCTCGCCAGTGACTTGAGTCACCGGCAGGCACAATGGTAGTCTCGCAGTACGATCCGGCAGGTAGGAGCAAACATCTGGTTCGTCCGAGATGACTCGCAAGAACTCTAGCTCTTTCATTCCCGCACCCCAAAACATTTCGCAAGCGATGGGACTTGCGAGCTAGATGTTGTCCTTTGCCGCATTTCAGGAACCAATACGCCTCGACGTCCATCCGCTATCGGAAAGACTCAACCACGGCAGCGGCTGCATGCCCGAAAGGAGTCGCGCTCAATTTCAAGAACCAATTCGTGGTCGACTCGACTGGCCCAGTCCCCGTAAGTGGTTGAATACCATATCGGCTCGCCGACTCAGCACCAGGATGCCCTAGTATTGGGAGAGTCTTGGAACGGTTTAGCGCGAGCAGACTGGTATAGAGTTCGAGCAGCCCCGACGCAGCGCCAGCGGTCCCGAAATAGCTTGAATGTGCACACACCGGTGTGTCCTTTGCCACCGAAGCGATTGCCGCCGCTTCCTCTTGATCCAAGTTCTTTTCCGAGAAACCCTGAGCGCAAATATGATTCAGCCCCTCCGGCTCCAACTCGGCTCTAATTAACGCCTGCCGAGCCGCGTTTTCGATGGCCTCGCAGCTTCCGAAATACGGCTGCTTTGGCGCTGCACAACTACTTGCACACGAAGCAATACGTCCAAGAATCCGCGCGCCTCGACGAACTGCGTGACTTCGCTTTTCCAACACGAACGCAACCGAGCCCTCGCTCGCAACGATTCCACGGCTCTCCTCTGAAAACGGCACACACTTACACTCTAAGTCATCAGAATCCGCCGACGTCTGATCGTGCATATCGCGAAGCCGATAACTCATGCGCGTCGGCGTCGTTCGATTCCCAATCGCTCCCACGATCATCACGTCCGCTCCGCCTCGTCCAAGTATGCTCATGGCCTCGTAGATCGCGTGCAGGCCACTCACCTCGTCCTGAGCAATCGTGTTGTTCGGTCCTCGGGCATCGACTGCAATGCCCACGTGACAAGCCGGCATGTTAGGCAAGTTTTTCAGCATCCAAAGAGGAAAAATCTCTTTCGAAAAATGGCTTCCCCAGTTTTTCGAATGGAACGAACCGCCTTCACGACAACTGGCGACAGCACCTGCGACGTCCATGTGATCGCCTGGAATGATCTCAGATCCGTATACGACTCCCAAACGATCCGGACTGACGGAGCCTTCCTCAATGGCAGCATCTTCCCAAGCAAATCTCGCAGCGCTGTAAGCCATTTGAACTTCGCGACTCATCACCTTGATCGCCTTGCGAGGAGTCACGTATTTCTTCCCCTCAAAACCATCAACGCAAGCCGCAAAGTAAGACAAACGCTGCTCGTCATCGAGCGTCAGCCAGTTGCGCACGGCGCAACGGCCATCCAGGGCTGCCTCTTCGTGAGCCAACGCCCCGATGCCCAGCGGCGAAATACAGCCAGCTCCCGTGATTACGATGTCGTCTACGCCAACCATGCTATCCCGACAGGTCAAATCAACTTCGCCGCGAAAACTACGACTGCAACACAACGACCGGTTTCTCACCAAGAAAATTGCGTCGCACAGAAACGTCGAGTCGTGACTCCGCGGTGTCAAGAACTCGGTTTCATGTCCGAGACAGTCTACCGTGTACGCAAAACGAAACGAAGGTGACCGACCCTAGTTCTCGAAAGCTGCTATTTGTACTTGGCCACTTGAACTTGGAGACCAAGCGTCATTTCTTCTACCGGGTCCCATCCAAAGCGAATTCAGAGCCAGAATTAGTGAATGACAGGACAGACGTCAAACCAATTGCGTCCCTGATCGTGCATCCACTTTGTAGACTCCTCTGGTCCCCATCCGGCCAGCGGGTAAGTCACCATGGCGGGAGCAGCAGGACTACGCCAGGCGGATAGAATCGGATCAACGATTTTCCAAGCCAGTTCGACTTCGTCTTTACGTGCAAATAGGCTCGCGTCGCCCTCCAATGCGTCCTGCAAAAGTCGCTGGTAAGCGTCTGGCATCGCGCCGCCGCCATCGAAACGGAAATCCAACTGGCTTTGCCGCATCTTCATTTCAGCGTCCGGCACCTTGGATTGGAAGTAAAGCTGAATTCCTTCCGCGGGCTGAATTTGGATCACTAAGCGGTTGGGTTGTGGCTCCGCCTGATGCCCGGCAAAAAGCAAATGGGGAGGGTGCCTGAAGTCAATTACAATCTGTGTGGTTCGGCAACTCAGCCCTTTGCCGCTACGCAAGTAGAAAGGGACTCCCTTCCAACGCCAGTTGTCGATATGCAGACGCAGCGCAGCAAAGGTCTCTGTCTGACTCTTCGGATCCACGCCCTCTTCATCTAAGTAGCCCACGTACTGACCGCGTACTCCACAATCGGCGAAATCACCACCGGAGAGTTGTCGTACTGCCTGTAGAACTTTAACCTTCTCGTCTCTCACCGCGTTTGCTTCATACATCGCAGGCGGTTCCATCGCCGTGATCATCATCAATTGGAACAGGTGATTCTGGAACATATCGCGCAAGATACCGGACTTGTCGTAGTAGTCCGCCCGCCGCCCAATGATCACTTCCTCAGCAACGGTGATCTGAACGTGGTCAATGTAATTGCGGTTCCAAAGCGGCTCGAAAATCGTGTTCCCGAAACGCATGACCATGATATTCTGGACCGTTTCCTTCCCCAGATAGTGATCAATACGATACACCTGATCTTCGTCGAAGACTTTGGCAATCGATTCGTTCAAGCCTTGCGCCGTCGCCAAATCCGTGCCGAAGGGCTTTTCGATCACAATGCGTCGCGCACCCTTGCTCTCATCCGCCAGGCCAGCCTTGCCCAGCTGCTCTGCCGCTAATCCGTAAAGCTGCGGCATCATTGCAATGTAGTAAACTCGCTCCGACGGTTTGCCACCCTCCAACTCATCGAGCCGAGAAGCCAAAGTCTGGAAATCCTCCGAGGACTTAATATCGCCCGGGCAATAGTGCACCGACTTCGCGAAATTTGCCCACTCCTCAGCATTAAAGTCATCGCCGAGAAAGTTCTTTGTCGACTCGGCAAGCTGCTCGCGCCAGCTTTCGTCAGAATACGGACTACGCGATACACCAACGACGCGCGTTTCCGAGTTCAAACGCCCCCGAGCGTGCAACTTGTAGAGTGCTGGAATCAACTTCCGGCTCGTCAAATCGCCGGAAGCACCGAAAATCACCATTGTGTGAACAGGCTTCGATTCGGACACAGGCTAAACTTCCTTGAAATTGGAGCCGCACTACAACAAAGCACAGGGCAATCATTACCCAGCGAATACACACCCGGCTGCCGTCAGATGATGCACAGCAAACGCCGGGCTACTCAATATCAGGACGCGTTGGGCTGCTTGCGAAGATCCAGCCACTCAGAGTGGAACGTACCCTCTCGATCAACACGCTTATACGTATGAGCTCCGAAGTAGTCACGCTGTGCCTGCAACAAGTTCGCTGGCAAGCGATCGCGACGGTAGCTGTCGTAATAGCCGAGTGCGGCGGAGAAGGCTGGCGTTGGAACACCCAGTTGGGTCGCCGCCATAATGACACTTCTCCAACCTTCCTGGCTATCGTCAATGATCTTCTTGAAGAAAGGGTAGAGCAGTAAGTTTTCGAGATCTGGCTGTTCGTCGAACGCTTCCTTGATGCGATCTAAAAACTTCGCCCGAATGATACACCCACCCCGCCACAGCAACGCACAATCACCATAATTCAAGCCCCAGTCGTGTTCTTCGCTGGCCGCCTGAAGCTGTACAAACCCTTGCGCGTAACTACAAATCTTCGATGCGTACAACGCCTGACGCACCGCCTCGACGAACGCCGCTCGATTGCCAACGAGCTCCTTGGTTGCTGCACCGAAGGCGGGATTGTCACTCGCGTCCGGAGAAGTGAGCACCTTGCTGGCTCGAACTCTAGCGTCCTTCACGGCAGATAGTCCGCGAGCATAAACGGCCGTCGTCACCAACGTGCTCGGGACGCCTAGGTCCAGTGCAAGCTGGCTCATCCACTTCCCAGTCCCTTTGGCACCGGCAACGTCCAAAATTTTGTCAACCAAGTAGCCGTCACCGTCGGGCAAGTCATCTTTGGCACTAAAGATGTCGCGAGTAATCTCGATCAAATAGCTTTGCAGGTCACCGTTGTTCCACTCCTCGAACACGTCGTAGAGCTCATCGTTGCTCAGCCCAGCGACTTCCTTGAGAATGTGATAGGCCTCACAAATGAGCTGCATGTCACCATACTCAATGCCATTGTGAACCATTTTGACGTAGTGCCCGGCACCGCGTGGGCCAACCCACTCACAACACGGAATGTCCTCGTTCGGCCCAACTTTCGCGCTAATCGATTGAAAAATCGGTTTGATCAGCGGCCAAGCTTCCTTACTACCACCCGGCATCAAACTCGGCCCCTTCAACGCTCCTTCTTCACCGCCTGAAACACCAGCACCGACAAACAACAGACCCTTTTCTTCAACGTACTTCGTGCGGCGTTCCGTATTTGTGTAATGCTCGTTACCACCGTCAATGATCACATCGCCCGGTTCAAGATGCGGCAAAAGCGACTCGATGATCGCATCAACTGCCGGCCCGGCCTTCACGAGGGTCATTACCAGCCGAGGCTTCTTGAGCGAAGCAACTAATTCCTCGATCGAGTGGCAGCCCACGAACGCCTTGTCTGCCGCGCGTCCCTCGATGAGTTGGTCGACCTTCTCGGTGGTACGGTTGTAAACAGCGATTCGATTGCCGCGACTCTCCACATTCAGAGCCAGGTTCTCGCCCATGACAGCGAGGCCGATCAATCCAAAATCACACAGTTCACTCATCGGTAGCTTCTTTCTATTTTTCGGAATCGTGAGCGAGAATCGAGTCGCTGTATCGAGCGTGACACTTCGTCGCTTCTTAACCACGGCATCGTTACCGTCGCCTCTGCCCTAGCATGCTCAAACGAAAACGAACCTAGCCCATTCTCATAAAGATGTTCACAACCGAGGGCTAGTTGGCCAATGTTCTCGGCCTAATACCAGGGACACAAACAGTTTAGGAGAATCCCACCCTGTGAAAACGGGGCTACATCAACGTTTAGCCCCTCAACCCAGCTCCGAATCTCTTCTCGTCTTCGGCTTTTCGGCCAGTCGACGTCGCTCATCGACAATTCCAATTTGGAAAACGAGGGGATTCCCCAAAGATCCCGGGCAACCAAACCGATAGAACCCCTACAGCTAGCCTTGACGGAAAAACCAGGGCTCATTAGAAAACGTGTCGCATTTGACGAAACGCTTTACTGTCGGCCTGGCCGACGTGAATCAGCTCAAATGCTTCGCCCTCTAGCTGGCCTGTAGAAGCACCAACCGCAAGGCGGTGAGTCCTATACCCTATGCTTCTCCAGCTCTAGCAAGGTTTTCCAATACGGCGTCGTGGCCAAGTGGCTAAGGCAGTGGATTGCAAATCCATTATCGCGGGTTCGACTCCCGCCGACGCCTCTTTCTTTTGGGGAGACGGGAATGCCGCCGAGAATTTGATTTCGCTGAGCCTGTTTCTTGCTCGTAGAAGTCGCGATGAGATAGGCGGAATTACGTTGAACTCTTGGCCGCAACGGCGAGCAGCAGAATCAATGTGGTCGCGAAGGGCAGTGTTAGAAGCCCAAAGAGCCACCAAACCCCCGCGGGATGAGCAAGATTTAGAGTCCATCCCATCCAAGGTTGCTTCTTCGGAACCCAGACGCGGGAATCCCGCTTACAGAAGTAGACGCCCAAAGCACCTCCGGACCAATTGTCCGCGCTCCGCCACTCCACTTCATTCACCTCTTGCTCTGTCATCGTCGTCTCCAACTCTACGGTAATGATTCTCACCTAGCTGCTCTCGCCAGCCTCCGTTTCCCGTATCGAACACGGCCACCAATCTTTCGAGGCATCCCCGGAGATGTCCCGCTGATTGTTAGAACTGGGATGGTCTCAGAAACTGAGATGTTGATTAAAGGGTACGGGAATCTGTCTGGGGTGGCAAACGATTTAGGTGCTGCCAATCGGGGGCTTTGCTACCGCCCGATCATCGCCAGCACCTCAGTCTTCAAAATAAATGCACATTGAATCGGAAGCATCTCACTCTAAGTCGGTGATGATCTCAACACCCCGAGTGGCTCTGCCTGAAAGTCCCAGGGTAAGTCAAAATTCCGAACGAAGCTGGCGCAGTCTGTCAGTCCGACGGACTCCTAGCGACCGAGCGATCTGATTTTTCTTGGGCCAGACGGCAGAGCCTTCAGTCGCCAGGGCTCGATCAGGAAGGCAATTGGAAGGTTTTGAACGCCACAACTTCAAACTCTGACCTGCCCTAACAGATCATCCCCTCTTTTGGCATGAGTCGGGTGACTTCAGGGTACAATGGGATTCGATCAAGCCGGTCTAAGCACGGAAGGTGGCTGCGGCAAATTACCACTTCCTAACAATTTGCTGCGAATAGTTTTGTTCTACTCAGCGTCTACTGAGAAAGGGACTGAATCGCACATGTAAACCGGCTTTTCAAACGACTCGACCCACCCAAAACTTTGACTTACCAGTTTGACTGGGCTAGGACTGATTAATGAGTTCCCGGCGTACTAATTCCAACTTTCGCATTGGCTACTGCAGCCTAGCTTTGGTCACGCTCATCCTGCAGGCTTCGACCTCGGCGCAGGAGTCAAAAGCTCCCAGATTTGCCATTTTGGTAGGCGTCGACAAATATGCAAATCTAAGTCCGGGCGAACAACTGGACGGCAGTGCAAACGATGTAGAGTTGATCCGCTCAGTCTTGGTGAATCGTTTCAATTTTACCGAAGACAACATCATCCAACGCGTCAACGAGGAAGCAACCTCGGCTGGCATTCGCAACGCTTTCGACGAGTTGCTAGAGCGAATCGAGTCTTTACCCGCCGATAGTCCCGAAGCACAGGTTTATTTTCACTTCAGCGGTCACGGTTCACAGGTAGAGGATCAACCCGAGGGTGATCCCGATCGGGATGAGCCTGATGGCCTAGATGAGACCCTTGTACCGCATGATGCCGAGCGGCAGGGGGGAAGTAAAGACATCCGAGACGACGAAATCAATGAGCTCATTAACCGAGTTGTAGGAGACGAGACCAACCCGCGTGCAAGGTTCATCTTGGTTTATGACTGCTGCCATTCAGGTTCGGGAGCGCGAGGAGCCACAAAAGTTCGACAACTCTCGCGAAACGTCGACGCTACACCGTCGGACTCTGGAATCCGGCGAAAGCGTCTACCGCCCGGCGTAGTATTTCTGTCTGCCTGCCATGAAACCGAAGTTGAACCGGAATTCCAGGAGGGTGGAAAGTCCTACGGTTTGCTAACTCGCTTCTTGTCTCAAATCCTCACCGAACACGAGACGCTCTCGGAGCTGAGCTACGATCTTCTGCACGACGCAATTCGCACGCGTTATCAATCCAGCCCCCGTGTTGTTCAAGCGCCACACCCGCAACTAGAAGCGAGCGATCTAGATACTCGTCGGCTGCCAATCTTGGGAGCCACGCAGGTCATTGATCGACCAGCCAATTTTCCGATTTCTGGCACGGGGAACTCAGGATCGTATCGCCTGAAGGCGGGGCGATTGCATGGATTCGCTATCGGCACCCTTTTAGACGTTTTCGTGAATCCCGAAGCGGTCGCCGCAAATCAGGTAATCGGCACTTTGCGGCTCACAGTCGTCGGCGAGTTTCAAAGCGAAGGCGAGTTTGTGACTTATGACGACGCTGCCAAGGACTACGTCACCACCAAACCCCCGACCAACTCACTCGCGACTGCCGTGGCCAGCTTGCTTGCCGATGCACCTCCTTCCAACAGAACACGACTTAAAATTCTGCAAGCCAATGCACCGAACCTCGATGAGGGTGGCCTGAGCTTAGAAGAACTACCGACCGATCTGGGCTCGGAACTCTCTCGCATGGCGGAAAATGCCCAAATCTCCTTGGTGAACAACGACGCGGATCTTGTCCTGAAGGTTTCAGGCGAGCAATCCAGCCTGTTCCCTGCAAGCGGAATCGCGCTCAATAAGGCTCCAACGAATTCCGACACGCCTGAGTTTCTGCGGGGCGGCTGGGGACCATTTAACGGCAAAGGAACCGATGCCGGTGGTACCAGCGTCCAGGAATACATCGAGCGCATCAGAAAAGCGCAGAACTTAGTTAGCCTAGCGAGCAGCAACAAGAACAATGTCTCGACGGACTATGAAGTTGAATATGCAATTCTCGAAGCAGAAGTCGACGACGAAGGTGAGATCGTCTCAACGAAACCCATCGAGCCGACTTTCGACAAACGGATAGTACTCAAGCTGGGGACGACCTACGTCGCTCAATTCGGCAACTCTGCGAAATCCAAGGGACCCCTTCACTTTACGGCCTTGGAAGTCACCCCAGATATGGGAATCCAGGTAGTAGCACCCTACTTAGAAAATGAAATAAAGTTAGCTCCCGGCGAATCGTATTTGTGCGATCCCTTTGAAGCTGACATGGCAGGACAGCTCAATGAGATTCTACTTGCGACGCCAAAACCGCATGACTTTTCGTTTATCGAACAAAGCGACTTACCCCGGACGCGGGGCGCAAACCAAGCGGGCGATTTGCAAGCCGAGCTGACGGAAGCGTTGTTCCCGAAGGCAGCCAAGACCCGCGGTTCGCGAATTCGCAGGAAGAAAGAAGTAAAACCGGTTTGGCTAGCACGCGTCATTGAGTGGGAGGTCTTGCCCGAGACACTCGCCGCCCAAACGTTAAAAGCAAGCACCGCCATGAAGACTCGGGGCGCAGTGAAAACGCGCGGAACGGCCAGTTCCCAGCCACCAACCTCTGGTTCTCTAAAGTCGTTGACAACGAGTGCAACAGACGAGGGCTATGAGATTGTCAAGGTTTTCTACGGCACGGATCGCGAGGCGTTGGTGGCCGGTGAGGATGCTGCGGAGAGCAAATTCCCTTTAATTCCAGTTTTGCTAGGCTCCGCATTCGGCGTCGGCGGCATCCTGGTCTGTTTAAAGCGAACCGCTGTGCGGATCGCTTTCAGCTTCGTCGCGCTCGCAGCTACCGGAGTAACTGGGGCCCAACACTTTGTTAGTTCGCAAAATCAGCAGATCGCCCAAGAACGAACAGGAGTACAGTATGGAGCGGGCCGTGGCGAGCTCGAAGTCGGAACATGCGAAATCAGCATTCCCAAAGACCATCGAATTGGCATCATCGAATCTCCTTCCATTTTCTCACTAGAATTCCGAGAAGACGCAAGCAAGCATGTCATTATCGATAGTATCACCCGTACGCCTTTCGAAGCGTTTTACAATGATCTCAGTGGTGTCGTTGACCAGTCTCCACGCAAAGAAGCCATGATCTTTGTCCACGGCTACAACGTTAGCTTCGACGATGCAGCCCGACGAACAGGCCAAATGGCCTATGACCTTAAGTATGCGGGAGCTCCGATATTTTTCAGCTGGCCTTCGCAAGCAACTGAGATTGGCTACACCGTCGATGAAAACAATGTCACGTGGGCGGTGCCCCACCTCAAGCAGTTCATTGAGGGCATCCGAACAAAAACTGGCGTCCAATCTCTGAACATCATCGCACACAGCATGGGCAACCGAGCCGTGACCAACGTACTCAAAGAACTGTACCTCGAGTATCAAGACGATGGCAAGCTCTTCAATCAAGTCATCCTGGCTGCCCCTGACGTGGATGCGGGAGTGTTCATAAACGACATTGCCCCCAAGATCACAAAGACCGCCGAGAAAGTAACCCTCTATGCTTCTTCAAAAGATCGCGCGCTGATTGCGTCGCGTAACGTGCATGGATACCCTCGGGCTGGAGAGTCGGGTGACGGCCTAGTTATCGTGGATGACGTGGACACGATTGATGTCACCGAAATCGACACGAGCCTACTAGGGCACAACTACTACGGTGACAGTGACTCGATTGTTGCCGATATATACCAAGTGTTGCACCGCGGAGATCCGCCGAGTAATCGCCCGCGGCTTCGTGCCTCCTTCTTTAAACAATTGAAGTATTGGATATTTAAGAACGAATAATCGATGAGTCACAATGCGGTCCGCAATTGTCTAAATCCTTTACTCCCCGTTGTGTGGGCCACCTTAGCGTTGACCGCGCTCACGTTGCAAACACGCTGCTGGTCCGGAGAGGCCGAAGAGACCTATGCGTCGTTAACTCAAACGTTAGCGGACGCGCAAAATCGCTTCGAGGCCCTGAACATAAAGACTAACTCGGATGCGATTACCGCATTGGATTCTGTGGTCGCATGCAAACACAAACTTCTAGAGCATGTAGTTAAAAACACGGAGGATTTCTCCACGGACCAGGTTGAACGCGAAATCCGTTCCCTCGCGCGGACGATCGCTAAAGTCGCCGGTCTCTACGAACGCAAACAAGAATTTGAGTTAGGCCAGGCTGAGTGGGTGGGCTTGGCCAGCTGCTGCGAGCGATACTTAGGTGTCAATTGCCCAGAGTATTGGGATGCCAGTCAGGAGGCTGACGCGCTGGGTCGACTAGCGGCCGCTGGACCTGCAGAGGTTCAAGCCTACTTGGCAAATCGAGCCGAGATCCGGCAGACCGTTGCCCGCGGCGACTTGAACTCTGCATTTCAGTTCGCGATTAGAGATCACGAACACTGCTGCTTACTGTTTGGTGAAACGGTACCTCGAGCAATCACTAGTCTCGAATACGCCGCAAAGGTCGCTTACTCAGGTAAACAATTCGAAAAGGCTTTTAAGCTCTTCGAGAATGCCGCGAAACTCCGCGTAGAACTTTACCCCTCATGGCACCCAACTTTGGCAAAGTCCATCCTTAGCCTGGGCTCACGGTATGAATCCCGTGGGCTCCTAGTGAGGGCCGAAGCAAGCTATCGTCGAGTCGAACCTTCACTGCAACAATTAAGCTGCCTAACTCGCTTGGCGAACAAACATCGATCTAGCGGGCAGAGCGAGATTGCTTTGCGGCTCTTCGAAGAAGTGTTTCAGTGCTGCAGCAAGACCGTTGGCGAAGATCATCCTCTTCGCGGCTTGGCCGGTTTCCACAGCGGCGACATTTGCCGAAGCAACGGAAACTACCAGCAAGCAATTGAGCGTTTGATGGTTTGTACCGAAATATGGAAAAACAATGCCAACCCATTCGAACGCGCCACTTGTCTGAACTCAATCGCTCTCGCCCATCAACTGTCGGGCAACTACGCTGCTGCGATCACTTCCTATCTCGCAGCAAGCAAGATATTGAAGGACGACCGAAGCAGCCGTGGCGTGGATTTACTTCGAGCGACCCGCGCGAATTATGCCTCTTTGCTAGAAGAGTCAGGCCGTTTCCCCGAAGCTTTGAAGATCTACGAGGGCATCGTTCGCGAAACGGATTCCAAGAAAACCCTATCGTCGGCAGATTTGACTGCCAGGGAGAATCTCGCACGTCTCTACCAAAGCGTTGGTGAGTTGGCCAAGGCAGAAACGTTGCTCGAATCGTTACTTCAATTTGAACAACGTCCGCAGATTGAAATCGCGCGTCTGCGGTCCTTAAGAGGTCGTTTCTACCTTCAACTGGGAATTCTGGCAAAAGCGGACCAGGAAATCGACCTCGCCCTGAAGTTGCTAAGCCAAGTTGACAATGCGCCTGGCGACGTGGAAGCAGTTCGCAGCTTAAAAGCGCTAATTGCCCTTGAGCGTGATGAACTACCTGCGGCACTCGAAAGATACGAAGGCATACTCAAATCGCTGACCGAGTGTTTTGGGGCGCAACACGCTCGCTGTGCAGAGACTTATGACCAAATTGCCAAAGTACAGAGAATGCTCGGGAACTATGAGGCGGCGACCGAGGCCCATTCTGAGTCGATTGAAATTTACCGAGCCGTTCATGGCCCGATACACGAAGCGGTCGCCTGGGCGTACCACCGGTTGGGCACGACTCACTTTGTATTCAAATCGCCAGAAGCCGCTTGCAGAGCTTGGCGCCAGGCGTTCGAGATCAAGCAGAAAATTTGCCGAGACACTCTACCTTGGCTTCCCGAAGCACAAGCTGCAGCTTTCCTAACCTCTCTCACAACGAATGACTCTTCAGCGGGAAGAGACACTCTTTTGTCTACACTAAGTTCCCGCCGAGTTGATAACGCTGCTGAAGCATTTGAGTGTGTCTGGAGATCTCGTGGTTTGGTCTTAAATGCAATCGCACTCCGCGAACGCCAATTGTTGAGTGTCAACCAACTCCCCGAACAGACAAAATTAGCCCAAGTCCGTCAACGCCTGGCTCAGCTGAGCGTTTCGACGGCCGTCGAAGACGACGCGCATCAACAAGCTCGAACTAACTTGCTTCAAGAACTGAATCAAGAAAAGGAGTCGCTTGAGAGAGCAATCGCCGAGCAGGCTATATCAGAACAGACTACCAATATTGCAGACGAAATTAAGCCAGAAGCCTTGCTTCCGCACCTGAATCCACGGTCTGCTTTTGTGCAAATAGTAAAAACGGAACGGTGGCTATCGGCGCCGAATGACTCTCGAGCTATTGAGAAGACTGCACTCTACGATGCCTTTGTGGTCACCCAAAAACGCTCTAGACCGGATCCCGGCGAACTAGATGTAAAATGGATTACTCTCGGGGAGGCCGAGATTGTAGAACAGCACATCGACACTTGGAGAACGAGTATCCTTCGCGGGGAAGGTGGAACGCGTGGTCGACGAGTACGCAACACGACTTCGAACATTGACACGGCAGAATCTGCTAATTCACGTGACTGGCTTAATCAGAATATTTGGAAACCTATCTCAGCCGCAATTGGCAACCGCTCCCAAGTGATAATCGTGCCTGACGGCTCTTTCTATCGAATGCCATGGATCGCCCTACCTGGCTCAGAACGAGACTATCTGATCGAAGAAGTTCAGATCACGACTGCCGCCGATGGTCGCCAGCTAGTTCAGCTGCTCCAACAAAAGAAAACTCCTATTTCTGCGGGCATTGAGAATTCCAATTCGGCTCCGGTCGTAGATACCTACCTACTCGTGGGAGGAGTCGAATACGATTCGCCATTGCCCAAGCCAGTCGAAGCGGAACGCCGGCAGGCTCGCGCTTCTTCGTGGCCGTTTCTCAGCGGGACGAAGGAAGAAGTCTCAGCTATTAGTGAGATCCTCCCTCAAGACAAGATCTGTCTGCTCCAAGGAGCAGAAGCCCAAGAAGCGGCGGTCAAAGCCAAGTTCGAAGATGCCAGCGTGGTACACATCGCCACCCATGGATACTTCGCTGACAATTTTGACGAGAAACTCACGGACGATTCTTCACGAGGTGATTCAGGTAGCTCTCGTCAGACTTCGATGTCACTAGTGAAGCGAAATCCACTGCTGCAATGTGGCCTGACTCTGGCAGGATGCAACTCAGATATCTGGATAGACGAGAACGGTTTACCAGTCGATTGCGGTCAAGACGGCTACTTGTCGGCAGAAGAGATCATGGGCATGGATCTCAGCCGAGCTACACTTGTTGTGCTTTCCGCATGTGAAACAGGCCTAGGCCGAATTGAAAGTGGTGAGGGCGTGTTTGGCCTCCAACGAGCTCTTCACATATCAGGCGTCAAGTCCACCATTGCGAGCGGTTGGAAAGTCGACGATCGGGCGACGCAGATCTTGATGACTACTTTGTATAGAAAGATGTCCTCAGAGGGACTTTCTCCAGCCGATGCCCTACGCGCAGCACAAATAGAATTACTTCGCAATTTCAATCCAACCAGTGGAGAGCTAGAAGACGGTAGCCTGCAACTTGCGCCGCCCTACTACTGGGCTGCCTTTTCGCTCAGCGGCGTTGCCTCCAAGGCCCAACCCTAGACTTCCGCGCAAACTCGCTGAGCCCCTGGCACAGCTGCCTGGAAGGTGTCAAATGCGGTTCTCAAAAAAAGCGGTTGATCTGAATCGATAGCTCGCCGTCAAAGAACTGATCTTCTTGCCGGCTGCCAAATTCATCATCAAAGCGCCCTTCTCTAAGCGGCGTAGCAAAAGCAGTATTAATTCTCCAGACCTCGCTGATTTCAGTCTGCAGTCCCAGCGTCAAATTAAGTACATCAAACCGATTCTCATATCCGGGAAAAGGACCTCCACCTATAAATGCAGACTGCGTGTCGCTCGAAACGGCAAGTGCGTCCGCATCATTGAGCGAGCTCGTGTAGTGCAGCTCGATAATTGACGCGATCCCCGAGATTCCACAACCACCGCAACGGCGACTGTTGCATGGATTGCGATAGAGCCACTTGCCAAGTGAGATGTCGGAATACAGCAGAGTCTGCTCATTGATATAACCCGTGAACAAACCATTGGTGCGCACCTCATTGCCATTCGCTGGCGTGTCGACTTGCGCGAATGCTTGAAGCCACCACGAATCCCCGATTGTTCGGTAGGCTCCTATGAATGGCATCAGGTGAACAGCATTGTTATCAATATCGATTGCGTCAGTCCCATTAAACGCCTCCTCTGCATCCAACTCGACACCGCTACCGGTTGGAATGCTGACTTGAAGTCCACCCGAGATTGAGGTTCGCCCAGCCTGTAGAAGGTAAGCTTTGATGGTTGTTGATAGGTTGCCAACCTCGCCAGTAGCAACTCGGAGGGCAGAAGCCCCCAGGGCGACTTGGTCATTGACCACCGTTTGATCAAAGCCGCCAGTGAATGGCATGCGAAGATCGACTGAAAAGTAGCCATCTAGGAATGTCTTTTCGACTCCGAAAGTGTACTGGAAAAGGCTCTCGGATTCTGAGAGCGACGGAGCAGTGCCCGGAAACAAATCTTGCCCCGCACCGATCACTCGACTCGAATTGTGGAAGTAGTTGAATGTGCCATAGACACGGTCCATTGGTCTGACCTGATTGTTTTCTGCAATCTTGATCCTTCGACTTCCGCCAGCAAACGGAATCGTAGCACTTAGGTAGTTATAGTCTCCGTCGCCACCGACTCGAAAGATGGTCGAACCTCCTCCGAAGTCACCAATCATTTGGGGCGATGCGCCTCGAAAGCTCGAGTTCGATGCGACCGAACTTTGAAGACCGGAGTTCGATGTACTCGTAAACTGAAAATCGTCTGAATCCTCGAAATCAAAACTCTGAGCCGAGTCCAAGTTCAGATCATCGAGCGGCAGCGGATCAACATCATTCAGATTGAGAGGTTGAGGCCCGGAATCGTTCAAATTGACAGGCGGAGCCGGACTTGGCGGAACGGAGGCTCCACCTGAATTCAGATCGTTCAGATTTAGCTTTGTCCCAGGTGCTGGCTGTGCCGCGCGATTGCTCTGCGGTTTTGACGACTGTGGGACAGCTTGACGCTCGACTTGGGGAGCAAGTTCTGAGTTCCGCGGGGTCCGAAGGTTACTTGGGTTGGTTTGCTGGGCCATTAAGGGCATGCCCGTCGTCAGCAACGACAAGCAAAGAGCAAGTAAAGAGCGCATCCATTCGCCTTAAAGTTGCGAGCAAGAAAACAATCTGGCCTACAGGCTTACGCAGAGCTCTGGTTTGCCTCACCAAACGCGCTGCCTATATTCCGTGAAACAGCGCGTATCCTCTAAGTCAATCGGACTCCTAAGATCGACCTCATCGGCAAAACACGCGCAGGCCGCACAAACCCGCCGCGCTGCCTCCCCTCCGCAAACCCCCTCCGCAGCCGCAGATTTCGAATGGTTGGTTTGGGGCCGTTGAATTGGAACTAGCGGACCACTCCGATTGCAGCCTGCGAGCGGATCCATGATTGGTCCGCTTGCGACAGGTCAGAAAATACAGCTCGTTTCGTGGTTCCGTTCTTGAGTTGGACAAATACAGACTCCGCTTGATACGTCACGAAAAAACCTTGCCTCGCTATCGAATGGTCGGCGTTCCACCACGTTCGTAACTCGGGGCTTACTCGGGAAGCGGTTGCTAGCTTAGTAGGGCTAGGATGATTTGATTTTCCTGGCGCGTTTGCTTGGGGGTCAACCAGAATCGAACTTTCTTGTTCAGCACCCGCGCCAGATTCGAACGGGAGCTCCGTCACATCGGTCTTCTCGATCGGTTCTAGTTGCACTGGCGCAGGAACCGGGACGACTGGCGAAATTGTGCTGCCCATGGGTACGACAGGACCGAGCACCGTCTGCGCTGTTAGGGAATTGAGAATTCCATTCTCAATAATGCTCCAGGTTTGAGTGGACATGCCTAAGTTGTGATGTGCGTTGTATTTGCCTTGTGCTGGTGCCCAAATCATCACATTGTTAGCAAGCGAAATTGGAGAAGAGTAGACGTCGCCCTTTTGCGTATTGGGTGCCAGAAAGAAATTGGTCCAATTGCCACCACTCGCCGCTAGCACGGAATTCCAGTTCACATCGTTGGGTGCCCTTCTGCAGCCCGGCACAATTTTCTGCCGGCGTTTGAAGATCTTTCGCGTGCGATTCTTAAGGTAGTCTTTGGTATCACATTGCGCTGCACTGACAGGCTCCATCGTGAATAGGCCATCAATCGCGCCCAGACGAATTGCCGCTCGCATTGCCATCCAGCCGCCGTGCGAATGCCCCATCACAAAAACTTTGGAGTCTGTTGTTTCTTTGTGCCTGGCGATGCAGTCGCCGATGTTTTGCTCAGCCACCATCCCTGCGCCAAAACGACCGTAGTACTGCACTTGGCCATCGAACTTGACCGTTTTCAAACCTGGACTACAGAACATTACGTAACTAACGTCCAAGTCTGGTCGGCAACTGCGAATGCGCTTCACCAACGCAAGAAATCGGTTTGAAATGTATTGATCATTGGCCGACTGACCTAAGCAAGATTTCCAGCCACCGATGCCCACAATTAAGACTTTTTGCTTTGTGGCAACTGAAGTGCCAGCCGCTTGTAAACTCCTGTCGCAATTACAGTCGACATCCTTTGCCTGTGAAATGGGCAATAGGGCCCCCAAGGAAAGGGACAAAACTGCGATCTTTGCTATGAACATGGAATCCACTCATGGAGGGAATCGGGCTTGAACAGACGCCGCTCATTCTGATTGCGAGAATTTGCAATTCAAGCTTTTGGCCGTTGATCCCTCCCTCGCCGGGGAAAGCAAAGAGTCACAGACCGCGCCCTCAGCAGAATACGAAGACGCTCGGGGCTCCCGTAACACGCTCTAGGACGCGACGTGCTGCAACGGTGGCTCACTCTCCCTTTTTGCTTAAGAAACTAACGTACGATCGCTCTTGCTCACTCTTTCATTGCGTAACGAGGAGTTCCTGCATCTGATCGTCCGAGAGATTTTCCCATCCTCGGAGAAGCAAATCGAAAGCGCTCGTGAATAGCCGATCTTTGGCAACCGCTTCGCCCTCGACACCATAGACCCCAGTGTGTTGAAAGAAGTGCTTTCCTGGATCGATCCTCACGCTACCCAGCTCCACGATTAGAGCAACTTCCCGAAGAGAGAATACGTCAAGACGGCGCGAGATGGAGAGTTGCTGCCCCTCACCTCATGCTCTGCTCGCAGCTCATCGGGACAGGGCTCCAGCTTCACTAGCCAAGAGCTGGAGCAGGTCTTCCTCTTCTTCATTGGCATCGAATCCGAAATCGCCGCCACGTGGTGGAGCGTAGTAGTATGAACCTTGGGCAGACTCTCCTTCGCCACCTCCACCACTGTTCAGTTGATTGACGACGATCAGTGCGTCGATAGCTGTCACAAAATTATCACCGTTCACATCTACAAGCCCGAATTCAGCGGCAGAGCCAGGTGGAACCTCAGATGAACTCGCGTTGTTCAAATAATTGATGACCATCAACGCATCGATGGGAGTCACGAAGTTGTCGTCGTTGACATCTTCAGCCATCCCAGAATTGTGCCATGGAAACGCACTTGCGACCTCGAGATTAAACTCGTCGCTTACAAGGGCGTTGGCGTTGTCGAGGACATTGACTTTGACAGCTAAGTTACCGCTGTCAGAATCTGTCGGTGTGCCTTGGAACTTACGCGTGGCCGAGTCAAACAAGAGCCAGCTTGGCAATGAAAAACCAGCCTCCGTCGTAGCAGAAAAACGCAACGAATCGCCCTCGTCTTCATCCACGAAGGTGCCGTCCGGGATCACGAACTCAAACAACTGGTTTGGCTCAGCAGCCTGATCTTCCAGTGGCGATGCAACTTCGGGCGGATCGTTCGCATCCGTGGCTGATATCGTTATCGTACCTGTCGCTTGTTCACCCGCGGAATCAGTCACCCTCAATTCAACCACCGAACTATTGGCCGCCGAAGATTCGAAGTTGATGTCTGCTCCTTCTGCGACAACGAGTTGCCCAGCAGAATCGATCGAGAACCAGTCTACATCCTGGTTCAGTATTTCGAATGTGTGAGATTCGTTCACATCAGGATCATTGACTTCGATCGCCACCACCATGCCTGCCGAGGAGTTCTCGACAACCGAGGATTGTTCGACGTCCAGCAACGGGGGATCGTTCACGTCGATTAAGTTGACGGCGACTAACTTCTCGGACGATGCCGGAGGTGTCTGGTCATCAGTGGCAGAAACGAGAACTTCCAAAACCGCGTTGGCCTCAAAGTTCAGATCGGCACCTTCGGCTACTGTCAACTCGCCTGTCGTCGCATCGATCGCAAATTTGTCCCCATCCACGCCTCCGACGATCGCGTAGCTCACAACATGCCCTTCGTCTTGATCCGTTGCCACAACGGTACCCACCACAACATCCGCTGCCGAGTTTTCATCGACTTCGAGAGTTTCAGTTTCAATGACCGGTGCATCGTTCGCATCTAGAACCGTAATCGTAATTGTCCGCTCACCAGTTTTTGGAGGATTGCCGTCATCCGTCGCATCCACAAAAAACTCGTATGTCGGCTTAGTTTCGAAGTCGAGCTGAACGCCATCTTTGACTACGAGTTCACCATCTGGCAGGAGGTCAAAACTCATGCTGTCGACCCCAGCGATCCTCCAAGTAATGGTCTCTCCGGCGTCGTACTCCTTAAGTTCCAAGTGACCCACACTAGTAAATGCGGGGCTGTTTTCCGCAATTGTTAAACCGGTATCGAGCACAACCGGAATTTCATCGAGATCATTAAGCGTTACTGACAAGATCGCTTCACCGAATTCGACGGGCGATCCCATATCAGTCGCCCGAATGAGCAGATCGAAAGTTGGGTTCGTCTCAAAGTTGACTTGTTCTGGACTTGCGACGCGGACCTCTCCCGTCACCGGATTGATCTCGAACGCGTCACCCGTGTTCCCGTCTTCAATGCTAAAGGTCAAAGTGCTCGCATCGCCGGGTGCATCTTCATCAGTCGCTTGCATGGTTGCGACAACCGTCCCAAGAGCGCTGTTTTCGTCAAGATTCCCGTTATTACTCGCGACCTGGGGTGTGTCGTTTTCATCCAAAATCGTGATCGTCACCTGCCCCGCGTCGGATAGATCTGGAAAATCGCGGTCCTCGATCAGGATATCGAGCACATACGAATCCGTTGTTTCGAAGTTCAAATCTCCGTTGGCGGAACTCAGCTCAAAAGTTTCTTCGTTGATGGAAAATTGATTATCCGGATCGCCGCCGGTGATCGTGATGTCGAGTTGTTGGCTCGGGTAATCCAACGCAATTGCGAGTTGCGCGAAAACTGCTTCAGCTGCAACATGCTCTCCGACATTCAAGCTTTGATCGGTGATCGCAGGTGCACCTTTTTCTCGAAATCCAAAGTCGAGCTCGCGCACATCCTGCCGATCCGCAAGACCCACGGTATAGCCTTCTTCGTTAGCTGGAGTCGTTTGATACAGTCGACCGGGCGCTGCGACTTCAACTTCGTAGGTATCCGCAATGAGCGGAGTCGATGCATAAGCTCCAGCGGCAATCGACGTTGCCGTCGCCCGCGGCATCTCGGCGACAATCCTGTCATACTCTCCGAACGGCGACGACGCCTGGAATTCGTTGTCAGAGTAGGCAACCGCCCAAGCAATGTCGTCGTTGCTGCTCACACTCAGTACTTCGGACACACCATCCAGGAGCCCCGAGGAGCGGACAAACCCAAGCGAGTTATTATCCTTGTCGAAGACTTCCAAGCGGCCGTAGGTGACCGACAAGTTCGAATTCCCCGTGACGTTAATCGATACGGATCGTGCATCCCGAAAGAAATCCATTCGGAGACGCCGAATACTACTAAAAAACTTAACTCCTTCGTGTGCGAATACTTTGTCGAAAATCGTCCCTAGCTCTCGCTCCTCCGCAGTCACTTTGAATCCCAGCGGCACATTGTCTGTACCCGCGGTGATCAGTGTGTAATGTTCGGGCGAGTTACTAGCATCTGTGCCCGCCTCAAAATCGTTCGGATCAATTGACTCTTCAAAGCTCGTCGCGGAGTTCTGCGTATCTTCGAACCGAGTCGTGACCTGCATGCCACTTATCCCCGGCTCATTGGCTTGCCGAATGCCATCCTCATTGAGGTCTTCAAACACGAAACCTGAAGCGGAGCTAAACCAATTGGGACCTCCGATGTTATCCAGGAACTCACCACCAAAGCTTGGCTGTGTTGGAGTACCGAAAATCCCATGCTGAAATTGAAAATCGAACGACCCGCTAGATTCTTCGACTGTATTCCCACTGATCCAGTCACCATCTCTATAGCCAATCGATGCACCAAATCTACCAGCGTAGGCTTGGTCCGTCGTGCTAATGACCGTCGCACCCGGCAAGTGACCATCGCCGACTCCGTCTTCGACAAAAGCGATGGACGCGTAAGTCCTTTGCTCTTGCGTGCTCTCTATCCAGGGCAATGTTGCAAAACCGTCAAGAACTTCCCATTCTGAATACGGGCCGTCCGGAGTGCCGTCGTTGTCCGAGTCGATGTCATCGCCAAGCTCAGGTTTCGTTTCGCTTTGAATCAACAGATAAGTACTACTTCCGGCATGAATAGAACCGTCGAGCGAATCCGACTCGAAAACACCACTCGTCAAACTGTTAAACCCAGAGCCGGTTCCTGCGTAGACGGTCGCGGCCGAGTCTGTAACCCAACTTGATCCTTGCTGAACAAAAACCATGTAGCCATTGGATCCGAACACAAGATTGCTCAAGTCGATGACGGTATGCACATCACCGAGCGTATCGATGCCGTCCGCGCTTTCGATACCAACGAAATATGTCCCTTCTTCCAACGTAGTCCCAACACCTCCACGGAGCTCAAGGTACTGATCCTCGGAGCTGTCGCCGAAGAGTGGATCGAAGTGAAACTCACTGATGTAAGCAGCCAAGACTCGGCGATGTTCGAGATTTTCGAACCCAAGCAAGCGTCGGCGAATGGCGTTTCTTTGTAGGCGTGACTTCAACATAGGAGCACTCAAATAACAGGGCGTCGGAGAGACTAACAATGGCAGATAAAAGGGGCAGATAAAAGGGGCAGAGCAGAATCCCAGAGTTCCCAACCATTGGGGCTGCAGAGACTAATTGAGATAGGAGAAATCGAAGCGGCATAGACCGGAAACAGCGTTAGGAACCACGGTAACAACGAAAGGCTTGGTAATCAATCTTTTGGGGGATCCCTCGCACGCCAATTCGATGATTCGAGCCAGCTAGTAGAGGATCTCCATCGTCAGCCCCTGCGAATCGCTTGGAGGTTCACCGCAGAGCCGGAATTGGCCGAAGGTAAGGCACACAACAAGACCCACCAGAGCGTCCAGCAAGTCGTCTTCTGCAACCTGACTTGATTTCGATTGACGCCACTGCCGGGCTTGTTGAAGAGAGCTCTCCTCCATCCATTGCTGCAACAGTTCCCAGCGTTCGGACCGCCCCTCAACACTCCGCTTCTTAGAAAGCCCCTTGCCGGCCAAGCGGCACCAAGCGAGCTCCGGATGATATTCGTGAACGCGGCGTTGCACTTCCGGGTTCATCAGCTTGTCGACTTCGATGATCTTGGGCACGATCCCCCACACCGGCAGACTCGCCCCAACGCCCACCAACTTGCGATGCGAGTCTTGAAAAGCTCTCGGATTCTCGGCACAGAGGCATCCCCGGGGCGGAGCCAGAAAAAGACTACTCCGCTTGCCCTTCAACGCCTCCTTAGCCAACAAATCGCACTGTCGCGGCCAGTCGAAGCTCGAATGACCTTCATTGCATAACCCTCGTCCATCACTCAAGCCGATGGGCATATCAACTAAGACCAAATCACAATGCTCGGTCACGTCCAACACATCAGAGAACTTCTCGCAACGGAAAAGACCGACCGATTGCGAGAGTTGTCCCGTTGAATTCGCGGAATACTGCACAGCAGCACTCGCCGGATCAATAGCACTACTGGCGACAATCCAGCCTCCTTTGCATCCGTCCACAGCCGCTATCAATTGATCGATCCCTGTAAAACGAAGCGAGCTGGGGAGATCCCCGACCCGCGAACCATTCCGAACGCAACTCCACCTGGATTATTTTGCGGAAAGTCAGTAAATCTCGTCTCGCCAGGTTAAGGCAGATCGCCCGGATTCGGTGACTAAGTAGTAAACGAATTAAAACCGAGAAGCAGACTTACTTCCCCGCAGTGGGCAAATAGAATCGGGCTCCGCCTCTCTAAATAGTCTAGTTTCAAGACGAAGTGGGTGGCACAGGCCCCTTCGGGTCTCGGCATGCAACCAAAGAGCATTACACCTGATGGACAAAAGCACAGCCAAACTCGATGTTTCGCATCCGACTGCTTCGGAAACAGTCCAACAGCTCTCGAACGCCTTGGATTCGCTCGCTGGCGGTGCAGGTTCGTTTCCTGCTGCCTTGCAGGTCCCAGTTGTTGGGCTGAGGTGCTGGGAATGGCTCGAAGCCAATCCGCGGGCGGTTCGCGTTGCGTGGTCGGACCGAGATTCTGACAGCCAGACCGCTGGCGTCGGCGTCGCGGCGGAAGTCGCAGTATTGAACAAGGAAGAGATCGGCGACTGCCTCAACAAATGCCGTGAGCAACTCGGCGACAATCCGAGTTTAAAATGGTTCGGCGGCTTCTCTTTTGACCGGTCAGAGTCGTGGCAGTCGTTCGGAGCCGGCAAGTTCGTCATACCCCGATTCACTCTCTCAGGAGACACATTAACGCTTGCGGTGATGAGTGGAGAAGACATCGACCGAGCCCGACGCGATTTGCTGGCTCTTCGTCTCGACGAGCACGCTCTCGGAAACACCCTCCCGACTCCAACTTCGCGAGAGTACTTTCCGACAGTCAATGGCTGGCAGTCTAGGATCGACGAAGCACTGACGATGATTCAACGCGAGGTGATTGAGAAGATCGTCCTGTCTCGAAAAACTGTTCTGCGTTTTGATGAAAAACTAAACCCAATCGCTCTTTCGGCTAGCCTTGCTCAAACGACTCACGACTGTTTTGTGTTCTGTTTCAATTTCGACACCGAGTGTGCCTTTGTTGGAGCAACCCCCGAACAGCTCTTTCTGCGAACTGGCAATCTACTTAAAAGTGAAGTCATCGCTGGAACGCGAATGCGCGGGGATACTGCTGCCGAGGATGAACGCTTGGCGATTGAGTTGCTGACAAGTGACAAAGACCAGCGTGAACACGACATCGTTCGGAAGAGTATCCGTCAGAAACTTCACCAATTCATCGATCACTTGGACGTCGATTCGCAGGCCTCGATACTGCGGCTCGCACGCAAACAACACTTGCGCTCGAGTGTTCAAGGCGAACTGCGGGAGGGTGTCGATGACGGTAAACTTCTCCAGCGGCTGCATCCGACCCCAGCCGTCGGCGGCTACCCGACCGAAAATGCGCTGCCCGAGATCGCTCGGATTGAACCGTTCAATCGCGGTTGGTACGCAGCCCCTGTGGGCTGGATCAGTGCGGATAGCGCTCAATTCGCCGTAGCAATACGTTCCGGTCTCATTGAATCGGATACACTCTCGCTCTTCTCAGGCGCTGGCATTGTTCGAGGGTCAGATCCGGATCAAGAGTGGCAGGAAGTTGAAAACAAGATTCAGGACTTTATGGGCATTCTCGGCTGCTGCTCTGAGTCGTGAAATTAGCAACGAGAGTTCAGGCGAGTGACCGATCAAATATGGGCTGATGTGGCCATTCATTGCTGCTTAAAGCGCGGCATTGATCATTTCTTCGTCGCCCCGGGTTCGCGCTGCACTCCACTCACACTCGCCATCGCGAGAAACCAGCATACGCGAGTTGTCCAGCACTTTGACGAACGTGGCCTCGCGTTCGCGGCGGTGGGCTACGCGAGAGCGACGGGTAAACCTGGTGTCTTCGTATGCACCTCTGGTACTGCGGTTGCAAATGCACTTCCGGCTGTGATTGAGTCGGCGATGGATCATATCCCATTGATACTGTTCACTGCAGACAGGCCAGACGGATTGCGTGGCATTGGAGCCAATCAGACGATCGATCAATACGAGATTTTCGGACGGTATCCGAGGCACTTCATCAATCTACCTGTGCCACAGGACAAGGATTCAGCGAGCGATCCGCAGGGCAGGGAATTCCTGACTTCACAGTTAAGCGAGGGAATCGTGTCAACCGAAACTGGACCTGTGCACTTCAACTGGATGTTCCGCGAGCCGTTCACAATCTCAGATGAGTGCGAACATGAGGCGAGTTCGCTTGCCTCCCCCGCAGAGAACCAAGAACCGAAGCAAGGTGTCTTACCGCTGATTGAAGTCAAGGGAAACACGCTGATCGCCCTCGGCAATTGCCACCAGAGCGAAGCGTTGCACGCGAGCCAATTAGCCAAACGGTTACGATGTCCAATCCTGAGCGACATCACCAGCGGATTGGACGCCCCATCATTCGAACTGCCGACGGAATTTGACTTACCGAGGCCCGACACGGTGCTGCACCTAGGCGATCGCATCACCTCCAAGTCCTGGATCAAGTGGACACAAGAAACCGCACAGCTCGGCACCCAATTCATCCACTGCACATCCACGGGCCAAGTCATCAACCCCGCGAAAGTTGAACAACGCCACTTCCACGTTCCGTTCACGGACCTAGAGACACGTGTCGTTGGCGAGCCGTCCCAAGCGAAGTTCGCAGACGCTTGGAGCAAGGCAGCGAAATTACGAAACCAGACAATAAAGAACGTCCTAGCCGAGCCAGAGCCCCTCAGCGAACCAGCCGTTTCGTTCTTCCTAAGCCAAGAGCTTCCTCCGACATCGGGGCTGTTCATCGGAAACAGCATGCCAATCCGAGACATGGACTGGTTCTGTGAGCGCGGCGATGGAGACACGGTGCGCAACGTGGCCGCGAATCGGGGTGCCAGCGGAATCGATGGGCTGATCGCTACGGCCGTAGGCTACGCTGCGGGGCTTCAACAGCCAACGACGGTTTTACTGGGAGATTTGTCAGCGCTGCACGATTTAAACTCCATGGCTCTGGTCGCAAGTTCTGCCTGGCCATTAATCATCGTGGTGATCAATAACCAAGGTGGACATATTTTCGACCTCCTGCCCATCCGCGAGTCAAAACACTTTGAGCAGTTCTTCAATACCCCTCATGACTTTCAATTCGACGGCGTTGCCAAGATGTTTGGACTCCCCTTCAAACGCGTGAGCCAAATGGACGACTTCAAGGAGGCGTATCAGATCGCAGCGTCGCTAAACCAATCGCAAGTCATTGAAGTCGCCACCGACCGCAGAACCAACATCGAGACTCGGCAACGCATCACGAAAGCGATTCAAGCGTGCAGCAAGCAAGGTTAGCTTTCCTACACGGATTCATGGGACATCCCGCAGACTGGGATGAACTATGCAGCGAGTTAGAGAGCCGGTGCAACGAACACTCCGCAGCCGCAAAGTTCGAAACGTGCTCGCTCCCGATTCAACCTGCCCGGGATTGGCAATCAAGCCTGCAGCAATTGGCTGACGCGATCCCGACCGACTCCATTCTAGTGGGCTACTCGATGGGAGCCCGTTTGGCTTTGGGACTCGCGGTGGAATTCCCAAACCGGTTCCGTGGCTTGGTGTTCATTTCGGGCAATCCGGGATTGGAATCGGCTGCAGCTCGCGAGCAACGCGCGGTGTCAGACCGGCAAGTCGCGGATCGCATTAAGTCCCAGCCGCTCTGCGAGTTCTTAACAGAGTGGTACCAACAAGCAGTATTCTCAAACGTACCCGCTGACATCATTCAGTCAGAGATAGACCGCAAGCTGCAGCGTGACACCGCACATTGGCCGGCAATTCTCCACGCCAACTCGATCGCCAATCAACCCAACTACTGGGAGCATCTCGATCGACTACAAATTCCCGTCCTGGCGATCTCTGGAGAGCAGGATACAAAGTACTGCAAAATTGCAGTTCGGCTCGCCAACGAGTTACCAACTCAGGTAACGTCACAGATTATTGCCGAGTGCGGACACATGGTGCACCGCGAGCGTCCATTGACTCTGGTCGAAGCACTTGCCGATTTCACAAAACGACTGGAGACTAGC
Source organism: Pirellulaceae bacterium (assembly GCA_045105035.1). GTDB lineage: Bacteria > Planctomycetota > Planctomycetia > Pirellulales > Pirellulaceae > Aureliella. The sequence goes on along the minus strand of JBGCCZ010000061.1, from coordinate 44,517 downwards.
TAGGACTCCTGGAAACTTGCGTCATCTGCCGGTCGTCTCACCCGCATCCGCGGGAGATCTGTTGCAGGTTCACAGCGAACTGCGATCGCTTGAAGATGCGATAGACTACACCGCACTCATTCGACTTCGATGCGATTTCCCTTATTTCTTCATCCTCAAGATCGGTGGGCATTCCCATTTCAACAACAGAAAAAGTTTCGGAGATTTTCGATCCCAGTTTGTGGCAGCCGGTGGAGCAATTTAGCTTTAGCGACATTACCTATCATCGTGCCACTAAAGTTGCCGCGGTTCGCATCGCCTTTAATCGGCCTGAGGTAAGAAACGCGTTCCGCCCACAAACCGTCGACGAGCTCTACACGGCTCTCGACCATGCTCGCCAATCGAGCGATGTCGGCGCAGTAATCCTAACGGGCAATGGTCCATCACCCAAAGACGGCGGCTGGGCATTCTGCTCAGGCGGCGACCAGCGAGTCCGCGGGAAAGACGGCTATCAGTATTCCCAGGGCAGTAGCTCGCAGGAAATCGATCCAACGCGAGCCGGTCGTTTGCATATTCTGGAGTGCCAGCGGTTGATTCGCGTAATGCCCAAAGTTGTGATCTGTGCGGTACCGGGTTGGGCAGTCGGAGGCGGGCACAGTCTGCATGTGATCTGCGATTTAACCATCGCGTCCAGTGAGCATGCCAAGTTCAAGCAGACCGATACAGACGTTGCTAGCTTCGACGGAGGATTCGGTTCGGCTTACTTGGCAAAACAAGTAGGGCAAAAGATTGCTCGCGAGATCTTCTTCCTGGGCCGCACCTACTCAGCCGAAGAAGCCAAGCAGCAAGGAGCCGTCAACGCGGTCGTACCACATGCACAACTCGAGACAGAAGCTCTTCAGTGGGCAGCCGAAATTTGCGCCAAGAGCCCAACGGCACAGCGAATGGTCAAGTACGCTTTCAATCTGACCGATGATGGACTCGTCGGTCAGCAGCTGTTTGCCGGTGAAGCAACGAGGCTTGCCTATGGAACAGAGGAAGCCAAGGAGGGTCGTGACGCGTTCCTCGAAAAACGGAAGCCGGATTGGTCTGACTACCCTTATCACTTTTAGTCCGCTTTGGTGGCACAGTCCATTCTGCCAGAGTCCCTACTCCCTAGTTTCCAGTGGTTTGGCGCACGTGCAAAGCGACGCAAAACCAACCCGTCTGCATGAGCCATTCGACCAACCAATGATTTCAAACTGGATTCTTGCCGCACGCCCAAAAACACTCTTGGCGGGACTTTCGCCGGTCGCGATGGGAGCCGCTTTGGCTTGGAAGGATGGTAGTTTCCACTGGCCAGCGATGCTTGGGGCATTGGTTGCCGCGATTTCAGTGCAGGTTGGAACGAACTTCTGCAATGACTACTGCGACTTCTTCCAAGGCGCCGACACCGCGGAACGTAAGGGGCCGACGCGTGCCGTGCAATCCGGCCTCATCTCCCCTCGAGCCATGTTGATAGCGACAATTGTGACGTTCGCTGTAACCGCATCCGCGGCTGCACTAGTGTCCCTAAGAGCCGGCTGGCCGCTGCTATTGCTGGGGAGCTTAAGCATCTTGTTCGGCATCTTATACACGGCTGGCCGATATTCGCTCGCGTACCTAGGAATTGCTGATCCTTTCGTGCTCGTCTTCTTCGGACCTGTTGCCGTTGCAGGAACTCACTACGTCCAGTCGCTGCAACTCGATCGTGCCTCTCTGATCGCAGGCCTAGGACCGGGATTGTTGGCAACGGGATTGCTAGTCGTCAACAACTTGCGAGACATTGACGAAGACCGGCTTGCCAACAAACGAACACTCGCCGTTCGCTTCGGCGCAGCCTTCAGTCGTTTCCAGTATGCGACGTGTGTTCTTGGAGCCGCATTCGTACCCTTTGCATTCACATTCGCCAACGAAAACATCACCGGCTCGGGCCCCTGGATCGCGTCACTCATTTTCCTACCAGCATGGATTCTCGTTGCCAAAGTCTGGCGAAGTAATGGAGTGGCCCTGCGTCCGTGCCTGGGCATGACGGCCGGACTTCTCTTGCTCTACACGATTTTGTTCTGCGTTGGACTCTGGCTGACATGAACCAACTCAATGACAAGCGTCCACTCGAAGGCATTCGTGCCTATCGTTTCTGCATTCCGCTTGCTCGCGAGCTGACGCTCAAGGGCAAGTCTTATCGCGAGCGCGAAGGCATTCTTCTCGAGAGCGATGGACAGTGGGCCGAAGCGTCGCCTTTGCCGGGTTTCAGCACCGAGACGATCGACGAGGTCATCGCAGCCCTGCGCGGAGAACGCCTGCCACCCGCCTCAGTGGAGTTTGCTCTGGAATCACTGCAAGAGCCACTGCGTCCTCCGTTGCAAGTTCCCTTTAATCACCTTTTGCTTGGCGACCGAGTAAGTGTGCTTGAGAACGCGAGAAGATGTGCCGCCTCAAGTTGCCAAGCCGTGAAACTCAAAGTCGGCCGTGGCACGCTCGATGTAGACATTCAAGTGATTCGCGAAGTCCGCGAGTGCTTGCCTGCTGCGACTGCATTGAGACTTGATGCGAATCAGGCCTGGTCTTTCGCGGAAGCGATTTCCGTGCTCGGTCAATTGAGCGACCTCGAGATCGAGTACATCGAGGAGCCACTGCAAGACGCAAGCCAGCTTGAAGCCCTCTATGCCGAAACGGGAATCAGGTACGCGCTGGACGAGACGCTGCTGCGCGAGACTCACTTGCAGGCTTGGCCCAATGCGGCGGCACTGATTTGCAAACCAACTTTGTTGGGCGGTCGCAAAGCAGTCACACGTCTGGCTGCTCTAGGCAAGCCGATCGTATTCAGCGCGGCCTTTGAGTCGGGTGTTGGAATCGCCCGCCTGGTTCAACTCGCCAGCGAATTTTCGCCACAGATCCCCGCTGGCCTCGACACACTTGACTGGCTTTCCCAAGACCTACTTCGAAGCTCGCCAAGCAAGTTAAACGGAATGTTCAATTTCGCGGAACTCCCAACGGTCGACACTTCCGATCTGGAGCTAATCGAGTTGTGACCCTACCAATTCTTTCCGCCGCTCTCGAGCACCCGGGCCAGCTCGCGTACGAAGACGCCGATACTCAGCTCACTTACCAAGAGCTTTGTGCGACGCTTGAAGGCTTATCTGCAGAACCCTGGGCAAGCTTCCATCAGGGGGACCACGTAGCTTGGTGCCCTGAAAACAATGCGGAAGCACTCCGAACTTTCTGGGCCATCATTTCGCGGGGCTGCGTTGCCTGTCCGCTGAGTCATCGCTTCCCAAACTCAACTCGCAACGAAATCCTGGAGCGTATCGATGCGTGCTGGTTACCCTCCGACACAATCGAAATGGGCCCGAGACACCCACAAAATCATCCTTTGCCGACGTCGGACGCAGATCTCAAACAGCCTTCAACAATTATCTTAAGTTCTGGAAGTACAGGAACACCGAAAGCCGTCGTGCACAGCATGGCAGCGCATATTGCCAGCGCCGAAGGAGCTGCCACGAACATGCCTCTATTGCCCGGTGATCGATGGCTATGGTCCTTGCCGCTGTGTCACATCAGTGGACTCTCGATCGTAATACGCTGCGCGGTCAGCGGTGCGACCATAGTGGGAATGCCCGATAAGGAAAAGCTCACCGCTGGCCTGCTTTGCGAAAGAAAGATCACCCATCTCTCCGTCGTCGCAACGCAACTTCGCCGACTACTTTCCGAAGACAATTTCCCATCACCGCATTTGAAGTTCGTCTTGCTGGGCGGCAGCAGCATCGATCCCGCTCTTGTTCGAACCTCGCGTCGACGCGGTATCGACGTCTTCACGACTTATGGGCTTACCGAAATGGCTTCACAAGTCACCACCTCATCATCGAACGGGGCACCCGAAAAAAGTGGAAACGTGCTTCCCGGCCGTGAACTGAAAATTGATGACTCGGGTGAGATTCACGTTCGCGGAGAAACACTCTGCTTGGGGTACTATCGCGACGGCCAAGTCCAATCGGTAGTCAACGAGCGAGCCTGGTTTCTTACAGGCGACTTGGGGTCTCTTGACGACAGTGGCCAATTGACCGTCCAAGGGCGGTTGGACAATATGTTCATCTCAGGCGGCGAAAACATCCATCCTGAAAACATCGAACGAGCGATGATGAACGCCTTCGGTCTACAGCAAGTGATCGTTGTCCCGAAGCCTGACGACACTTTCGGAGCCCGCCCCTTCGCCTTTGTCGATGGCAAACTACCTGCCAACTGGCAAACCACTCTTAAGTCGTTTCTGTCGGGTTTCGAGATCCCAATTGAAGCGAGAGCTTGGCCTGGAGACGCAAAACTGGCCATCAAGGCGGACCGAAAGCAGCTGCAAGCCCTAGTCCGCTCGTCGTAGAACACGAGGCCTACTGGCCGAAGTCGAACGCTTTGTTCAAACCGCACCAGGCTCATACTGGATCGCACAGGCAAAATTCCCTTCCGTATCTTGAAAGCGAACAATCTTGCCAACGGTGGGAATCTCCATCTCTTCCGTCACGATCTTCCCGCCATGCTCCCTAATCTTCTTCGCAGTTTCTGCGACGTTCGCCACAGACACAGAGCACTCGTAGCCATTCACGCCTTCACCAACTTCCCCCTCGCGCTTCTGGAGTGCGCCGCGGATCCCCGGCGTTTCGGGCGTTCCGGTAGCAATGAGATAAAAGTCCGGCGGCCCCCACTCTTCGAATTTCCAGCCGAAAACGCCCGAGTAAAACTTCTTAGCCCGGTCCAGATCCGTTGCATGAACGGCAAAGTGCTGAACGATATTCGCGTGCATCAGCGAGTTTCCCTACAGTCTGTCTGAAATGTGATGAAGGCTGAGATTATGTCACGTGTCCCAATGTCTTGATTGCGATATCATGCCAAGTTATGTCGAAATCGTGCCAACCTTTAATCCGCTCACTGTCTGTTCGATTCTCCCTTGGGCACCGAATCGACTGGCACACGCACGATTGGTCTCAATTGCTCTACGCATCGGAAGGGGCGGTATCCGTAAGTACCAAAGATCGAGAAAGCGTCATCCCACCGTTCCAAGCGATTTGGGTACCAGCGAACTTATCGCACAAGGTTGAAATGCACGGTCGCGTTTTTCTCCGCACACTCTACGTGCATCCGAAACTAGGCGTTGGGGCCCATGAAGGAGCAGTTCGAGTGTCCGCCCTGATGCATGAACTTATCCTGCACTGCTGTTCAATCGGTATTTTGAGAGATGATTTAACCAGCAGTCAAAATTTGATTCGCTTCGTCATCGATCAACTGGTTGCTCTCGCACCCGCACCTTTCGAAGTTACCATGCCGGGTGATCCGAGGGCCTACAAGATGGCGGCAGCCATCTTGAAAACTCCATCAGCGAGTCTTGAGAGGCTAGCGAGCCAGAGTGGCGCGAGCGTCCGCACACTGCAGAGGCTCTTTCGGCAAGAAACGGGATATTCCCTGGGGCAGTTTCGGCACCGAGTCATGATGCTCGAGGCAGTAAGGCTACTTGCGGCAAACCGAATCATCAACGACGTGGCCATGCAATTGGGCTATGAAAGTACCAGCGCCTTTATCCAAGCATTTCGAAAATGCTATGGAATCACGCCGGGCCAGTTCTCGAAGCTTGGCACTGCCATGGTGGATCGATCTGAACAAGATGATCCTTATTAGGCAAAGCGTGACAAGCTCCCAGAAAAGCCTCCCTAGTCTGCCAGCAACACAGATAGCCAGCACGACTACAGTTGCGGACTGACTAAAAGTGCCCGGAGCATCGAAATTCCTCGACGAATGCGAGTGCGAAATGGGCGCAAATTCGCTAAAACGGTGGGAGGTTTGGATGGCCAAGTTGCTTCCAGCCTATTTCCCGGCACCTGATTGTCACGAAAAGTGGAACAAAATGAAGCTTCGCAGGAATCTGTTCACAGAGTCTTTAGAAAGCCGCCGTGTCCTCACAAGTAGCCTTGGAGTGGACGGGACTGGTATCGAGAGTGCGGAACTTAGTGGCGCGGTATTTCAAGACGTTGCCAGATCTGCGCATAACGAACAAATGCCAGCAGATGTGAACGGCGATGAAGCCATAACGGCCATCGATGTGCTTCTGGTCGTGAATGCGCTGAATGCGGGTGAGACTGTCGATACAGTAGGGCACAAGTGCGACACCAACGGAGATGGTGTCCTCAGTGCAGTAGACGCGCTGATCACCATCAATACCGTCAACGAACCTGAGGGCGAGCCCAGCGGCGATCTGCTGAGTTCATCGAACCAGTCGCCGTCAGACGACGAGAGAGCGCAGAGCGAGGGCGAGGACGACTCGGCACTCGGCGATGAACTAGATGAAGACAACTCAGACCACGAACGAGACCTCGACCATCTCTGGGAAGATGGCTTTGCCTTTGCGAGAATCGGCCTGGGTTCTGGCGGCTTCCTGGACAGGGCCGTAGAGCAGGTCTTCGAGGCCTTCGATGAGAACGATGACGATGTACTGCAAGAGGAGGAAGCACCGCGCTTCGCCTGGGAGTACTTGATTTCTCGCGAAATCGACGCCGATGGAAATTCGGAAATCACTTTGCAGGAAATTGATTCCTCACTGGAAGCCTATCGCTCCGACCGTTTCAACGAACTGGACGACAGTGGTGACGGCCTTCTCACCAGCGACGAACTTCCAGAACCCATTTGGAACCGCATTCAAAACGCGGATTCCGACGGAGACGACGCAGTCTCGTTTGATGAACTGGAAGCCTTCCGCGACTTGACCCGCTTTGAGCGCCGCGACACGAATGGAGACGGAAACCTCACGCAAGACGAAGTTCCAGAGCGTCTATGGAATCGAATTAGTCGGTTTGATGCCAACGAAGATGGGCGAGTCTCTCGCGATGAGCTTCCCGATCGCGAATCTCGCTTTGAGGAACGAATTTCTCGAATTGCGAATTTTGCAGCTGGCCTATTTAGGCAGTTTCGCGATCGCTAGGGCCGATACGCGGGTCAGTCCAGTGGATGCCCGTCAGTCTCCTGACAGCTAGCTCGCTTCGTGGCGCATCTTCACGAGCTTACGAGTGCTCAGCGAATCAAACAGCATTTCTTTCAGTCTTGGCGTGACGCCAGGAACTGCAATTGTCCCTAGATAGGAATGGCAGCTCCGCAATGCCCTTCCTCGAAGGAAGTAGTTGCCAGTCGCCTTTGGCGAGAATCGGCACTTTCCGGACTGGCCGCGAAATTTAGTGCGACTTGCGCCGTACCTTCTTTATAATGGCGGGGACTGATCAACGTGCAAACAATGACATTCAGTGATAACGACTCGCGAAGAAGACAAACCACGTTTCCCGAAAGGGAAGAGGTTTTACAGCTGATCGAAGCTGCTCGTTCGGGCGAAACCGAGCAGCTCGGTCGGCTGTTAGAGTTTTACTTCAACTACCTTACCGTCCTGGCCAGCACTCAGCTGGATAACCGTCTTCGCAAGCGGATGAATCCCTCCGACTTGGTTCAGGAGACCCTTCTAGCTGCCCATCGTGACTTTGGTGCATTCCGAGGTAATTCTCCGCAAGAACTCGTCGGATGGTTGCGTCAAATCCTGATCAACGTCCTCCATGGCTCCATTGCCAAGCATGTAAAAGCGGGCAAGCGAGATATTCGTCGGGAAATTTCCATTGATCAAATGGTGACTAGCGTGGACCGCTCTGCCGCGAATCTAGCCAGCATTTTGCCAAGTCCGATCGATTCACCAAGCAGTCCCATGCACGCCGAAGAGCGTGCAGCAGATCTGGCAGAGCATCTGTCTCAGCTCCGCGCTGACTATCGCGAAGTGATCATTCTGCGCAACATCCGCGGTCTCAGCTTTGACGAAGTTGCTGAAGAGATGGAGCGGACTTCCGGTGCCGTGCGAATGCTATGGCTCCGAGCGATCGAGAAGTTCCGATCAACCTACCAGGCCCCGCCTGCGAACGAAGGCTGAAACGCGAACTGCCGCACAATCGCTGAGACATTCCCCTTGCTCGCCGCGTCGTGCCTAAGCGGTATTTCCTTGTGCAATTGAGTTGGGCACTGGCAGTTCTATGCAACTTGTTGATAGCTTCACAAGCTTTGACAAATTCAATTTGCGCCCTGCAAATCCAGTAGGTTGTGCGGGATTCGCTCTCTTCCGGTACTCCAACTGGCTTACCGATCGACGCGACCTTCGCTACTGAATCCCAAATGTCCCTTTGGTGCAGCTTTTTACGCATAGAGCTATTGGCGAGTGTCGATCCGATGGGTTCAGACTCTCGAACCGGATCCAGACTAGATTTACTGTTCTTTTTACTTGGGAGAAAGCAAACAGGACGAGTCACATGAATGTGAAATACTGCACGAACTACTTCATTTACTCCAGCCCTCTAAGGAAGGGTAATTCAGCGACTAGAGTGGTATATAAAGGCAATGTCTCATCTTCTTGTTCGTAAGGTCGGTTCCGCAGGTTCGTTGCAACAGCACGGTCGGCTTGAACCGCAAAGGAATTCCGATTTGGACGCTTCACTGAAAGCGCGATCGGGTCCTTCACAGTTGGATAGCGTTTCGGACGCGTCTTCACTGTCGGATCCTTCTTTACTGCGTGGCTTAGACGCCAAGCAGCAGGTTCGACTTACAGAGATACTGGACGCTTACCTCAAGCAAATCGAACAAGGCAATGCACCCGACCGAAGTGAACTACTTCGCAGCGAGTCGGATCTCACGCCGCTCTTGGGCGACGCCCTGAAGCTCTACTTAGATAAACTGGACGAGCTTTACCAACTTGCTGGAAACCACGGTCGCGTCGCTGACGCGTGCGACCTGCGTGGTAAGAACTTGGGCGACTATCGACTGCTCGAAGAGATCGGTCGTGGCGGCATGGGTATCGTCTACACTGCGGACGACTTGAAACTCGAACGACGCGTCGCGGTAAAGCTACTGCCGATGGCAGCCATGCTGGACCCTGTGTTCATCGAGCGATTTCGAGCTGAAGCTCGCGTTACCGCCAGCTTGAATCACCCACACATTGTCCCGGTCTTTACCGTCGGTGAAGAAGGGGGAATTCACTACTATTCCATGCGTTGGATCGAGGGATCATCGCTCGACCAAAGAATCCTCGCCCACAATGCCGCCGGCACGCATCCACCGACTAACTCCGCACTCTTGCAGTTCGCCCACATCGCTGAAGCTCTTCAGCAAGTTCATGAGCTCGATATCATTCATCGGGATATCAAACCCAGCAACTTGCTATTGGACGGCCAAGGAAAGCTGTGGGTTGCCGATTTCGGTTTAGCTCGAGTTCAAGGGACCGAGCAGGCACTCACCTGTACAGGGGACCGCATCGGCACGATGCGATACATGAGTCCCGAGCAAGCATCCGGCAGTAACTCCTACGTCGACCATCGAACCGATATTTATTCACTCGGTGCGACGCTCTACGAATTAATGACTGGGCAACCCGCCGTTCCTGGGGAAGAAGGGCCCAACCTACTCGAGAAAATAACCCAATCGACTCCCACACGCCTGCAGAAACTGCGCAGCGATCTACCGCGTGACTTGGCCTTGGTGATCGAAAAAGCGATGGCCAAGCATCGGGATGATCGCTACGAGTCCGCTCAAGATTTTGCGAACGACCTCCGCCGCGTAGCCAACGGAGAATCTGTCACCACAAGGCTAGTATCGCCTCTCGTATTGGCGACACGCTGGGCACAGCGGCACCCACAATTGGTTTCTGTCCTGTTTGTAGTCGCGTTGATGCTTGGTTTGGCGACCAGCACGTTGACCTACATGGTCAATCGCATGATGGCTGCAGCGGCTGACCGAGCGGTGCAAAGCCTTTCGATGGCTCACGCCCTAGAGCAAGACGCGACTATCGACGAACTCGCTTGGATGCCAGGTGTTGAATCGCTCAGGAGCAGGCTGATCGCTAAGCACTTGGCATATTACACCACGTTTGCTGCGCAATCGGCAGGCGATTCTCGACTCGCTGGCGAGCGCGCCAAGGCACTCAGCCGCATGGGTGTTCTGAACGAACAACTTGGGAAGATTAATGATTCCATTGAGTCTTACCAGGCAAGCGAGTCGCTGTTTGAGAGCTTGACCGACGCCAACGATGTGACCGGCAAGTACTGGAAAGACCGTTGCACCAACATCAACCACCTCGGTTTGGCACTTGGCAAAGCGGGCCAGCCGGAAAGTGCGATTGCGACGCTCCAACCTTGGCTGGAGACATTGCGACCCATGCATAGAGAACGAACACTTGATCCCGATAGTCAACTGCATTACGGACTTACGGAGAACAACTTCGGAATCCTGAGCCAAAAAATGGCGGACCATTCCAGTGCCAAGACAGCCTTCCGAGTCGCGAGATCCGTTTTTGGAGACCTGCTGTTACAGGACAGCCTACGGGATCAAGCGATTCGCGGCTTGGGAGTGGCGAATCAGAACCTTGGCAAGCTGCTCGTTGATGACCACCAAGACTTAGAAAAAGCCACAGAGCTGCTCTCAGAAGCGTTGGAATTGCAACTGAGCCTCGCGGCGACCGCTGAGAATCGTCTTCGCGCTTCGGTCGATCTACTTGCGACTTACGTCAGTCTCGGAAATATTTTCTCGCAACAGGGCAAAACGGCTCCAGCCACGAAGGCCTTCAGTGAGGCTGCTAAGATTGGCCAGCTCTTGGTGGAAGTATCGCCTGACGTTTCGACCTACCGACGCGACCTTGCAATTGCATTGTGCAACTTAGGAATGTCGTCGTACCGAACGGGTGACTCTGAGAGTGCGGAAGAACATCTTCGAAACTCGATTCGCGAATACCAAACTCTATTGAAGGAGTTTCCAGGTCACGCAGAATTGCAATCGAGCTTGGCCATCGCAATGAACAATGAAGGCATCGTATTGCAGCATTTAGGCCGTGACTCGGATGCAGAAACTGCGTATATCCAAGCTACACAGTTGCTAGAAGCTGCGAAACCACTCCACCTTTCAGCACTCCAAAACGTGTATGAAAATCACGCCCGGATGCTACGGAAGTCCGGTCGAGTTGAAGAAGCGAATCAACTCGAAGCTAGAAGCCGGAAGATCATGAACTCCTTCCATGGTGAACGCGATAGGGAACAGGAAGATGGCTAGAAACAACATGCGTCTGAATTTGCGTTGCCGACGTCTACGGGTCGAAACACTGGAGTGCCGCCGCGTTCTCGCAGGAATCGTTTCCGGCGCCTTCGAAGAAGTACTGATTACGCGGCACGATTCCCACGGCGATCGACCAAATAACGATCGACCCGCAATCGAGGGACAAGTGGAGCAGGGCAGGGGCGCTCAAGAGTCTCGATCTCGCTCTTCAGCTGAAAACGCACATTCGCGAGGACCATGGTCACTTTCTGCAGATCGGACCAGAGAAGACCGCGATGAAGGAAATGGGGAAGGAGAACCAGTTGCTCCGGTGCCGCCCACAAGTATTCCCATTGCCGTCAGTGGTAACTCGGAACAAATTAGTCCAAGCAGCGATCCGTCGGGTTCAGCTTCCGGTGAAAGCCAGAACAGTATCGCCGCACGACTGACTCCAAATGGCTCGCTCAACCTGAACCCGCCTGTCTCGAATCCGGGCTCAACGAATGGCCGGCCAACTGCCAGTCAGACAGCTCCTAGCAATCCGCCTGCTGCGGCAACCGTCCGAACATTTCTGCAACCGCCTGTGGACGGTGACTCCAATGCAAACGAGGTCATGTTTGACCTCGGAGCGATCATAGCCCCCGACGGTCAAGACGCCGGGAATTCACTGCTAGGATCCTCTTTGACAAGCGAACTGAATCAAGTGCACTCAAGTGATCGCTCGCCATTGTCGAACCTGCGAGAAGAGCGATTTATCGCTCTGGAGTCCCTGTTCGCAGAGTCCAACGGCTTTGAACTCGGAAGAGCAAACCGTGCAGATGACTCAATCGACTCGCTCCTTCGCGAACTGCTCCCTGCCAATGCTCTTCAACAATCCAACGATGCAGACCGCGCTGAGAACGAGCAGAACCGTGTATTGCGCGGCCGATCGCAGTCCGAACCGACACGGGTCGACTCCCTGCGTGGCCGTTTCGACAACGTAGGAGAAAACAAACTTGCTAGTCAACTCGGACATACAGACGGAATGATTGCTATCCGCATACCAATCTCGGTGTTGCCAACGGGTACCGCTGAGGATGATGCAAGCAACTCGATGGCTTGGTCTCTACCACTGGGGGCGAGTCACGATTCACTGGAACTGCTTGCCGTTTCGGGACAAGCGACCACGACGGGGGCCAATAGCCTCAACTCGAAAGATTCGGATCGTAAAGAGAAGTCGATCTCAGCCTTGCAACCAGTATTGGCTGCAACCACTGCCGCACTGGGAGTCCTATATGTCGGTCGTCGACGCCAGCAACGCGCCGATGAACAAGAACGAAAACAGTTCGAACAGTTGAACTAAAGCAACGCCACTGGCGACGCGAACCAATCAGCCCAGCTCAGAATCATCATCCCGGTCGGTTTCTGAATCAGACTTCTGTGCCGGCCCCTCCCCGGATTGGCTATCGCCATCGGAATCGGGCAACTCTAGTAAATCCAACTCTCGTTCACACAGCATGCAATGGTCACTTGTCGAATAGTGCTGAACCATTTCGCTTTCCGAGAGTTTCGGATGCACCTTGGCCGTGGGAAGGATCTCTTCCATCAGCAGGCGATACGTGTCCAGCGCCGAAAAGTGCTCGCAAACATCCAGTGCAACGCTAAGTAATGCCAGTTGAGCCAATATAGCTCGAACGTGCTGTTCGGCTTCTGCCACGGACTCGACCCTTTCTGGACGAGGTAGTCGTAAGGGCTCACGGAACAAGTACGAAATCGGTTGGTCTTTCTTACCTTCGAAAATCTCGTCCCACTGCTCGTACATTGCACGCGCTTCAGGGTCCATGCCCTCCGCCGCACTCTGCCAAGCGGGGTCGCCGTCCGCATCCCCGTCGCCGGACTTCCCCAACGCCTCAGCTACTTTCCGATCGATATCGCCACCAAACAGACCATAGGGATCCTCTGGCTCATCAGCTTCTTCAGGATCGTCTGCATCCTCTTCATCTGGAAAAAACAAGTGCTCCGAATTGGGCGTCCGATTCTCATCCAGCACTATTTCCGCATAACCGTCGGCAATTCCTTTATCGGCATCGGAACTGGACGCGTCGGGCCCTCCTTCGACAGGTTCGTCAACGTATTCGATTGACTCAGTGTCGACATTCGCTTGAACATATCCGTCCTGGCTATGCCATTCAAAAAGCAGGCGCCCGTCGCTCGATACTTCGAGCCGCGCAACGACACCAATCTGACGATCCGCCAACTCTTCAATTTCCGGCGGCAGTTCCTCGGCTGAAGCAGCGAGGCTCGCATCGCGAGTACTCTTGAACCGCAACTTTCCAGAGGACACTTGATGAAGCGCCTCCGAGAAATTTCCGGTCAGCTCAATGCGGATCGAAAAGTCTTCGCCAAAGGTGAGCCAACCGTGAACGCTATTCCGCTTTGTATTGCGCAGCTCTCCCGAGAGAACATACTCACCAACCCGTTTATCCATCGATTCGCCTTCCGCCGTCAGCAATGCGCCACCGGCACTCGGACTCACACTCCTGCATTCCGGCATCAATAAGCCGTCTCACACGAGCGTTTGATTTCTATTGTTACCGATTCAACGCTTGCTGCCCGATCGACAGGCCACCAAACTGGACTTGGGACCGTGCCGGACAACGTGAATGAGCTCCCAGATTCTATTCAGCAGAGTGGTCCTAGGGAAACCCGCCCCGAGAAAGAGGCAGCCGCGGGGCTCTTCTACCTGGCAAACCAATTCCTTGGTGAATTCAAATGGAACGCGAGCATTCGCTCCTCCCCCCTAGGAAACGATCATTAGCAGATCGCCGGCTTCCACCTGAGCGCCCGATTTCACCAACACCTCTTCCACTTTCCCGTCTTTCGGCGAAGTGATAGTAGTCTCCATCTTCATCGCTTCCAAGGACACGAGCTTATCGCCCTCTGCAACGCTTGCACCCAACTGCACGGCGACTCCAATGACCATTCCCGGCATGCTGGCAGCAACGTGAGCCGGGTTATTCGGATCTGCCTTCACAGCTTGCGCGGCCGCCGAATCGAGCGATTCATCCACAATCTCGACTTCCCGAGGCTGTCCATTCAACTCGAAAAAGACAGTCCGCGTGCCATCCGGCTTGGGCTGTCCAACCGCGAGAAAGCGGATGATGAGCCGCTTTCCTTCTTCAATATCGACGGCGATTTCCTCCGATGCATCAGGCCCGTAGAAGAAATAGGGTGTCGGCAGAATACTCACATCGCCGTACTTCTTGCGGTGATCAATGAAATCCTCGTACACCTTGGGATAAAGCACGTGAGTCACTGATTCGCGTTGCTTGGGTTCCGTTCCCAACAGTCCTTCTAAGTGCTTTGCTGTTTCTGAGAAATCGGCGGGGGGCAACGAAGCTCCCGGTCTGCCCGTCACACGCGGACGGTCACGCAAGACGGCTTGCTGGGCTCCTTCGGGGAATCCGCCTGGTGGTTGCCCCATCATTCCACTGAGCAGGTCTACAACTGATGCTGGAGGTGCCAAGTCTTTGTCTGCGTTCAAAACATCCGCTGGCGTAAGGTCCCCCGCCACCATGAATAAAGCCATGTCACCCACGGCTTTCGAAGTCGGAGTGACTTTGACAATGTCGCCGAACATTTGATTGACTTCGGCATAAACGCGGCACACATCCGTCCACTGGTCGGCAAGTCCAAGCGCTCGGGCTTGTTGGTAAAGATTCGTGTATTGGCCACCGGGCATTTCGTGCTCGTAGAGATCTCCACCAGCCGCCAACGCTTCACTCTCAAACGGCAAATAGAACTCTCGAACAGCTTTCCAATAAGTCGAAAGTTCCGTTAACACCTCCGCCCTCAATTGGCTTTCCCTGGGACCAAACCGAAGTGCCTCAACCAGCGTGTTGATATTCACTTGCGAGGTTCCGCCGGACATCGATGCAATCGCCGCGTCCGCGATATCCAGATCTTCTTCGGCTGCAGCCAGAATGGACGCCGCTTGAATGCCCGCCGTATCGTGCGTATGGAAGTGGATTGGAATACCAACTTCCTGCTTCAGCGTCCGAACCAACAGTTTTGCCGAAGCGGGCTTGAGCAGACCTGCCATGTCCTTAATCGCAAGAATGTGCGCACCGAGCTTTTCTAAGTGCTTTGCCAGTTCCACATAATACTTCAAGTCGTATTTGGGTCGGCTCGGGTTCGAGATATCACCCGTGTAACAAATCGAAGCCTCACAGATCGCACCGCTTTCGATGACAGCCTCCATGGCGACCTGCATATTGTCGACCCAGTTCAGCGCATCAAAGACACGAAAAACGTCGATTCCTGCATCCGCGGCTTCCTTCACGAAAACCTTCACGACGTTATCTGGGTAGTTCGTGTAGCCAACCGCGTTGCTGGCCCGCAACAACATTTGAAAGAGGATGTTTGGCACTTTCTCGCGCATCTCGGTAAGACGCAGCCACGGACTTTCCTTCAAAAATCGCATCGATGTATCGAAGGTCGCACCACCCCACATCTCCAGCGAAAAGAACTCATTTGCTCGCTTCGAATACGTCTCCGCAATCTGCAGCATGTCGTATGTCCGCAACCGCGTCGCCAGCAGCGATTGGTGCGCGTCCCGCATGGTCGTGTCCGTCAGCAGCAGGCTCGACTCGTCGCGTACCCACTGCGCGAACTTCTCCGGCCCCAATTCCTTGAACCGATCCCTAGTCCCCCTGGGAGTTGCTTCTGTCGGATCGATCGATGAAGTTGGGGCGGCCTCTCTTCGCAACGCCACGGGTCGATCCTTCACCAGATCGTTGCCGTTCACCACCACATTGGCCAAGTAGCGTAGGATTCGAGTCGCGCGATCTCGACGTTTCGGAAGCTCGAACAGGTCTGGAGTGTCGTCGATTAAGCGCGTCGTCGCTTCGCCGGCCAAGAAGATTGGATTCTCGATCATCTGAGTCAAGAACGAGATGTTTGTCTTCACCCCACGGATACGAAACTCCTGCAAACAACGCTCCATCCGACTCGCCGCCTCTCGCAGCGAACGCCCTCGTGCAGTGACTTTCACCAACATCGAATCGTAAAACGGATTAACTACGGCACCGCTGAATGCACTACCTGCATCCAGACGAATCCCCAGTCCACCTGCGCTACGGTAATGAGTGATTCGACCGTAGTCAGGACGAAACTGATTGACGGGATCTTCGGTCGTGACTCTGCACTGCATTGCGAAACCGTTCACCCGCACATCGTCTTGTACAGGCAACTCCACGGACTCATCGCCCAAGCAGTGCCCCATGGAAACCAGCAACTGAGCGCGAACGATATCAATTCCGGTCACCTCCTCAGTAACCGTATGCTCGACCTGAATCCGTGGATTGACTTCGATGAAGTAAAACTTCTCTTCGTCGGTGTCGTAAAGGAACTCGACCGTGCCGGCCGCTCGATAGCCGACGGCGTTTCCAATAGCCAAGGCGGCAGCGTGAAGTTCACTTGCGACACGTTCACTAAGGTTCGGCGCCGGGGCCAGCTCCACAACTTTTTGGTGTCGGCGCTGAACAGAACAATCTCGCTCGTATAAATGGATGAGACTTCCGTGGTCATCCCCGAGCAACTGCACTTCTAGGTGCCGAGCCCTCCGAACCAGTTTTTCGACGAACACTTCGTCACTACCAAACGCTGTGAGCGACTCGCGCTGCGCCGACTCCAGTGCAGCGGGTAGATCCGCTTCGCTGTCCACCATGCGCATTCCACGACCAC
Organism: Pirellulaceae bacterium; assembly: GCA_045105035.1. GTDB lineage: Bacteria > Planctomycetota > Planctomycetia > Pirellulales > Pirellulaceae > Aureliella. Next base: position 27,714 of record JBGCCZ010000061.1, on the reverse strand, counting down.
CACCACCTTTGGCAGCCTTTAGCATCACCGGGTAACCCATCTCCGCTGCTAACCCTAACGCCTGCTCGACACTAGCTACGGCTCCTGAACTGCCCGGGAGCACGGGTACTCCAGCCTGCTTCGCAATGTCACGGGCCGAAACCTTGTCGCCCAACTTTTGTAAAGCATCGACACTCGGACCCACGAAGACGATTCCTTCAGCCTCAAGTGCGGAAGCGAAGTCAGGATTCTCGGATAGAAAACCGTACCCGGGATGGACGGCATCCACCGCATGCTTCTTGCAGAGGGCAACGATTCCATCAATGTCCAAGTAGGAACGAATCGGCTCTCCCGGCTTTCCAATCTGATAAGCCTCATCTGCTTTGAATCGATGCAATGCGAATCGATCCTCATGTGAGTAAATGGCGACTGTCCGAATGCCAAGTTCATGGGCACTCCGGCAGACCCGGGTCGCGATCTCACTTCGATTCGCCACCAACAGTCTTCGAATCGGCTTCGCCATTTTCCTTGCCTCCATGAAAGAGCAATTGCATCAAACTCGTTGCATCCGAGCTCGCAGATTGAGACCGCAACGAACTGCTTCCAAGTGGTGAATTGGCCTTTGGAAACGATTGCGCGGGTTGGGTCTTTGGTGCTCCAACAACGCCCGCGCTAGGTTTGCCGAAAGCAGAAATCGGAACTTGCAGCGCGGTCAATCATGCCGAACAGAGCGTGCACCGAGGGACCAAAAGAGTATTCGGTCACTCAGCGCGAACTCAACTGTGACACGCGAATGAGCATCTTAGCGAATGATGCCACGCTCGCGCAGAAGGGCGACCACTTGCTCAATACAATCCTCGACGGAATCAGAGTCCGTGTTGAGTACCAATTCAGGTGACTCGGGTTCGTCATAATTCGCACCCGCACCCGGCAACTTTGGAATTGAACCATCTCCCGCCCGTGCGTAGTGGCCGCGGGGATCACGCTCTTGGCAAACATTGAGCGGTGCCTTGCAATGGACCAACAAGAACCGCTCCTCACCGATTAGCTCCTGAGCCTTGGCACGAATCTCACGGTCTGGTGCGATCAGGGCCGCCAAACAAATGACTCCGTTTTCGTTCAGCAAGCGAGCCATCTGAGAGCACCGTCGTAGATTCTCCGAACGGTCTTCGAGTGAGAAGCCGAGATCACGACTCAGGCCGCGGCGAAGATCTGCACCATCCAGAACCACCGAAGTTCGCCCAAGATCAAAAAGAACTCGCTCGACACCACGGGCAATAGTCGTCTTGCCACTACCGCTTAGGCCCGTCAGCAAAAGCGTAGCCGGTTTCTGCCCCAAGCGGGCTTCACGTTCTTCCGCTGTAACGACCTTAACGCCCTCTGTCTTCTCGGCCGTACTCTCGTCACCGGCTTCCCAAGGAGCGACGTCTTCATTTCGCCCCGACTCGCGGGCCGTGATCATACCGGCGGCAACGGTGATATTCGACAAACGATCAACGACAATAAACGCACCCGTCGAACGATTACGACGATAGGGATCGTAGTAAAGGGGCTGAGTCAAGGTGACTACGCAGCGGCCAATCTCATTGAGTTGAAGATCCGGGGCAGGGGAGCGGTGGAGTGTGTTCACGTCAACCCGATAGCGCAGTGATTCAATCTGCCCAGGAATCGTCTGCGAGGTTTGTTTGAAGAGGTACGTCTTACCCGGCACCATCGCATCGGGACTCATCCACACCATCATGGCATCGAAGACATTCGACTGCTTCGGCACATTGCCAGGCCGCACGATCATATCACCGCGACTGCAATCGATTTCGTCTTCCAGCGTCAGCGTCACAGACTGAGGTGTAAAGGCTTCTTCGACATCGCCGTCGTAGGTAACAACAGTCTTCACCTTACTCGTTTGCTTGGACGGCAGAACCATCACTTCATCGCCTTGCCGAATGATGCCGGAGGCAATCGTGCCGCAAAAACCACGGAAGTCCAGGTTGGGACGATTTACGTACTGAACCGGAAAACGAAAGTCCTCTAAGTTCCGGTCCGAACCGATGTAAACCGACTCGAGAAAGTTCATCAACGTACTACCGCGATACCACGGCATACTTGGACTCGGATCGACAACGTTGTCTCCATTCAGAGCGGAGATTGGGATGAAGTGCAAGTCTGGCAAATCCAGTCGAGCCGCGAACTCTCGATAGTCGCTGCAGATCTCGTCAAAGCGTTCCTGACTGAAATCGACCAAGTCCATCTTGTTCACCGTCACGACAACGTGGCGAATGCCCAAGAGTGAAACGAGGAAGCTGTGTCGCTTGGTCTGAGTAAGAACGCCCTGCCGCGCATCAATCAGGATGACAGCTAGATCAGCCGTGGATGCCCCTGTGGCCATATTCCGAGTGTATTGCTCGTGGCCAGGAGTGTCCGCGATAATGAACTTGCGTTTCGCAGTCGAAAAATAGCGGTAGGCCACGTCGATCGTGATACCCTGCTCCCGCTCCGCCTTCAGACCATCCGTTACCAGAGCCGGGTCAAAAGATCCGCCGGTAGTACCGTGCGTTTTGGACTCGTCCTCGAGCTGCGCGATATGGTCTTCGTAGAGCATCTTCGAATCGTAAAGCAAGCGACCGATCAGAGTACTCTTGCCGTCATCCACGCTCCCACAGGTTATAAAGCGAAGCAGCTCCTTGCTCTCGTGCTGCTTGAGGTAAGCATCGATGTCTGTTGCAATTAAATCGCTTTGGTGACTCATAGCTTGTTAGGGCTCGCGAACTTAGTGTTGGAATTATTGTTGATACGTTCCATTTCGAGACTTCGTGAACCGAAGGAACGCAGATGCTTCGACGGAAGGGCGAATGAGAAACTTCAGACTAGAAGTAGCCCTGCTTCTTCTTTTCTTCCATTCCAGCACCGCCCGCATCACGGTCGATTACGCGGCCTTGCCGCTCACTGGTCTTCGTCAGCAACATCTCTTGAATGATCTCAGGCAACGTCGTCGCTGTGGACTCGACGCCTCCGGTCAGCGGATAGCAGCCCAGAGTTCGAAATCGAACCATTCGTTTCTCGAGCGTTTCCCCTGGCATGAGGCGAAACCGATCGTCGTCCTTCATGATCAGCGTTCCATCTCGCTCGACGACTTCTCGTTCGTCCGCGAAATAGAGCTTAGGCAATGGAATCCCCTCGAGGTGGATGTATTGCCAGACGTCTAGCTCAGTCCAATTGCTGAGCGGAAAAACCCGGATACTCTCGCCCGGATTCACTTTTGAGTTGTAAAGATTCCAGAGCTCGGGCCGTTGATTCTTAGGGTCCCACCGGTGAAATTTATCTCGGAAGGAAAACACCCGCTCTTTCGCTCGAGATTTCTCTTCATCGCGACGTGCACCGCCAAAGGCCGCATCGAATCCGAACTCCGTGAGCGCCGCCTTGAGCGCATCGGTTTTCATCACTTCAGTGTGCTTGTCGCTGTTCTCGAACGGGTCGATCCCCAGCTTGCGTCCCTCCTCGTTGATCTTCACGTGCAGATCGAGCCCGAGCTCTTTACGCACGTAGTTCTCACGGAACTCGATCATCTCCTGGAACTTCCAAGTCGTATCGACGTGCATGAAAGGAAATGGAGGCTTATCCGGATAGAAGGCCTTCAGCGCAAGGTGCGTCATCACTGCGCTGTCTTTCCCCACCGAATAGAGCATCACTGGCTTGGAAAACTCAGCAGCGACCTCACGAATAACGTGAATACTCTCAGCCTCTAACAACTTTAGATGGGTCAATGAATAATTGGACATGTTCGCTTCCGCTGAACTTTTTACTTGACTCGATTTCGATTTCAGAACTTATCGCAAATTCGCATTTTCCACATACCAGCAATCTCGATTGCAACTAGCGTTCGCTGTAGCAAAACTGGCCACAACAAATCGAAAAATGCTGTACGCACTTTGATTCGCCGACAACCGATTGACTAGGTCTGGTGTGAAAATCCTCGCACCCGACATCGAGGTTTAACGACGGTGTTTCGCTTCCAAGATGATAGACTCGGATTCGGTACCTGGCATGGGATAACTATCGGCTACTCGCAGCTCCAAGTTTGCCAGAAGCCCCAAATGCCTCGCCTGACCTCGCTCCTCCACCCAGCGCGGGCCCTTAATTGCAAGCAATCGGTCGAAACTCACCCAGTCGTCTTTTAACCAAGTGAGCAATTTAGCCAAGCTACCAACAGCTCGAGTGACCAAACTGTGAAAGCGCAGGTCTTGTACCACCAACTGAGCACGGGTGGCATGCACGGCGATAGGCAATTCAAGGCCCTCGACAATGGATTTGACGATACGCGCCTTCTTCTCCACCGAGTCGCAGAGCATCACGTTCAGATCAGGCCGAAGAATGGCTAGCAAAATACCAGGGACACCCCCACCGGTGCCAACGTCCAAGACGTCTTCCTCTGGAGCGAGCTGTTTCGCCAAGCGATAGCTGTCTAAAAGATCACGCCGTGCAAACAGATCCCAGGTTGTGTGCCGCGTCAGGTTGACCTTGGTGTTCCAGTCCCACAGGAGCCGGCAGTATTCGCTCAGCTTCTCTACCGCCTCAGCCGGAATGTCTAGCTCCATGGCAAATTCCGAATTGAGCCGCTCTATGGCCTCGCCAAGCGTTCCACTTAGTGATTCGCTATTCGCTGGATTATCTCCAGTGCTCGCGGCCGAAACCGCTTCCGGAGCAGGCTCCGCAGAGTCATCTTGAGCCAAACTGTCACCCCTATTTCAATATTTATAGTCAGAGCCGACCATCCTACTCGGATCTAACTTTTTCGCGACGTCTTCTTATCGGCAGAAGGCAAATGCTCAAAGTTTCCAACATCGTTCGCCTTTGACGCCTCGTATAGCAGCCGCATTTGGCGCGCACATGCTCAGCCGGAATCGCCTACTGCGCATTCGACCAGCCACTCCTCGACAGTCGAAACGTCCTGGAGACCATCCATGACCAAATCGGCCCCGGCTGCCTTGAGGGCTTCCACATCGAAACCGCCCGTTGTTACACCCAGGCACCGAGCCCCCATCGAACGGGCCAACTCAACATCCAATGGCGTGTCACCGATAATAGTCACGCTCCTCGGTTCCAAGTCTGCCGGACAATGCTCGCGAATCACTTGCCAGGCCGGTTCTGCCAAATCCGGACGGTGAGCGGCCGCGTCACCGAAGATCCCAAAGTGAAAAAAACCCGACATCCCGAAGTGCTCAAGTTTCATTCTGGCACTCTCGGGCAGATTACCCGTCAGCACAGCCAGCAGTACGTCTGATCGCCGCGAGAGTCGCTGAAGCACCTCCATAGCACCCGGGAGCACCCGCCCCGATCTTCGCTGCAGCTCCGCCGGCAAGCGACCAAAGTAGGCTTCTGCCAGTCGTCTAAAATTCGACTCTGATGCTTCCTGCCCATGATTGGTCAACAAATCCGAGAGAATCCCGCGATCCGTTCGTCCGTGCAACGCGACAGGCTTTGCATCTCGCAAGCCGAACTCGGCCTTCAATGCTTCCAGCAACGCACCACCACCCGCACCCCCGCACTGAAGCAGCGTTCCATCAATATCAAAAAGCAACACAACTGGTTGAACGCTCAAAATTCAGCTCTTGCGAAAACAATATCTCCGAACGCAGCGATGCACTCGACTAAAAACAAGCCAGCAATAAAAGCCACTCTATGGCTCGAGAACCATCAGTTCGACCTTGCGGAAATCAATCGGATGACTTTCCGACTGCAGGGAAATGTATCCCTTCTCTAGCAAGAGTCCGCCTTGCTTTTCTGAAAGCTCCTTCGCATGCGCGTCGCGGTCATCAAGCTGTGGCTTTGCGTACTCCAAAACAACCACGCCGTCGATCACGTGCTTAATGGTCTCGCCACCGCGCACTTCGACCTCCACCGTTACCCACTGGTCGCCGTGGTAGGTCTTCGACGTCGATTGAGTGCAGTGAGGCCGGTGCAATTTGCCCCTCATGACCACGTTCGTCCCAGGCGTGCACAAGTTCGCCGTCGTCCGTGGATCTTTCCCGTTACCTCCCAAGATTTGATATTCAATGGAAGTCGGGAAGTCCTGATCGACCGCCATCAACTCCGGCGCTTCGCAATGCAACATCAGGCCACTATTGCGGAACGCCCAACCTGGTCCGCCCGTGCACTGCTCGCCCACAAATCGATACTCGACGCGAAGTCGATAATGGGAGAACGATTTGTCGTAAAATAGATGACCGAACCTCTCGCCAAATTTCGGATACGCTTCGTCCTCATAGCGAACCTGAAGCAGGCCGTCACTGACCCGAAAGGTATTCGCAAAATTATCGCCCAGCTCTTGATATCTAATCTTGGGCGTCCATCCCGATAGGTCCTTACCGTTGAAGAGCTGAATCCACCCCTCGCCGCTTTCGCTAGCATCTTCGGTCGCGGACTGGACCGTCGTGGATGTGGTCTCTTGAGCCCAAATCTGTGATATGGCTAACAATGGTGTAAGGACGAGACAAACGGACAGTCTTCTTATTACGTACGACATTTCGAGACACTTTCTTTGGAAGGGTCGTTACTGAGAGGAACTCGTTGAAGCAACAAAGGTTTAGATGGCAGATCGCGACTGCGTACGGAGTACTTAGGAGGGCTCCGCGGTCGAAGCGAACAATTCAACGAGGGCGAAACGAAGCCGATATCCGCGTCTCACCCACCAGGGGACCACGCACCCCAAAGGGGTGGATTCCGGGAGTTCGACAATAGTCCGTTGACCGCTCGCTTCGAATGTTCGTAAATATAGTCAGTACATCAACACTGCGGGGCGCCCAGATTGCGTAGGCTGGTGTATCACGAACGATCCATTTTGCAGAAACAGTGTTTCGCGGCGAATCCCACACTTTGAGCAGCCTGCGGCGAGTAGGCCAAGCCTCCTTGGGAAACCGACGACACACCAACTAAGTCAAAGCCCACTGAGCGCGACGGTCGAATTGAACTGCGTGCCCGTTGCTTCAGTGCAGGAACATACAGTCATTTTGATGATTCTAGGACTCCACGAATGAATAAGATCCGTTTTGGCGTCGCTCTAGCATTGCTGCTCTGCATCGCGCAGCCGGCTTCCATCGCGCAAGATAAGTTCGGAGGATTCGGAGGCAAGGGCTTACCTGGTATGGGTGCCCCAGTCATCGGAGACCCGATTCAGTTCGAAGCGACGTACACGATCTCCGACGACAGAACCAAGGGCAAGCTGTCGATTCATGCCAAGATCGCCGACGGCTATCACACGTACTCGACAACGCAGCCACCGGGCGGTCCCTACGCAACGAGTTTTAAACTGGACGGCAAAGGAGCGGAGATAGGCGGTGAGTTCGAACCTAACCACGAACCGGAGATTGGATACGACGAGGTAGCCTACGGTAGCTTGAAGCTCGAAGAGTTCTACGAGGAGGTGACTTGGTCGGCGCCGCTTACTTTTGAAGCTGACTTCGCACCGGACAAATCGGAACTAGTCGTCTTAGCCGACGCTCTAGTTTGCCGGGATGCCTGCATGCCAGTATTCGCCAAGGTAAAGGCCAAGTATCAACCCGCTGCAACTTCGCCAGCCGGCGAGCCGGCAGAAGACGAGAGTCTTATTCCAAGCGGCTCCCAGATAACTTCGAAACCAGTGACTTCCGATTGGGTGAGGATCGACAACACTCACGCCAAATGGTCCGCCTCGCTATCGAATTCAGAATTCTCGCCCGGCGAAACTTACAATCTGACACTCAGTGTCGCCAACGATGACGAGTATCACGTTTATCAGTACGTTCCCGGTGACGAAGATACTTCATTCCGAACAATGATCGTGCTTTCCGAAAAGTCAGGCATGAAGTTCGGGACGCCAACTGTGGACTCGAAGGCGGAGCCTTACCCCGGATTCGACGATGTCTTTTATCACGGCGGACAAGTGAACTGGCAAATTCCGGTAGGGATTCCGAGCACCTTGAAGCCGGGCGAGTACCCGTTCGAAGTCCGAGTCGCCTTCGCAACCTGCAACGATCGGAGCTGCGACCCGCCTGCTGGACTGCGGATCAACGGAGTCGTTTCGGTGGGCAGCTCAGCGGCCTCTACAAAGCTAACGCTGTCGGAAGACAAGAATGGAGCCATTCAGGAGTTGGACAACTTGGCTTCTTGGATCGATAAAGACGTTCGCCTCGCCGATGCAACCCTGGCCAGTCTCACTGGTCCAGCCATGGCTATCCGCGAGGAGGCTACAGCACCTCCCACGACTCGAAGTGGATCACCGATTACTCGGAACGGACCGCCGGGCACCGCAGATTCATCGGACATTGCCGTTGATAGTGAAATGCCGCCGAGTCCTGAATCGGATCTTGCTGCCAACGAAACGACTGGCGACGAAACAACCGCCGAAGAGCCCGCTCAAGGCTTGACCTTGTTCCATGTTTTGGCCGGTTTGGTGGGCGGTTTCATTTTGAATTTCATGCCTTGTGTGCTGCCTGTCATCGGCTTGAAGGTCATGAGTTTTATGAATCAAGCTGGAAGTAGTCACCGCCAGGTGGTCACGCTCAACTTGGCATACACCGGCGGGATTCTGGCGGTGATGCTCACTCTGGCGCTGCTGACAGTCGGCGCGAAACTCATCTGGGGCAACGCATTCGGCTGGGGCCAGCAATTCACGATCCTGGAATTTAAAGTCGCCCTGGCATGCTTAGTCTTCGCGATGGCGTTAAGCTTCCTTGGTCTATGGGAAATTCCGATTCCAGGTTTCGCGACGTCAAGCAAGTCTGGTGAGTTGATGGAAAAAGAAGGGCCCCTAGGTGCCTTCTTCAAGGGTGTTCTAACAACGATCCTTGCCACGCCCTGCTCAGGTCCACTGCTTGGTTCGCTCTTCGGACTTAGTCTCGTACTTTCGCCACTGAGCGTCATCCTGCTCTATCTAATCGTGGGTATCGGCATGGCACTTCCATTCCTGGTCCTATGTGTCTGGCCCGGCTTCCTGAAGTACATGCCAAAACCCGGAGCATGGATGGAGACACTTAAGCAAATCCTGGCATTTCCGCTTATCTTCACCGCGATCTTCTTCGTTGCCAGCATCAGCGATGGTTACCGCATCGCCACACTCATGCTATTGGTCGTCGTTTGGTTCGCCTGCTGGCTGATCGGACGTGTTCCTGCTTACGCGGAAAAGAGTGTCATCCGCCGAACTTGGCTCACCGGTGTCGTGACCGTTGCTCTCGGTGCCGTCGTAAGCTTCGGCTTCTTCGGTCCGTTTGACTCGGAAATCGATTGGCAGCCCTACGACGAAGCTCAGCTGGTCGAATATCGCAAAGAGGGTAAGACGGTCATGCTCGACTTCACTGCCAACTGGTGCTTGAATTGCAAGATCAACACTCGAGTCGCCATCGACCGAAAGCAAGTTGCTGAGCTGATTGATGAGTACGACATTGTTCCGATGATTGCCGACTGGACCGACAAGTCGGATACGATCCGGACCAAACTTGAAGAACTCAATAGCAACTCAATTCCACTGCTTGCAATCTATCCACCGGAGCCAGACGCAGATCCCATACTCTTGCGAGACCTGGTCAGTCAGACGCAGGTGCTTGAAGCACTCAAGGAAGCAGGACCAAGCGAGAGCAGCTTCCGTTTCACCAGCTTTTCAGAAGAATAGAAGTGGCTGTTGCACGAATTCTCGAGACCGGAACGCAACCACTTGAGCCACTTAGGCCGAAACGCGTTCTACATCGACTGAAACGCGAATCGTGTGCTTACCGCCGCCGAGAAAAACTCCTCGAACAGGAATGACATCGTTGTAGTCTCGTCCCCACGCGACGGGGATGTGGTCTACACCAACGGCGCAGTCATTCGTAGGATCGAGGTCAAACCAACCGATCTCGGAACCGCAATAAAGTGAAACCCAAGCGTGCGACTGATCCGAACCGACCAACCTCTCTTGTCCAGGGAGCGGTGAAGTCCTCAGATAGCCACTCACGTAACGAGCACTTAAACCGATGGCGCGAAGGCATGCGAGCTGGATGTGCGCGAAGTCCTGGCAAACCCCACGCCGCATTTCAAAAGCATCTTGAGTCGGCGTGTGCACTTCCGTCGCTTTCGAATCGTATTCAAAGTCATCGTAGATCCGGTGCGTCAACTCAAGTGCGGCTTCGCCAATCGAACGATTGGGTAGAAAAGATTTCAAAGCGTACTCGCGGAAGGCCTGGCCAATCCGGATCCTCGGCGATGCAAAAGAATACTGACACACATCAAACCATTTGGTGTCGGTCTGGGAACTCACACCGCTGAGGACTTCTTCCCATGGTGCGCCCATTTTTTCAATCGGCTGAACCCGGATTCGAACTCGTCCGGAAGCAATCACACTCAATTCACGGTGATTCTGCTGCAGCGAAAAAGTCTGGACATGGTTGCCGAAATAGTCCTCCCGCCGGCGGATCAATTCTGGCTGCGGTGTCACCGCGATGCGATAGCTGACCGGAACGGCAACGCCATCGGAACGTGGAGTCAACATGACTGCGTTGTGCGAGACACGCACCGGTTGATCGTAAAGATATGTCGTCTTGTGGGAAAGTCGATAAATGGCTTCGAGGCCATTCGACATCACCGTTGAAGCTAAGTCCGCTGAAGAGTCAGACATCGGATTCATCCTCCTTAGTCACACTCGGCAAGTCGACAGCCTCTCGTCGAACATCCACCAACGACTGGGAAAAATGACGTTGGAGTCCCGCGTGAATAAGGAAACGGCTACTGATCGAATCGGAGAGTTTCGGCAGATCTGAACGGAGACCGGACAGCAACTCTTTGAGTTCACTCCAGTCGCCTTCATCCGCTTTGCTTACCAACTCAGTAACGTCGCACAGACTCATTTTGCTGTACATGGCGAAAGCCAATCGCTGCTCTGCGGAAAGACCTGGCATATTGGCGGGGCGAGGCAGTGCGTCTACATGCTCACGAATATCCTGCAACTGAAAGAGCAAGGATCGAGGGTTGGTTGGATCAGCAATCAGCAGATCTAGCACCGCGGCAGGATGAATCGTAGCCAGGTAGCGACTGCGATAAGTCATAAAACTATCGAAGACTTGCAGGCAGTCTTCAAGACTTTGCGTCACCTGATTCTCAGACTTCGCCGAATTGAGTATCTGCTCCAAGAGCTGAGCTGTTTGGTAGGCACGTTCAATCCGCCGACCCAAGTTCGTGAACCGCCAAACCTGCGTACGAGTCAACCCTTCACTCGTGAAGCCGCTCATGGCATTCAGCATACCTACGGTATCGTCCAACAGGCTTAACAATTCGTTCGGCGTAATGTAGCTAGCCAATACTGGGGATCGATACAGATCTCGCAATTCTGAAATCACCCGAAAGCTGTCCGATGACAGTCGGTCACGAACTTTCTGGGCGATCTCATGAGACAACATCAGCAACCGACGCAGTGTCTGCGGCCGAGTCTCGTCCAGACAATCGCGAGTGAGTTGCTTTGCGATCTCCAGACCGCTGCGATCGTCAATTGAGCCGCGAAGCTGTCCAGTCTTCTTGCAAGCGTTCGTAAGACCAGCAATGCCCTCCGAAACATCCTCACCCATCAATTCCTGGAGCGTGTACCGAATCAAACGAGCGGCCTGCTCAGCCCGCTCCAGGTTTCTGGAGAACCAAAATAGATTGTCTGCGACTCGCGAAGGTAGCTCTGCACCACCACGCTTGAGTGCGACGCTTGAACCGGCAGACGGCAAGAGCGACACCGCAGGAGCTGGTTCTTCACTAACGATCCATACGTCCTGACTTTTCTCGCCACTCGTCATATTGTGCGTCAGCACATCGGCGTCTTGAGAAACGCGTGCCAATGCGCCGGGCAGCGTTGCATAGCCGTCTCCGTCAGCCACGGAAAAGGCTCGCAGCGCGAGAGACCAAGGTTCTACCGTCGCCTCTTCAAAAACAGGCGCAGTGGATCGGGCCACTTTCTCTTGTCCAACATACTGCCTCGGATAGCGCTGGATCGCAGCTAGCAGCTCTTCCTTCTGCTGAGGTGTCATCCGAGCAGGGTTGTAAGGCGCGTCGTCACCATGGCGAAACGCCTTGCGAATCAGCAGGCGATCAAAGTGCTTCAAGACGTACTTCCGCGCCTTCTCCTGACCGCACCACCAAGTGGCCACAGAGGGCAACTTAAGCTCTTCGCCTAGCAAGTGTTTACAAACTACTGGCAAGTAAGCCATCAAGATCGGCGACTCGGCCAGAAAGCTGCCAACCGAGTTGCTCACCGCCACACTGCCTTGCCGAACTACGTCCAGCAGACCAGAGATTCCGTAACTTCGATCCGACATCATCTCCGTTGGATCACACTCATAATCCTCGACTCGTCGTTGCAAAACTTCGACGGGTAACAGGCCGCCTAGAGTCTTGAGCATGACCCGGCCATCACGAACCGCTAAATCCTCACCTTCCACTAAAGTGAAACCTAAGTACCTCGCTAGGAACGAGTCTTCAAAGTAACTGCGACTTCCCGGACCTTTGGTCCAAATTGCGATCCGTGGATTGTCTTTGTAGTGATTGGCCAATTCACTAAGCGTTTGACGCCAGGTCATGAAGAATGGCGCTAGTCTTTGCACATTGCACGCGGCGAAAGACTCAGGGAACATCCGCGCAGTTGTTAGGCGATTCTCGAGAATGTAGCCCAGGCCAAATGGCGTACGAGTTCGATCGGACGTCACCCACCACGAACCATCCGTGCTGCGTGCTAAATCCGCTGCAAAGAGATGCACGTGTTTCTTCGGCCGAGGAACCAACTGGTGACAGACTGGCGAGTACCTGGGATGAGCGAACAACACGTCCGGCGGCACGACTCGCTCGCGTAGCAGAGTCTGAGGACCCAGTAGGTCAAGCAAGATTAAGTCGGCGAGCTGGGCCCGCTGCTCAATTCCAGTCGACACGGTCTCCCATTCAGCCTTACCAATCGTTAATGGAATTGGATCCAAGACCCAAGGCCGAGAGTCCTCGCCATGAAAATCATAGGGATCGAATGCAGCCCCATCCAACTGCAGTTGCCGCTGTGACTGAGAGATTCGACGCGAGAGTGTCTCAAGTGGAATCTCGCCGAGCGAGCCAAACAGCCTCTTAGCTGCGTCGCGAACCTGACCTTTTTCATCAACGGCTTCGTCAAAAACGCTTTCCGTCGGAGCATAGCGGTTCAGCAGGCTTGAGAAATTCTCGCCCGCGGTACCACTGTTATCTTCAACCAAGGTCTGATTCATTCCGCTTGCGGTCGTCGCCGCAGATCAAGCGTGTAAGGAAAAGAAGGGTTCACTTCTCTAAAGGGTACTTCACGGTCACCGGGTGTATGCCCCATGGCAAAGAATCTGGCCGACCGCCTGGCTTCCGCTTCGCTCGCGTTAACTGGAAAAGATTCATAGTTTCGTCCAGCGGGATGCGAAACATGGTAACAACAACCGCCCACTGAACGTTCTGCGTGGGTATCGATAATATCAATTGTAAGAGGCGTGTGAACTGGGATAGTCGGATGCAAACAACTCGGCGGCTGCCAGGCGCGATAACGAATACCACATACGAACTGGCCTTCGTTCCCGGTCGGTTTCAGCGGAAGTCGCCTTCCATTGCACGTCAAGACATGCCGCGGGTCGACCAGACCATCGACGATCACCTGCATCCGTTCGACACTTGAATCCACAAAACGTACAGTGCCACCCGTACTGCCTTCTTCACCCATAACGTACCAAGGTTCAATAGCCGAACGCAGTTCTATATCGACGTTATCGAATTTGCACTCACCAATTTTTTGAAAACGAAACTCAAAATGCGGACGATACCAGGACAACTGCAATGGAAAACCGCGTCGTTCTAAGTCATCGAGCACATATCGGAAATCTTCGCATACGAACTTAGGAAGCATAAACCGGTCATGGAGCGAAGTCCCCCAAGCCACCAACGGCTCTTCATAGGGTCTTTCCCAAAACGCAGCAATCATGGCTCGTATCAGCAATTGCTGCGTCAAACTCATATCGGCGTGGGGTGGCATTTCAAACCCCCGAAACTCGACTAGGCCCAGTCGGCCGCTGCTCGAATCAGGCGAGAAAAGCTTGTCGATGCAAAACTCGGCACGATGCGTATTGCCTGTTAAGTCGACTAAGAGATTGCGAAAGATCCGATCCACAAGCCAAGGAGGACAGTCGGCTCCCGAGCGATCTGGATCCGAGGGTCTCGGCACCAGATCAAATGCCAACTGCAACTCATACAATGCATCGCGTCGACCTTCATCGACGCGCGGCGCCTGGCTCGTCGGACCGATAAATCGCCCACTGAAGAGATACGAAAGGGAAGGGTGGTTCACCCAGTAGCCCAACAGACTCTTGAGTAGATCGGGCCGCCGCAGGAAAGGGCTCTGAGCGACATCGGCCGCACCGACCACCACGTGATTCCCGCCGCCGGTTCCAGTGTGTTTGCCATCCAAGTCGAACTTCTCGGTCCCTAGTCGAGTTTGTCGCGCTTCTTCGTAAAGTTCGCGAGTCAGCTCTACGAGCTCGTCCCACGAACTCGTTGGCTGTGTATTCACTTCAATGACGCCGGGATCAGGCGTTACTTTCAATACACTGACTCGCGAATCATCGGGCGGATGGTAGCCCTCTACAACGACTTTGAGCTCCTCGAGGGCCGCGGCCTCTTCCACGGAAGCCGCAAGTTCCAGATAGTCTTCAATGCGTTCGACCGGAGGCATAAACACATGCAAGTGCCCGTTCCGTTCTTCGACGCAGAGGGCAGTCCGTAGAACTTCGCCAGGAGGCACATCCGTTTCTTCGCCGCTCTCTGGTGCTCTTTCCAGTTCCTGCGGCGAGATGTCAGGTTTTGATTCCGTGCTCTTTCGATCCACCGCTTGCTGCGCGAGCTGGGGTTTAGGTAATTCGCCGCGTGGCGATAACGGATCTACTGGAATGATTGGATTCAAGTCACCGCTCGCCGAATATGGCAAGGCGTCCAGGGGCAATCGCAATCCCAGTGGCGAGTCGCCAGGTAGAAGAAACAACTTATCTGCGCGGACCGACCAAGGGCCACTAAGCCATTTACTGCGTCGTCCTCGCGCCTTGGCCTGCCACCACTGGCAACGCAGCGGAAGCACGAATCCACAAGGCTCGTTGATCCCCCGCTCAAAAACCCGCGTCATTCTCGATCGCTCTTCAGCGTCAGCCAGCTTTGGATCGTCAGGTGTCACGTTGATCGGCAACCTCTGCTCTTTCACCATAAAGTACGCAACATCCTCGAACGCCGGCACGATGAAATCTCGAGGCACTTCAAGCAGACTTACCAACCGACCCAAGAATCGCTTTGCGTCGCGATGCGTAAACGGTCCCGACTCGCTCGTATCTGCGATCAACGATGCATCGTTCCAGATCGGGAAGCCATCCTTACGCCAATAGCAAGCCAACGACCAACGTGGAAGCGATTCACCGGGATACCACTTTCCCTGACCAAAATGGAGCAGGCCACCGCCACCCGCAAAACGGTCACGCAAGCGGTGAATCAACTCCTCCGACAAACGACGTTTCTCATGCCCAACCGCCGCAGAATTCCACTCTTCGCCATCCATATCGTCGATGGACACAAATGTCGGCTCTCCACCCATGGTGAGCTGCACACCAAGACGATTCAGCCGCTCGTCAACAGCTTGCCCACTCTCTTCAATCGCCGCCCATTCCCTTTCGGTGTAAGGCTTGGTAACGCGAGGGTCCTCATGAACCCGAGTGACGTGCATGTCGAAATCGAACTCGACCTCACACTCTTCAACATTTCCTGAAATCGGTGCTGCCGACGATGGCTCCGGAGTTGCAGCCAGTGGGATGTGCCCTTCACCCGCCAATAGACCGGAAGTCGGATCGAGTCCCACCCAACCAGCGCCGGGCAAGAACACCTCTGTCCAAGCGTGAAGATCCGTGAAGTCAGACTCTGGCCCAACAGGTCCATCTAAGGGCTTCTCGTCGGGAGCAAGCTGAATCAAATAGCCGGATACAAACCGAGCTGCCAACCCGAACCGACGTAATAGTTGGACCAACAGCCAACTCGAATCACGACACGAACCCTTGCGTAAGCTGAGCGTCTCTTCAGGTGATTGGACACCAGGCTCCATACGAATCTGATAGTCGATATCCTCTTCAAGCTTTTGATTCAGGGCCACAATGAAGGGCGCAGTTCGTTGCTGTTCGCCTGACCTCAGTGCTTCCAACTCACGGAAGTAGTCTTCAAACTGCTTCGACTTCGCCGTGACATCCAGATACGGGCGCAACTCGCGCTTCAACCACTCCTCGTACTCGAAAGGGTACGTCTCCGCGGACTCCTCGATAAAGAAGTCGAACGGATTGATCACCGTCATATCCGCGACCAGATCAACAACGACTTCGAAACGCTTCACCGGCTTTGGAAAGACGCAGCGAGCCAGAAAATTACCGTGAGGATCTTGCTGCCAATTCTCAAAGTGATCCGCTGGTTGGACTTTTAAGGAATAGCTTTGGATGGGAGTGCGGCAATGTGGGGCCGGTCTTAATCGCACGAGTTGCGGATGCACCGTGACGGATCGGTCGTACTGGTAAGTCGTTCGATGATGCAGAGCAACTCGAATAGTCATGAATCAATTCTTCCTGGGCAACTTGCCCTTCTAAAGCGTCTTCGATCTTCATTGACAATTTGCTTCCACCCAACGCTGCGGTTCCGCATTCGCAAACTCCATTGCCTACATACGGAAAGTGCGAGCCGTTCTAGCCCATGGAGACGCGAGCGCAATACCGCCCTTAAATCCGATGAAGCCAGACCGAAATCGATGACTCGTCACCGTGCATGACAGCAAGTCGCCTACGGCAAAACCTGCTTCAGCTCTGAGTCTGATGCTGCTGGATTTCTACAGGTCGCACGAAGAAAGTCTCACTAATCGTGTCGGCAATATCATTCAGTTTGACTTGGAGATCATCGATAAACTCGTGCAATCCACTTCGAACGATCGACTGTACGTCTGAGTAGGCTAACTCTGACTTCAGCCGACCCAACTTTTGCTCCGCCACGTTCTGGTACGTATTCAACTGGGAACCCGAGATCGCGTGAAGCGACTCATCAGCGTAGTTGCAACAAAACTGAACAGCCCGCGGAAAATGGCGATCCAGAACAAGAAATTGCACAACTTGCGGCACGATGATTCGGTGAAACTGCTTTCGATACGTTTCAAAACCAGAGACGCTCCTCAGGACGCTCGACCACTGGAGATCATCGATCGTCGTGCCGACATCCTTTGCATCAGGCAGCAGCGTATAGTACTTAACGTCGAGAATCCGGCTGGTCTTATCCGCTCGTTCGAGCAGTCTCCCGAGGTTTGCAAAGTGCCAACCACTCGCATGCGATAGCGTCGCATCCAAGATCCCAGTAAACAACTGACTTTGCTCTCGGATCGAGTCAAAGAATTCAGGTGCTGTCTGCCGCGAAGACGTATCGCGAGCCGCGTCGCGGACTAGGTGGTAAAAGGAATTGATCTGCTCCCAAGCTTCCGAAGAAATTGCCTCACGAACCGTGCGTGCGTTCTCACGAGCAGAATGCAAGCACGACAAGATCGACCCACCATAGTTCTTATCAAACACGAGGAAGTGAATCACCTGCTCCGAGGTGAACGAACCATAGTGTTCTTCGTAGTAAGCCTGATCTCCCGTGGTGTAGACCAACGGTTCCCATTGCTCCCCAGACTCACTCGGTTGATCCAAAATCAGATTGAATGTCACGTCTAGGAAACGCGCAAGATTCTCAGCCCGCTCGACATAGCGAGCCATCCAGTAGATCGAATTCGCAACACGACTCAACATCCGAGCTGCTCCAGGAGGTTTACGTTTATGGTGTTAAAAACTTCGCGTACAACTGATCCCAAGCGGGATTCAGGCCGCCTAGAGTGCCCAAACAACAATCGTAGCAGAGAAGATCAGACTTCTGATTCTTGATCAACGGCTTGTTCTGGGATATCTGCCAAAACCCAAGTATCTTTACTACCGCCACCTTGCGAAGAATTCACCACCAGGGAACCTTTTCGCAACGCTACCCGCGTGAGCCCGCCCGGCATCACCCAGGGCTCCTGCGCGTACAAAACGTAGGGGCGGAGGTCGACGTGCCGACCTTCAAAATGGTCGTCAACAACGGTCGGAACCCGCGACAGAGAAAGCGTCGGCTGGGCAATAAAGTTTCTCGGGTGCGCCTCCACTTTGGCAGCGAAAGCCTTCTGCTCATCTTTCGTGGAATGCGGGCCAACCAACATTCCGTACCCGCCTGCTTCGTTGGCCGACTTAACCACCAACTCATCCAAATGTGCCAATACGTACTTACGATCCTCTTCTCGATCGCAGATGTAGGTTGGCACGTTCGGCAAAATCGGCTCTTCGTCCAAATAGTAGCGAATAAAGTCCGGTACGTAGGCGTAAATAACTTTGTCGTCCGCAATTCCTGTTCCGGGTGCATTCGCCATGGCCACTCGGCCCGCTCGGTAGGCATCCATTAATCCGGGCACGCCTAGCATCGAATCCTTTCGAAACACTTGGGGATCGATGAAGTCGTCGTCGATACGCCGGTAGATTACATCGACTCGCCGAAAGCCATCCGTCATCCGCATGTAGACAAAGCCGTCCTTAATGACCAAGTCGCGGCCTTCGACCAGTTCGACGCCCATTTGCTGAGCCAAGAAAGCATGCTCGTAGTAAGCCGAGTTATAGATTCCAGGCGAGAGGACCACGACCTGCGGATTGCTCACATGCCCAGGAGCCAAGTATGCGAGTGTGTCATATAGGCGACTCGCATAGTCATAGACCGGTCGTACCCTCGATTCACTAAAGGCTTGCGGAAAACTACGTTTCATCAGCAAGCGGTTTTGCAGCACATAGGAAACGCCCGAAGGGCATCGCAGGTTGTCCTCGAGTACATACACGGCTCCATCCTTGTGCCGCACAAGATCGGTACCCGTGATGTGGCACCAAACACCCTTTGGCGGCCGTAAGCCAACGCATTGCTTCCGAAACGAATCCGCACCCGTCACCAACTGCGTGGGGATCACGCCATCTTTGAGAATATCCTGCTCATTGTAGACGTCGGCGATAAACAGATTCAGTGCCCGAATTCGCTGCTTCAATCCCGCTGCGATGTGGTTCCATTCGAACGCTTCGACGATGCGAGGAACGATGTCAAACGGAAAGATCTTTTCCGTCCCACTCGCATCGCCGTAGACCGCAAAGGTAATTCCCATGCGGTGCAGTGCCCGCTCAATGGACTGCTGGCGTTCGACCAGTCGCCCCGGCGGAAGCTCGTTAATAAAATCCACCAACACCTGAGCTCCAGGTCTCGGTGTGCCGTCTTCATCGAAGAGTTCGTCATGAAAACCTTCGGTCTCGTAACCTGAGAAGCTATGGGTAGAGCTCATAAAGCAGGCGCGTTCTTGTCTATCGAGCTGATTCGGATGACCACTGAACAGATCACTGTAAATTGCAAAAGAGAAGTATCCGCCCTACTCCTTGTCGAGTATCGTCCCAAATTCTGCGGTCCACACAAGATCTGGTTTAAGAGCGTGACCAACAATCCTGTCCCTTGCATTCTGCAACCCAGACAAGCAAGTGCGGAATCCCGTCAAACAGGCTTCCGCGTGCCTCGTTCCACCCGCAAGTTTCACGGTTGCAACGCAAACCCAGCAACCGGGCTCTATTCCGCCTACTCCAAATCAACAAGCTTCAAGAACCCGAATCGCCCGTCAGATCCAACGGCGAAGATCTTTCGCTTACCCATGTCCAGCGCGTGGAAGCCAACATCCGAGAATGGCTCCCAGACACTGCCATCCGATGAAAAATCGGAGCCGGCTGGCCCCGTAGCGACCCAGCCCCCCTCGACAAAATCAGGATGATGGATCACCGAGGAGCGATACCCTCCCGGCGGTTGCGTCGCGAGCCGCCAGGTTTTGCCAAGGTCATCACTAAAGGCCCCTGTGGTCTTCGACTCTTGATCGAGCCGATAGTCTCCGCCCACCACAACCATTCGTCCTGACTGCGCATTGCGCGCCACCGAGAATATCCCCTCAGCAGGCCCGCTGACCAACGGGCACGGAACTGCCCCCCACTCGTCACCAAATGAACTACGTTGGATCACGCGGCTAAACTCGGATACGTGTCCACCCGTTCCAACCCAAACCGCGCCGTTGGGTCCAACAATCATCGAGGAATTGCTCGCCGCAAAGCCGGCCTCACCCTCTCGCGCGACCGGCGCCTCCGTTGGCGGGGTGGCCTGCCAAGTTCGACCGGAGTCAAGCGTTTCCACGATCAGCAGTCGACCGTCGATCGGATCGCTAAATGCGATACCTCGCTCGTCATCCCAGAATCGCATGCCATCAAAAAACGCTTTCTCCGAATCCGCCTTGTAAACTTCGTGCCAATGCTCACCCCCATCTTCAGTACGCAGCAGAACCGCCGGAGTACCTGCACTCGCAATGCACGCTTGCTGCGTGTTCCAAGCGTGCAAAGAACGGAACTCCAAATCACCAAATCCATCCGGACCGCATTCCACCCACGAACTACCACCATCTTCGCTGCGAAGCACCGTACTTTGACTGCCACAGGCCCAGATCACTTCGTCGTCGACAGCCGCCAGCCCACGCAGACTTGCTTTCGAGCCAGTCGGACCAAGCTCCCATACGATCCGTTCGCCCTGTGCATAACCATCCATCGCTACCAAGCACAGAAGCCAGACACCAACGAAAACACGGGAAACAGGAACTCGCATGACTAATTGGCCTCTCGGTTGGTGAACTTCTCAAAGAGCTGACGTTGCTCGACCATCGCTTTGACTTTGTCATCAGGATTCGTTCGAGCTTCAAGCAGAATCCATCCCTCATACTTTGATTCGACCAGCAACGTCATCAGCTCGCCGTAAGGGTAATTACCAACGTTCATTTCGCGGACATGGATCGTGTCACCAAACCGCGAGCGCACCAGGTCGAAATTTTCCTCCAATCCACCGTCGGCCAGATCTTCATCATTGCAATTCCAGCAGACGTAAACGTTGGGGTGATCCGCGACGTCGAAAACATCCTTAATCACCTTGAGGCTACTCGTCCCGCGACCATGAACTTCGACACGAATCTTCTGCCCAAACCCCTCGCCATAGGCGGCTACTTCATTCAGCGATCTCCCGATCTGCTCAATGGTCTTTTCACGCGACATTCCTTTATCAAACCCGTTCGGCTTCACCTTCACGCCAGTCCCACCACAGTCGTGCATGAGCCGAATAAACTCCTTTGTCTGCTCAATATTCGACTTCACTTTCGCCGAATCAGCCGAATGATATTCGCAGTTCGATCCGTAACCAATCAGCTCAACGCGACTATCCGCAAAACGCTTGCGAACCTCGATTCGCTCCGCTTCATTCAGCGCCGGCTCAACTCCATGCTTGTGCTGAGTCCGCACTTCGACGCCCAGCAGACCGGACGCTTCACAGTTGTTGATCAGTTCCTCAAGCCCCATGTCCTTTCCCCACAGATAGGTCACCAAACCCAAGTGCATTTGCTCGTGAGCCGAGGATGTTGCGGCGAGAGATGATGAAGAAATCCCAGGAACCCCCGACGCCAGAACTCCAGCCGACGCGAGTCCGGCACGCAAGACACTGCGGCGTGATCGAGTTCCAATCACCTGCGAAGGCTGGCTCGAAGCGCCCGTTGTTTTCAGGTCCAGCGAGGAGTCCTCATTCCGTGAAAGCGAGTGTTTATGGTGCATTATCCTGGCCTATTGAGTAGAGAGGTTTTCTCGTCCATCGTACCATTTTCAATTGCGACATTCCGTATCGCTTCCTGATTGCATGCCAATTGCAGACCTTTTGCTAACGTAGATTCATCAGGGGTGTCGCGCGTTGAATTCATCAATCAGCGATTCTGCTTCTCGCGTGTACTTGTGCTCTACACCACGTTCCACACTCAGTATTTCCCGGGTCTCCCGGAGATACGCGCGAGCCTTCTCGAGCTCATTGAGCTGCTCATAGGCGAGCGCGACATACCTCCGGACGCCAAAGGTCAGTCCTGCACCGGAACCGACTTGCTCATTGTGCAATTCAACACATCGAAGCAATAACTCCAGGGCTTTGGACGGCTCACGCATGTCAACGAGAAGCCGCGTTAGCTTTCGCATCACGGACAAGGTGTTGGAGTGGCCTTCACCATAGAACTCATTGTGCTCCTCCAACGCTTGCCGGAAGGCCTGCTCTGCCTCCACAAATCGCCCCGCGGTTTGACACATTTGACCGAGAGTATTCGGAAGCTGAACCAGAATCGGGATCTCGTGCGGCCGATGAGCGTTCTCTTGAATCAGATCCTGCAAATCCTCGATTGCCTCTCCTAGTTTCCCTTCTCCCTCCAGTAGACGAATGATGTTGTGCCGCGCTACGACCAGTTCATCCAGGTCGTGTTCCGGATCTTGCTTCAGTCCATCCAACGCTTGCTCAAACAGTTCGCGCGCCTCTACGAAGTCACCTTTCTGGTCCAGTAAGACTCCCAGATTTCCCATCGCCCGCACAGTCATCGGATGCAACGATCCGAGCAACTCCCTGCGTCGCTCCAAAACACCGCGTCGCAACTGCTCAGCTTCCTGAACGCGCGCGGAACCTCCACGCGAACGCAATACACCAGCCAACTTGTCCTGTGAATCGAGCAACTCCAACTCATCCACTTCGTTCAACGGACGAATCTGCATGAGCGCCTCGACTGACTTTCGAAACTGAAACTCGGCGGCTTCATCGTCACCAAGTGTTCGATACGTAGAACCAAACTCGCGACGTATCATGCCGCGTATCCTCGGCTGCCTGCTGAATCGCGCTTCGATCTCCGGTTGCAACGCGTCCATCACATCAATAACGCGTACACTTTCGCCCGCCGCTTCGGGGCGAGCCGCTCTCAGAATCCGGGCAAGAAAGTCGTTGACCTCGTTGGTGGTAGCGAATTGTTCTCGTTCATCCGATCGAGCCTTGCGTTCATCTGCTCTCGCATTTCGTTCGGCGTTGGCGAGCTGCACTGCGAGAGTTCTCTGCGACTCTGCGTCCCTCCACTTCCAGGTCACCAGCGCGAAGCTACCGATGAACACCACAGCCAAAACGGCCAAGAGCGAGGCAACTTGGGGACGGCGTTTGACCCATTTAGCGACGCGGCCAACTACGGAAATAGGCCTAGCCTGGATGGGTTCGCCCGCGAGAAATCGAGCGAAGTCTTCTTGCATTGCTCGAGCCGAAGGGTAACGCCGCGAGGGCTCTCGCTCACAAGCCTTGAGCACGATCGTTTCTAAGTCGCGAGGCACCTGTGAGTTAATGCGGCGTGGAACCGGAGGCTCACTCTCGGCCATCATACGAATAAGCTCAGTGCGATTGACGGCTTCGTAGGCGGGTCGCAATGTGAGCAGCTCATACATCGTCAGCCCCAAGCTGAAAACATCGCTTAGCTCCGTGGCGGCACCGCGACTTTGCTCAGGCGACACATACCGCAGAGTGCCAATCATCTCACCCGAGTGTGTCAGATCGTCTTCTTCCGACGATTTGGCCAATCCAAAATCCATCACCCAAACGCTGCCCGTTTCGTCCAGCATTAGGTTGCTGGGTTTCACATCGCGATGGAGCGTACCACGACTATGCGCGTAGGCCAAAGCATCGGCGACTTGCGATCCGATACGCGCGACACTGTCCCAGTACGCCGATCGCCGACTTCTCCCCGTAGACTCCTCGCCCCAAACTGAGTGACTGGAATTGCCCCAAGCTTCTTCGCCTCTTGCTTTCTTGGCATGGCTAGCCTGACCTTGCTGCAATCTCGTCTCGGACGGAACCTCCTCAGGCTCCACCGACACAAACCCCACTTCTGGAGATATCTTTCCAGTCGAGTCTTGTCGACCGAGGGAGTCTCTCGACTTTTGGACGAGTGCGGAATCGATGCGCACACTGCCATTCTCAGTCGACTTCCAAACACGCTTCAATTCAGCAATGACTTCGTCGAGCGTCGCGCCGTCGATGAGCTGCATGCAATAGTACAAGAAGCCCTGTTCTTCACCCACGGCGAACACGGGTGCGATATTGTTGTGATGAAGCAACGCTGCCGCACGCGACTCGCGGCGAAACCTCTCCGAATTCCGGCTTGCTGTTGGAGATAACCCACCCGCACTCTGTGCGATGGGACAGACCTTCAAAGCCACTCGCCGCCCTAAGGAACGCTGCGTCGCCTCGTACACGGTCGCCATACCGCCGCGACCCAGCTCACGATGGATTTCGAAGTCACCGAAGCTCGCAAACTCAAGTTCCTTTTGCTCCTCCGGCGGTGCAGCCATGTCCTCCATGAGCAGCAGCATTGGAAACACATCGCGAATTTGCTCTTCCAGACCAGGATGCTGCTCGACGTATTCCTCTAGCGTAGGTCTCTCACCCGCGCGACACCGGTCGATGTAGTCCTGCGCCAAGATTGCAACATCGGCGGACTGCGAGTCCGCGCGCGACGATGCCGCGCTAGAAAACTCTGACTTAGATTTAGGACGCGGTTCTTCAGCCATGAAACTCTCGACGACGGGCAACGTGCCGAACAAACCCTAAGAAATGAAGGCTCATTCATTCAGCAGATCCGAAAGAAAGCCGACACGCCTGAGTGTACTCCATCGGTACGCGAGCGTCTCAGGTGATGAGTGCCGAAGCGTCCAAAGTCAGCACGATAGAATTTGCTCCGCCAAGAACGCAGACAAAAGAAAAGGGCCTTGTCCAACACGATGCAATACGTGTCGAACAAGGCCCTGAATTCTGGCGTTACCGTAACAGGAGCGAGCAAACTAAAGGTAGGCGGTTCGCTAACTCAAGTCTAAAGTCACTTGCACCATTCTTGTCATGTATGAATAGGTCCCGCGAACGAAGGTTCGAAAAGGGGTGGCCGATTCAGTCGATGAAGCGGTCAGTGGTAAACGGTGAAAGGCTCTGCTTCGAATTACCTGTCCACACCCGACGGTCAGTCGTCGGGGGAGTAGCCGGGTTGATAGACGAACTTCTTCTTGCGATCCGGCGAAGCGGCTTTCTCTTCGCCGGCCTGATTGGGCTGCCGATACGGCTCGGACGGCGTATGCGAACTTCTCCGTTGCTGTACTTGCGAGAATCCTGAGCTGGATCTTACGAGGCTACCAGGCCCCAAAGCGAATCCCTCTCGTTCGAAAGGCGGCGATTGGATCGACGCACGATCTTGATTCCCCGCAAAGTCGGCTGGAGAACGTCCCGGAAAGGAGGTTGGTCGGGACGCTTGCCTTCTCAGCGTTGGCGTGTCTCTGGGTGAACGAATCATCTCTGCCAACTGACGGTTCGTTTGAGTATTCTCGGCAGGCTGACGCAGCTCATCATGTTGCAGTCGCTGATCAGGCCAATCGGAAGATGCAATAGCTGCCTGCAGAGTCGAATTGGTAAGTGTCGCGTTGGACCCGAAGAACGCCGCTTCATCCTGGCTCGAGGAGGTTGAAGCAATCGTGTCGAATGGCGACCTTGACCACTGGTCTTCAGACGATGCTGGAAATCCTGAAGTCCCACTTACTAAATCTACATGACGATTCTCCTTTGAGTTTGAGTTAGTCCAAGTCTTGGTCGCTGCAAGCCGCTTGACCTTCTCAGCGTCAGTGGGCTGCGAAGTGCTTACAACACTCTTGTTCAACAGTTCATCCAGGTGAGACACGGGTGGCGCCCAATCCGGCAACTCGGCAGGTAGCTGCCTGAGGTCAGGAACTTCCTGCTCGGAAAAAGCGACGGTCTTCGCCTGAGATCCACCATTCGAACGCGACTCTGCCAACTTAGATGCAAACAGATGCTCATCCTGAAAATCGGGACGAAGCGAAGGTACGTTCAAAGGTTGCAGTGAATCCACTGGACTTGGTTGTTTGCGAAGGAACGGATAAGAAACCGCACAACCAAAGAATAGTGATGCCAAAGCCCAAAAACGAGGGCCGTGGAAAAGTACCATGGCACACAGTCCTTCTTGGCCAGAGCCAAAAGAGACGTGTCGCTGTGCCACTTCCATGCGAAAGAGCGACCAAGGAAAAAGCCGCAGTTAAACCTTCAGCTGCGGACAGGATCGAAAGTAGTGAGTGTGTTTCAGTAAGCGACCGACCGAAAGCCGAATCCGAACTGCAACACATTGCGAAGACACTACCCTCGCCTCGATGGTCATCGTCTCAAGCAGAGACCACTGATCGCTCAATCCTGTAAAACTCAGTTCATGCTGCTTGGCGAATTCGTGTGCATAGCGTGAAGCCCAACACGTCGCCCGGTCATACGGGTCGCATCGCGTAGCCCGCACACGCAGACCCTACCGTCGCGCAAACCCCAAAATGCTCCGCAACGTAAAACTGCTCACCGAGGCACGTCCGCTGACCTGCTAGCGAATGACTACAAGAAAATGTAGCCCTCTTCGCCGTGCTCAGTGACATCCAAACCTTGCCGTTCAGCGGTCGAATCCACTCGCAGGCCAATCGTCAAATCGATTAGCTTAAGCAGGACAAGACTAGCGAACGCCGCAAACGCCCAAGTCACCGCCGTCGCGACAACCTGTCCTACGACAGTCGAGTAGTTGCCCTCAATCATGCCGAGAGGCTGCCCGCCGTCGATATCCCAGATCGCGCGAGTTGCAAAGACTCCAGTGAGAATGGCTCCTAGAGTCCCGCCCACTCCGTGGACTCCGAATGCATCCAGTGAATCATCGTAGCCACACGTCGACTTCATCTTCGAACACGCGAAGTAGCAGACGACTCCCGCCACAGCTCCCATCAACAACGAAGGCATTAGGTTCACAAAGCCCGCTGCCGGAGTGATGCAGACCAAGCCCGCAACGGCTCCCGAACTCGCACCCAACAAAGTAGGCTTCCCAGTCTTAAGCCACTCGAAACAAGCCCATGAGACCGCTCCGGCCGCAGCCGCAAAATGAGTCACGGCAAACGCGCTGGAAGTAATGCCGTCCATGGCCAACTCGCTACCTGCATTGAAACCAAACCATCCGAACCACAGCATCGCCGCTCCTAAAGCCGTATAAGTCAAATTGTGCGGTGGCATGGGCTCCGTCTTATGTCCAATGCGCGGACCAAGCAGGATGGCGGCGACTAATGCCGTTACGCCAGAGCTAATATGAACCACCGTTCCACCCGCAAAATCTAAAGCGCCACCAGCGAACGCGTCGTCTCCATTGAAGGCCAGAATTCCGCCGTCCCAAACCCAATGACAAAGCGGACAATAAACCAACGTTCCCCACAGAATCGAGAACACGACCATCGCGCTAAACTTCATTCGCTCAGCGAAAGCCCCGCAAATCAAGGCAGGAGTAATGATGAAGAACATGCCCTGGAACAACATGTGGGTCAATCGAGGAATGGCTCCCTCCATCGGCGTCAGCGGCTCACCAGCTGCCTCGTCCCAAACTCGAGCCACGTCGTTCATAAACAAGAATTCCATGTTGCCGAACCACGGGTTGTCTCCGCCAAACGCGAGACTGTACCCGTAGATAGCCCAAATGCAGGTCATCAAACCCATCAGGAAAACACACTGCATCAAAACACTAAGCACATTCTTCTTGCGAACTAAACCACCGTAGAAGAGCGCCAGACCAGGTGCCGTCATGAACATGACCAAGGCGCAGCAGGTGAGCATCCAAGTGTTGGCCGCCGCAGCCTCACCAGATGCCAAGAACGCGTCGGTCTGATGGGTCGGCGGACCCTCTTCCGC
>JBGCCZ010000060.1:0-54902 GCA_045105035.1 Pirellulaceae bacterium | reverse complement strand
ACCTTTTTTATCGCTTCAACATGGCCAATCTTGGTGATGTCGTCTTTGTCGTAGACGTCGATTGGAATTTGGGGTGGAACGCCGGGGCCTTCGTGACAAACGCCTTCGTGGTCGACATAGATTTCATTCGATAGTCCCAATTCCCACTCTCCGGGCAACGACTTGAACAGAACGTCAGACAAAGCACCCTCAGTCGACATGCCAACCGTCGTCACCTGTGGCATGGCACGCATGCACATGGTGAAGATCTCAGCCGCGCTGGCCGTGATATCACTGGTCACCAAGTAAATCGGCTTCGTGTAGCTTGCTGCCGAGGCATCTAGTTCGCGAATCGGCGTGACGTAGCGATCCAAGCGATATTGCTTTCGATCTCGTGGCCACTTCGAAAAACCAAGTCGACGCTCCTCCGTAAAATGGGAAGCGATTTCCATACTGTAGAGATCCGATCCTCCGCCGTTAAAGGCGATATCTACAATCAGCGCGTCCGTATCTGAAAGCTCCGACAGCACCTCGTTCAGCACTCGATGTAGCTCGGCAACCTGCGCATCGATTGCGCCGTAGCTGTAACCGCCCATGCCGTTGATCGCGATGTAACCAACTCGTTCGTGCACTCGCCCCCAGATAATTTGATCGTTGGCGACTATCTTCCCTGCTCCATTTAACAACTCATTGTTAATTCCGCTTACCATTCGATCCCGCCAAGCCCGGAAGTACTTCCCGTATGTCTTGGTTTCCTCGCTTGGTTGGAAGCTGGCACGGAGTCGCGAAAGTGTGCCTTCACCACCCGTCAAAGCTCGCTCATCCTCGCCATCGATCGACGCGGTCAGGCTCACGTGGCCATCGTCTAAGTCAGCAATCAACTTCGAAACCGCCTCGAACAGTTCGCGCTCGGACATTTCGTCTTTGATCGTCGGGCGCACCGCTTGAACTCGTGCATCCCAATCCAAGTTTCTAGTTTCAAAGAAGGGATAATGAGCATCGAACACTTCGACGAATAAGTCGAATCGTTTGCTCGGAGTCCATTTCGTCGGCATCTCTCGATCGGTGGGCAAACGATCGAGCCGAAGCATACGGTACCCTGGTTCAAGCGGGTGAAAGGTAAACTGCATCTGCTTCGTAGCCAAACTCGGCGCGTTGTCATCGGGCATTCGATAGTAGATGTCTTCATCAAACTCTTGTGGCCAGAAGAAGCTCTTCGTCATGCTGAACACCTTGACTTCGTCTTTCAAGACTTGCATGACATAGCCATAACCGTCGGCAAGCCAAACTCCGCGTAGCTCCTCGGCCGTTGATCCATCTTCATTGATGAGCGGTAACATGCCGTCAGGCAGCTCAACTTGCGAATCGGACTCAAGTGGTTCCATTCCGATCTCGGCAATCGGGTTCCCAGCCGTTTCGGACAGGGTCATATCCAACATTAACACGATGTCGCGTGATGTCCCGCAATGGACGACAATCCTCTTTTCTTCGGATTGGATGACTTCGAGCAGCGACAGAGGGGCAAAACGCTCGTGGAGTCGCGCCGACACAGCCTCACGCTGCTCGACTTCATCCGGGTCTGCAAAACCAGAAGTCAAGAATGCGAGTCGCGCTTTCGCGTTTGGCTCATTCACGCATTCGAGGAGCTGCCGCAACTTGGCTCCCGCAGGCGTATCAGGATAGGCAGGAGTCTTCGAATCCGTCTCTTGAGCTTGGCAAAGACGATGACTCGGGTCCATCGCAAGGGGGCTCAAGGTCAAGAGTGTTGCCAGCATTAGCCGGCCAAAATAGATCGAAGAGTATTTGCTTGCTCGCAATCCGCGCATGGCTGTTCTCCAGAGTATCGTTGTCATCAATTGGCTGCTTATTGACTCCGTCCCTTCATTTTTTGAGAGAGCCAGTGAGCATGGCCAATCGTAGGCACTACCATCCGCGGAATATTGAACAGGATTGCTATTCGACAAAATCACGCGAGATCATCGTCGGAGCTTGCCCGGGGAGTAACCGGAGATCTTTTTGAAGTAACGGCACAAATGACTTTGGTCGGAAAAACCGCATTCGATTGCAATTTCAGCGATTCCATACCCTTCTGCAAGCAGGCGTTTGGCATGGGAAACACGGAAACTAACCAAGAACTGACGCGGCGTGATTCCGAAGTGGTCGCGGAAGCAGCGGATCAAGTGGAACTGGCTGACTCCGCACTCGACGCTCAATTCTTCGTTCGTAACGTCGCGCGCGAAATGCTCCGTCAAATAGGCTCTGGCACGCAACATTCTTTGATACGTCGGCGAGTCGCCCTCCTCTGAGTCTGCGTCAAACTCGTTTGCCTCCCGAGCATCGAAAACGGCCTCAAAAAGTTCCTTAAGGCTACTCTCTGGAACAGAGTGCTGCTCGGACACGTTCGCACAGAGATCGAGAAAATCATCAACTCGGCGGACGATCGCAGGATGATCGACGATCCACGTTCGAGCCCCCGAAAGTTCGTCGTCTTTCCGGCAGGTCAACTCCCGAAAAAGCTCTCGACCGGGATAGATCGCACGATAGCACAAGGGATCATTGTCCAGCGTGCCGCCAGTATGCGGCGCGCCAGGCAAGTGCACGAAGACTTGTCCGGAACACGCGGAGGCGTCGTTCCCGCTACACCAGTCGACACCTTTGTGAACAAGCTGGATCACAAACGTGTCATGAAAATGCAACGGAAAGCGATGGTCCCGATACTCGGCTTGAACGAATTCCATCGCCCCTAAGTCGCCGACGTTTCGGACCAATGGCTTTGCCAACTGCATGTCGTTCTTTCGGTTGATCTTATGAAGCGCGTCAGGTTGTCGAAACTCTTGGCAGGACCGAGAACTCTTCCCGGGGGCCGCGCTGCGCAGAGTCTGTTCGGCCAAAAAATGGAAATCTTGAGAGGCTTACTAAGTTGAGGAAAAATTCTCCCGAACTCATGCCGCCAGGATAACGCACTGAAACGCCCACGCCCGCTTGAGGACTAGGCTTTGTTGATCAAATATGAGCCGATCGCGCTAGCGACAGGCGTTACTCTGGTCGACAACGAAAAACGAATGCCCGCGGGCTAGCGCCGTCGGCTCACGAAGTGCAGGTTTGTAATTGATCTACAGAACCAAGTTTTTCCCATGAGGAAATGCCAACAAGTGCCCTGAACTGGAAAGCATCCTTGTGCTAATGAGGGGATGAACATAATAAGCTACGGCGGCTAGTAGAATGCTTCGCCATCGCACACCTCGGGATCAACAACGATGACTCATGAAACGATGGATTCTTCAGGGTATTCGGCGCCCTGGGCAACGGTTTCGGAACTCGTACAAGGAGAACGCTGGGACGAGCTCCGCGAATATTGGGCAACGCTTCCCGACGAAGAACAAGCCCGCACGATCTACCGTCTTTCGGACGCGGACGAAGTCATCGTGCTCGAGAAGCTCGTCGCACTGGACGCAGCCGAGGTGTTTCGCTTGTTGCCAGAGGCTGAGGCGGCTCGAATCTTCGAGTTACTGCCGACGCCAAGGGCGGCTTCCATTCTCCACGAGTTGAAGAGCGACGAGCGAGCTGACTTGCTCGGCGACATTGGAGTCGAGAAAGCGGACGAGATTATCTCGGAGCTTCCGAAGGAAGAAGCCGATATTGCAAGGGAGTTGTGCCAGTACAGCGATGATGTGGCAGGCGGATTGATGGTCCGCGAAGCCTTCGTGCTCGCGCCCGAGATGAAGGTCACCGAAGTCATCCAAACGGTCGCAAACTTAGGCGAAGATCTGCAGACCGACGTACGCTACGGCTACGTGTGCGACGCGTCCGGCCGCATGGTTGGCGTATTGCCAATGAGAGATCTACTGTTGGTCAAGCCGCAGACTTTAGTTTCCGACCTCATGTCAACGAGCGTCGAGACGGTTTTAGATCAACAACCGTTACAAGAACTCAGGCTATTCTTCGAGAACCACCCCTACTTAGCCGCGCCTGTCGTCGACGAATCAGGAGTCTTCAAGGGCGTGCTCAATCGCGATGCTGTCCAGTACGAGGAGATGCGTCACGCCGAAGCCGACTACTTGAAGAGCCAAGGGATCGTGGGGGGCGAAGAATTGCGCTCGATGCCCCTCCGCCTCCGCGCAACTCGGCGACTCAGTTGGCTGAGCGTGAACATCCTGCTCAACGTGGGGGCAGCTTCCGTTGTTGCCGCTTATCAAGAAACGCTTCAATCCGTGATCGCGCTTGCCGTGTTCTTACCCATCATCAGCGACATGAGTGGCTGTAGCGGAAATCAAGCAGTTGCCGTCAGCATGCGAGAACTGTCATTGGGGCTGCTCCGATCCTCGGACATCTTCCGCGTTTGGTTCAAGGAGGCTTCCGTTGGAGTCATCAACGGAACGGTACTCGGAGCCCTGGTCGCAGTGGTCGCGTACTTTTATGGTGGCAATATCTACCTCGGGCTAGTCGTGGGTTTCGCCCTAAGCATCAACACGCTAATTGCTGTCTCGATTGGAGGCACAATTCCGCTAGTTTTGAAGAGGTTCGGATTCGACCCTGCCGTGTCCAGCGGTCCTCTGCTAACCACAGTGACTGACATGTGCGGTTTCTTCTTAGTCCTCGGACTCGCCTCCACCGTGCTGGAATACATCAAGTAGATGTTCCTCGCCGGCGCTGCAAAAGTCGAGAACCAGTGCCAAACGAGACAAGCAATGCGAGTCCCTCGGCATGGCGATCTCAGAGAAGGAAGGCAAAGCACTTGCGTTTCTAACGGGAAGAAGGAAATAGCGAACTACCGGAAACACTGCGACCAAAATTCGAAGCGCTAGCTTTGGGAGAGCCCTCGATGCTTTCGACAAAAGAGAGGCTGCTCAGGCCGCGAAGTCCGGAGTCAACGTAGCTGCCAATGAAGAACAACGACAGAGCGACTCCGGCGAACATTGTCACGACCAAGATTGAACCCGCGACCGTCTCCAACACACGACGAGCTTGCATCAAACGACGAGCTGGCGCCGCCTGGGAGTCGAGCACTGCCTGCGACTTGCCCCGAGCTTCGCTGGCAGTTTCCCAGCCGTAGGCTCGCCAAGTTTCGCCAGCGGGGGGTGAGTACGGGGATGTGTCTACTGACAAGGTTGGGGCTGAATCGCTGTGCAACATCTCAATTCCTGACTTTACCGTTCCAATTGGCCCGAACAACGCATTTCGCTCTGGTAGCCGCGGGCAAACGAGTTTTCCCTAGTGAGAACCACTTGCGAAAGCCTGAGGTAAAGTGATAACTGCGCGGGAGTAGATTGCGTCGCAACCAAAGTTCAAAATTTTGCAGACGCATTTTGCAGACGCTATGGGCTCTATGAAAACGCTGTTTAGCGGACCTAGACTGTGCTGCGTTCACTAGAATTCTGAAAATCCGACCGAAACACTCGCGACAACCAACTCGGCTGCGCAGTTAGCGGCATTCGATTATGGGGACAGAGAGATAGACGATGCCCGCTAGTGAAGTTGACGCGTTGATTGAAAAAACTCTGAATGGCGATCGAGAAGCATTGAGTGAGCTACTCGATCGCTATCGTCCACGTCTGCGTGCTATGGTCAATTTCCGCATGGATCCTCGGGTCCGCAAGCGAGTTGATCCATCAGACATTCTGCAAGAGTCCTTTATTGAACTCGCTAGAAAACTCCCGACTGCTAAACTGCCCCAGGATCCGTCTTCCTTCTTCGTTTGGATCCGCGGAATCACAATGGATAGACTCTTGGTGGCGCATCGCCGTCACCTAGCAGCCAAGGTTCGTGACGCTCGAAAAGAACTGTCGATCGATCAGAAGTTCGGGGGAGATGCAACGAGCATGTGTCTGGCAGCTGGCCTCCTCGGAAAAGAAACTTCGATCCTGGGAAAGATTGTTCGGCGTGAACAAAAACAGCTTGTGATAAGCCTGCTGGAGCAAATGGACGGGATCGAGCGTGAAGTCATCGCGTTGCGAACCTTCGAAGGTCTGTCGAACAGCGAAGTCGCCCAGATTTTGAATCTGACTAAACAGAAAGCTAGCCGAATATTTATTCGAGGCTTGGAGCGACTTCGGGCGTCGATGCAGTCGATACCTGGCTTGGCCGAGCAGATTTGACTTGTTCGATGTGGTGGGGAAACTAGATGAGTCAAGACGAAACGCTCTATTCATCATCCATGGTGTTGGATGAACTCGTGGAACGCTACTTGGATTTGGCGGAGGGGCCGAATCCACCAAGCATCGAAGCGTTTGCCCAGGAGCATGCGGATGGAAACCGGCGGCTCATCGACTTGTTGAAGACTGCGATGTTCGTCAATCGATTGACTGATGCCAGTATGGGGCATGGCGAATCGGATGAGCAGCCAGAAATCTCCGATTACGAACTTCTGCGAATCGCCGGTCGAGGAGGAATGGGCGTCGTTTACGAAGCCATTCAAGTCTCATTGGATCGCCGAGTCGCCTTGAAAGTGCTTCCCCAATCACACTTCAGCGATTCCCTCGCTCGCGAGCGTTTTAGCCTTGAGGCTCGCACAGCCGCCAAGCTTCATCACTCGAATATCGTCCCCGTATTCGATGTTGGAGTGGAAGCTGAACATTGCTATTACGCCATGCAATTCATCGAAGGCAACGCCTTAGACGAGGTCATCCTGCAGATGAAACGTCTGCAAAGAAACGGCGAATTACAAATCCAGTCGACTCCAATCGAGCTCGCTTCGCCTAAATCCAGTCCGGTTAGTGAGGACACTATTGGGACCGCTACCAATGCTAAAACTGCGAACGCGCAGGACGTAGCGAGGAGCATCGCGAACGCGGTCACAGGCGAAACCTCGAATCGCTCCGGAGGCAACTCGACGTCTCACTCTCCATCAATGCAGGAGACCGAAGCCAGTCTTTTGAACTCAACGAATCACTCCTCGGGCGGCAAGAAGCCGTTCTACTTGAATGTTGCCCGGCTTGGCTATCAGCTAGCTCAGGCCCTGCAGTACGCTCACCGTCAAGGCGTGATTCACCGCGACATCAAGCCTGCCAATCTTATGCTCGATGTCCAGAACAATGTATGGATCACTGATTTTGGCTTGGTTAAATCGGACGAATCGTCCAACCTCACTCGCGAAGGCGACATGGTTGGCACTCTGCGTTACATGTCTCCTGAGCGGTTCGAAGGAAAATCCGATGCGCGAAGTGACATCTATTCCCTTGGACTGACTTTGTACGAGCTAGTTGCACTCAAGTCTCCCTTCCAAGCGTCGGATCGCGTTCACCTCACTGAACAGATCCGCAGCCTTGAACCCAAGCCTTTGCACAAGTTCCGCAACGGCACCCCGCTCGACTTGGAAACCATCATTCACAAGGCCATGGAGAAGACACCGAGTCGTCGATACCAAACGGCAGGTGAGCTCGCTGCGGACCTTGAGCGGTTCATACACGATCGTCCCATTCGAGCTCGCCGGATCTCCGCGGCGGAGAGACTGTGGAGATGGAGTCGCAAGAATTCATCGCTCGCAGCTGCTCTCTTTTCCGTGGCCGCACTACTTATCAGCGTCACAGTCGCATCAGTGCTCTTTGCCAACATGTACCGCACTTTAGAACAGAAGGCTTCGCAGGCGGCAGAAGCGGCGAACCGAAGTGCGGATGTAAAGGCCCAGTACCTGCACGTGGCCAGAATGCAGATGGCCGATCAAGCATGGCGAGCTGGCGCGGTCGCACAGACCCGTGAACTACTCGATCGTTGCCAAGTTCAAAACGACGGAGCCGATTTGCTTGGTCCGAGCTGGTTCCTCCTCGACGCTCTTTGTCGGCGCATCCAATCGGCTCCCGTTCTCGAGTACGGCGACATTGTGGTTGAGATCGAAGTCGACCCAAGAGAACGATACATTGCAGCCTCAGGCAATGACGGTCACATCAAAATCTATGACCGAACCAGTCATGAGCTTATTCAGACGATCGAGGATTCGGGGCAAAAACTTAATCAGCTGTTCACTTCACGCGACGGTGACTGTCTCGTTGGCGTCAGTTGGCCGAGGATGTTCGCGTACAAATGGCACGAAGGTCGCTTCGAGCGATGGGGCACTTTTAACGATTGCGAACCGATCCCTCTCCCTCTTAGCCCAGATGGCACGCGACTCGTTAGCTTGGCAAAGAACGACGCTGGCGTGTTGCGAAGTTGGAACTTGCAAGACGAAGCTCCGAACGAGCAAAGAGTAAAGATTCCAGATGATATGTGGTATATGGACTGGCGACGTACAGGACCGAACGTTGTTGCCACGTTTGGGTCAGGCGAGATCTTGCAATTGAATGTTGACACAGGCGAGGCCCACGAGCTGGCAAAGTTACAGCCCCCGACGAATCGGCTGACCATCTCGAAAGACGATACCCTTTTGGCTGCCGGAAACGAAGAGTCGCTCCACGTTCTCAACCTTGAAACGCCAGAAATTGGCCCCGTCCACGTTAACGTCCCCCTTTATAAATTCTGGTCGATCGAAGCCCTCGATTCGTCATTCCTAGTCGCCACGCACAGCGAAGTTTCTGTTTGGGATTATGACGGAAAGTTCCGAAGGCAATTTCCGCTCGCTCCAGGTTTCCAATTTACGGTTGCACCTGACAAGCGGTCGTTCGCATTGCATTCGATGGATCATATCGTCACGATCTGCGACTCAACCAGTTTGGAGAAAACGCGTTTGTTCGGAAACGACAACACGGCCTATTGCGTTGGATTTGCCCCCAACGGCAGCATCTACACGGGCGGACGTGACAAGGCAGTGAGAATGCTCTCGCTCGATCAGTCTCACCAAGCATCCAAGACTCTCAGCGACCACAACGACTGGGTTTGGTGCTCTGAATTCTCCTGCAGTGGAAGTCTCTTGGCGACAGGTGCACGAGACACAGACGTCATCCTCTGGGACAGTGACACTGGCCAAGAGATTGCCCGCCTTATCGAACACGAGGGTGGAGTACACGCGATTGCATTTTCGCCTGGCGAAGACCAAATCTTGACCGGTGGTGAAGATCGCCATATGCGAATATGGGACGTACAGACTCTGGAAATGACTCGCGATGCCGAAATCCACGATGGTACGATTAACTGCATCGAATTTTCGCCGAACGGTCGGTGGTACCTCACGGCCTCCGACGATGGCTCAGTCAAAATCTGGGACAGTGAAACTCACGTTCTGTCCAAAACGTTCCAATTGAAAACTGGCAAAATTTGGGCGGCCTGTTTTCTTAAGGACAAGCAAATTGTCGTTGGTGGCACAAATCGAAAACTCCTAGCCTGGGATTTCCTAACTGACGAGGAACCGCGTGCCGTCTTCGAGTCGGAATTTGATATCACGTCGGCTCAATGTTCACACGAGCGAAACCGTCTTGTCTGCACAACCTCCGATGGGAAAGTTAACATCTTTGAAACCAGTGAGCTAAACATCTTGGTCAGCCGCAAAGCCCATACGCTGGACGCCATGCACTCCGCATTCACACCAGACGACGAAACGTTGATCACCGCAGGTAGCGACGGCACGCTAGCGTTCTGGGCTATGAACGTCTGCGAACCCACATTGCGAATCAATGCCCACGATCAGCACATCCACTCTATCAACTTCTGCCCCACCGGCAAACGCTTTGTAACCGGCAGCTGGGACGGAACGGTCAAGATCTGGGAATTGCCTAAGTAACCGGCACAGCACCTTCGAAGACTGCCTTGTTCCGGTTTTGTTGTGGCCTACCGATTCGAGCTGGCAGGGTTCATTCAGTCCCGCTTTGGACGACTACGACAGATTGTCGTTGATCCAGGCGTCGAGTTCGGACCAGTCGACAGGTGGCAGGGTGGAGAGATCGGGCCGAAGACGTTCGGCATCATGGATGTAAACGTGGTGAATACCGGCCTGAGGTTTGTCGGTGTTCCAGTGCACGAGGACTCGGATGCACATCGGCAAAGAATCCTCTACCGAAATCTCATAGCCGCAGAGTAGTGGCACTTCGATCCAGCCCAATTGTCTAGCCGCAAGCGCTGGGAACTCGGCGTCGATATCCTTAGTGACCGTAAAAATTGCACTGGCCACGTCCGCCGACTCGATGTCGTTTCTCCGAATCATCAAAGCCAACATCTGCCGCGTCACCTTTAGGACTTCTTCACGCGTGTTGGCCTGAATAGTGGCCGCTCCCCGCACTCCTCGACAGCTCGTCATGATCGTTCCGTTCTTTCAATTTGCGGGTGGGGCGATCTAGGTCCGCTGGGCTGCAACAAGGAGACCATGCAAACTGGCATACCAAACAGCACCGGCAAACAGCAAACAGCACCGGCAAAACCAAATCCCTAGTGGAAGAATGATTCCGCGGCCCGAATGGGACCATTCCTGTGGGTTAGGGGTGCCTCGCGCCGACGGGCGTCTACGGTACCATATGGGAAGCGTCTTTTCATCGGCGTTTTACGAATCAACGCAACTAGCAATTCTAGCATGCGGTTTGACTCTGGTTTCCGTAGGAACGTCTGCCTTCAGGGCAAATAAGAGTTTCAATTTGGGTTGCCTAGTCGCCCGGCTGTCCCAGCCGGAACACGATAAATTTACGGCTCGGAAAGCCGTGCCACTTGTGCCGCTTACTCGGTACAAGTTGAAATTTGATTGACACTGCGTCTGTGGTCGGTAGATCTGACGCAGGTTCCCCTATTCGAAAACGAGTCCTTGGAGAAATATACACAGTGAGCGGGGCGGATCCAGATTCGGGCTTGGGCTTTGATCCCAAAGAGTACTCCATTTTGGTTGTCGACAATGACAATGCGCATGCTCGGGCCATGACGGAGAGCCTGGAACGCGTCGGCTACCGCTGCACGGTCGCTATGAGCGGTCCTGAGGGCATCAAACAGATCGAAAAACACATGTTTCATGTGGTCGTCACGGACCTCGTGATGAACGACATCGATGGCATGCAAGTCTTGCAAAAAGCCAAGGAGTCTCTACCGGATTGCGAAGTTGTCTTGGTGACTGGCCATGCCACAGTTCCAACTGCCGTCGAGGCTATGCAGCACGGAGCTTTTACTTTTCTGGAGAAACCGATCACGCCGGGCCGTTTGCGAGCCGTGACCAGCAAAGCGGTCGAGGCTGTCAACCTCAAGCAAACAAACACGGAACTGCGAGCCCGGCTCGACGAAAAGTTCGGTTTCGAAGGCATCATCTACTCCAGTCCTAAGATGCAGGAGGTGATCGATCGACTCAAGCGAATCGCCCCCACTGATGCGACTGTGCTCATCACGGGAGAAAGCGGCACTGGCAAGGAGATGATTGCTCAAGCAATTCATCAGAACTCGCCGCGCAAAAGTAAGCGGATGAAGGCACTGAACACTCGGGCGGTGTCCGAGACGTTGGTCGAGAGTGAGCTGTTTGGGCACGTGAAGGGCGCGTTCACGGATGCGGCCAGCGATCGCATCGGAGCCTTCGAGTACGCGGACGGAGGAACTCTCTTTCTGGACGAAGTTGGCGACATGCCGATGAGCACTCAGATCAAGTTGCTCCGAGTTCTCGAAGAGCACCGAATCACGCGTGTCGGTGACAACAAGTCGATCAAGGTCAACGTTCGACTCCTCAGCGCAACGAACCGTCCGCTGGAGACGATGGTGGAGGAGGGATCTTTCCGAAACGACCTCTATTATCGATTGAACATCGTGACGGTGCACTTACCTCCACTTCGCGAACGTGGGGACGACATTGTTCCACTCATGGACCACTTTCGCAAAATGTTCATCAAGCGTCATGGCAAACCGCATTGCAGTTTCTCACCGGCTGCAACTCGGCGTTTTTATTCCTATGAGTGGCCAGGCAATATTCGGCAACTCCGAAATTTTGTAGAAACGATGGTCGTGCTAGACACCGACGGCATACTCGACATCAACGACCTACCACCCGAACTCGCCGAAGAAGGCGACTTGGCTGGCTCCACCTCGGCAAGTGGTTCAGGCGCGGACTCATCGGCGGTGCCTGGCGTGGGAGACAGCGAATTGCTGGGACGCCCCATGGCTGAGATTGAAAGGTGGGCGATCGAAGAGACTCTAAAACTCACCGCAGGCAACCGCGAAGAGGCCGCCAAAATCCTCAGCATCGGCGCCCGTACTCTCTACCGGAAGCTGGACAAGTATCGGCAAGAAGACGAGGGCGACGAAAACCCCGATTCGGAAGGTGGGGACTCCGCACCTGAGCCAGAATTGGACTGAGCGACTTAGATAGGCTTCAGCGTCTTATCCAGGCCACCTCGGAGAGTCACTTGGCCGCCGATCGCAGAGCTTCGACCATTACACCAAAATGCAGACGGAGTGCCGCGAGAAAGCTCGCCGCCGAAACGGAAATCACATGCCAACGATCAAACAACTTTCGCAAAGCTTAGTCAACAAGATCGCGGCAGGCGAAGTCATCGAGCGGCCGGCGAGTGTTGTTAAAGAGCTGCTCGAGAATAGCGTGGATGCCGGCGCCACTTCAATTGAGTTAACCATCGAGGGCGGTGGCATCGACTTGATTCGCATCAGTGATAATGGTTGCGGTATTGAGCAAGAGCAGATCCCGCTGGCGTTTGCGAGCCACGCCACCAGTAAACTTGTCGAAGCCGAAGATCTGTTCGACGTTCGCACTCTGGGGTTCCGCGGCGAAGCCTTGGCATCGATCGCGGAAATCAGTCATATGACAATGCGCACCCGAGTCGCAGAGTCTGACTCGGGCTATGAAGTCGCCATGCGTGGCGGAGAAGCAACTCCGATTCAACCTACCGGCTGTCCAGTTGGTACGACGTTCGAAGTTCGCCACTTGTTCTTCAACACGCCCGTCCGTCGCAAATTCCTGAAAACTCCGCAAACGGAGGCCGGCCACATCACCGAGGCGTTTACTCGGATCGCACTGGCTTACCCACACGTTCAGATGTCGATGGCCAGTGGGACTCGAAGTGTTTTCGATCTACCGGCAACAGACTCCTGGAAAGAGAGGATCCGAGCCTTCTTTGGCGATGAAGTTTCCGATTCACTCATCGCGGTCGAGAGCGAGTCTGAGGAAGCAAAACTCATCGGGTACGTGGCCGATCCATCCGTGAGCCGCAGTAATAATCGGATGCAGTATCTGTTTCTCAACAGGCGGCACATCAAGGATCGCTCACTGCAACACGCTCTAGGAGAAGCCTACCGTGGCTTGCTAATGGTGGGTCGATTCCCGGTCTGCTTCTTACGTCTTACACTTCCACCTTCGTCCGTAGATGTCAACGTCCACCCCACCAAAATGGAAGTACGATTCCAAGAGAGCGGCAAACTGTACAGTCAGTTGCTCCGAACCTTGCGGCACGAGTT
Source organism: Pirellulaceae bacterium (assembly GCA_045105035.1). Classification (GTDB taxonomy): domain Bacteria; phylum Planctomycetota; class Planctomycetia; order Pirellulales; family Pirellulaceae; genus Aureliella. Next base: position 41,633 of record JBGCCZ010000060.1, on the reverse strand, counting down.
TCTGACCAGCGATTTAACGGCTCGAGCTCGCCACGTCCCCGGCCCCGCCCCCGCAGGCCTGAAAGCTACGGACTCTCCTCAACCGGCTCCGCAAGAGCAGGGGGAAAGCAGATGGGAAGCGCACGCGGAAAAGATGTCAACCGTGTCACCCAAATTGGACTTACCGCATTCAGTGCCCGAGTTCAAACCGTTCCCCGGCGATCAGTCTCAAGGCTTGAGTGCCAGCGCAATCGCGGCTTCGCAAGGCATCGCGGCTTCGGAAAACATCGCGGCTTCGCAAAGTAACGCGGCCATTGGAAGCTGGAACGCTCCGGGGCACCCCGCTCATGAACTTGGCTCGCAAGACTCGCCCCCCCTAGGAACTCACGTACGGGTTGATTCAGTAACGCCCACGCTGCCCACCGACGTTGCTCCCGATGCGAGCATGGAATTGCCTTCCAGCCCGGAGACGCCTACTCACAGCCATCTAGGATTCCAAGTCCATCAACGTTATCTCGTGACTCAAGACGAGAGCGGGATGGTTGTGGTTGACCAGCATGCATTGCATGAACGAATCTTGTACGAACAGCTTCGCAAGAAAGCGGACTCGAAGAGTCTCGAAGTTCAAAAGCTGCTGGTCCCAGAACCGCTCGACCTCACACCTTCAGAAGCAGCCGCTGCACTCGACTCAAAAGACTTGCTCGCCGAAATTGGAATTGAAATCGAGCCCTTTGGCGGCGACACGATCCTTATGACCAGCTACCCCGCGATACTAGCCAGGATGCGGCCGGCTGAAGTGATGCGTCAAGTTCTCGAGCCACTGATGTCGGGTGGCAAGGAACCGAGCACGCGAGAAGTGATGGATGAGATATTACACATGCTTGCCTGCAAAGCCGCTATCAAGGCCGGCGACCGACTAGCGGAAGAAGAAGTCACGGCCCTTCTCGAGCAACGTGACCACTTCCAGAACACACACCACTGCCCACACGGGCGCCCCACAGCACTTTTCTTCAGCCGTGAACAACTCGACAAAATGTTCGGACGAACTTAGTGACGAAGTGCAACTGCAATTCATCGCAGAAATTACAAGATGATGCACGAAACTTGCAGGTGGAGCGATGACGCAATCAGGTGCTGAATCTCGAAGTGCTGAAACTCCCGAGTCGACGACTGCCATAGTCTGGTGGCGATCACCTGGTGCTCTGTCTCGGGCTGGAGTTGCCTTCGTCTGGCTCTACCACGGACTGGTCCCGAAGCTGCTCTTCTGCCACGAGACCGAATTAGAACTTGTTCAGGCGGGCCCAACACCGCTGGACGCGAGCACGATGGTGCTCTTGGCCGGAGCTGCCGAGGTTGCTCTCGGGATGCTGGTTCTGCTCACTATTGGAAAACGCTGGCCAATTGCCCTATCCCTTCTTGGCTTCTCAGCCCTGCTGGCCGGAGCCTTGGTACTTGCTCCTGCGACTGCCATCCAGGCGTTCAACCCAGTCTCTCTGACGGTCCTGGCCATGCTCCTCTGCTGGATCAACTTGAACGCGGTTCGACTCCAGACGGCCGACCGCTCATAGCTTTAAGTGCACGGAAACAAGAGGAAGGAAACATGTGGAGGCGTCAGGTAATAGCCCGACCGATACTCGCCGCCCAACTGACCTAGAACGTCGTTTGCACCTACGTTGTTTAAAGTTTTGCTATTCTTGCGCTGAATGTGTCCAAATCCGTGAGTTTGAGGAGTTACCCTATGTGGTGAGCCACCATGGCAAACTTCATAGACTCAACGGCGCCCATTTTGGCCAACCGCCGACCGACCTTTGATCCCACCGGGTCGCCTGTCGTTCCTTGCCTAGCCCCCCTGCTAGACGCCCGCTCCGCCTGGCGTCCCCACCACCGAATTTGCACTTAGATAGGAGAGCGGTTCCATGAGCCCCCTCATTATTCGTACTGTCATCTTCGTCGTCGGAGCCAGTGTCATCGCTGGTGCTGCAGCGTTGTCACGGAGTTCATCGGAGTCCAACGAAACCGCACAGGTGATGACGCACACGATTTCGCGCTCGAAACTGGAAGTCACCGTAACTGAGAACGGTACGGTCGAAAGCTCGAACAACAAAGAAATCAAATGCATGGTCAAGGGCGGAAGCACCGTCCTGTGGGTCATTGAGACTGGCACTATCGTCAAGCCAGGCGACGTCCTGGTGCGTCTCGACCAATCTCAGATCGAAGACAACATCCTGTCGAAGCAGATCACCTACGAGACAGCACTGGCGAACAAGATCACGGCGGAGAGCAACGTTGCCGTCGCAAAACAGAGCATTACGGAGTACCTCGAGGGAATCTACGTGGAGGAACTTCGAACTGTTGAGAAAGAGATTTTCGATGCGAAGCAAGCGGTCACCGAAGCCAAGCTGAAACTCGAATCAGCGCAACGCATGGCTATGAAGGGATTCATGAAATCGTTGCAACTGGAACGCGAACGCTTCTTGGTCGAGTCGGCACAGAAAGACTTGCAGGTCAAAGAGACCAAACTCTTGACGTTGAACAAATACAAGAAGGCCAAGCAGCTTCAGACACTGGAAAGTGACTTGCGAGCGATGGAAGCCCAGCTTGCCTCCTACCAAGCCTCACTCAAACTGGAAGAAACCCGTTTGGAGCGGGAGAAAGAACAACTTACCAACTGCACGATTGAGGCCGAGGTTTATGGCATGGTAATTTTCCCCTCCATGGCAGAGTGGAAGGAGACACCGGATGTCGAGGAAGGTGCGGTGGTTCGCGAGCAGCAAACGTTGCTCATGATTCCAGATGTCAGTCGGATGGAGGTTAAGGTGGGCATCCACGAATCGAAAGTAGACCGGCTCAGCTTAGGAATGAAGGCGAAAGTGGATTTGCAAGGCTTGGTCCTTGAGGGCGAAGTGGCGGAAATCGCGGAAGTCACACGTCCAGCCGGTTGGTGGACAGGAAATCTTGTGAAGTACGACACGATCATCCGACTACCCGAGAATGAAGCGCTCAAACCTGGGATGAGCGCCCTCGTTGATGTGGTTCTCGCCAGCTACGAAGACGTTCTCACAATTCCTGTGGCTGCCGTGCTGGAATCGCAAGGGCAACACTACTGCTGGGTGCGTAACGAAGGGGATTTTGAGCAACGAGCAATCGAACTTGGCGACACCAACGACGAATTCAACGTCGTCTTGACAGGACTACTCGACGGAGAAGAGGTTGCCCTGAACCCGACTGCATTTATCGACGAAGCAAAACGCAAAGCATTGCTGCCTGACGAGACGGAAACGAGTCTTGATACCGCCTTGCAGACGGAAGGAACTGACGGAGCGACCAAGAGCTCGAATAAGAAGAAGGCAGGTGATCCCGCGGCAAGAGATCAGGAAGTAGCTGTCCCCAAAAAGGACAGCCAAAAATCGGGCAGCGAGAAAACAAGCAGCCAAAAAACGGACAAGAAATCTGCCAACAAAGCCGCTTAGGTTCACGAGGGGGGTTCTCGCGTGAGCTCTAAGATCTATTCCACCATTCAGCTCGGCATCAAGAGTCTGATGCTGCAAAAGATGCGCTCGGCGCTCGCCGCTCTGGGTATATTTATCGGAACGACAACCGTCATCTGGTTAGTCGCGATGGGCGAGGGCGTTAGCTACGACGCTCAGCAGCAAATCCTCGAGTTGGGTGCGACCAACATTATCCTACGGAGCATCGAACCTCAGTCAGGCGACGGAGCCGATGAGAAGGTGAAGCGTTACGGACTGCTGCGCGATGACTTCTCAAGAATTCTATCCAATGTACCTTCGATCCAACGGGCAGTCCCCATCCGTGAACTCCGACGGGAGTTCATGGTCGGCGGGCGCCGCCTCGATGCCAAACTGGTCGGTTGCACGACGGACTATTTAGAACTCAACCGGCTCTCCATCGCTCGAGGACGTTGGTTCGACGAGCGTGATGACCTTGAGAATGTCATCGTCTTAGCCGATGGAACGGCAAAACGACTGTTCCCGTTTGAAGATCCGGTCGGACGCAAAGTGCGTGTGGAGAGCGACGTTTACACCGTCATTGGACAGGCTGCTCCGCGTGGCAGCACGGCGGCGATTGGCGGCAGTCTGGATGCCCGCGACTACACACTCGACGCCTACATCCCGCTCGAGACCTTTCGAACCCGCGTCGGTGACCAAATCATGACGCGTACCGGCCAAGGCTTCAATTTTAAAGGCGAGATTGTCGAACTCACGCAAATCACTCTCACAGTGGGAACCGTGGAAGAAGTCGATGCTACGGCAGCAATCGTCACGCGATTGCTAACTCTCTACCACGAGAAAGAGGATTTCGCAGTCGTGGTACCCAAAGAGTTACTGGCTCAGGCAGAGCGAACAAAAACCATGTTTAACATTTTGTTGGTTGTGATTGCGGGCATCTCGTTGTTAGTCGGCGGTATTGGCATCATGAATATCATGCTCGCCACGGTGACCGAACGCACACGGGAAATAGGAATCCGTCGGGCGATCGGTGCAAAACAGCGGGACATTGTTGCCCAATTCCTGGCGGAGACCATGGTTCTAACTTGCGGTGGCGGTTTGCTGGGCGTCGCCTGCGGTTTGATGTGCAAGCCTGTGTTCTACGGCATCCGGAACTTACTGGCCACCTTCTGGCCTGAAATACTTCCCCCAATCGTCTACAACTTAGAACCTCGCATTGCACTCTGGTCGGTCGTGCTTTCCGTATTCATTTCTCTCGGCGTTGGATTGATCTTTGGCGTCTACCCAGCGCGGCGAGCGGCAAGGATGAACCCAATCGAGGCTCTACGACACGAATAGTCGAATCCGGGCTAGACGAACACGAGATGCCCAGAAGCAAACTGAGTTCAATTTCTGACAGATGGAGTCGAAATGACAGCGAACTCGAAATCAAACGACGAATCGAGAGCTCCAGCGCAAGTGGAAGCAAGATACGAAACCTTCCTACAGTTGATCGTCCAACACGAACCCATGGCGAGGAGCTATCTTCGCGGACTTCTGCCCGCCTGGAACGATATAGACGAAGTGGTGCAGGAAGCCAGCTTGGTGGCTTGGCGAAAGTTCGATTCCTTCGAACGCGGAACTTCGTTTGGTGGTTGGTACCTGACGATCGCTCGATTTGAGGCGCTTCGCTTTCGCAGAAATCTCGCCAGGAGCCCACTGGTTTTCTCGGCCGATGTCTGGGAACTCCTTGAGAGTGAGTCCAGAGCCCACGATGATTCAGCGTCACGTTTAGAGCATTTGGAGTCCTGCCTAAACAAGCTCGGTGAACCCCAACGAAGCCTAGTCTTGAAAGCACACACTCCCGGCGTGGTCATTCGCGATCTAGCCGAGCAAGCTGGACGAAGCGAACAAGCTTTTTACAAAGCACTACAACGCTGGCGGCACAGCCTTCGAGCTTGCATCACAAAGGCCTTGGCCTTGGAGGGCAAAGAATGAACACTCGACCAGACAAACTTGACGAACTAATTTCAGCTTGGCTAGACGGCCGGCTTTCAGAGGCTGAGTCTTCGGATTTGCAAGAACAGCTACGCGACTCACCAGAAGCTCGACGACTGTTCTTGGACTACAGCCAACTTGACGCTTCGTTGCACCAGCTCGCCGATGCGGACGTTGCTCCACAACCCGCTCTTACAACGGGTGGAAGAACGTTGTCGAGAAAGTCACAACAGACGGCACCAAGTCGAATCGGTTACTGGCTTGGGGGCTTGGCAACCTGTGCACTCATTGCCATCGCCGTCACTCTGATGCAACGCAGCACTTCGGAAAAGGCGATTGCATCGATCACTGGCCTGAGTGGTCCGATCCGTTGGACTGGAGACGGTGGTCGTGTGTCCAATGTCTTGACGGTTGGACAAGCTTTGTCCGGCGGGACCATCGATGGACTCTCGCCTGAATCCTGGTTCGAACTCCAGTTCAACGATGGTTCCCGCATCACACTCTCCGGTAACTCGATGCTCACCGTCGCCGATGACGGTCAAAAGATCCTGCACCTCAAATCAGGCAAGCTCTCTGCCCGAGTCGAGAAGCAGCCTGCTCAACTGCCCATGTTGATCTATACGAGGTCTGCGAAACTGACGATCCTTGGCACCAGCTTCGACGTAGAAGCCGGCCTACCTGCAACTGCTCTGCAGGTTAGCGAAGGCACGGTACGAGTAGCTCGAACGAGTGATGGCAAGTCCATTGATGTGCCTGCCCAACACCGAGTAGTTGCTGCCGCAGATAGGGATCTAAAGCGAGAAGTGGTACCCGACTACGTGAACACTTGGAAGAGCCGCATTGAGCGCGGGCCAAGTGAGGACTTCGGGTTTGGCGAGTGGATTGCCCCGCAAGTGAAAGAGCCTGCAATGCTCCGGGCAGTCGCGTTCGTACCGGATGAGGCTCCGTCGGTCGTGGTCTATTTGACGGGAATGGGAGTCACAACACCCGACGAATCTTCCGTTCAGTTTGCCGGTGACTCCAGTTTCCAAGTCCAAGGGCGGATGGACTTGCAAACGGATCTGTATCTTGGAGTCCTTGCTCACCACGCCGACGGTGAGTTTGCCGGGAAATTCATGACGACTTGTGACATCGAGCACGCGTCGGGTGGCAGTTTCACGGCGAATGCAAAACTAGAAGACTTCGTCCTGGACCCAGCGATGAAAGACTACACAGCCAAACTGCCCGATTCCCCAAGAAACTTGATCATTTATGCAGTCTGGTGTTACACGCATTCTGACCAACCATCCGGCATGCGAGTCAGCGAAATTGCTCTGCGTTCAGAACAACCAGAATCCAAGTAGTGATTCCTCAAATCCCAGCGTAGGCCCAGAGCCAGACCGCGTCACGCACGGTCTGGTCGATAGAAACGCTCCTGTCGAAGAAGGCCACTTATTCGGCTGCGATGCAGAACAAGTGCTTTTCGCCTCGGATGAACAATTGGTTATCTGCAGCGGCCGGCGTCGCGTCGACACCTTCACCAACGCTGTTCACAGAAACAACTTCTGGGGTTTCAGAGTCCTTGATGACAACCGTCGTACCACTTCGGCCAGTGGAGAAAACGTAGCCTCCAGCCGCAATGGGCGATGCATAGGTTGTCCGGATCTCAGGCAATCGTTCCTCGGCAAAGAAGGGCTTGCCAGTTGAGGCTTCGACGCATGCCAAGATTCCAGTCTTGGCTTTGTGGTAGTACAAGCGATTTTCACTTAGCAAGAACGAAGCGATGTCGGGCGTGTCTCGGTTGATCGTCCACGCAACAGCATCGGTTCCCTCAATGTTGCCAGAGCCATCCAACTTGAAAGCACCGAGAAAGGCTCCGCGATAGCCGCTTCCGACGTACACGAAATCGTCGTTTGCGACCGGTGTGGCGACAGGCCGTTGGGTCTGCCCAGCGCACTTCCAAAGCTCTTTGCCGCTTGCCAAGTCATAGCCTCGAGCTGAAGTTTGGCCATTCATCACGATTTGCCGATTTTCGCCTGAACCAACGATCAGAGGAGTCGCCCAACAGGTGGGTTCATCGCGATCTGTTTCCCAAACGATTTCACCAGTCAGCTTGTTGAGCGCGTAGAGCTTGGAAGGGCCTTCATGATCGTAAGGAACGATAATCATGTCATCAACCAACGTCGGAGAACTGCCCTCGCCGAACGTCGCCCGAGTCTGCATCTTTGAAAAATCAGTCCGGCTCCACTTCAATTCTCCATCGATGGTATAGCAGTAGAGTCCGCGTGAACCGAAATGCGCGTAAACATGTTTGCCGTCGGTGCAAGGAGAAGCAGATGCAAAACCGTTTGTGGAATGCGTGCCTTCGTGGGGCTTCGACTCAATAGCCAGCTCGTCCCACAAAAGCTCCCCGTTCTCTCGATTGAAGCACAGGACTCGAAACTGCATTTTCACGATCGGCTGCGATCCGCGACCACGACGTCCGCCACGTTGACGATCGGATGGAGGCGGAGGAGAACTGGGCTGTGCCGATGCATCCGGGATTGCTGTAACGACAAAGACCCGATCACCCCAGACGACGGGCGATCCTGAGCTCTTGCCTGCAATCGGAACCTTCCATTGAACGTTTTTTGTCTCAGACCACTCCGTGGGTGGCGTCGCCGTCAAAGACGTACCATTTCCTGTAGGTCCACGCCAATGCGGCCAGTTATCCGCCAATGCAGATCTTGCCACTGCACTGTGCCCGGCAATCAGAATCAGTAAAAAGTAAATTGACTTCATCTCAGCTACACCTCGTTTGGGGTTTGGCTCATGCAAATCTCATGCAAATTGATCAGAACCATTACAACTCGTCGACACCCGTGTCAGACTCACAGTCTAAGGAACCCTTGAGCGGGCGCAAATCGGCTCAACGCTCCAACACCCTGATTCAGCACTGTTTCCCAAACTTCGAGGCGAAACATAACAAGGCCGAAAGCAACCCCGCAGCTACTCTCGACTCAATGAGAACTAGCCGCCCGCCAGCGCTGAAATGATGAGTAGTTCGCTGGCGCCCTCCAGGTTAGTATCCATGCCGGAAAGATCCAGAATGTTGGTATCGCCCACGAAAACACTGACGTAACTCACCAGGTCGCCCGTATCGCTGAACAACCGCGAGTTTAGCTCAGGGTACTCATCAACCAACGCTTCGAGCGCCTTCCCAACCGTGTCCGCCTGCGACTCAATGCGCACCTGCCCGTCGACCAGAGATCGCATATTGGCTGGAATCCGAATCGAGATGCTCATTACGTGAAACCCAATGTTCAATAGTAAGTTCTTGTCTGAAAATCTGCTCCGCAGACCAGAAGGGAATCGATGAAATGATAGGCGAAATCGCCCACCACCAGCAGATCTGCGGAACATTCGATCGTGTGAGTCACGAGAAATGTGGGGCGGTACTCAGCTCTACTTCCGGGATTTTGCAATTGTTGCCCCGCTTGACGAGGCCGAGTATCTGTCGCTGCTAGACTGGACCGCTCGACAGATTGTGCCGAACAAGTCGGGATCGCCCCCGGTGGAGTTACCTCCGCTACTCGAAAGAGTCGGCCTGAAGTCGAGAAGTTGGCTTGAGCTAGCCCAAGGCTTTGGCGAGTTGTTTCATCAGGTTGCCGGGGAGCCACACACAATCGCGAGTGCTCTCTCACGCCGGAGACAGATCCGCTTCCGAGTCCGAGCAAAAGTCCAGCAAGCTTACGCTGGCCAAGACTGAGCCACTGCTCTCGTCTCAACTTCTCTTTCTTTCTTCTCGCCCCCGCTGAGCACTCTCGTCCGCTCACTTTCTATCGGTCCACGCTGATGTTTGCCCTACATCTCAGTCCGTTATGAGCGGACATTCGCCTTCGTTCCCCCCACACCGCCATGAAAGTCACAGTCTCCCAGGCTAAATGAGCAAGGTTCAACGAACACACCCTTCTTGGGCACTTGCTAACGTTTCTAACAGGTCTTGCCCAAATATCAAAAAGCTGGGGAATCTGAACGAAATTTTGATATAGTTCGCAGATTCTTGCCCAATCAGTGACGCCCCGCTCGTTTTTAAACGTGAACTGGTTTCTATGGAGAAATGCCCGCTCAACTCCCTTTTGGGAAAAGTCCAGGTAGGTGATAGCCTAGCGATCAGCCAATTCATCGATCTCTATTCGAGCGAGGTAGTTTCCACCGCGCGTCGGATGCAGATCTCATCCGTTGGCGATCTAAGCTCTTCCGACCTGATTCAAGAAGCCTGGCTGCGGATCCTTAGCCGAATCAGTTCATTTACTTCGCCAGAAGGTGAGGTTGAGGCAGACAGAGCTTTGCGAAGCTGGATTCAAATTACTTCTCGTAACATTATGTTGGACCTACTCAAGGCGAGACGGCCGCATGTCCCTGCGTCCGAAGGCTTTGAGGCCTCATATAGTTCTTGGATCCGTCGCTTAGACAACAAAGATTCCGTCTCGACTGCCATCCGCACTCTGGCCGACGATGAGCAAATGTTCGTTCAGAAATGCTTCTTCGAAGACCTTCCCCTGACTCGCGTCGCCGATGAACTTGGCCTCACTTATGAGCAAGCTCGATATCGAATGGGAGCAGTCCTCTCAAAGTTGGAGATAAAGCTGAACTCTGACCATCGTTGACATTCCGTTTCAACGTCCAATACGGGGAGCAACACAATGGCAGCTATTATTTACAGCCGAGACTTGGGGCCATTCAATAAGACTACGTATGGTTTTTTCGTCCAAACGGGACCTGCAACTGTTTGGATCTACTACGACGAAGGACCCGAGTTCAATACGTCCCTTCTTTTTGATGATCGCACCAACGCATTCAAATTTCCAGCTGGAACCTATTGGAGGATCCAAATCATCGAGGATGGGGGCGATCTACAATATCAAGTCGAGAATTACACGCCAGCGCAAGTCGGGGAAGACAGGACGGCCGCGCGGCAAGAAAAAATCCGCCAATCGATTGAACTTTTGAATTCGTTGAGTCTGCCTGGAGGCGGACCGGGAGCGGTAACTTGCGCAGGGCCTTGTGGTGAAGTTGACCCATGCTTGCCTCCCACAATTAAACTCGATTGCAGTGGTACCTCACCGACCTGCGTCGAACCTTCCTAGTCGTCCGCTTCGAGCTATTCAACCACGGAGGCAAGTAGTGAATTCAGAAGAATCCAGCTTTCCGCAGGATGATCGCTTGAACGAACTCGTTGAGGAATATCTCGCGAGCGCCCGCAAGCCGGGCGCTCGTCGCAGTGAAATCCGAGCAGCTCTGCGCAAGCAACACCCAAGTGTATCGGAGGAACTCGAAAAACGCCTTCGAATTGTCGACGGTGTTCTCGATGCGGCCAAGCGAAAAGTGTCCTTCAGCGACCGCACGAGAGCCGAAGGAGGCCATTCGACTCTTGCTCATCGCGAGAATCGCCTAGATTGCCCGCACTGCGGTCAGAAAATCCGCCTGCTTGCTCCTGAAGTGGTGGAGATTACTTGCCAGAGTTGCGGTAGCTTTGTGCCTATCGACGAGCAAGTAGCACGCGGCCGCACGACGGAAATCCCAGACTCCATCGGCGGCTTTCGTGTGATTGGGCTTCTGGGCGAAGGGGGTTTTGGAACCGCATACCGGGCGCACGACCTAGAACTCGGCCGCACTGTCGCAATAAAAGTTCCGCGTCGAGGAGCGTTCACCGGTGGAGGCGAACGCGAGCGTTTCTTACGAGAAGCTCGCGCCGCTGCACGCCTTCAACACCCGAACATTGTGCAGGTGCACAGTATATCGGACGACCCAGATGAGCCATTCATTGTCAGTGAACTAATTGAAGGCTCCACGCTTTCGGGGTTGATTCAAGGTCAACGACTCGACTTCCAAGATACCGCTCGCATCATGGCAGAAGTCGCAGAAGCAGTTGATTTCGCGCACGAAGAAGGGATTATCCATCGCGATTTAAAACCCACTAACATCCTGCTGGACGAAGATCAAAAGCCGTTTATCACGGACTTTGGTCTGGCAAGCAACCGCGATGCTGAAGTCACGATGACCATAGAGGGCGAACTTCTCGGCACCCCTGCCTACATGTCCCCGGAACAAGCCGCAGGCAAGCACTCGCAACTCACACGTTTAACCGACGTGTACAGTCTGGGAGTCATACTGTATCGCATGCTCTCAGGCGAGCTTCCGTTTCGTGGTTCGCAGCGGATGCTGATTTATCAAGTCATGTACGATGACCCCAAGTCACCTCGAGTACTCAACGATCGTATTCCCAGAGATCTCGAAACCATCGCGCTCAAGGCGTTGTCGAAGGAACCCGCTCGTCGGTACGAATCCGCACAGGCGTTCGCAGATGACCTTCGCCATTGGATGAAAAATGAACCGATTTTGGCGCGTCCCGCTAGCTCCATTGGAAAACTAGAGCGTTGGAGGAAACGCAATCCCTGGCTTGCAACTCTCATCGCCAGCACGGCCGGCCTGATACTCATGCTCGCAATCGGCGCCTCCATTTGGGCCTATCAAGCCTCAAAAGGCAAACGAGAACTCCAAGCTGCAAACATCTCAAATCGGCTAAGACTATCGGAAATTCAGCTAAGTAACGGATTGACCAGCCTCGAACAACGAAACTATGCTCGATCGCTTTTTTGGTTTACTGAGGCTGCTGCGACTTCGTCAACTCTGAACGGCGTTCTGAGTGAGTCCGCTCGCCTTCGAATCGGCATGACTCGAGCTGCACTCCCCAAGCTGTTGCATTTCAAGAACTTGGATCCGAGCAGTCCCATCTCGGATACCACGAGCGTTGAAGACTCGTTCCTGGCCGGCACTTACAATGGCAATGTCTATGTTGTGCAATCCGCAACGGGTGAGAGCAGACTACTAAAATCATTCGGAACGTCGATCCAGCAGATCGTGACCAGCCCGTCGGGAAAGCGTTTCGCAATTCGGCCTGGCAACAAGACTGTCTCACTCTACAACTCAGAAGATCTGCAGCTTCTTGCAAATCTAGAACACGGAGATACTTGTCGTGACATCCAATTTTCACCGGATGGTTCTCAGCTAGCCTCAGTCGCCAACGATGGACTACTCCGCGTATGGGACTCGGCGTCGGGAGAAAAGCTGGAAGAACTAGAGCACGTGAACAAGGCAGCGCAGAAAGTCCGGTTCGTCACGCGAACTCGATTGCTCACTGCTTGCGGAGAAGCGGGAAAGGAAGCGTGCACTGTCCAAGCTTGGGACATTGGAAAAACGGAGCCCGCCTTCGAGCCGATCGAATTCCAGGGACACGTCCACGACTTGAAGCTGCATGCCAATGGAGAATTTGCCGCCGTGTCGACGAGCCTTGGCATCCTGGCAACGATAGAGATCGCAACTGGCAAAGTGAAACACCGTGTTGCGTTAGCTTCATCCATTGACCGCACCTACGCCTTACCTAGTGGCCGATGGTTGTCCGTACTCGCAGAGGGTACGCTTCAGATCAGAGATCAAGAACTCAGGTTGCTACACAGCACGAATTCAATTGGCCCGACTTCGGCGACATGTATTGATGCATCCGGTCAACTTTTAGCTGTCGGGACCCAGGACGGAAGGCTCCGAGTCTACTGGTCGCAAACGCTCGATGCCTTGTCTCCTTTTCTTGATTGCGGCCCCTCGGTCAAGTCTTTGGATTTTGAAGCCGACAACAGCCGCCTCAAAGTTGGCTCGAGTGACGGCAGTTGGCGTCTCTGGGATTTCGCGCCACTCGCACCAACTCCGCAAATAATGAATCACGACGCGCCCGTCCTTCGCGCTAGGTATTCCCCCAGCGGAGCCTTGATTGCTTCGGCCAGTCGAGATGGAACTGTTCGCCTCTGGGATGTGGATACAGCAGAAGCGATCGCGACTCTCTCTCACGGAGATACCGTCGTCGTCGAAGCATTGTTTTCCCCCAACGGAGAACGCTTGGCGACCTTTGATACCGATGGCAGTCTAAATTTTTGGAACCGGCAGGGCCAGCGAATTGGCGCGACAGCAGTGCAGGGCAGTGCCATCCTATGCGTCGCGTGGAGCCAGGATGGTAGCTACCTCGTGTCCGGAGGCGTTGATGGGAGTATCAAAGCGTGGACTCCGGGCTCAGATGCACCGCTCTTCGAACTCGAGCATCAAGATGCCGTTATAGGCTTGACGTTTTCCTCGCTGTCCAACAAGCGACAGTCTTTCGCCTCGGCGAGCAGAGACGGCAACGTTTATGTTTGGAACGAGAATGGGCGGCCCATTGCTGGGCCGTTTAACCACGGCACGACCGAAGTTGTCTCAGTCGAGTTTCTTGACGATTCCAACCGACTTCTCACCCGAGCATACGACAACAAACTTCGCATCTGGGACCCCGTCAGTCCAGCAGAACCGGCAAGAGTCATTGAGTTCCCTTATTGGCCGACGGCTGCGAAGCTTGAAAATAGCGACCGCCTCTACACGGCTGTCCAGAATGGTTTGCTCGAGCGGCATGACAATTGGGAATCAACCTGGCAATACAAGGCCAACGGCATTCGCTTTCGTAGGTTGTCCGTTTCAAGTAGATTCTCGAACGACCTACTGCTGGTCTGCACAGGCATGGAGCAGAATGCGATCACACTGCAACGTGAACAAGGCGCAGCACTTCTCATTGACGGTTCCACAGGTCGCTTACTCTCGCCACCACTCAACCATTTCGGAGAAGTGGTCAGCGCGGAACTCGATCGAGATGGCCGCCGCATTTTGACTGCCTCGCAGGACCACACTCTAAGAATCTGGAGCCTCCAATCCGCTGACCAGAACCTCGCATTCCTCCAAAATCATGCGAGCATTCTCAGTGGAATGCACCTTACTGATGAGGGAAAAGTCGTCGCGACCAGCAAACAAGAATTGGAAAGCCGGTTCGCTAGGCTCAGGCAAGAATCACCTGAGCTCTTTTCAACCACCCCCGCAGAGTCGCTACGCTGGCGAAAATACTTGAGTTGGCTTCAAGCCAACGTTTCTCTTCCCCTAACTGCGGTAGATCCAGCGCAATAGCCACACGTCTGCTCGCGGTGAGGGGTTCCGCGCAAACGAGGGCGGCCAGAAATCGCCAACTAACGACTGCCTTTATCTACGCCAACGACGTCTTCAATGATCTGAGCTAGCTCAGAAAGCTTGACCGGCTTGCTGACATATCGATTGGCCCCTGCTTTCAAGCAGAGCTTTTCGTCGTCCCGCATAGCCAAAGCGGTCAAGGCGACTATCGGGGTTCTTTCGAGAACGGCAAACTCGCGAATTTCACGGATCGCAGTCAGACCGTCCTTCCCAGGCATCTGGACGTCCATCAGGATGACATCCGGTTGTCGGCGAACCGCCAAATCGACGGCTTCATTACCGTTGCTCGCCAGCGAGACATGATATCCACAAGCCCGTAAAAATGCACTTAAACCAGCCGCAACGCCCTCGTTATCGTCGGCTAGTAATACACGAACCGCTGCGCCCGACTCGTTTGCTTTGGCTGCCTCGTTGACTCTAGCCGATTGACGCACCGCAACCTCGAAGCCACCCCGACGCGCCGGAATATCGCCTGGCCTAACCGAATCGCTTGGCCTAACCGAATCGCTTGGCCTAACAAGATCGGCTGGCTCCACCGCATCGCCAGGCTTTGGAGAATCGGTATTCAGCGTTGTTGCCTTGGGGCCAACACTTTGCGATTCGCTCCAAGCCTCAGCTGACTGCTTCGTTGGCAGATCCAACGTAAAGCAACTCCCAACACTGGGCTCACTAGACACCGCAATCTTTCCGCTGTGCAGCTCGGCAAATTGCTTAGCCAAGGTAAGCCCCAGGCCCGTACCTTCATTGTCTCGATCCAATGAACAATCTCCTTGCGTGAAGGGCAGGAACAAGGAATCCATTTCGCTTTTAGGTATACCAATTCCCGTATCCAAAATCGAAAACAGCATCCTATCAGCTTGGGAAGCTCCAGCATCACAACTGAGTTCATTGTGCTCAACGTGCAGAGTGACCCTCCCTCCTGGAGGTGTAAACTTCACGGCGTTCGAGAGAAGGTTAATCAAAATTTGCCGCACCCGCATTGGATCCGCGTCGATGGCAGGCAGGTTCCACGGAGCGTTGAACTGGAGACGCACGCCCTTTTGAATTGCTTGCTGTTCAACAAACGACAAACTCGCCTCGCAGAGTTTTTGCACGGCGATCGACTCGAACTGCAGCGTCATTTTCCCGGACTCGACCTTGGCTAAATCCAAGACGTCGTTAATCAAAGCCAGCAGATGATGTCCACTTCGCTCGACCAAACCTGCCGCCTCAGACACTGCCTCTGCTGACCGATAGACTCCCGCTTGAATCCCTTCCGCTACGCTTAGAATGGCGCTCAACGGCGTCCGAAGCTCGTGACTCATATTGGCCAAGAACTGATCTTTGTGCCGCGTCGCGCGAGCCAACTGCTCATTTGATGACTGCAACTGCTTTTCCGCTTCCTTGTGGGCGGTTATGTCAACCACGAAACCGTCCCAAACTACGGACCCATCATCTAACGCCGTCGCATGCGCGAGCGAACTGATCCAAGTCGTACCGCTCGACGGATTCTGCAAACGAAGCTCAATCCGATATTCACCTTGTTTTTGAAATGACTCTTGAAGCGTCTCGCGATACCGTCCGAGATCATCTTCGTGAATTCGCTTGCGGAGCGCAGCAGGGTCCTTCAAAACTTCATCTGGAGCAACTTCAAAAATGTCGGTCACATGATGGCTAACATAGGTGTAACGATTCGTTCCATCCGGATACTGGATGCAACGATAGATCATTCCTGGAATTTTGTCCGCGATCTTCTGAAACTGACTGTCACTCTCGCGGAGAGCTACTTCGATCCGCTTTCGCTCACGAATATCCCGCATTATGGCCGAGTAGCCCTGTACCGCACCTCTGTCAGACTTGTGTGCGATCAGCACCATCGAGACGGGCCATTCCGTCCCTTTGGCATCTAAGAAGTCGACATCGCCGATCCAGTTCCCGTGTTCAATCGCATGGGGCACGGCGACACCCTCCAAAGTAGCATTGTCCTCTTCAGAGAAGACCTCCCAAAAAAATGGCGACTGAGTTGAATTCAAATCCTCAGGACGCAATTCTTGCAGTCGCCGGTTCTGCCAATTCACTCTGCCGCAAGCGTCTGCGTCCCATACGAAATCTGGCGTAGAATCCAGAATTTCAACCAGTCGAGTAACTTCGCCTCCTGGAGTACGATTAAGTCCACGAACCGCAAGCTTCGGAACTGGCTCGGCACCTTCATCTGGCTCGGCCGCAAAGTCGCCCACGATCGAAAGTATAGCGCCGCACTCCTTGCCGTCCGACAGCAAGACGGAAGCTTGGATCCACAAAACCGTTCCACTATCGCTGCCACGGACTGAAATAGGACTCAACTTTCTCCCGCCAAACGCTTTGGCTTCGGTGCGGGCGCACAGGTGAAACTGCAGCGATTCCAACAAGGCTGCTTGGGTATCAGACGTGAATGCAGCGCGCCAACTATTGCCTAACGTTTCGCCGTCTGGAGTCCGAGCGACCTGAAGCCAAGCTGCGTTTGCGGCGACACAGTCCAACTTCTCGTCTAGCACGAGTAGACCGACAGGTGCTGACTGAAACCACTCGCTCAATATTGGTATCGTTGCTGATGCGGGGCTTTGAGACATTCGAGTGGCAATTCGGCGTGCCGCAAACCGAACTTCGTCCATCTTTGATGGCACTGCGAGAAATTCGCGCGGTCAGGAACAAGAAAAGAGAGTCAGGAGGGAGGCGTCCAAATCGGTAGGAATCACCGCCCGGACTAATCCTTAGTCTAGTTTGCTCTCATAGCGACCAACAGCCAATTATTCTCGAGCAAGACAGGAGCCTGAGCTTCTTCTGACGCTTTGGAGTTCCCTAGGCGTCATCCCGAAGATTCCCCCGGCAAGAGCAGAGACAATCAGGATCTCCTTGCCGCTATCTAGCTTTGACTCCATGCCGGACATATCACGAATGTCTGTGCCACCAACGAAAACAGCTTCGTAACTTAGCAATTCACCAAAGTCACTGAGCAAGCGTGGTTTCAACTCAGGGAGAATATCTACCAGACCATGGATAGCCCCTCCAACGCTCTCGCCCTCAGCCTCGATGCAAGCCTGCCCATTAGTGGCAGATCACATGTTGGCCGGAATTCGAATGGAGACGCGCATCTGAAAGAACTTTCAAGTAGTCATGGAAGAGGCAGGTCGGCTATTCACCACCGCAGACCTCGCAGTCGCGACGCCGCGAGATTGCCAATTTCTGAAAGTGCATATCTCGCAAATCGAACTTTAGCAATTGCCCCAACAGCGGTTGGCCAAGGCCACTGAGAACTTTGATCGCTTCCATGGCGGCCATACATGCTACCGTTCCCGACACAGCACCGAAGACGGGGAACTGCCGAGTCCAGGTTGGTGGAGCTTCTGGATAGAGGCAGCGTAGACACGGGGAACGACCGGGCACGAAAGTAGTGATCTGTGCCTCCAGTTCATACATCGCGCATTCGACCAACGGCTTGCCCTGAGACATCGCCGCTCGGTTCATCGCGAATCGCTCGGGAAACAACGGTGCACAATCAACGACCAAATCGCACTGCTCGACAAGTTGATCTGCATTCTCCTCCGAAACATTCTCGCCCACTGCCACGATTTCCAGCCGCGGATTCAACTCCAACAGCCGCCGCTGAATAGATTCAATGCGAGGCTTCCCAAGCTGGCTGTGCGTCATCAACAGTTGTCTATTGAGGTCGCTGGGTTTAACGTCGCCTGCGTGGGCCACCACAAGCTTACCGATCCCAGCCGCTGCCAGTTCGTAGGCAACCACACTGCCGACTCCGCCAACTCGCGAAACCAGCACCGAGGCGTTTTTCAGCTTCTCCTGCCCCTGCTCACCGAAGTCGGAGACCCACATCTGCCATTCGTAGATCCGACGCTCTTCGTCAGTCAGGGAGCTCAAACTCTGCTGCGAAGTCTCTAAGTCCGACATGTTAGAGTCCTCAGTCAAGTGCCGAGATAGCGTCGTTGCAGCGGGACGATTGCAGCTTGGCTGTGCGCACTTGAGCAGGAAACCTGAAAACGGAAATCCACGGTCGTTCTGTTGGCAAAACTAATTGTCTCGCAGGCAGTGCATGTTCGCCATCGAGATGCCCGAAACAATTGCACCCACAATTCCAACAAAGCCTTGATCTGTTCCGCAAAGAAATAAGTTGCGCAGGTGCGTCGTTCCATCCAGCTGCTTTTCTGGAGCACCGTAGACAGCGCCGTTGTCATGCGAAGTAAATCGACGAATCGTTTTGGGAGTGAAGACATCTGTACCCACAATATGCCGGCGAAAGTCGGGAATAAAGCGGACCGCAGAAGCAACGCTGCGATCGTACCACCACATTTTTTGGCGTTGGTACTCATCCTCTGACAAATTGTTCCATGCGTCGAAGTCGGCAATCGTCGTCAGGCGAATCACGCCGTCGTCCAAGTTGCCATCTTCGTCCGGGTACAAGTAATTGTTCGGACTGCAGAGCACTCCTGTCCGTGGATCACAGAGCCCTTTTTCCGGCCGCCGCCAGTGGAACGTGTCACTATCGTTGTAGAAGACGATTGTTTCACCAAAGCCAACTTCCTTGGGCTGCTTGTCCAAGATCGAAATCGACTCAATAAAAGTGAGCTGTCCTGCACGATCTACTTCCTCGACACTCATGTCGTCGCAAAGACGCTGCGTTTCGATCACTCCGGCACTCGACAAGATTCGCTTGCCTTCGATTTCCTCTCCGCCCTCTAGCACGACGCCAACGGCTCGGTCACCATCCGTCTTAATGGAGTCGACGCCGCTGCGAAGCTTTAGTTCGCCGCCTAGGGAGCGAAATCTGCGGACTAAATGTTTGAGGATGAGACGCACGCCTTTGTAGGGTCGTGCAAAACCCTCAAGGAAAATACTTCGAAACATGATACAGAACTGCCCTACATCCATATCATCTTCTCGGGCGTTGCCGTACCACATGAGCGGGCAGAGCAGCATTTCAATCAGCAGCGGCTCGCCAATAACCTCGCCCAGGAACTCGCGGGCAGAACCGCTGAAGTTGTCTTGGTTTAGATCGTCGTAGTCGGTGAGCAAGCCGAGTAGACGTTCGAAGTTATCGACTTCGCTCGGGAACGCCGAGGCGATTTCCGACTTGAGAAATTCGATGTCGTTCGTGAAGCCAAGTCGGGCACTTGGAAAGACGACTGCCGAGCCGACTTGCGGTGAGAGCTCAAAGTCATCCCACTTGAACCGTAACTGGCGGAGCAATCTTGCGAGCGGACCTTTTTTCGTACCGCGCGGCGTATAGTTGGTGACTGCGTGCAGGCCAACATCGAAATTACGCCCGTTGTGGCGGTAGAAAGAGTTGAGACCGCCGATGGTCCAGTGTTTCTCGAGGATGCAGACTTTTTGATCGTAGTGGGCGAGTCGGATTCCGGCAGCTAAACCGGACATGCCCCCTCCGATAATGATCGTGTCGTACATCTTCGTCGGGACTGCTCTTTATTACGCACACGCTGTTCGAGGTCAGCCATTTTTGGCTCAGAGGTCAGCCATCTTGGGCTCGAGGTACTTTACGGTGCTGCCCATGCTCGCGAGTTCGCCGTACTCTTCCTCAGGAATCTGGACTCGGTGCCGCTTGCGCAGCTCCATCACGATGTCGAGAAAATCCATGCTGTCCAGCTCCATTTGCTCACGAAACGACTGCTCGTCATTCAGATCGCTCAAATCCTCATCCGGCGCAATCTCGCTCAGAATATCGATGATCTCATCACGGATCTCGGCTGGGCCCATGACACAAACTCTCCTATCGCAGCCATTGATTCGTCGGTGGCGGGCTGGAAACGCCCTGCCGCAGCGACACAACTTTGGCCCGAAAGCTTACCTCCAAAGCCATGCAGCGCATAGCCTTAATAAACCGGCGTCCGTACTGCTGACTGAACCTGTTCGGATTGCGAAATATAGCGTTTACGAGTATCTTCTCGCGAACAAATCTACCCGAATCTACTAGTTTTTACGCGGACCAAGTGGCTATGACTGTTTCCACCCCTGCGATCGAAAAACGAGCGATCGATACTATTCGCACCCTAAGTATGGATGCGGTTCAAGCGGCCAACAGCGGACACCCCGGGACGCCGATGGCGTTGGCTCCCGTAGCTTTCCAGGTATGGACCGACACGCTTCGATTCGATCCCGCCGACCCACTATGGCCAAATCGTGACCGTTTTGTCCTAAGTTGCGGACACGCATCCATGCTCCTCTACTCGTTGATCCACCTGGCTGGGATCCGCGATATCGATGAGGCTGGACGTGTGGTGGACCGACCGACGGTCACCCTGGACAACATCAAGAATTTCCGGCAGCTACACAGTCCTTGTGCTGGGCACCCCGAATACGGCGAGGCGCAGGGGATCGAGACGACGACAGGGCCGCTCGGACAGGGTGTCTCCAACAGCGTTGGTATGGCGATCGGTTCGAAATGGTTGGCTTCCACTTACAACAAGCCAGGTTACGAACTATTCGACTACAACACGTACGCGTTGTGTGGCGATGGTGACCTGATGGAGGGCGTCGCGTATGAAGCAGCCTCGCTTGCAGGGCACCTCAAGCTCTCCAACCTGTGCTGGATCTATGACGACAATCAAATCACGATCGAAGGGCACACCGACCTCGCCTTCTCCGAGAACGTAGCCAAACGCTTCGAGGGACTGGGTTGGAACACGCTGCGAGTCGAAGACGCGAATGACCTCGAGGCTCTAGCAACCGCGATCTCCGCCTTCAAAGCTTGCGACGACAAGCCAACGCTCATCGTTGTCCGCAGTGTCATTGGCTACGGTTCGCCGAACAAAGCGAATTCACACGACGCTCACGGCGCGCCACTCGGCGATGATGAGATCAAGCTGACGAAACAGTCGTACGGCTGGCCAGAAGATGAGAAGTTTCTGGTACCCGAAGGCGTGGAAGAGTATTTCCAAGACACACTTGGCAAACGCGGAGCTTCCCTCAACGCCGAATGGCAAGAGTTGTTCACAAAGTACAAGGCCGAGTTCGCGACGGAAAGCACTCAGCTCGAAGCCCTCCTTGCAGGTGAGCTACCAGACGGTTGGGACAGTGGCATTACTGAATTCCCGGCCGATGAAAAGGGCTTGGCAACGCGGGTGAGCAGCGGAAAAGTGCTCAACATGATCGCGCCAAATCTACCTTGGCTCGTTGGCGGATCTGCGGATCTCGCTCCCAGCACGAAGACTCTCTTGGATGGAGAAGGGCACTTTGGCGCCGGCTCGTTCGAAGGCCGCAACATGCACTTCGGTATTCGTGAACACGGAATGGCCGCGGTCCTTAACGGCATGTCGCTCAGCGGCATTCGCGCCTACGGTGCCACATTCTTCGTCTTCACCGACTACTTCCGGCCCGCAATGCGACTAAGCAGCATCATGCACCAGCCGGTCTTGTACGTTCTAACGCACGATTCAATCGGACTCGGCGAAGACGGACCAACGCACCAACCCGTCGAGCACCTGGCAGCCTGCCGAGCTATTCCGGGTGTCTACGTTTTCCGACCCGGCGATGCGAACGAAGTGCTCGAATCGTATCGAGCGATCTTGAACATGAAAGATCACCCAGCCGCGTTGGTGCTTTCTCGACAGAACGTTCCAACTTTCGACCGCTCTGTAATGGGCCCTTCCGCCGACGTCGCCAAGGGCGGCTACGTTCTCAGCGACTGCGACGGAACACCAGACGTGTTACTGATGGGGACCGGAACGGAGCTCCAGCTCTGCGTGAAAGCACAGGCCGAACTGACGGCCGCCGGAGTGAAAGCTCGCGTGGTGAGCATGCCTTGCATTGAGCTCTTCGAAGACCAACTTCCGGAATACCAGGAAAGCGTGCTGCCGAAAGCCTGTAAGGTTCGCATTGCTTGCGAGGCCGGAGTTCGACAATGCTGGGATAAGTATCTTGGACTCGACGGACATTTCGTCGGCATGAGCAGCTTCGGCGCATCCGCACCATTTTCGGAGCTGTACGAACATTTTAAAATTACTACGGATCAAATCGTCAGCGTGGCCAAGGTCGCTCTGAACTAGAACAAGGTAAACCGGGACATACTTTTTTGATCTAATTGGCAATTAGGTAAAATTCGCCCCGTATATGAGTAACAACTTCAGTCAAAGGCTGGCGATCTATGATCGTCAGCCTTTTTGCGTAACGAATGCATGCGCCGCTGCAAACGAATTGTCAGTAGGCTTGATGCAGACAGACAAGCTGCGCGTTGCAAGGCAAGTATACTGATTTCAAGCCGCCCAATCAGAACAAGCTTGAACTTCAAGCAGCACACTGCCCTCAAGACCGATGGCCACCCCACCCAATTCGCTTTTCACAGCTGGGGGACATCCGTGGCATATCCCGCGCCTAAACGCACGATTCTGCTTGGGAATGACGTACGAGCTCCGAAGTCCAAACAGTTTGCACGCCTTCGTTTCATGACCAAGTCACACCAAGCAGAAATTCCGATTCGGATCCTGATGCTGTTGGAGAACTCCAACTACGATTCGGATTCCAGGGTCGTCATGGAGGCAAAGACGCTTGCTTCGGCTGGCTACAGTGTGACTGTCATTTGCCCGCGTCAAAAAAGCCGCAGTTCTCGTGAAGTCATCCGCGGCGTTCAGGTTTACCGCTATCCAAGTCCTCCGGAACTAAGCGGATCGCTCGGCTACATCGTGGAGTACGCCTACAGCCTAGTGATGCAGTTCATGCTCTCCGTGTACGTCCTGACTAGGCACGGCTTCGACGCAGTTCACGTTCACACCCCTCCCGACCTAACGGGGATCATCGGAATCTGCTACCGGCTTCTAGGTAAGAAGTTTGTGTTCGATCACCATGATCTGTCACCTGAGTTGTACAACGCGCAAAAAGGTGGACATGGCAACAAGATCTTGCACAACGCGTTGCTCTTTTTCGAACGCGTATCCTGCAGGTGGGCAAATCGACTAATCGCCACCAATCAGACTCAGCAACAAATACAGATGGACCGCTGCGGGGCCACTCCGGAGCACTGCTACATCGTGCGTAACGGTCCCAATGAGCACTTCTTGGCCCATGTTCGTCCAACCCGCTTGCCACACCCTGCTTCGGACAAATCAGTCATTGGGTACGTTGGCGAAATCGGCATTCAGGATGGACTCGAACACCTGATACTTGCGTTGTCCGAGCTACGTTCACGGGGCCGCCACGATTTCCATGCGGTTATCGTTGGCGAGGGCTCCGACGTGAAACGCATTCAGGCAATGACAAGAGAATGCAAGCTGCAAGACTCTGTCACCTTCACTGGGCTTGTTCCGTTTGCAGAAGTACCGGGCTATCTCGCGAGTTTCGACATCTGTACGACACCAGACCCAAGTAACCCGTACAACGACAGCTGCACGACGATCAAGACCATGGAGTATATGGCTCTTCGCAAGCCTACCGTTTGCTACGAGACGCCCGAAAATCGCAATTCGGCTGGCGCCTCGGCCCTCTACGCCGCAGACAACGACCCCAAGAACTTTGCGGACGCACTTGAATCGCTCATGGATGACGCGGAGCGACGCGCGGCGATGGGCAAGATCGGCCGACAACGTATCGATCAGAAACTTGCTTGGAAGTTCCAGTCCGAAAATCTTCTACAACTTTACGAGGATCTTTTCGGTCTTGTCCGAACACCGGACCCGAGCATTCCGCTTGTAGAAGCTCATTCTATGGCCAAGCCCGTTTGAACCAGTTTCGTTCCGCTCATTCGGTCTCGATGCTTAGCACGCGATTGTCAATCAGTCGCGTTTTTCCGACATAGCATGCGATCAGTGCAACAGCCTCAGTTTGCAGCTCCTGGACAGCCTCGAGCGAATCGCAGTCGACGATCACCGCGTAGTCAACCGAGTCCGTATGGTTCAGCAAGATCTGCGTCATCTCCGCTTCCAAAGCTGCCACTTCGCGTTCACCGCGTAAAACGAGGGCTTCCGCCGCGTCGAGCGCTCTTGAGATGCACAGTGAACGTTTTCTCTCGCTTTCCGACAAGTACCGATTTCGGCTACTCATTGCCAGACCGTCGGGCTCACGCATCGTTGGACAGCCTACGACTCGAATCGGGAGATTCAGGTCGTGGACCATTGCGCGGATCACGGCCAACTGTTGAAAATCCTTTTGGCCAAAGTAGGCAACATGCGCGGGCAAAATCTGGAACAACTTGAGCACTACGGTCGCGACGCCGCGAAAGTGCCCGGGTCGGAAGGCGCCTTCGAGTGGCAGCGAGTTGGCCGGTGGTTGAATGTAGGTAGAAAAACCGCTGGGATACAGCGTTGTAGGTTTCGGTACGAAGACCAACTCCACACCGGCAGCCTGCAACGCTTCCAAGTCCGCGTCGAGCGTTCTAGGGTAGCGGTCCAAGTCCTCGTTGGGGCCAAACTGGGTAGGATTCACAAAGATGGATGCCGCCATCTTCTCGCACTCCGAGGCCCCGCGGTTCACCAGAGACAAATGGCCTTCGTGCAAGGCACCCATGGTGGGGACCAACCCGACTTTAAGCCCTTCTCTGCGCCAGTAATCAACGTGGGCATACGCTTCATGTAGACTTTCCGTAACTTTCACCTGTGGGAGGACTTTCGTGGTGGAAGCGGTGTGGCAATGATGCTGCACTCCGTTCAAGTGCATATTACAGAGATTGTAACTTCATGTCGCGAGTTTGCGTAATCAACGTTGTGGGACTTACCCCGAGCTTGCTGCCCCATGCTCCCAACGTGTCCCGGCTGGGAACGGCTAAGCCGTGGGAGAATCCTTACCCGGCGGTTACCTGCACTTCCCAAGCGACCATGTTGACCGGCTGTGAACCGCGCGAGCATGGCATTGTCGGAAACGGCTGGTACTTTCGTGACACGGGGGAAGTCCGATTCTGGCAGCAGTCCAACCGACTCATCGAAGCTCCGAAGCTATACGAAGGAGTCGACACCGCAAAACTGTTTTGGTGGTACAACCAGGGAGCCCCCGTTCGCTACTTTGCAACTCCGAAACCACACTACGGCTGCGACGGTTCGAAAGCGTTTGGCATCCTGGACCAAACGGATTGCAACCTTACTCAGCATCACGGAGAGTTTCCATTCTTCACCTTCTGGGGCCCCAAGGCTGGCCTGCCGGCCTCCAAGTGGATCGCAGATGCCTCAGCAACGGTGATGCGAGAGAAGAAGCCTCAGCTCACGATGGTCTACCTGCCTCACTTAGACTACGACTTTCAGCGACTTCCGATTCAGGATCCAGAGCGAGTTCGGGAGGTAGACGCTTGCGTCGAAACTTTAGTGCATGCCGCTAACGACATCGGAGCCCAATGCGTCGTAGTTTCGGAATACGGTCTGGTCCCAGTATCGAAGCCGATCATGATCAACCAGGTTTTGCGCAAAGCCGGCCTACTAGAAGTCCGCGATGGCCCGTTCGGCGAATCCCTAATGACCATGGGCTCGAAAGCGTTCGCAGTCGCCGACCACCAAGTTGCCCACGTCTACGTCAACGACAAGAGCTGCATGCCCACAGTGCGGGAACTTCTTGAGTCAACGGATGGCATCGCCAGCGTCGTCGAGCCGGGCGACTTACAGCTGGACCACCCCCGTAGCGGTGAATGGATCGCACTGTCCGAGCCCGATGCCTGGTTCGCGTATTACTACTGGTTGAACGATCGTCGGGCTCCTGACTTTGCCCGAACTGTCGACATTCATCGCAAACCCGGCTACGACCCCTGCGAACTCTTTATGACTTCGCCGCTTCGCGCGGGTTTGCGACTCGCCCAAAAGAAGCTGGGCATGCGATACAAAATGGACGTAATTCCTTTGGACCCCACGCTTGTCCGCGGCAGCCACGGCCTTCGTCCAGCACCCGAAGAAGGCCCAGTCATCGTGGGGCCCGGCACTCCGCCAGGCAGCATGTTGGAGTTCAAGAGCTACGTACTCGATCTGCTCCACTAGAGCAGCTTTCTAATGTTGCCGCATCTATTTCCCGATTCGGTAAAGCGACTCTTCGGATCGGATAACGAGCTCATTTCCCACGACAGCGGGACTCGCCATGAGGCGTGGTTCCATCTCGTTCTTCGCGAGCTCAACATACTCTTCGCCATCTTCGACCACGGTGACGATGCCTTCATGAGAGCTCAAGTAGATGCGTCCGGAGGCTAAGATCGGAGACGCAGAGTATTGGCCGCCCAACCGCTCCTGCCACTGGACTTCTCCCGTTGCTCCATCGAGGCGAGTCAGCACACCTTTGTCAGAAATCATGTAGACCGAACCTCCTGCAGCAATCGGTGACGGTTTGTTCGGAACCCCACGGCTCACTCGCCACTTCTGATGCGTTTTCGTTACATCCCCAGATCCGGTCGGATCGATTGCAACTAGTTCGGGTTTCATGTAACCGGTTGAGAAAAGTACCAAGCCGTTTGACTCGATCGGAGCAGAACTCAACGAGAAGCCGCGGCCATGATCAACTCGCCAAATCTCATTTCCGACCTCAGGATCGTAACTGCAGGTCCACTGAGCGGATGGGATGACGACTTGCGATTGTCCAGCCACTTTGATCTCGAGTGGTGAACAGTAGGATTTTCGATACTCGCCATCAGTGGCTTCTTTAGGTGGTCGCGCTGTCTTCCAAACTTCTTGCCCCGTTTCTTTGTCGAGTGCGACGACGAACTGTTCATCGGTCCCGTCACAGACCAAAATCAGCTTGTTGCCGATGATCAACGGTGAACTCCCCGGCCCGACGCTGTAGCTGACAACGTACTGCCGCTCCCAGATCTTCTCTCCTGACTCAGCGTCCAAACACCAAGTCCCATAGTTTCCAAAGTCGCAATAGACCTTGCCCGAATCTAGAACCGGTGTCGGCGAGGCAAACGAGTTTAGCGGGTGAATCGGATCCGGGTCGCTCACCTTTGCCAACGGGATGTGCTTCAAGATTTCTCCCGTCTCAAAATCGATGCACAGAGCGGACAGCTCCAGCGATCCGGCGACTTCCTTCATACCAGCCATCCGATCGCCAGCCAGCTTTGCCTTTCGCTGCTCTTCGGTTGCGGGCTCTGTGACCGCCGTCGTTAACCAAATACGTCCGTCTGCGATCACGGGCGAAGACCATCCCTTACCCGGAATCGGTACCTTCCAGCGGACAGCCGAATCCAACCCAAATTCGATTGGCAAGTCCGCTTCTGCAATTCCTTGTCCAGTAGGCCCTCGGAACCGATTCCAGTCCTCGGCAAGCGCACTTCGCGTCACACTGCATAGGAAACAAACCGCAACGAACCCAAAAGCGGGAACCAAAAAAAGCGATGCAAGCGATTGCCTGGGAGAGCGAAGACCGCAATCCTGGTTAGCGCCGAAACTCGATACTTGGCTCATCAATAGATTTCCTCAAGGTTTCTCTTGTGTAGTATTTTTGAGTCTAAAGCTTGGGTGGAAACTCCGTTCGCCAGGCTTACCAGTCGGACTTCAGTGCATTCCGATCTCCTGCCGGCAATTCACTCGGATGAGTTGCGACTGAATCCACCCCATCGAAGCTGATCTTTGCCAAGCTAATTGGGACTGGACTCTGCAGCGAACCACTTCGCTAGCCCATCTTGGGGAGTCCAAATGAAGCCAAGAGTTTTCACCAGAGGTTCACCCTCTGCAGCTGGTTCCTCTGACTTGCGGTTGGGAAAGGTTATATCTGCAAAACCTGCGACTTGCCCCTTGTCGTTGATCGACTCCGCAAAACTAAAGTAGGTCGTTTCAGGAAGTGCAAGCGGGAGTGTCTTGCCGTCCTTCCAAACGAACGCGTGAGGACCACCGTCCGGTCCGGAGGGATCGTCGCAAGTTCCTACCACGAAACCCTCGGAATTTACCGAGTAGGCGACGCCAGCTGCGGTGCCGGGTAGCAAATCAATTTCGATCATTTCGCCTTCGCCGGTAAACACTCTTGGCACGCGTTTGCCGCTCGCGATTGTGATCGACCCCACGATCAGACCTGAGTTGTTGACAGCATGCAGGTGAGGCTGGGCATCGTTCAACTTCTCGCTTTGCCATTTTCCGTTTGAGTCCTTTGTCCAACGATAGAGGGCACTGTCTAGGCTACCGTTCGGTGACACTCCCTCCGTAGGACAAGCCACAATCTGCTTCCCGTCCGGAGAGATGACAACGCTGCTGGACATCACTAGTGGATTGCCCTCCATTTTGGTCGGCAGAATATCGCACTCCCATTCCTTCGTCTCTGGACTGCGCTGCCAGATGCATGGTCTTAACCGCGCTGGCTCGGCCCCAGTGGTGTATCCAACAACGAGCGAACCGTCAGCTGAAATAGCCTGCGCCTGACAAACAACATCATTCTCAGCTGGCATCAAACGAACGAGTTCATCTTTGGCCGTATCCCAAAGCATACCTGTCAGCCCGCCCTTCGAATTGCCAAAGGGCCGCGTGGAGTAGCCGACGGCCATTCCGGTTGAGTTTAGGCCTTCGACCTCGCTATTGGTAAAGTCCTCGAGAACTCCAAGCTCCTTCGACTTCTTACCATCGTCGAAAAAGTAGACACTCGAGAAAACGAAACCCTTTTCATCTGGCTTTTCCAAGAGCCCGATCGCTCTTCCTTGGCCGTCGATCGCAAGAATTCGGCTAAGCGTATCGGAGTTATCGAAGACCTCCAACTGAAAGCCCTCGAAGTCCTGCAGTATCCGCGTTCCACTCTTTTTCTGTCCCTGCGCACAACCGCAAGCAAAACAAATTGCAATGCACTGCGACAATGCAAGCAATGATGTTGTCAATCTCATGAATATTCTCTTCGTGCGTCGGCTAGAGCATTTTTCGATTTACAGTGACCGGTTTGACTATATCGAACGCAGAGAGCAGCCTCGATTGATGGCATACGGAATATGCGAATTTGCACGAAGATCTTCTCGCGTTCGCATAGAGTATGCGGGGCTCAACGGGACGAATTCCTCGCGGGTCCACAGGTCCAAAGTCGTGCTTCATTGTACACATGGAACCGAGACTGATTTTCCGGCTTGAAGCGCGGGACAAGATTCGGCTACTTTTCCATTGACTCCAGGGGAAATTAACGAGGCGGAAATGGCAGAATTGGTTCAAAATCCGAAGCGAGTTCTGATTACTCGACTCAGTGCGATAGGCGACTGTCTGCTGACAATTCCGCTGGCCGTGCGTGCCAAAGAGCTTTGGCCGGATTGTACAATCACATGGCTCGTGGATTGTGCCGCGCATCAGTTTCTGAGCGAACACCCTGCCGTTGATGAAGTAATCCGAATTGACAAAGGCTGGTTAAAAAACCCGGCCGGTTGGAAAGTACTTCGGCGAAAACTCCAACGCCGTGAGTTTGATGTCGCCTTGGATCCTCAAGGACTGACCAAAAGTTCCGTTCTGGCATGGCTGAGCGGAGCCCCGTGCCGCGTAGGGTTCGATCGCTCGCACGCCCGCGAGCTAGCCCCGCTCTTGGCTACCCATCGCGTTCGCCGCACTCAGACTCACATGGTCGACAGCTACCTCCAAGTCCTCGAGCCGTGGAGCTCGACGCCCGCTGGAGTGGGACGCTTCGACATGCCGACCTACAGCCAAGCTTCGATCGCCGCCGAGACGATTCTGCGGCGACTTCGCCTCAATGACTCCACTTGGTTGACACTGAATCCCGGTGCTGGATGGACCACGCGGATCTGGCCGAGCTCCCGGTTCGGTGCACTGGCTCGCGAATTTTACCGCGAGCGCGGAATTCGTTCCTTGATTCTCTGGGCAGGCGAATCGGAGCGGCTGATGGCAGAAGTCATCGCTGAGGCAGCAGGTGGAGCGGCTATCGTCGCCCCCGCAACAACACTCACAGAGATGCTCGAGTTGATTCGAAGATCCGCCGTCCTAATAACAGGGGACACCGGACCATTGCACGTTGCCAGTTCAGTCAACACTCCGTGCGTCAGCCTACATGGCGTTACTTGGAGCGATGAATCCGGTCCATACGGCAATCCGTCGCGGTCTATCCAAAGTCCACTCACACCGCCATCGGGCAAGCTGGTACGCAAAGGAGCGAACACGGCGATGCAGGCAATCGAAACGGATGAAGTCCTGCAAGCCTGCTACGAACTACTCGACGCGTCATGCAGCATTCACCACGGCGAACTCCGTCGAGCTGCGTGACTGGCCCCTGGCCGAGAGCCAAGCAAGTGATTGAGAAGTCCGCTTCGCTACCGAATCCTGTCTATCTGACAATTGCCCATCAGAGTGTTCGTATCGGCTAGCGGAGTGTTCCGCCCAACAGAGTGTTTGCGTCGGGCAGCGAGTTTGGCAGCTAGCGTGGGGCACGCGTCAGACGGCCTAGACTGTTCAATGTACTGCGTACCTTCTGCGACAGATCCTGAGCACTCACATTGCCCACCCAGGACTCAACCTCTGAACTTGAAGCGAATCGGAGAGATTGCAGTCCGACTTGGCAATCAACCAGCTCTTTTTTAGCAGCTTCTACATCGTCCGCGGCATAAGTCGCGATCGCAACGAAAATAGAATCGACGTACTGACGCTCGGTCTGACGACTCGCCTTCTGGGAGATAAGCGTTGCCCAATCGCGGCTGTTGGACCAACTCAGACACCAGCGCATGTACCGTGCGGCAGATTTAGATGCGGACGCTGAAGACAACTTCTCACGTGCGGAAGCCACCAGACGCTCGCGTTCACTCGGACTGGCACTCAACAGCAGGCGGGCACACAGCAAATCGTCGGTCAACGACGTTTCAGATTTAGTAAGTAGGGCCAGCCAAGCGTCACGGCGGCTCGCAAAACTCCGATCGCGAAGCGCCATCTCTGCCTTGAACCACGGTAGCTCTGCATTATCGCTGCTAAGTTGATCGAGCTGCGATGCGGCAATCTTCAAATCGCCGCGTTCCATACTGGCTATGATCGCTGGAAGCAATGCTTGCGATTCGCCCAGGATTGGAGCAAGTGCAGAATCCAGATCGATCGGCTCTTCCTCTTCACCACTCTGCAAAACCACTTCGCGACCTTCGGCGGTTCGCTCCGTATTAAAAATTGCGTAAGGATCATCGGCCTGCAACTCTACGGTGTCAGTGGCTGTCGTACTCGAGCTTTTGTGTGCTGAAGTTTCGTCCTCACCTGGCTTCTGTGCGGCTAGGCCGCCAGCGCGTTCTTCGTTTTGACTCTGTTCGCCGGCTTCGTCCGGAGGCAAGAAATCCGTAGCTTCGCCAGCCTCTGGCTCGCTTAGCCCCACTTTCGTCGAACCCCCGTACTGGTTCATTGCGTCAGGATCCAGAGCAGGCGTCTCGATCACGAAGGGCAGCGATGCAACTGCCCCGATAATCGTGAGAGCCATGATTCTCGGAATCGAAAGCCAGTCCATGGAAGCGAATCGAATCATGCCATCTATTCGTTGGAAGAACATGATCGGATCAAAGCCGAAGAACGGACGGTTCTCGGAAGGTTCTTCCAAGTCGGGCAAGAACTCAACTTCAAAATCAAGTTCAGCGGGCTGTCGTCGGCCAGGCGATGCATCCACGACCATTGTGTTCAAAGCGGGCTGCGCGGCCAACGCTGGTGCTGGAGCAGCTCCAGCAGTGAATTGAGCGTGTTGATCTGCCGTGGGGCCAGCGATTTGAATATCGGAGCCGAAGGCTGCCTCTGGATTAGCGGCCAAAGGAGCCGTGTACGGAGAAGCTGGCGGCGCAACCTTGCGAATTTGAACTTGCTGAGATGGCGTGTTAACGCCAGCTTTCAATTCGCCGGCAGTCGCTGCAGATGCACCCAATACCGATGCCTGTGGATTGCCACCGAGCTTGGTGATCAGTTCGCTGCAAATCGCCTTAAAGGATTCATCATCGCCACTAGACAACTCGTAGCGTTCGAGAAGCTCTCGGTCGGCATCGCGAATCGTATCGCGCACGACATTCCTCAACGTTTGACTAGGAAGCAGGTCCTTTTGCCAAAGCAGCAGAGCTTCTAACAGTCTGTCAGACCGTTGGGAATTCATGTTAGTTTCCAACTTTCGCCTCCTGGCACGGACTCTTGTTTGAAGTCCATCTGATCCATGTTTATCGACACGCTAACTCTAGCGAATATGGTCCGCAAATGTACCGCTCAAACAAAAAGTGCAGCTTCATGTAAGGGCCTGTACGTCGCCCAAAACGCCGCGGATTCCAACGCTCCATCAGATTTCGACATTTTGAAATTGAGGATTCTGGGGCAGCCTGGTAGCCAGGAATTCCCGAAGCTTCCTGTAATTAATAATGGAATCTTGGTAATCGCTACGAGAGAGGACGTGTATTTGTACATTGGGTTTGCCAATGAGGCTCGATATTGGTTCGTAGTTTTCTTGAAATTCCCGTGAGCTAGCATCCTTCACAGTAAGAAGTATGCCGCGCGGACTCCGTCGAACTGCAACACCACACCAGGACTGAAAATGCTCCATGAGCTTCTATCCCAAACCCGTTAAGCTCACGGACTGCCAGCCAGCCGCAGATGGCGCTCCCAGCAAGCCCAAAGAGCTGATCATCGTAGAGGGCGATTCAGCATCCCAAGCGGTATGCGCAGTCCGCGATCCCACATTTCAAGCCATACTGCCAATGCAAGGTAAGCCACTCAACGCAGCCAAAGCTTCACGCACTGCAGTTCTCGAATTCGAACTCTACGATCGCCTCCTCACTGCCCTGGGGTTCACCAATCTTCCTCATTCGCAAGGCAGCCAAACAACGAAATGCAGATACGATCGAATCGTCTTTGTTTTCGATCCAGACGCCGATGGCATCCACTGCGGCGCCCTGACTCTGATTTTCTTTCATCGGATGCTCCCCGCTCTGCTTGCGGCCGGCAAGCTATTCCAAGTACGCGCGCCCTTGTTCGAATTTCAACTGGAAAACGCGGGAAACGGCGAAGCACACAGCGATGAGAACCACGTTTTGAAACGCCGATCTCTCTACGCTTATTCTGAATTCCAAGCCAACGACATGGAAAAGGAATTGAAGCAATTGAAGTATGGATACAACCGCAAGTACTTCCGCGGACTCGCAAGCTTGCCAGCCGCACTCCTGAAGTCGCAGTGTATTTGCCCCGAGACTCGACACGGATTCGTGGTCGAACCGCACGACGCGGATGCCGCACTCAGAGTCTTTGGCGGCCAAAGTGGCGGCAAACGCTAACTCGCCAATTGGTTCGACATACGGAAAAAACGCGGAGATTCACACTGACTCTACCTGCCAGTTTGCGACACGAGCTGTTGTGTTATCTTAGCCGTCCAAGAGTCGACAAACGTCTCATCCCCACAGAACATCGGTGAATCGAGCGCCGCGCATGCCGCATAACACAGCAACTAACGCGAACGAAGAGTCACGCGAAGCAGACGACCTCGAGCGAGTCATTGCCCACTTGGACACGCTATACGAACGCGGCGAAGTCTGCACTCATCCGGATACAGAAGTCGAAGTTAGCGACGGCGAGTACGACGGACTACGACGACGACTGCGCGAGCTCCGACCGGACTCGAAGATCTTCGACACAGCGACTGCCTCCAAAGTGGACTCACCTGCTGCCAAGGTCGTGCACGATCCGCCCCTCACGTCGATCGAAAAAGCCAGTCATGAGGACATTGCGACTCAAGAAGAAATGCTCTTCAAATGGATGGACAGCTGCCTCCAGGATGCGGCTCCGGAGCAGCTAGATAGGACTCTCCAGAACAAATCGTACCGCGACGAGGCGGTACGTTACCCCAGTGAATATTTCTATCAAGCCTATAAGCTCGACGGAGTCGCACTCGCGCTGTACTACGAAAAAGGAAAACTGGCTCGCGCGGGTTTAAGGCCTCGAGATGGGATCAACGGCGAAGACGTCACGGAGCAAGCCAAACATGTGGAAGGCGTCCCAGCGAAACTCGGGAAACCCGTTACCTGTTCGATCCGCGGCGAGTTGATCTGCCGTCTTTCCGATTTTGAGGCTGTGCAACAATCCCTGGAAGACGCTGGAGAGAAGCTCCGAGCCAACCCTCGCAATCATGCGGCCGGCGGCATTCGACAATTCAAAGATCCCAGCAAGACGAAACTGATGCGTCTGAGCTTCGTTGCCTACGCCATTGAAGCGTTGGCCGACCCGCCTTACCGAACAGAACTTCAGCGGGCCGAGTATTGCGAGACGCAGCTTGGCGTACCCTACATTTCCACACGGTTTTTCGACTTTGCCGAACTCGAGGCGATGGAAAAAGCCATTCCCGAGTTGGACTTCGAAGTCGACGGCGTGATTGTGGGCGTCAACAACCTAGAAGACCAAGAGCAGCTTGGAAGGCATGGTGACCCGCGCACGGGGAACCCAAAAGGCAAAATCGCCTGGAAGTTTCGTGAAGAGGAAGCAACGCCGACGATCAAAGAGATCGAATGGCAGACTGGACGCACGGGAAAGATTGTCGCTGTGGCTATTTTCGAACCCGTCCAACTCGCTGGCACGAACGTCTCGAGAGCGACCCTGCATAACGCGGGGTTCATGTCGCGGAAACGCATCGGCGTCGGCACGCAAATCGCCGTCCGTAAGGCGGGAAAGATCATTCCCAAAGTCACGGGGATCATTGGGGGTGAAGTCGAACCGGATTTTCCGGAGCAATGCCCAAGCTGCGAAGAGCCGACCACGCTGCAGTCTGGCGGTTCGGAAGAAATGCTAGAGCTCATGTGCACGAACGGCGCCTGCGCAGCGCAAAACATCCAGAGCTTGGTCTACTTTTTGGAAACAATTGGAGTCCTCGGGCTGGGCGAGAGTCGAGTGGGGACGTTGACGAGTTCCGGCAAGGTAAAGAGTGCCGCCGACTTCTTCCGCTTGAACATTGAAGATGGCGTCGAAGCGGGTTTGTCCGAACGGCAATCTGCGCTCGCCGTTGCAGCCATTCACTTGGTCCCCAGCCCTGAAAAACTCGACGGCGAAGAATTAGTGGGTGCAATCGAGGCAGCTCGCCAAACCAAAAAACAAATCTCCATGTGGCAGTTCTTCGCGAGTTTTGGAATTGAATCTGCGAGCAAGGCGGCGGGTAAAGCGCTCGAGAGTCATTTTCGATCGCTGGCCACGCTGCGCAGCGCTTCCGTTGAAGCCTTGGAAGAGGTCGATGATGTGGGTGAGAAGACGGCCGTGGCGATCAACAATTACTTAGACGCACACACCGATGAGATAGACGACCTTCTCAACTTTATCGAACCGGTATTGCCGAGTGAGGGCAAATTGACCGGCAAAACCTTCTGCTTCAGTGGCGGATTCAGTGACGGCAAACGCCACTGGGAACAGCAAGTCGAAGCACTCGGTGGGAAGTGCACCAGTGGCGTGTCCAAGAAGACGGACTTCCTCGTCGCAGGCACAGGCTCCGGCTCAAAAAGCGAAAAAGCATCCAAGCTCGACATCCCGATTCTCAACATCGAGCAGCTTCAAGAACTTCTCTAACACTGGTCGGCTCGCTCGATTCGGCGCTAAAACTGAATCGATGCGTTACAACGCCGAATCGGGAACGTCAGCAACAATCGGGGCACCCGAGTTGATTAAGGATGTAAAGCTGGACGAACTCGGCGCCTTCGTTCCATCGCTTGGTTCTTAGAAATAGCGTGCATTGCCCATTGGTTCACCGCAGTCATCGCTCACTCATAACGAACCTCATTTGAGCTTTCCCTAGGCATCCTGCGAGGAAGTCGCAGAGTCGTTCAAGGCCGGGTGGCGATCAGCGTTGCGCCGCATTTGGTACATCGGAAAGCCTTGCTATGTTCCCATGAATTCATAATCTCGCGTTTTCCTTTGGTCGCATCGCTTCGGAAAACCAATTCTGTCGAGCCCCAGCCAAAAACGAGTAGATTGCCGAACGATTTACGAAGTTCCACCTCACCAGCTTCCATGGTCTCGTTGCATGCGGGGCAGTCCACTCTATTTCCCTTTAGACTAAACGTCGAAAATCAACCGGTCGCAACGAGAGACTGAACGTCGAAAACCGCCCGACTTCTCGACTTCGTTCCAGCCTTTTGTTATCCGACGCCGCTCTTTAGTGTTCGGGCGTACCGAGCGAGCACTTTCAGTGACCAATCGTAGTGGCTGGAAGTTGCCGATGTAAGGTACGAACCAAGCGAGGTCGTACCCGTCCATGCATAGCGACATTTTGTAAACAACTCTTCGTTGGTGTGTGAAGAAATGATCTTGCGTAGCAAATCGTGTGACACGTCAAGCTTTTTGCCTATTTGCTTCAGGGATGTCTTTTGATATTTCGCCCAAATTTCGGCGTTCAGATCAGCAGTTGTTTTCCAAGTATAGCCCTTGGCGGGCATGTCAGGCTTAGAGCCTTCCATGCCGATCTCATACCAAGCCGCCATCATCACTTGCCACTCGTGCAGATGCGCGAGGACGTCGCGGACGTTCTTGTCGCGGTGTTTGAAAGGAAATGACGCCACTTGTTGCGCCGAAGAAAGCGAGCCTAGTTTAGCGTTGAGGGAGTCGTAGCCATCAGCAGATGCGGTCAACAACTCGGTTTTCGTTTTGGGACGCGGCATCGCTGATGCTAATTCGAAGATGAGACATTCAAGCTCTGGTCGGATAGCGTCGAACATGACGCTCTGCAGTTCAAGAGCCGCTTCAGTTAGCCGTTGCGGTTGGGAATTTCAAGCGCCACCATAATCACGCCATTGACTAGTACGAAAAGCGTTGCAAACCTCGCTAACAGCGGAAACTGGTCGGAAGTGATGCAAACGTCGCTACCATTGCTGTCGTCGAGACTAAACCAGCTGCCAGTCGCCAATTGCTAGTCTTCTTGTAACAACAATT
This sequence comes from Pirellulaceae bacterium, assembly GCA_045105035.1. Taxonomy (GTDB): domain Bacteria; phylum Planctomycetota; class Planctomycetia; order Pirellulales; family Pirellulaceae; genus Aureliella. The sequence continues at coordinate 4,408 of JBGCCZ010000060.1, read as the reverse complement.
CACGGTGGCAATTCTTATGGAGTGAGTGACGAACGAAGATCATTTAGTTGGCTGCCGCTTCGGAGGCCATTTCACTGACTTCTTCCGTCGCATCCTCCACGGTCGTTTCAGCCACGTTTAGATCCGCTGACAAAGCGAACAGTACTGTGCAAGCGGCGACGACTGCACAGGGAATCCCCCAAAAGCCAGTCCAATTCGTCCGGGCTTCAACCGCTGCGGTTTCGGAAGCTGCGTCCGTAGTCGATTCAACAGGTTGGCTGAAGCGTTGATTCAACCAGCCCGCCGCCTCGGATCCGAGGAACATGCCCAGCCCGTAGACCAAAAAGCCGTAGAACGCTTGAGCCGTGTTAGTCAATCCTTCTGGAGCGACAAGGTCCGCGTTGTAAAAGCCAGCTCCGAAAAAGAAGTCGAAACAGATCCCATGAATCGCAACACCCGCTAGGACGAGCGCGATGGGGCGACCGATCGCAAATAGAGCGAAGCGAAGAGCCCACGCCGAGATGCCGATCAACAACACCCAGTTCATATACTCGTAGTTTGGCCCTAAGAAATACGGCAGTGCCAGCATGAAAAAGATCTCAATGACTTGGCCAATCGTCATCACTGGCCCCACAATCCGAGACGGGACCCCCGTCTTCTCCACGAAGAGCGCGGCGAAGGCGAAGTACAGTCCCATTGCCATGGCTGCGACGAAAGTCACACCGAAGAACACTGGATTTCCAGTCAGCATTCCCAGCGTCGCTTGAAACGTGTCAGGACTCTCACTGTTCGCTAGATCCGTCGTCGCCTGAGCTTTCGCTTCCTCTTGACTCATACCATCATCAACCAGCGTTTGCACAGCGGATTCGTACGCCAAGACTGCGCCTGGCTTCGTTTCCGGCAGGACCGTGAGTGAAAAAATCCCAAGTGCTAACGAAAGGACAGAAGCCAGTATCAATGGATTCTCATTGACCGGCTGATCCTTCTTCAGAATAACGGCGTGTGAAAGCCCCGCCACAATCCAGCCGATCGTCCCAAAGACTCGGATCCAAGCAAAGCCACCGGCGGCAGAGTCGTCCGCGAAAATAATGGAACTAGTCAGCGTCAGAGTGGGGGAGAAGACCAGAGCGTACAGCAAAGTCAAGAAGTAGAACGGCGTCGGATTCTTCGCCTTGGCCATCATGAACAACAAAACGAAGCCGAGTAAATGGCACACTCCAACCAGCACTTCAGCGTTCACGTAGTTGTCAGCGACGGTGCCGATGAAGAGCGGTGTGACCATCGAACCGATCGGCATGCACGCGTACACGCGGCCGATTTGCGTACGTGTGAATCCACGAGCGTTCAAGAGATTGCCGAGCACGACAAACCACGCGCCCCAAATCGCAAACTCCAGGAACTGCATCACGCAGAATTCCCAGTTCGCAGTCACAAAACTAAAGAAGGCTGTCACTGAAGTTGTGTCTGGTGACTCGGCGGCGGCGAGGAGAAGCTGCATGGTAGGACTCGATCAGCGGAAGGGGAAACTTGGCGAGACTCAGTCGACTTGGCAAGACTCAGTCGAAGCGCGGTCTTAGTCGACCACAAAGTCTATCGCGTCAGAAGCCCACAGTGTAGATGCTCCACGTCATCAAGTGTGCGTTCCGCAGCCACAAAGTTGCCGCGTTCCCGTACCGCAAGACAGAAGATCATCAGCTTTGCCGGTAACGAACGTTTGGACGACTGGGCGATCAATCAGGCCAGCAACTCCGCGAGTGCAGGCTGTGCCTTGAACGCAATTGCTACCTGCTCACCTTGTCTGGAGAGGCCCAAACGACAAAAGCCCAGGCGTGAAGCCTGGGCTTTTGTATTTGCAACCAGTGGAAGAACCGCAGAAGGGAAGTTCCCTGTGGGATTAGCGGTTGATCTGAACGCCGAAGGTGAATCCAGCCATCTCGACCGTCTGATCTTCGGTGACGACCGGATTTCCGCCGTTGAAGGCTGGACTCTGAGCTCGCCAAATGCCGGAAGCAAAGTTGACGACGTCGATGCCAGCTCGCACTTGGAAGTACTTCGTGACGTGGTAAGCCGCCTCGGCCCGTGCCTCAAAGCCCAGCACAAACTCGGTGTTGTCGCCCGGAGTCGCTGCAAGCTGTGAATTCGTCCAAGTGTCTTCCATTACAACGGTACCACCGATGCCGGTGTACTCCGTCGCAATGGTGCGGTCGGTGTACGCGGTGCTTTGGAAGTTCGCCATACCGAACGCTCTGAACTCGCCGGATAGCGTCCAGCGACCACTGTGGTTGAAGTAGCGAGCACCCAGTTGGCCACCTACCATTTGATTCAATGACTCAGTCGTCCGAGACGACAGTCGTTCGACAACATTCGTTCCAGAAGCGACTCCAGTGGACAACAAGATGTCGTCGCGGGAATACTGCTGGAGCAGGTCGGTGTTCTTGAATGTCGCATACTTGAACCCGATCATGGGCTCGAGCATTCCGCCGTAGCGGTACGGCGACATTCGCCAGGTACGGTTGAGTTCAAAGTTCGAAAACCCAGCCACGTTGAGGCTGTCACCGAGTACATAGACGCGGTAGCCGAGCTGCGGATCGTTGGCATCTCCCGGAGGAAGAATTGGAGCCGTTGGGTCTCCTGTATCCAATGCATTCTGCCGATCGATTCGCTCTGCCGAAATCCGATCGTAAACATTAGGACCACCGATGTTCCGGAAGCTAACCAGCCACCCGCGATCCTCTTCACCCATGAAGCCCAAATCGTAGCGGTTACCCCACCCGAAGTCTCCACGCGTGTTGGAGATCTCTACGTCAGGCCGTGAGACCCACATGTAGGTTCGATCGTAAGCACCAAACCAACCGTGGTGGGTTCGCTTGCGGGGAGAGAGCTCGGTCATCTCCTCCACATCGACTGGTGCAAAAAACTGCCAATCAGGATCCACATCAAGTGGGTCTCCGAATGGGTGATAAACTTGGCCGAAACTTGACGGACCCGCCATCAAAGCGACTATAACCGCCGTTATTCGCCATGCGAGATTTTGCAACGACATAACTACCTTCCACCGTAGCAAACGGAATTGCCCCCAAGTGCGCATCACATAGATTGACACAGAGGCACGCACGAAATTCTGGTTGTGCCGGTAGTATCGGACCGTCCGCTAAATCGAGTTGAGTCACTCTGGGTAAACCTTGTCGAAAATACGCTTTCTCTCGTGCAATCCAGTCTTGCTAGCTAAATCGGACGTGAGTTTGGGCGAAGTAGGAGGCACAGGAGATGACCTCCCAGTCTGAATTGGCGATCCCGCATGTCCTCCAGGCCTTTCTCGCCACATCTGCCTCGTTCGCTGCCTCAAACACGACAGCAAACTGACTTTCAAGCGGTTTGTTGGACCTTCAACCCGCTTCCTTCCAGCCGTGATTCTCAAACGCAGCCAGTAGACGCCCTTCCTACGGGCTGGTCGCCACCGAGCAACGATTGAAGTAAAACGACGGTCAAATGGCGACCCTTCCAATTCATCAATTCACTCGCTCCATTCCAACTCGCTCCGCCCGTCGATCCAATCATGAGTGCCTCCCAAAGTTCCAAGACCGTTGAGCTCCCGAAAATCAGCCAGCCGATGGTCAATGGTTTTCGCCTTTTCAACCGCAGGTTCCTGCGCAAGAACTTCCACACGCTTTCGCTTCTTGAACGCGGCACTAACCCCGATGACTTTGCGCCGGAATGCTCGGTCGTGGTCTACGCGAATCACGCGTCTTGGTGGGACCCTTTGCTAGCGATGTACCTCGCCGACTCGCAATTCTCTTCGTTCCGCATGTACGCACCGATCGACGCAGACGCTTTTGAGAAGTACAAGATGTTTGGGAAGATGGGGTTCTATCCCATCAACCAACAGAGTTTGGAGGGCGCCGCAAACTTCCTCAAGATTAGCCGGCGGATTCTGCAGGAACCGGGAAGCAACATTTGGATCACTCCCGAAGGCCGGTTCTGCGACCCTCGCGACGACTCGGCAGAGCTGATGCCGGGGCTCGCGCACCTGGCCACCAAATTGATGCGAAGTACGCAGAACCAACTGGCGGATTCTGGCGCTCCTCCAATAGCCTTCTTACCGCTGGCGGTCGAGTATGCATTCTGGGAAGAGCGACACCCAGAAATCCTACTGAACTTCGGTCAGCCGACTTGGGTTGAAGCCAAGCACGGTGATTTGCACCCGGCCGCTGAACCGGCGTGGGACAAAGAACGCTGGCAAAGCGAACTCACGCTTCGACTACGCGAGGCCCAGCGACAATTGGCAGAGTCTTCGGTGGCTCGGGATTCGTCCGCTTTCACCGTCTTGCTACGCAGCTCGTCCGGCACCTTCTTCGTCTACGACTGGTTCCGAAAAGTCAAAGGGCTCGTCAGCGGTAAGCAAATCGACGTCGCCCACAGTGATAAACTC
>JBGCCZ010000059.1:0-76327 GCA_045105035.1 Pirellulaceae bacterium | reverse complement strand
CCGGATACGCAATGATCGCCAAAGAATCCATCGGGATGCGTTAGCGGAGGTCGATCCTCATCCGATGTGAAGCCTAAAAAGTCTACGAACCGAGGTTACACATCCACTCTATCCGGAAATACAGTCGCAATCAAAATCAGTAAGCGAGGCAGACTATCCATTAGCCGCGAACAACGTGATCCTGTGCACCTTTCCAGGGTTGATCAGAGTTTCAGTTCGGGTGAAATAGTAGCCCGGCAGCCCCAGCCGGAACGCAGCCTATTGTAGGCTCGGAGATCCGGGCGACTTTGCGTAGCTTGAAGAACAGATTAGCCCTGGTCACTTTTCTTGGTCTTTTGGACTCCTTTCCAGTTTCTGTTATCATTGCTGCACCCCAAATCCAGAGAGTCAAGATGCAAAAAGCAGTTCTCCATGGCGACCGTTGCAAAGTCCTCTTCCTTGAAACCTGACAGTCAAATTGCGCTTTCGGGTCGAGGTCGTATGGGCACATTGACCGGATTCGAAGTCGCTGCCACTGGTAGCTACGTTCCCGAACAAGTCGTCACCAACGAGGACTTGAGCGCATTGGGTTGTGATAGTGATTGGATCATCCAGCGGACGGGAATCCGAGAACGCCGGAAGGCAGCCGACGACGAAGCGGCAAGTGACCTAGCATTGAAGGCAACGCAAGCCTGCCTTGAGAATGGCAAGATCAGCCCTTCTGAGATCGATATGATTCTGGTCGCAACCATCACGCCAGACCACGCTTCGCCTTCAACGGCTTGTCACCTCCAACATAGTTTGGGCTGCATTGCGCCGGCGATGGACCTGAACGCGGCCTGCGCTGGCTTCAGCTACGGCTTGATCACCGGAGCACAGTACATCGCGACTGGTTTTTCGAAGTGTGTGCTCGTCGTCGGTACCGACGTGATGAGTCGAACGGTGGATCCCAGAGATGTGAAGACATATCCTCTATTCGCTGATGGAGCGGGAGCCGCCATTCTTCGACCGAGTGGAGATCACTCCAAGGGCCTGCTTAGCTACACCCTGGGAGCCGAAGGTTGTCGCGGTAAAGCTCTCTGTCTACCCAGTGGTGGATCAGCTCAACCGTTGACGCCTGAGATTATTTCGGAAGGCAAACACTTTATGCAGATGGACGGCCGAGCCGTTTTCAAATGGGCCGTGAGAGTCATTGTGGAGAGTTCGCAAGACTGCCTAGCGTACGCCGGACTCACCGCCGACGACATCGACCTAGTGGTCATGCACCAAGCCAATGTAAGGATTTTGGATTCGGCCATCGCCGATCTCGGCTTTCCACGCGAGAAGGTTGTCGTCAACCTGGATCGATACGGAAACACTTCTTCAGCCAGCATCCCACTGGCACTTGATGAAGCCCTTGCTGCCGGACAAGCTTCCGCTGGTGACAAAGTCCTCTTTTGCGGCTTCGGGAGCGGTCTGGCCTGGGGAACTGGAATTCTGCAGTTGTAGGGTCTGCCCTATGTCCCCTAGGACAAGCCAGAGTCTCGAAATGCATTGACCGCGCAGCCGGGGTCCTTCCAAGAGAGCTTTAGCGCCCGAGAAATCTGATTTACTGGCCTGTAGATTTAAACGGTAAATTTGCCGGGCCGGTCCAAGATTTGGCGGCACTCTCGAATATCTAGCGCCCTTCAGAGCGTTTGGGGCGGGTCCACCTGAACAATTCTCCTGATCCGTGGAGGATTTACACACTCCAGACGAAACAGGGCTCTCGTCACTGGTGTTTAGAAGGGATCGAACGGATTCGCGCTCGCACATGGACTCGGACCAGAGGGATCCGGAGCTTGGCAGAAGGACACAGATTGAAACGCTTACCTCTGTCGAATCATCCTGCATTTAGACTACGATAAAAGCCTCGAATTCCTTCCACCTACAAAGAGACTCCATGCGCGGATTCTTGACCTTCCTGATTGTGATTGGCGTCCTAGCCGGAATCGGCACCGCCATCTATTTTCCGGCCGCAAAGTACATTGCCGAACGCAATAAGCCCTCCTACCGAATGCAAACAGCATCCGAGGGCGACATCACGCTCAACGTCAATGCAACCGGCAATGTAGAGCCCGTTCTGCGCGTGACTGTCGGTGCTGTCGTCAGTGGGCCGATCAACGAGTTGTTGGTGGACTTCAATCAAGTCGTTAAGAAGGATCAATTGATGGCGAAGATCGATCCTCGCCTATTCGAGTCCTCCGTACTTCGAGACCGCGCTACTTTGGAAACACGCAAAGCAGAAATTCTGCGCGCCGAAGCTCGATTGCAACAAGCAATCAACGCCGAAGAGCGAGCCAAAAAGCTGGTCCGCAGAAACATCGGACTCATTTCGGAAACCGAAGTCGACGAGATGCGATTCAATCGCCTGGCTGCCGAAGCCGATTTGAGTGTCGCCAAGACTGCCGTAAAACAAGCAGAAGCGACTCTCGGGAACTCCGAAGCCAACCTCGAATACACCGAAATCCGATCGCCCGTCGATGGAATCGTGATCGACCGAAAGATCGACGAAGGCCAGTCCCTGGCTGCCCAATTCCAAGCGCCGGAGTTGTTTATCGTGGCACCCGAAATGGATAGCAGGATGTTTATCTATGCGTCCGTAGATGAAGCCGACATTGGGCTCATCAAAAAAGCGCAAGCACAAAAGCAGCCAGTTACATTTACGGTCGACGCTTACCCCGGTGAGATCTTCGACAGCGGTTTTATTCGAGAAGTCCGTTTGAGCAGCGCCGAAGAGGCCAACGTAGTCACCTACCCCGTCATTGTTGAAACTCCCAATCCAGGTATGAAGTTGCTGCCTGGAATGACTGCCAGCCTTTCCTTTCAGATTGAACAAAAGAGCGGAGTGGTCAAAGTCCCGAACTCCGCCCTGCGATTCTATCCGCCCAACCGAAATCACGTTCATCCCGACGATCATGCTATTCTCGATGGCGTCGAGACTGCAAAAGAACAGTCGACCGATCAAGATATGGCCAACCAATCGGCCGACGAACGCGCTACGGCGAACCAAGCTAGACAGGATCGTCACGTTTGGTGGTTCGATGGGAAGCTACTGCGAGCGAAGGCGGTCACCGTTGGAGTTTCCGACAGTCGTTTCACCGAACTGCTGAGTGGCGAAGTCGAAACTGGTGATGAACTCGTGGTTGGCGAAAAACTGAAGAAGTAGCCCACATATTAATTGTCCGAGGACTTGTGGTGGCGCGATCAAATCCTCTGCGGTTTCTAAGGTATGTACCGCGCTGAACGAATCGTCTTCTGGCTCATTGCTCTTGTAGCCACCTCTTTGCCTGCCTGGTGGTGCTGCCTTTGGTTCCTACCCAGCAGCCGACCGTTTTTTAAGCCATCGCATTGGCCTGACACCGCGCTACTCGACTTCTGGTTGGCCGACGTCTTTCTGTGGCTTCTCATGTTGATGGCTTTGTTCGCGATTCACTCCGTGCAAAGACAACCAGCCTATCGCGATCGGATGCAATGGATCGTTTGGACTCTCGCGTTGGTATCCGCCTACCCAACGCTTTACTGCCTAGCAATCAGCCTGCGCAGCGGCGAGAGCTGGATTGCATCGACTCTGATGGCATCGCTGACAGGCCTGCTTCTTTCCTGTGCCACGATTGTCGGTTTCCCTGGCCAGCAGTCGGCTACCTTCCGCGAGATCAATCTGCCGCCAACTGCCGCTCTCGCTTCGACTCTCTTTCAAGTCTGCATCTTTTGGGGGCTGTTCCTGGGTATCATCCCACAAGGTGTTGCCGAGTGCGAAGTCCACATTCTGGAATACGCACTCCCGAATTCCAGTGTCGCTTGGCCACTACAACAAACGGTATTCGTCACACTCTTTGTACCTGCATCATGCCTTGGGCTGTGGAGCGCTTTCACCATGGCCTACCGGGGCCGCGGAACTCCTCTGCCAACAGCGTTGCCACCTAGATTGGTTGCGCAGGGCCCGTACCGCTTCATTCGGAACCCAATGGCCTTGGCCGGCGTTCTCCAAGGACTCGGAGTCGGCTATCTGCTGGGCAGCTTCGCCGTCCTAGCCGGCTCCTTGGTTGCGGGTTTCTTTTGGAATGCATGCGTTCGTCCAGCCGAAGAAGCCGACCTTGCCCAACGCTTCGGCGCGTCCTTCGTTCAGTATCGAGATCGGGTCGGTATTTGGATTCCGAAGCGAGCTAAGCCCACCGACTTAGATCCACGTCCCGAAAACTAAATCGTCTGACGTCTGTTCCTCCGCAGACTATTTCAAATTGCCTTCCGGTTTTCCGTTTGTTGTCAGAATGTGGACTTCGTGAGCATTGGCCTCGGGGTGGAAGAACTCCCAAACCACACGCTTCCCTGGAGTTACTTCAAAGAGTTTGGGGCGTTCAGCTTTCTTTTGGGCGTAGCTACAAATCACAGTGTTTCCGCTCGCCAGTCGCTGAGCTCCACAGGGATCCGCGAATCTCCCGTCCACATCCTCGTTCGTAACCTTCCAAGCCACCTTGCCCTCAGCGTCGAACTCAACCGTCTTATTTCCGTGCGTCAGGTTGACCAACGTCCGACCATTGTCGAGTCGAATTGCGGTGAATGGCCAATTCTCTTCTGCACGTCCACCGAGTTCCTCAAGATCCGTTCGAATCGTACTGACGATCGTTCCATCTGGCTGGTACTCGTTGACTTTGAAGGCCAGCAAATGCGGTACGAGATAATTCCCGTTTGGTAGCTTGCGAGCCATTCGAGTTTGCATGTGCCCGTTGTCCGTCTCCGGCTGCAACGGGACTTCGACATCTATCTTGCCCTCGAAAGTGATTTCCAAGAGACGTGGCTTCTTGCCTCGCTCAACGACGAGCGTGTTTCCATTCTTCAAGCGAACTGCAGTGCCCAGTTCTTTGTTCTCCGCGGCTAGTTTGTAGCTCCAGACGACTTTCCCAGCAGGAGTGATCTCTTTGGCCGTGTTTTGGATCGACGCCAGCACATTGCCGTTCGCGAGGACAAATGCATCTCGCGCATTGCCCTTCGTTCGCCACTTCACCTCGCCGTCCTCACCAACAATCAGCGTTGTTCGGCCAGCGATTAGGAACGAGTGCTTAATGCCCTCGGAAGACTCCTGCCGGCCGAACTGCTCTGCTTCAGCGGGCGAGTGAACGAGTAGTACAAGAGGCAATGCGAAGAGGAGAGATTTCATCATGGTTCTTTACGTAAAACTGGAGGGGTACTTGAGGGCGTTCCCGCGGGGCTTTGTTATAGTCGGGACCACGTTATAACAGCGATTGAGAAACAGACTTAGTCGAACGCGCCTAGCCTTTGTTGCCTTCCAGTTTACCTTCTCCAAGAGTGGCGAAATCACCGTGCATGCTATTGCCCAACGAATTCAAAACGTTCAAGATCCGGTGATTCCGATCGTGGGTAAGCTCATCGCTGAAAATCCTGGAACGATTTCGCTAGGGCAGGGCATCGTGCACTACCCGGCTCCTGAACACGTCAACAAAGCCATGTTGAGCGCATTTGCAGTAGGCTCGGAAAGCCAAAGCTCGGAGGGCAAGCATCCGGCCTTTCATCAGTACGGGGACGTCTGCGGGAGCCCTGAACTTCTTAGTCGCATTCGCGATAAAGTTCGATCCGAAAACAGTATCGACGTTTCGCATTCGTCCATTGTCTACACGGCCGGCTCGAACATGGGCTTTCTAAACGCCGTGCTGGCTATTGCCGACGTCGGCGATGAAGTAGTCTTGCCAAGTCCGTTTTACTTTAACCACGACATGGCCATCGAGGTTGCGGGTTGCAAGACAATCACCGTTCCAACGACGAGTGAGTATCAGCTGGACATTTCAGCTTTGGAAGCAGCCATCACCACGCGGACTAAGGCGATCGTCACGGTCTCACCCAACAATCCAACCGGAGCGGTCTACCCTCAAGCTGATCTTATTGCTGTGAACCAGCTCTGCGCAAGAAATGGCATCTATCACATTTCCGATGAAGCCTACGAGTACTTTTTGTACGACGGACTCCAGCACTTTTCACCAGCATCCATCGACGGCTCTACCGATCACACCATTTCGCTCTTCACACTCTCCAAAGCCTACGGAATGGCTGGCTGGCGATGTGGTTATATGGTTGCCCCGGAGCACTTGCTCATGCCCATTAAGAAGATTCAAGATACAAACCTCGTGTGCCCGCCGATGCTAAATCAGCTTGCTGCCGAGGCCGCTTTAGAAGCCGGCGTCAGCTGGTGCAACGAGCAATCTCAGGGCTACAGCGAAGTTCGAAAAACAATACTTCGAGAGCTGGGGACACTACCAGGTTGCACGATCCCTAATCCGCAAGGCGCTTTCTACATGCTCTTGAAGCTGGATTCGGACCTCTCCGCCATGGAGATCGTGCGTAAGTTAATCGAACAGTACGGTGTCGCGACTTTGCCGGGGACAACATTCGGTGTCACTGACGAATGCGCGATTCGAGTCTCATACGGTGCACTAGAGCGAGAATCAGTGCTCGCGGGAGTTCAACGGCTCAAATCCGGTTTACAATCGCTGCTCCATTGAGAAGCTCCGCTACTTCGTCCGGGTCGATCGTCTTGTGATGAGCACTCGGCATATAGAACTCGATAAGGCATCCGACCCGATGAAGATCACTGCCGTTCAACTGGACATGACCTGGGAAGACAAGGCAGCCAACCACGCAAAGACACGTCAATTGCTTCAGGACTCGCCTCCTGAAGCCGGCGGACTGATTGTCCTTCCCGAGATGTTTGAAACCGGTTTCAGCATGCATCCTGAAGTCACCTGCCAGGGCGAGGATCGGGCTGGAGAAGCCTTGCTGCGCGAGTTGGCAAGTGAGACCCAATGTGCAGTGCTCGGCGGCGTCGTGAATCGACATCCCGATTCACAGACTACCTTACGTGGTGCAAACCAAGCCGTCGCATTCGCTCCAGACGGCAATGAACTCGTTCGCTACCAAAAGATGCAGCCCTTCTCGATGTCGGGCGAAAGCGAAAAGTACCCGGCTGGAAATTCGCACAAGCTCTTTGAATGGCAAGGCGTGCAGATCGCTCCGTTCATTTGCTACGACCTGCGATTCCCAGAACGCTTCCGACCCGCCGTTCAAGACGGTGCTGAGCTCATTGCAGTGATCGCGTGCTGGCCATCGAAACGATCCGAACATTGGGTCCGACTGCTGCAAGCACGTGCAATTGAGAACTTAGCGGCCGTAGTCGGTGTCAATCGCTGCGGGCAAGAACCTGGCCTTGAGTTCGATGGTCGCAGTTCGGCCTTCGACCACATGGGCAATCAGTTGTTCGAAGCGGACTCCGCCAGCCAAGTCCAACATACGGAATTTGACATCGCCGCGCTGCGAGACTGGCGCGAACAATTCCCCGCCCTCCGCGACATGCGATCAAATTAATTGTCTTCAAATTTAACCGTGCTCTGACGCTGGCGATTGACGATGAGCTGGGTCACGTCAGGTCTGGAATAGTGGCCCGAGGGATCAAAGTTTTGACGCTCTTGTAGCACCTTCTGCGGGTCCAGTTCGGCGGTGATAAGCTTTTCTTGATTGGACACGGGTTCAACCAGCCATTGGCCACTAGGATCCGCGATGCAGCTTCCTCCGTCCGCCATGACTTCTGGGCACTTTTCAACCAAAAGATCAGCATGTGGGAGCGTGCTCGGAATATCCTCGCGTCGAAGCAAACCACTTACGCTGAGCACGTAGGAGCGAGACTCCTTTGCAATGAATCGCGTAATGTCTTCCGTATTGCGAACCGCACCAGGCCAGATCGCCACGTGCACGTCTTCGCCTTGGGCGTACAGTGACGCTCTAGGCAAAGGCATCCAATTTTCCCAGCAGTTTAACGCTCCAACATGAAAATCACCCAGCGCATGGACTTGTAGACCTTGCCCGTCTCCGGGAGACCAAACCAGCCGTTCTTCGTAAGTTGGCATCAACTTTCGGTGGCTCCCGAGTAGCCGCCCCTCGCTCGAGATTTTCATCAGTGAGCAGTACAGGCTGTGTCCTCCGCGATCGATTGCCCTCTCGATCGTTCCGAGAATCACCATGCATTTTGCGCAAGCCGCCGCCTCACAGACTGCCTCTAGATCACCTCGCTCAGGCACGACCGCTTCAGTTGCATAGTGCGCGTACAGTTCCTTCTGTAACTGGCTTTCGAATCGCGCCCCGTCCGTGGCGTCCACCCAAAATGGATAACCGGGTAATAACGCTTCGCCAAAGACAACTAGTTCGCAGTCCAACTGTCCCGCTTGATGGATGAAGTCGACCACTTTATCCGTTGTCGCTTTTCGATCCAGCCAGACGGGCGAGATCTGTGCCAAACCAACACGAAGCCTTCGCTCCGATTCTACTGCCTGAGTCTTGCTCATCTTGATTGGCTCCTACGTTCGCACTGAGAAACAGCAAAGACAAATGCGAGGCACTCTCTCTTTCATCGCTTGGCGATACGAAAACCGATTTGTTCTAGCTTTCGAGCAATTCGTTGTTCGTGGTCACCCTGAATCTCGACTTGCGATTCTGTTACGGTTCCGCCGGCACCCACTTCGTTCTTGAGTTCCACCAAAACATGCCGGCGCTGCGCGACACTTCCCTCAAACCCAGCAACGACGGTCATCAACTTACCGCGTTTCCGTTTCTCGACGCGTATCTTCAGCCTTTGTTTACTTGGCTCTACTTCTGCAACCTCAGTCTTAGGGTCCGAGGGCGCGCACTCACAAACCTTCGCATCGCCACCACACTGCTCACAAAGCACCGGTCGTTCGAGAGCAGTTCCGTCAAATAGTCCCACTGAACCTTACCTACTCAATTCATGCGTGAAGGAGTTACCGAAAAGACATCCAGGTCTAGGGCGCGTTCTTGCGCAGGAGTACCTGATCGAGGTCGAACAGTTGTGACTGCTTACTCGGCTTTGATGCGACACATTTCGCATGAGTCTTGCCGCCCACGCGCTTAGCCCAAGCGTCATAGGTTTCGGCAAGCTCTTTAACGCGTTCGGGATGCTCACTCACGAGGTTCACCGTCTCGGATCGATCTTTGGACAAATCGTAGAGTTCCCAAGGCTTGGCGCGTTCGGCAACCAGTTTCCAATTCCCCTCTCGCACTGCATGATTGCCTGAGAACTCCCAAAAAATTGGCTTTTCACGCGCTGGCTCCTGGCCTTCGAAAGCCGGTACCAACGAGATACCCTCCATGGGCGGAATCGAGACTCCATCAAACTCGCTCGGGTAATCAGCTCCCGCTAATTCAACCAACGTGGGCATCAAATCCACGAGATGCGATGGAAAACTACAGAGCCCTCCACCATCTTGAATCCGTTTGGGCCAGTGCGCAATCATCGGAGTCGCGGTGCCTCCGTTATGGGCATACTGCTTATAGAGTCGCAGTGGAGCGTTGCACATATTGGCCCAACGTGCGTCGTAGGCAATGTCGCTCTCCGCGGCACCAGGGATGGTGCTGTCATTCCGCATTCGTTCGTAAGGACACGCGCCATTGTCGGAGAAGAACAAGATCAACGTATTCTCCAGTTCGCCACGCTCATCCAAATAGTCCACTAAACGACCGATGTTCTGATCCAAGCGATCCACCATCGCTGCGTAAACTTCCATCATTGGGATCAAAAATTGTCGCTCCTCGTCCGACAAACTATCCCAAGACTCAACCTTAGGATCTCGCTCCGAGAGTTGCCAACTGTCGTCGATCAAACCCAACTTTTGCAGCTTGGCATAGCGGCGTTTGCGAATCACATCCCAACCCACGTCATACTTCCCACGATATTTGGCAATGTCTTCCGGCAAGGCATGGAGCGGAAAATGTGGAGCATTGTGGGCGAGATATAGGAAGAAAGGCTTTTCCTCCTGCGCCGAACCGTCCATGAACTCGATTGCAAAGTCCGTGAACGCGTCCGTCGAGTAAAAGCCTTCAGGACACTTGTACTCTTCCTTGCCGAGACGCATGAGATTTTCGCCTTCGCCCCAAGGACCTGCCGTTTGCCAATCCTCACCGGTAAAGAAGTTGATGCAGCCGCTCAAGAAACCGAAGTACTTATCGAAACCTCGTTCGGGCGGAGTCGACGCCAAGTGCCATTTGCCACTCATGAGTGTTGAGTAGCCTGACGACTTGAGCACTTCGGCGATCGTGACATTGCCTGGCTTCTGCAAGTTCTTGGATTGCTGGTGCCACAGACCGGTTAGCAGCGAGGCTCTGGTCTCCGAGCATTTGGCGTTGTTATGAAAGTCTGTGAACCGAAGTCCGCCAGCAGCCAAAGCATCCAAATTTGGCGTTTGAATCTCGCCTCCATAGCAACCCAAGTCGGAGAAGCCCATGTCGTCGCAGACTATCACCACAATATTCGGACGGTCCGTCACGGGGCGAATCGCAAGTTCCGCCGCAGTAAGCTGACTCTGCAAGTTCGCCCAAGTCGTCAAACTAAGGAAAGCTACGCAGAAAAACGCTATGGGTGTTCTCATTCTATTCGCCTCACGGAGTGTTCTGAAGTCCCGCTATGGTAACTCAGATTCAAGGGTCGGAGCGAGCTACGGACGCATTATGTCCAGGCGAACGAGCATACCGATTTCGAACCTACCAGTTCACGGTGAGTGCATCCACTGGTCAACTCGCCCAAACTGAAGTCACCTCGCTCAGCGGCATTTCCAAGGCAACGTCTTCCTGTCGATGCTCTTGCACTGGACGAGGTTCATCGCCTCCGTGACTGTGCTCGCCCTCCAAAATACCGAGCAACCACGCAGCCAATATTCCCAGCAGCAGCGCAACGGTCAGCCGGATACGGCTGTGTGAATGAAACTCCATCTCCGGCAATAGATCGCTGAGCGAAATACACAGAAAGACGCCGGCAGAAAATGCGAGTCCCCAAGCAGCCAGCGAGGCAGCCCAAGCAGTCCCCATCGCCATCGCACCTAAAAAGAATGCGAACGCTCCAAGCGGGCACATCAGTGCAAACCCAACGTTGATCGCCAGCCGTTGATTCGGAGTCGTCGAAGCGTACATCAACGAAGTAATCGAAACTGCATCAAGCGGCTTGTGTAAGAAGACGGCAAGAAAAATTCCGTGTCCCGCCCAATTGGTCCCGTGGTGATGAGCAACATCCGTGATGACTCCACTCGCCAGCGCTACACCATCAAGGAGTGTATGAAACGCGAGCCCTACGAGGACTCCAACCCAACGCGTCGTGTTTCGCCCGCTGTGGTCATGGCTCTGCGAAGGGTGGTTGTGATCGGAACAGAGATGCGTGTGCTCAACGGCGCTCTTTGCACTCGAAGCACTCAGCTCAACTGCTGGCTTCGATTGCCCGTCAGCGCTACGCACTTCATCCGCATCCCCCCCCAGATCACGATCGTCTGCAGCTTGAATCCCGAAGTCTGCTGGGCCATGTTGGTGAAAATGAAAAAATCGCAACAAGAAAAACGTAGCCACCAGCCCTAACATCACTCCCAAAGATACCGTATCCACGTCATCTCCACTGATTGGCCCTCCGGTTGAGGTCAGTGCATGAGGTACCATGTGGAAAACAGCCACGCCCAGCATGAGTCCACCAATAAAGCTGATGAGCAATTGCATCCGGGTGTGCGTCATTCGCAGCCTATCCGGAAGCATCCCCCCCCACACAGATGCCAGGACCACCGCACCGCTGTAGGCAATCAGCAGGCCCAGTGTTTGATCGAGAATCGGCATACGGGTGGCTTTGAGCGGGTCGGGAAGATCAGATCCAACAATCTGAGAAGCCAAGGATTGTCTACGATCACCCAATAGTCGCCAAGGCTAAAGAATCATACAACCCCCAAGCGGCGCGACGTCAGTGAGTCGTGGCCTTATCCCCTCGTTGGCTTTAGCATCCCGCTCAGGCCAGAGCCCACACTGCAAGCGCACACCACCGTTTTGAACCAGCCCACTGATCCTCTCAACTCTCTTCAAGCCCCACCGAATGCCAGACCTGCCTCCTACATCCAATCCACCTGTAGAGCTCGATCATGAAAGGGGCTCTCCAGAGAAACTGATGCCTCTGTTGATGCTGCTCTTTGTCGGCAGTGGATGCTCGGCCCTGATCTACGAGATCATTTGGCTACAGATGCTCCAGCTACTGCTTGGATCTACCGCCATCTCACTCGGCATCTTGCTTGGCGTCTTTATGGGTGGAATGTGCCTGGGTAGCCTACTACTGCCCCGACTCGTCTCCAGCCGACATCACCCAATCTTGGTTTACGCCGTCTTGGAAGCCGGAATTGCAATACTCGCGATGGCGATTCTGTGGGGCATGCCTTCCATTGAATGGCTCTATGAGTCGTTGCATCAGGGCGGAGCTTCGCTCGCCCAGCGAGGGTTCATCGCAGCGTTGTGCCTGTTACCGCCAACGCTTCTCATGGGGGCGACGTTACCTGCCGTTTCTCGGTGGGTCGAGGCGACGCCGCGAGGCGTATCGTGGCTCGGGCTTTTTTACGGAAGCAACATCTTCGGCGCAGTCGCTGGATGCCTCCTGGCCGGCTTTTATCTACTGCGTGTCTTTGACATGTCGATCGCTACCTACGTCGCGGTTGCGATCAACGCCAGCGTCGTGCTCCTTGCTCTAGCGATCGGGATCTGGACTCGTCAGTCGCGTACGCTCTCTTCCGCACAGCCCAATCCGGAAACTGCAACCCAGCCAGATATCGCCACAAGCGTACCCTCGCAGAGTGCCGCGACTTCGAGTCCATCCACTCCAAGTGTGCGGAGGCCGCGACTAGTCTACTTGGCACTTGCGTTCTCCGGCTGCGCAGCGCTTGGGAGTGAGGTTGTTTGGACTCGGTTGCTTTCGCTACTCATGGGCGGCACGGTGTACACCTTCTCTATTATCCTCGCCACTTATTTGGCCGGTCTTGGAATCGGCAGTACGTGCGGCGCAGTTCTCGCCCGCACATCGTCTTCTCCCGTACGCAGCCTTGCATGGGCACAATTCTGGTGCCTACTCGCCATTGCTTGGAGCGGAAATCTTCTCACGAAGTCGCTCCCTCACTGGCCCATTGATCCTTCGATTGCTGGCAGCATTTGGTACACCTTCCAAATGGACCTCGCACGCTCCGCCTGCGCGATTTTGCCTGCAACTATTCTGTGGGGAGCCAGTTTTCCTCTCGCCCTAGCGGTCATCAGTTCCGGCCGCGAAGATTCGGGCAAGATCGTGGGGCGGCTCTACGCGGCCAATACCTTCGGTGCCATCCTCGGCGCGTTGCTGTTCTCCATGGTCGCCATCCCAAACCTTGGGACGCTTCAAGCGCAGTACATACTCCTCGCCCTTACCGCCATCGCAGCGTTATTGAGTTTCGCCGCCGGAAACACTCGCCCCACGCCTTCAACCTCCGCAGGTCCGAACAAGTCCCTTGCGATGCAATGGATAGGGCCTATCAGCACATGCGGAGCCGCAATTTCATTGGGTGCGACCTTGACCGAGATGCCTTGGAGCGTCATTGCCTACGGGCGGTATGCTGCGACCTGGGAACGTACCCTTGAACCTTCCATTACACCGCCCGACCGAGTCGCTGATCATCCTGGCGATGCATCGGACTTCTGCCTAATGACGGCAGAAGGCATGAATGTGAGTGTCGCAGTCACACAAAATCGCGCTGGCGTTCGCAGGTTTCACGGTGGCGGGAAAGTTCAAGCCTCAAGCAGTCCGGAAGACATGCGACTGCAACGCATGCTAGGCCATATCCCAGCTCTCATCCATGAGAATCCTCGAGATGTGCTTGTGGTGGCTTGCGGCGCTGGCGTCACTGCGGGCAGCTTTCTTCCGCACCCGGAAGTGGAGCGAATCGTGATCTGTGATATTGAGCCCATGGTGCCAACTCGGGTCACTCCCTATTTCGCCGATGTGAACTTTGATGTCGTGGGGGATGCAAATCAGGATCGAGTACGCATCGAATTTGATGACGGACGACACTTCATCCGTACCACCCAGCAGAAGTTCGATATCATTACGTCCGATCCTATCGATCCCTGGGTGAAGGGCTGCGCTTCGCTCAACACAATCGAGTATTACGAGATGTGCCGTTCGAAACTGAAGCCAGGCGGGATCATGGCCTTGTGGATGCCTCTCTACGAGAGCGATTCCGAAACGCTAAAAAGCGTTGTTGCCACATTCTATGAGGTCTTCCCGCGCGGGATTCTGTGGACCAATGACGTGCAAGGAAAGGGCTACGATGCGGTGTTGTTCGGCCAAGTCGGAGGTTCCAAAGTCGACCTGGATCGCGTAGGCGAGCGATTGAAGAACCCAGATCAGGCAGCCGTAGTGAAGTCACTTCGCGAAGTTGGTTTCACTTCCATCGAACAACTCTTCGCGACTCATGCGGGTGATGCAAAGGGCATGCAAGCTTGGTCAGCTGGAGCTCAACTGAACACCGATCGCGATCTACGGCTCCAATACTTAGCCGGACTGTCCGTGAACTCGTACGTCGGCGATGATTTATTGGAAGACATCCTTTCTCACTACCGTTTTCCCGAGACGTTGTTCCGCGGAAGCGAAAAAGCAATGGAGACACTGCGAGAAGCCAGCATCTTGGCCGGTAGGCCAGAGTAACAGCCTTGATCGGCATTGGCTTCGCTGCCAGCGTCGTCCCAAACGCGTCGTCCCAAACGCGTCGTCCCAAACGCGTCGTCCCAAACGCGTCGTCCCAAACGCGTCGTCCTAAACGCGTCTTCGAAGCACTACCGATCGGCACCAAGCCCCGGTTTGCACCTCGTAAACACAGGGTCTGTGCCATTGCATGCTAGGCCGGCACAATTGGCCTATCGACGCGACTCGGCATTGACCTATTCTCCCCCTGCCAACCCTCCAGGACGGCCAAACGCAGCTCGGAGTTCGACTCAAAGATGCTGTTTGCGGCTTGGAAATTGGCACGACCGCCGATGTGTTTCAGGAGGAAACGCTCAAAGCGGTCGGGTAGCGAACGACCCGAACCGACATGGGTTCGACGCAGACTCAATGACTCGCATGTTGTGTCCTAAGTTTGGGCACACTGCAGCAAGTTGTTCCATCGTCTGCGATGACCTGTGCCACTTACAGGAGAATCGAGCATGGAAGCTCGTGCCAACCAGTCGCGGCTACCGCTGCGCGCGTTGCTCTGTCTTGCCGCTTGTCTTATCCAAGTCAATTTGGTTCGTCCGATTTGTGCGCAAGGGTGGATCGGCCAATCTGCACCAAGCCAGATTCCCGTGCATATCCCCGTGCAGAGAACGATTACGCACATTCCGGTGGCGAACATGCCCATTCTTCGCCCAGTAGCTGCAGCTGCGGCGCCCCGACGCAATCCATTTCAACGCTCGGCCCAGCGAAGTTTCCAAGCCCACACCGAGAATTTCATCGTCTTCGCCAGCTCGCAAGGTCTGGCCGATGAAGTCGCCGCCGCGGCACGCCAATACCGCAGAGACTTGGCCATGCACTGGCTCGGCAAAGAACTACCACCCTGGTCGCAGCGTTGCCCCATTCATGTGACAGTCTCGCCTCAATTGGGAGCCAGCGGTGAGACCCAGTTTGCCCCCATCTCCACCGGTGTCGGAAACTGGCAAATGATCGTCAATGGCACACGGGAACGCGTCCTGGACAGCGTCCTGCCTCATGAAATTTCGCATACGATCCTTGCGACCCACTTTGCCAAATTCGCGCAACGCGGGCAGTTCGTTCCACGCTGGGCTGATGAAGGCGCTTGCACTACGGTAGAAGCCGAAGCGGAAAAAAGAAAACACCGACACTACCTGGTTCAGTTCTTGCAAACCGGAAAAGGCATCGCGTTCAATAGGATGTTCCAAATGAAGGAGTATCCGCGCGACATCCTCCCGCTGTATGCGCAGGGCCACTCGGCCGTACAGTTCCTGATCGACCAAAGTGATCCCCAAGCTTTCGTACGCTTCTTGGACTCCGGCATGCAGGGCGGAAGCTGGCAAATGGCGTTGAATCAGCACTACAAATATCAAAGCATCGGGCAGTTTCAACAACTCTGGAACCAGTGGCTCTTCGATGGAAGCCCCGACAACTTGGTTGCCTATGCACCGAAACTACAATCCACGACCTCGACGCCGGCCATGTTGGCGTCGAACCAGCAGTCCTCTCCGGCTCAGGGCCTACAGTTGCCTTCACCGCCTGCCAAGAACGGACGCAGCATTCCCGCTCAGGTCGCGATCAACCCGAACGCTCAAGCGGCAGCACCCACCAATTTTGCGATTGCTAGCCGACCTGTGGGTGAGTCGAGCTGGTACCGACAACGATTGCAGCAGGTTTCTGGTAGCAATCCTGCGATGCCTGAAACCACAAGTTCATCGAACTTCGACGGACGCTGGCAGACCGCTCAATCGATGTCACGGCCCCAGGAACCGCAGTCGATCAAGATGCAAGTTCTCGATGCTGGAACTTCCGTTCCAATCCGATCCGGCGTCCGAGCAGGAGTTGGAACCGCGTCTTCAAGCGCTGCTGCTCCGCACACTGGCTGGCGAGCCGCATCGAGCAAATCAGCCGACGCCGCCACAAGCCCTATGGAACGTGTCTCCGCGTTGCCTGCAGGTCACGTTGGGGCGCAAAGAATGGTTCCCATTCAGCGTTAGTGATGAACTCGACAAAGTCGGCTAACCACTCAAGAGTCTCGGCTAGCTACTCGACCGAGGAGCAGCGCGTTTCCTACCGAGGAAGTAGCCAATCGCCAGTCCAAGTAGTAAGGCAGGCAGGCTCGTGCAAAGTGCCGTCAATCCGGCCGCCATCATCGCGCCCGCTGCGGCTTCTTCGGCCGTCATCGTGGTGTCGGCTTCGTAGGACGCATCTCCGAAGTCTTCACTGCCCTCAGGCAATTCAAACTCAAAAGAAGCCGACTCTGACGCCGCCTCTTGAGCGAATCCGACAGTCGTCGGAGTGCCTAGGCAAAAACTTAGTACAAGCAGAAAGAATGCGGCGAACTTCATGGCTTGATCTCTTCGGTTCCGGACAAATGGCAGGCCCACCCGCTCATTCACAAGAGCTTCCATCGACAGAGCGGCCAAATCGACCGAGGGCACCCATGTTATACTCGAAAAAAGGGCGCCACTTCATCCATTGGAACTGCCTGCAAAATCCAACATTTGGTGAGCTCGACCCCAAGATGCTAGGAATTTGGGGCGACGCCCAATAAATTCTTGCAATTTTGAATATCCCAGCTGGTTTGATTTCTCCTCTTCTCTGCAATCCAAACTTCGTCGGTAGCATCTGTGATAGATGCAATCGCACAGTCCCGTGTAGTGGGTATGACAGTTCATGTGTGGCATAGCAGGCGGACTTTGGTTCGATGAAGCGAAGGGCATTGAGCCGCCCGTATTAGATCGCATGGTGGACAGCCTCGAGCATCGAGGCCCTGACGACCGCGGAATCCACATTGAACCTCTCAACAAGGACCCAGGGGGGCTAGTCCCCGGTGTGGCACTGGGCTTTCGGCGGCTTTCGATTATCGACCTCGAAGGGGGCCACCAACCCATTTGCAACGAAGACGGTAGCGTGTGGCTGGTCTTCAACGGTGAAATCTACAACTACCGCGCCCTGCGGAAACGTCTCGAAGGCTCGGGGCACAAGTTCCAATCCGGCAGCGACTCGGAGACCATAGTCCACCTCTACGAAGACCTAGGGACGGAGTGTTTCGAGCACCTCAACGGAATGTTCGCTCTGGCCATCTGGGACCGGCGAAAAGGCCAACTGATCCTAGCCCGAGATCGACTTGGGAAGAAGCCGCTCTTCTATCAATGGCGCGACGGACAACTGTTGTTCGGAAGTGAACTCAAAGCACTTGCCGAAGCACCTGAATTCGACCGGAAAATATCCGCCGCCGCCATCGATCAGTTCCTGACCTACCAGTACGTCCCACATCCGAACTCGATCTATCAGAGTACCAAGAAGTTACCCCCCGGACACTTCGCAGTCATCAAAGATGAAAGCTTGTCCGTCCGCAACTACTGGAACGTCGACTGGACACAGCAACGCGATATCGGCGAACAGGAAGCCGTTCAGCAATTGCGAGAACTGCTGGCAGACTCAATTCAACTTCGCTTGCGCAGCGACGTCCCACTGGGCGCCTTTCTGTCGGGCGGTATTGATTCGTCGCTGATGGTTTCTCTTGCCCAAGAGTTTCTCGATCAACCGCTGCACACATTTAGCATTGGTTTTCGCGAGGCGGATTTTGACGAAACGAAATACGCCCGCCAAGTCGCAAACTGGGCGCGTACGGAACATCACGAATTTCAAGTCACGCCAGATGCTGTGTCGATCCTGGATGACCTCGTCTGGCACTACGACGAGCCATTCGGCGATAGTTCAGCCATCCCAACTTGGTATCTATGCCAGTGGACGCGTGAGCATGTAACCGTGGCGATTAGTGGCGATGGCGGCGATGAGCTGTTCGCAGGCTACGAACGCTACAAAGCTCTACACATGAGTCAGATGTTTGAGCGAATCTTGCCGCTGGGAAAAGTCCTAGGAGGATCGTTCATTCAGGGGCTGCCGGCTTCGAACAAGCAAAGGTCGTTTGTGCGTCGACTCCAACGCTTTGGAGAAGCCCTCAATCAACCTGCGGCCCGTCGTTTTATGAATTGGTTGCAGATCTTTCCCGAACGTATGCGAGCAGACCTGTATCGCGACGATTTTCTGGCAGCACTGCCGGAGGAGGACCCGTTCCGTTTCTTCGAATCCGCCTGGGATGCGATTGGTGACCGCGACTTGTTCAATAAGGCTTCGCTGGCAGATCTAGTCTCCTATTTGCCATGCGACCTAATGACCAAAGTCGACATAGCCTCGATGGCACACAGCCTGGAATGCCGACAACCACTGCTCGATTATCGCGTCGTCGAATTCGCGGCCAGCCTGCCGGCGGAGCTAAAATATCGGCAAGGACGTGGCAAATATTTGCTCAAAGCGGCCTACGAAAAGGTCTTACCCAGGCAGATTTGGACGCGGAAGAAAATGGGCTTCGGAGTCCCACTTGGCAGTTGGTTCCAGAATGAGCTGAAGGGGCTGACGCAAGAACGACTCCTTGGCGATGATGCAAGATGCCATCAGTTTTTTAGGCCGGATTCACTAAAGTCCATCGTCGATCAGCACATGGACGGTCGAGTCAATCACTGCTACCGGCTGTGGAATCTGCTCTTTTTCGAATCCTGGCTACGGAAATGGCAATGATTTCGCCCCGCGGTTTCCGATTTTAATTCCAGATACTTTCTGAATCCACGACCTGATATGCTGCGCTAGTGTGGTAGGTCTGAGATCGTTAACGGAAAATCGTCAAGACCCGCCCTGCGGACTCTACGAGCCGCAGTCCGACACTTGCAGACACTAAATCAACCGCCGCGAACACCCTCTCCTGAGATCGACATGCTACGAAATACGACCGCTGTTGTGCTAGCCGGTGGCAAAGGAACTCGACTCGAACCTCTTACATTGGATCGAGCCAAGCCGGCCGTCCCCTTTGGCGGCTATTACCGGATCGCCGATTTCGTACTTTCCAACGCGATCAACTCAGGCCTCCGGCGATTGTTGGTTTTGACGCAGTACAAGGCTCTCAGCCTTGATCGCCACATCAACCTTGGATGGCGACAATACTTCGCGGCCGAAATGGGCGAGTTCCTAGACGTCGTTCCGCCCCAACAGCGAATCGACGAGCACTGGTACCAAGGAACGGCCGACGCGGTCTACCAGAACATCTTTGTGATTGAAAAAGATCGTCCAGAGTACGTTTTGGTGCTCGCTGGCGACCATATCTACAAGATGAACTACTTGTCGATGATTGAGTTTCACAAGGAGATGGAAGCCGACCTGACTGTCGGAGCTCTAACCGTCGACCGAGAGTCTGCCAAGCAGTTCGGTGTGATCCAGGTCAACGACCAAAACCAATTCGTCGGCTTCCAAGAAAAGCCAAGCGACCCTCAGACCATCCCTGGCGACGATGAGAGCTCGTTTGTTTCCATGGGCATCTATGTCTTCACAACTCGGTTTCTGTTTGAACAACTGTGCCGCGATGCAACAGAGCCGGGCAGCAGCCACGATTTTGGCAAAGACATTATTCCGTCCATCATCGATGACCATCGTGTCTTCGCCTTTCCATTCCGGGATGAGAACCGCAAGACACAAGCCTACTGGCGCGATGTCGGCACAATCGACGCTTACTACGATGCCAACATGGACTTGATCGACGTCGATCCAGAGCTGAACTTGTACGATCGCGATTGGCCGATCCGAACTCTGCAGCCCAATCTGCCACCACCCAAATTTGTCTTCGGTAGCGACGGCGATCCCAAACGCTGCGGCACGGCCATTGATAGCATCGTCTGCCCCGGTACGATCGTCAGTGGTGGTCGAGTGCAACGCAGCGTCATCGGCCCCAATGTTCGAGTGAACAGTTACGCCGCAGTCGAAGACAGCATCTTGTTCGAGGGCGTAGACGTCGGCCGCCATGCCAAGATTCGCAGGGCAATTGTGGACAAAGGTGTCAGCATCCCGCCGAACATGGAAATCGGATACGACGTCGAGTTGGATCGGCGGCGCGGATTCGCGATTAGCCCGAATGGCGTCGTGGTTATCTCCAAAAACGACTCCCCTTCAGCTACCCCGGAAGCCTACATGGATCCAGCCAAGCTGGTCTTGCGCTAGTCGCAACCGAGCAAGGGCTTCTCGCTGGAATCTCTTTAGCGCCGCTCCGACTTCGTGCTGCGGTTCTGCGAGCGATTGATGCCAGCGAGCTCCAACAATGGGGCCGCCCGTTTTCGCTCACTTGATTCACTACTTAGTGAGAATCAACTTGCCTTGCTTGGTTCTTCTCAGACGGTAGATCTGGCCATTATTCTCAATCCAGATCTCCTCTCCGCAGCGGGCTAGCGTATCGAAGGGAATAATCTTCGGCAGCACCGCGCGTCCTGGTGCTTGGACTCCCGACAGGCCCGAGTTCGCTTGAGTCACTTCGCCCGTCGTTTCGTACCGTGCGGAATCCATTGGTAAGTCGCCGCTCATCTCATCGCCAGTTCCGGGCGGAGGGTCCGCAGCGGTTTTTGACTTTACTGGTTGGGAGCTACCAAGGGACATAGGGCGAGGCTAATGTGCGATGTGACAAAGAGATCGGAGACGAAGGGTAAATCAGTCAGGGCAAATCAGTCAGGGCAAATCAGTCGGCCGACTCGCCAGAACCACGCTCCCCAAGCCCCCGCTTGAATTTACACACATTTATTGCAAAAAATATAGATTGCAGCAATCCGTTATTGAAACTTAATCTCAATTAGGCGAGTAGATGTCACCAGAAGAAGATCTAGAAACCGCAATCCGTGAGCGAGTGACGACCAAGGTGCTTGCAGACAAGCCGTTTCCCGGGGGTGGGCCAAGCACTGACCTGGGTTCGCACCTGAGATCGCACCTGAGATCGCTTTTGGAACTAGCGGGCATGGCGCCTTTCCACCGAGCATGCGAAGACGCCTATCGCAGCGGAACAATGCCGGGCATCGAACCCTGGCGTTTCCATTGCCTGGACTCGGCAGGTTGTCGCGAACTTAGAAAGAAACTGCCCGCTGAAGAGGCTGGGAATATCCCGCTGATGCTCAATTCAGCCGATACACTGATCATGGCGACTTGGCTGCCCAATGTGGCTTCTGCTGAATTCGAGTTGGACGAGAAACGGCTCTTTGAACCAACACTCGGCAACATGGAACATATCGCAGCCGCTTCCGCAGCAATTCAAAACCTTTTGTTGGCCGCCACATCCCGGGGCATTTCGAGCTACTGGTCGAGTGGCGGAGTGTTACGGACGGGCCCAATCTATCAAAACATGGGAATCGCGACCGATGAGATCCTGTTGGGCGCTATCTTCCTGTTCCCAACGGAGACTCATGACGCTCGCGTGGTTGGAAGCAAGCTTAGAGACAAACGCACCAACGCTGAGTGTTGGAGCCGCCAAGTCGAGCTCAGGTAGCCTGAGGCCCGAAAGGGACCTGTACGTGAGACTTCGCTAGATGCACGCCCTACGCGGGTTACTACCCTTTATCCTTCTCCACTAGGGAGAAACGGGAGTGGCCGTGTTGAGGTTGAAGCCATCGTCATCATCGGCCAGTGCGGTAACACCGATCGCGAGTCCAGCCAAGCCGGCGAGACCACCAGCGCCGCCGAATCCTCCTCCGCCACCGAAGCCGCCTCCACCAAATCCACCACCGCCGGCAAAACCACCGCCAGCAGGAGCACCGAAGCCACCTGCGGCTGGTGGAGCCATCGCAGCAGGCGCATCGGCAAATGGAACGCCATCCACAACCGGCGGCGTCCTGCGCTCATCTAAAACTTCGCGAACGTCATCCATCAAAGCCGGCGGAATCAAGCAGATAATCATGCTATCCGCGGCTGGCTGAGGGAACGAAACAAAGTGAGTGCGACTACCGCCAGTTTGGGCAACGGGTGAGTCAAGCTCTTCAGCACCTTGGAATTCAACGATCTCAATCGAATACGCAGCGTGCCCAACCCGACTGGTCGCAACAATAGAGTTCACACCGACGGGAACATCGTCAGCCACAAAATTGCCTTCTTCATTGGACAGCGCATTTGCCACGGTCATTCCATCTTTTTGAAATGAGACTCGAGTCACTCCAGGAATCGCCAGGTAGCCGCGTTGCGGTACCACAACTGTTCCTTGCACACTTCCGTCGGCTAGCCGTTGAACGCGGAAACGTCCCACTTGAGGAACCACATTGAACTCGCCGTCATTCATGACTTCGGTTTCATCTCGGAAATCTTCAACTTCGCTTGCAATTCGTTCGGTGACTGCCTCGGCCGAAACCAGTGCCAACGGCAACTCATAGGCGGCCGCCGGTACGGCTGGATCCGGTTTCTCCGTAACGAAAAACGGAATCGCCGCATAGAGAGACGAGACCGAAGTGCTCGCGAAGCTGTCAGCGGTTACCACAATCGCGGCTAACCCCTGCTGTACACCCTGGAATACGATGTTGCCTCTCAAGTCTGGCGTCGCGTCTATCCGCTCCCCGGAGGACTGCACCAAAGTCACGAGGAATTCATCGTCTGGATTGGCTTTCAAGAATCCTCGGTCTTCAAGCGAGACGATCAGCGAATCGCCTTCGAGCTGAGCAACAAAGTCATCTGAGAGCTGCCGTTTCTCACCTTGAAGAAGCGCAACTGCCTTGCTCTCCTTCCAAACACCATCTTCAAACATGAATGGGTTCTGAGCGAGTGTTTGGCTTTGCATGCTAAGCACGATGAGTGCGAAGACCGAAAGAACAATTCGAAAAGCTAGGGTACGGGAAGTCTTCATGGCCATTCCAGGATGTCAGTTCTAAGTTCAGGTTCCGCAGTTAAAAATTCTCGGCGGGGCGCAGAAGTTTCGTCGAGGCGCGTCCAATCCACTGGCGGACAAGCCCTAGAAAGCTGCTTCGATTTTACCTCAAACACCAGCGATAACCACAACAACTCCAGATTCGCTGGCTATTTGACAGTCCTCTGCACCACGCGAACCCAATCCTCCTCGGTAATTCTCATCAGGCTGTCGCGTAGTTCCGGTTTGTTTTGGTTTGGCAAATCCAGGATCGCACAGTCTTTAAGCTGGTATTTACCGGATGAATTAAACAGAATCGCTGGCGCCTCGCCTTTCGCATTCATCGTCACCGACTGGGCCTCGATTTCCCGGACCGAACTTTCAACTTTCCCGATGGGATCTCGTGGAGAAGTCCGGAGTCCCTGGGGCACCAAATCTCGGCTTACAACCGCGATGCCGGCTTGCGTGTTTTGCGAAACCAGACCTCCCTTCATCTGAACTCGCCCTTCAATCAAAAATAGGCCGATCTTGTTGGACTGAATACTACTTTGATCCAACCCAACACCCGAGCCCTCGCTGCTGCAGTCAACAACAATCGCCAGGTTTTCGTTCTCCTCGAACCGGCACTGCTCCAGCTCAACGTGACTATCGTGCACCCACAGCCCGACGTTTTCAGTTTCCTCAAACGTTCCGTTGCGGATGACCAGGCTAGAATTCTCGTCGACGCGAATCCCTACCTTGCAATTTCGCAGGTCGACATCCTGCAACTCGGCTTGGCTGCCTCCGGTATAGATGCCTAGCTTGCAGTTCTCAAAACGGCTCAATCGGCCGAGCTTTACCTGTGCGGAATTGAATAGCTCGACACCGCGGAGAAGGTTCGTAAAGACACAATCGTCGATCGACAGTCGCTCTGTCTCCGCTGCAGAAATACCTTTGCCCAACCCCTGGGAACCGGTGAAAGTGCAACCCGTGAATGAGCTAGGCGAGTTCGTCAACTGAATGCCAGTTACTGGGTCTTCGGTTTGAATCCCCACATTGAGCACGTCGAACCGAAAATCTGAGTCGCTCACCATCAGGTTGATCGAGTCCTTGGCTACAACAGCCGGGTGCTTTCCGGAAACGAACTGGCAGTCGTCAATGACAAGGTTGGCACCTTCACCGGCTTTGATGCAATCGTAGGCATTGCTGAGTACGCGGCATCCGAAGAGCGATAGACTCGCGTCGCCGACTTCTATGGTGTTGAGATCGTCCCCGTCGACTTCAATACTCAAGTTGCGAAATATCACTTTCGACCGAGTATCCAACTTAAACGCTGCCTGATCGTCGCCCACCAGCCGAACGTCCTCGCGGGCCCCCTCACCGACCAACACGACGTTAACGTCACTCAAGACCAGGCCCAGCCGATATGTTCCTGGCTGGATAAAGATCGTCTCGCCAGGCAGCGCCTCCTTCAAAGCTCCCCTTAGTGTGCCATGTGTTCCAGCGCCGGCTTGGGAAACCACAATCCTCTCTCTCACCGGCTCTGTCACGACGACTGGTTCTTCGGTATTGAAATCGCCGCCCAAGGCCTCGAGCCGTTCTTTGTTAGCCAGTGGAACAGTCGAATCATTCAAGCGATTCCAAATCAACGCGAAGCCGATGCAGCATCCGACAGCGACAAGTATCAAGGCTGGAGCAAGCAGGCGGTTCGCGCGTTCAGCGGCCCGTGGTTGGACGATCGTTTTCGCTCCGAAAACGCTCTTGCCTGCAAGAGTTCCATCGACGGCCCGACTCCGAATCGTCGTCTCGCCATCGGCACTCGCATCTATTGAGATTCCTTCGAGCGGCAAATCCGAACTGCGTAGGATTTCACGAAGCTCCGCAGCCAATTTGGACGCGCTTGGATAGCGCTGACTCACGTCTTTCGCACAACAACGCGAGAAAACCTGATCTAACTCAGCTGGCAGACTGGGCTGCCTTTGGCTTAGTGGGCGTGCTTCTCGGTGGCGAATCTGCTCTTGGAGCTCGTCGAATCCCTTTCCCTCAAAAGGCGCCTTACCGCTCAAAGCCTGATAGAGAATGACGCCGAGCGCCCAAATATCAGCTCGTCCATCTAACCAATCGGCTCGCCCCGAAAACTGTTCCGGAGCCATGTAGGCCGGCGTACCGGCCACTTCGCCGCGCAGACTCCGCTGATCTTCTTCGAATACCGCCAACCCAAAATCTGCGACCCAGGGCTCGCCACTCGGATCAATCAAAATATTTGCTGGTTTTAAATCACGGTGAACCAACCCCGCTTGGTGAGCCTGCGCAATCGCAGTCGCAACCTTCGCCACCATCTGAATCGCCCAGGATGCAGGCAGCGACTCGGCTCGGCGCAATAGCGAGTGCAGGGTCGAACCGTCAATGAGCTTCTGCACAACGAAGGGAAATCCACTCTCCGTTTCACCAATTTGGAAAACCGGCACGATCCCTATCGCATCGATCTGGGCAGCATTACGTGCTTCCTGGATGTACTTCGATGCAAGCTCTTGATTGGAGAGTAGCGGAATCTTAATGGCGACATGGCGATCCAGCTTCATATCGCGCGCACGATAGACGACTCCAAAAGCGCCGCGCCCCAGCTCTTCAAGAACTTCAAAGCCCTCGATGGCGTGCTCGCAGCTGGGCACGTTTTCGTCGACCTCGAACTCGGAATCCTTGGCCGACTCCTGATCGACCGTTTGCGATGCCCTCGTCTGCCCGATCATGGTTAATTCGTGGTCACTACCATTCTGGGTTCCACCACCATTTCCGCTCTGCTTCACAGTGCCTTCGTGGTCCGAGGGAATCGCCGTCCGTGTCTTCGACGCGTCCCGCCCTGACTCGAGTAATCCCTCCGCGTCGACATACGCCTCCTCATCGTCCGCTACCAGCCCGTCGTTCTCTTGCTCAGGGTCAGCCAAACCGAAAGGGCTCTCTTCGTCTCGGCGCAGAGTCTCGTCCCCCTGATCTAGATCAGATTGATCGTCCGAACGGAGAGTGTCTTCCGAATCGGAACCACTGAACGAATCCGTCGGGTCTCCCTCGCTCCACTCGTCGTCATCGTTTTTGTCTGAGTCGCAGTCCACAATATTCGACAGTGCTCGCCCGTGTTCGGAATTCAGTGAAGTGTTTCGCATGGCTGCAGTCGTTCGCAGCCACATCACTCTATTCAACCAATTTAAACAAAGAATCGTCCATTCTATCCCCAAGCACGAACAACGTGAGTCCCTGGATATCGCCTGAAGCGGGGCTCCCGCTTGAGAATCCTGCATTCTGGAAAAAAAACTCCTATCCCTGGTAACACAGGTTCCAACTCGGCGTATTAGATTTCGCTGGCACTCGACGAAGTCGAAACAACGCCAGTGTGTTTTTCGCTTTGACGGCAGTCATTAGGCGAGAATTCCTAATAAAACACGAAGACAACTAAAGGAAATCAAACATGCTTCGAAGAGTCCAATTGGCGTTCAGCCTCTTCCTACTCTCTGGGATTGCTTTCACGCCCGCCTTGGCGGCCAAGCCAGATTCGAGCGAGTCGGACGCAAAATTCATTGTCCAGGTTGATTTGCAGTCGTTTCGAGCCACTCGCCTTGGAAGCAAAATCCTGGATTCCGTCCAAGCCATGGTTTCCGAGCAAATAAAAGAGGGTGACGCCGAACAAAAAGTAGAAGAGGCACTCGGCTTCGATCCAATTGAAGAAATTCAATCGATCGTGATTCGCGGCTCTAGCTTTGAGTCGCCCGAAGAAGGCCTTGAGTTCGTGGTGCAACTCGACGAGACCACAGGCAACTTGGAAGGGCTCATGCTGGCCCTACCCGGATATGAAGAGCAAGAAGTCGATGGCCATACTGTCTACAGTTTCGGTGAAGGTGACATGCAGGGCGTTGCCACCATCAGTGAAACGAAACGCGGCAAAAAAGCTGTTTTAGCTGCAACCAGTGAAGCACGCCTTATGGGCCTACTCGGCGATTCCAAGTCGTGGTCAGTGAACAACCTGGAGAAAGGTGAGTTCTTGAACGTCCAAATCCTGGAATTGCCTGACGAAGTCTACCAGCAAGAGCAAGCAGCGAACGTTGCAAAAATGCTGAAGAGTATCCTGGTGAATGTGGGCCAATACGGTGACGAAATCCAACTAAGCTGCACTTTGACGGCTCAGAAAAATAAGCAAGCCGAGCAAATTCAACAACTCGCTCAAGGAGCCAAGGCTTTTGTAAGTCTGTTTAAAGATGAAATCGGTAGCGACGAAGATGCTCAAATGATCTTATCACTGCTCAACGCCGTTGAAGTGGACAGAGATGAGAACGAAGTCACCATCCAAGCGCACTTACCAGAGAAAATGGTCGTCGATTTCCTACGCGAAGAAGCCGACCTTGATCTCTAGCCCACTAAACGATCCATCGTTTGAGATCCTTTATCCCGGCAAGTTTTTGTCCTGAGAATGAATGACCGGTGAAACTCTAGAAGGACTTGCCTGCACTGACTCCAGTGCAGGCGAGTCTGATTCAATGCCCAGCCATCCTGTTGCCGTGAATGAAAATGCGGCTCGGTCGGACAGGGTACGCGCTCTCGCGGAGCGTGCCCGCGTGGGTAGCGCCGCTGCATTCGCCGACCTCTACGAAGAGTTCTTTCCACGACTGCGTCAATTCCTTGACGCGCGACTGCGGCACTCATTGATCGACCCCGAAGATGTCGCCCAAGAGACGTTCGCCAAAGCTTGGAATGCAATCGAGCGATACGACTCGACGCATCGCTTCTCGACTTGGCTCTACACGATCGCTCTGCGAACCGCCACGGATCATCAAAGAAAGCACACTGTAGCTCGTGAACATCGCCAAGGCGTCGCCGTCAACGAGGCGCAGGCTCCCTCGGGATCAGTCGACACGACAGATGAAGCAGACAATCTCTGGTCATTGGCCAAGCAGGTTTTGACCAAGGATCAATATGCGGCCCTATGGCTGCGTTTCGGAGAGGATCTTTCGATCAAGGAGGTAGCCACAACGCTTGGACGCAGCACAATGAGCATCCGAGTATTACTGTTTCGCGCACGAGGCCGCGTGCGTGATAAAGCAGCCGCACAAGAACGACAAAAGGTGGTTCTATGAGACTAAGAACGCCCATCGCAAAACTCTGGATCAACTTCTTTGCAGATGATCCGCGCCGACTTCCGTCCTGGGTTCAGCGGGTCGTAGAGCAAGATCAAGAACTTCAAGCTGACCTAAAAGACCGAGTTCAATTCGAGGATCGACTTCAGGTGGATCGCGAGGATTGGTGCCAGTCCTGGTCCGAGAAACGCGCCGAGAAACGCGCTGAGAAGACCGCCGCAAAAGTTACAGCCTCGGACACCGACCAACATCCAGCCTGGCAAGCGATCAAGCAGCCCCATTCCGCTGCTCAAACAACTCCACGAGCCAGCCAGGCAGCGCTCACTTGGCAAACTACGGGCGTCCTGGCCGCATCAATTATCTTTCTCGTTGTTGCAGGTCTATGGTGGAACCGCCCATCGAGCGATCTCGTCGCGAACAACAGCACTGGCGAGACCTCGACTCGGCAAAAGACTTCGGCCTCGGATCCAAACCAGGAATCCACGAGTAGCGAGCTGCTACTTTCAAACAAGGATCTCTTGCCTGTTCTTGCAACGGCCGCTGCTACTCAGGAGGTCGCGACAAAGATCACATCCAGCTCTTGGTTGCTCGCTGCACGAATTGGAGAACTTCCCACTCGGTTGGGTGTTCAGCAATTGCTGCTCAGTTCTGAAGATGGTATGCGCTCCGCCATTCGACGCCTTACCAACAGCGGTTCTGAAGAGTTCACTGAACCCGAGTCAAACTACCCAGAACTTCAGCCGCCTAGCAGAGACGTTAGCGCTCCGCCAGAAATATAGAAGCTCGTTTTCGCAGCGAAACTCAATTCGATTGTTCTGCGTCGTACTGCTTCAGCGCCCATTCTCGTGCCAAGCCGATTGGGAAGGGGGGTCGCGTCGTATGCCTTCGCAACTCAGACTCACTTGAGAGGTCGCCCATCATTCCTAGCGCAATTGCACAAACGTACTGCACCAAGGGCGATTCGGGAGACGGGCTGGTGTCGTTTAATCGCTGAGCCAGCATGTTCGCCAGTTGCCGGTTCGGATTGCCGCGAAGATTCTTTCCCAACGTCCAGATGGCTGCCGCTCGCAAAACGGGTTCAGCCGATCCCTTTCGGACGTAGCGAACCAAAGTTCTATTGGCTGATCCGAAGTTATTGCGGCCGAGTGCTTCGACAAGAAAAGCAACTCTCACTGCCTCCGTTAACGCAAGAGGTTCCTTGCCAAAATTTCGTTGCGTAGCGTCCGCGAGAATCTTCTCAATCCGCCGTAGATGCTCGGGCTCGTGAACCAATTCCTGCAGCGCCCATGCAGCCGCATTTCGCGTTCTTGGATGAGGATCATTGACCAGATTTAGTAGTTCAGGACATGCCTCTTGATAGGCGAGCTCTCCAGCCAGTAAACAAGCTTGTTCGCGCTGCAAATAGTCAGCGTCTTGGAGTAAGCCATCAAGTTGCTGAATCACGATGGATCGTAGTTCAGGCGTCATGGCTTTTAACTTCAAAGCCGAGCGAGCTGCCTCTCGATTACCTTGTACTTGGTCGCCAAGACCCGCCGAAAGACACTGAACCGACTTGGCATCATTGAGCTTGGCTGAGAGACGGATCACTTCGAGTCGAAGCGTACTATCCGCCGCTGATTTAAACTGGTCTACGTACTCTCGTGCTGTGGCTGGTTTCGCATTGATCAGCGCACGAAAACTGACAAGTTGGGCAGCTACAGCATCCGACTCAATAATGCTCGTCAGCATACTCACCGCCTCGTCACTTCGATGCTGTGACAACAGGAAACTGGCCATGAGCTCCTTTTGAATATCCGTGGATCCCAATTGTTTCCGAGCCAAATCCTCTAAATCAACGGCAGCAATTTGCCCCAAGCTCTTCGCCGCGGAAATACGCAGCGTAATAAGTTCGTTTGAGTCCTCGAAAATTAGCCGCAGGATTTTCAAGTCTCTCAGTCCTCCAGCGGCCCCCAACCCCTCAATAGCCACTAGACGTGCATGAGTGCCTGAGTCTCCACTGGATTCAAGTCGGCTACGCCAAACTCGAAGTCCGAGCTTGCTCCTCTGTGCCACCAGCAATTCCTCAACGGGTAATCGAAACAACGAGTGGTCTTGGACGGCCTCCCAAACCTCGGCAACTTCATCAGGTGTAGAGGCCAAAGTGCAGGCAGCAGCGACTAACGCCAAACCGACACGACGGTTTGACTCGATTTCAATTCGCTGCACCAGAGCTTGCAGAACTTGCGCGCGTCCCGACACTCCGCGGATCGGTGCGAGGTTTACGATTTTTCGCGACACCGAAAAGAGGTACTCGAGATCATCAGCAAGTTTTGCATTATCGATCAAGAGCGGAGGCTTTTCGCCATAGAGACGCCACGACGCCTCAATATCGGGTTCGAATTCGAAGCGGTGCCGCAACGAAAACACCTGGGGAATTTCGCTCACGTTTGGAGCAGCCTGCGAATTCTTCGCTGAGGATTGCTCCTGCGCGAATCCGCGCTCTTGAGTGGACAAAAACGCGGATAAGAAAAATACTAAAAAGATCGGGCGGCAAATTATGCTCATGGCTGTTGAACGCTCCCTCGGACATTCGCATGAAACGAGTCTACGTTCCAGGCCACCACATTGGCCGAGCTGGGGTTCTTACGCTCACTGACTCGCAACCATACTTGCAGAGTTCCATCTGAAATACTCTTAAGTACCCCTGGATCTCTGATCTTCGCACTCCACGGCAACGAAGGGCTATCCAGTTCCTCGAGTACAATTTTTTCGCCCGTGTCCGTAACCGCGCTGACAACTACGGTTCGTTGCGGCGCATTGATATCCAAATCCAACGAGATCTCTGTGGCGCGAAAAGGCAGTAGCTCGCGCGGCATTACAAACTCGAATGGACGGTCGATTGCCTGGGTCTGTTCGCCTCGCCATCGACCACTCGCATCCTCGTAGGCCGCAGTCGATCCCGCTTTGAGCGAACTTTGAATCAGCTTAAGAAACCCATGAGGAACGAAAACGGCTTGCTCCGCAGAAGGACGCTGCAGCTTGACTGGAATCGCCATTAACGCGGAACCTTTGGAGGCAATCTCCCGATTGAGTTCAGCTTCAGGCCACAGATCCGTCCATCCGTACAGCATGCGAGGTGGACGCGACTTGGTTTCTACATCGCCGAAGTACGATTGGAGGATGGAGCTACGCCTGCGCTGTTCGTCGCTCATGAAAGTACCTTGAATCCAACGTCCTTCCCCGGCTTTGACCTCTCCGTTTGAAGCTAATCCCGTCCCGCTCGACGCACAAAACATAGGAGTGGCAGGTTGGAAAGCGAGGATCGCATCCTCAAATCTCTCGATTAGTCGCGTTGGCAGTTCGATTTCACAGCCGGCTTCCGATAGCTTCGCCGTCGCGTAGAGCGGCTCATTCAAATCGACTCCATACGCAGACACATATCTGGTTGTACCCGTCGGCCAATTCTCGTTCTCAAACTTCCAAGTCTCAAAACCCGTGATGCTGTAACGAAATAGCCCGTTGTCAGCATCGGAGACAACGTTCGCCCGTCCGTCCGACACCGATTCAACACTCAGGCTATCCACACCTTTCAGCAACACCGCAGCTTGCTCCTTCACCTGGGCTCGCAAGCCGTCGGACGCGACTTCGATGACCTGAACTCTCGCAAGAGTCTCTTCAACATCAGCGCTCATCCAGGACTTCGCGCAAATTATGACCAAAGCAACCGATATCGCCGTTAGTGGCACTGCGGCTCCAACCCAGACCAGATCACCTCGCATCCAAAACCAGGCGCCGATACCGGTTAGCAGCACGCAAAATCCACCCAGGAAAACGCCGACTCCAGCGCGCGGAAAAACTGGAACCCCCAGCAGCTCCAACGGATAGTCCAGAGAGTTGTTCAGAGGACGCTGCGCCCGAGAGATACCCGCAAGCGACGCGCTAACCGGCTGAGCCCAGCGACGCATGGTGTACTTCGATTGCCGCGATGGATCTGACTTTTGCGTTTCGCGCAGCTCAAGCCACCCGTAGTCGCTAAGTGTGGTGAGGTACAGTTGTCCGTACCCGATGGAGAACTCCAGCGCGGCCGGCCACCCCTCAATGGACTGCAGGACATTTCCGCCCGTCACAACGACTCGCTTAAACGTAGCTGGTTTTCGTAGAGTCGCTCTACGATCGTCCTCGGAGAGAATACTGTTGGCGACTGGATCAACGACGAATTCACTGAGGCTAGTCGAACCTACTTCGATACAAGTCTGATGGTCTTCGAACAGTGGACGTACCGATTCAGTCGGAAGTTTGTCCAACATCACCCACGCCCGCCCTCCATCTTGAACGTACTGCCTGAGCGTCTCGAGCGCGGTTGAGTCGGCGAGAAGGTCGGGATCCGATACAACGACAAGATCAATGTGCGACAATTCTTCGAGTCTGCCTGGGAACCCGTATGTCTCATAGCCAATGAAGTCCCGTGGCTCCTCCTCATCGACCTGGACAGCGACGGCGAATTCGTAGCTCGAATGCTCTTTCGATGGAGGCGGCCAAAACCAAGCAGGGTAATCCGGCGGTGGCGCATCAAACCCACTTGCCGCCCAGGTCTGAGGTGGATCGATCCGTAGTTTCACCACTTCTCGCAATGGCTGCCCGCGACGTTCAACAATACGCTCATTTGAAGATCGAAGCGTCACTTCAATTTCAACGTTTGGCGCGCTTTGCAGCGCCAGCGGAAGCTGAACTGGAATTTCGAATAGCCGCGCTGCCCGCGGTTCCAGACGCACTTGTCGAGCAGTATCTGCGGCTGCCTGCCCGACCAGCTTTGCAATGATCACACCTTCCCAAGCCACGTCGCCAAGATTCGACACATTGGTACTCACGACGGCAATGCTGCCTGGGACAACACGACTGCCCGGAGCTTTGAGCACTCGACTCAGATTGATCTCATCCGCACCGCTGGCAAAAGAAAGAAACACGGATGTGTGCAACAACGCTTGGACGCAGATCAGAAGGCACGTGCGCAACATGGAGTTTGTTCGCCCACTACTACGCGAGAGGATCGCGAGAGTCACAAAAGGAGAGAATTCAAGGTGGGATTGGAAACATCTGACCGTCACTGCGAGCAGTTGTCACGGCCAATGATATCTGGAACCAAGCCCCAAAACTACTCGTCGTCGACTATCGTGACCGCGTTCTGAGCAGTCAGCAGCGGCCGCAGCGTATAAATAGGCGCGGACCGCTCTCGTTGCAACGGTCGGAATCCAGTCTCGTCTGCCCATACCTCGGCTATGTTTGACAACTGGTACTGGTTGTAGCAGCTGACCAGCCACTCGGACGCTCCCGCGCGGGCGTGTATACAAAATCCATTTGTTGATCGATGGGTTAGACCATCTTCGTGCATTCGCTATCACCGGTGCCAAAGCACATAAAACAAGTTCATTTGAAGGTGTTCTCGACGCACTTGATGCGGTGTCTACGTGACAGCGAAGGCAAACCAATCGCATGGCCGGTGAACTTAGTGGGAGACAAAAAGTTATCGAGCGGCATAGATCGGCGAGACGCGTAAGAATCTTGGCAATAATCCAGCTACTTTCTTTCAAGTAAGTCGAACGAAGCCCACAGTGCTCGTGGAAAAGAATTTGATCGCGAGATCTATCGCAGCGGCAACATGGTCGAAGATCCGAATGCGAAATCTTCCACTGTCATACTCGGATCTTTTTGCTCGAACGTATCCAGGTAGCGCTGCAATTTCTACCCGCTAGAGTCACGAATCACCTGGCAACCGGTCGCTCCGATTTGTGTTTGAATTCGGGGGCCGCCTCTTTCGGCAACCACTGAATGAGCTCCTCGCGTGTTGATAGCATCGATGGATCAGCGGCCAAGTTACGAAGCTCATCGGGATCACTGTCATGGTCGTACAATTCCTCCGCACCGTCTTGGTACACAATCAGTCGCATATCCCGAGTGCGAATAGAGTGGTTGCCAAAGTACGAAGAAGTAATGGCTGGCCTGTCCCTGCGAGTTGTTACATCTCGCAACTGAGGCACCAATGAAACCCCTTCTAGGCTTGGATTTACCGGCAGCTTGCAGAGCTCAACTAACGTTGGGTATACGTCAATTAGACTCGCGGCTTCGCGGCACGTTTTCGGCGACTCTATTGCCGGTCCCGTGAATAGCAACGGAACTCGAGTCGATTCTTCCCACAGAGTGCGCTTTGCCCAATGGCGTTTCTCGCCCAAGTGAAAACCGTGATCACTCCATAAAACAACCAGAGTGTTCTCGGCATAGGAACTAGCCTCGAGAGCATTCAGAACGATCCCCACGCAGTGGTCAACGAAACTAATCGATGCGAGATACGCGTGAGTCAGATCTCGTTGATTGCCATACTTCAGTACT
Organism: Pirellulaceae bacterium; assembly: GCA_045105035.1. Classification (GTDB taxonomy): domain Bacteria; phylum Planctomycetota; class Planctomycetia; order Pirellulales; family Pirellulaceae; genus Aureliella. Next base: position 41,607 of record JBGCCZ010000059.1, on the reverse strand, counting down.
TCGGCATGCGTCGGTGCCGCTGCGTAGTCGTTGATACTCAAAAAGTTGCGCGGCACCTTATTCAATTCCGATAGCTGCGTACTTGGCAAGAAAATAGATTCCGCAGAGTACTGATCAAACCACTTCAGTGGTACGTACAACGGAACATGCGGTCGAAAAAACCCGAGAGACATAAAGAACGGTTTGTCGAAGTCTTCGTGAAGAGCCTCCGCAGCCGTCTCTGCCAATTGAAAATCCGCCATTTCCGTGTCTTGCTGTGGAAACGCCCCCCAGTCCCAAGCACCACTCCAGTGCAACGGACGATTTAGCGGCTGCGCTGGCCGAGGACTCTTCTTGCGTCCTAAATCACGATCAATGTCCTGAGCTAGCCTTCCACCGAATCCATGGTGCAGTACCTTGCCGCCAGTTAGCGTGTAGTAGCCATGATCTCGGAAGTAACCTTGCATCGTAGGCACATTTGCCAGCGCTGGGAGTGCTTCGTATCTGGGTCCAAGTTCATAACTACCATGCGTGGTGGCCGCCACGCCTGACATCACGCTGACTCTCGATGCCGAACACACTGGAACTGCGCAGTGCGCATTCGCAAAGGATGTGCCGCGTTTCGCCAAAGCGTCCATATTAGGTGTGGCCGCTTGCGGATGTCCGCCCAGAAATCCAACCCAGTCATTAAGGTCGTCAATGCAGATCATCAAGACATTCGGTTTACTCGATGATTCATTGGCGAAACTTTCGTCAGCCGTGGTCGATACTAAAATTGCAACAACAAGTCCTAATACCCGACCGTGCATTCGACCAACTCCACATCATTCGCATTGCGACCCACCAAAAAACGCTAGCACCGCAGACGGACTGGAAGTGCGAGTGATAAGTTCCTTCTTCTAACTCGTTTGCTCAGTGGTATTCTCGATGGCAGAGACGGCCGCTTGAAAGAAGGTGTGGGCGTGGCTAGCCGAGACTTCAACTTCATCGACATAGCCATCTGCGGCGGCGGACCACGTGCGGTTCACGTAACGCTCGCCACTAGCAAACTCTGTCATCACTTCCGCGTACTTTGCGTTGCCATATCGCTGCGAGATGACCATGCGACTATCTGCAAACTCCGTACAAGGTGGGACACAGTTCTCATCGATGTAGTCCAAGACCTCTTCGCAAGTCATCTCATCGAGATTCTGCTGCAGAGTCGCTACCGCTTTTGCAGCTTTCTTGAGTTGCTCTTTCACAACAGCGAATCCCGCGTCCGAATCGCCATCCGCTTCAGCCTGGCTTGCTTTTTCACTGCGGAGCATGACCACACCAATCCCGCCGACTAACAACGAACAGCCGTACATCATCCAAGGTATCGTCTGCCAAGGAGCATCGGGTATTTCCTTTCTCAGGACTGTTGCAAAGGAACCACCCAAGAAACCCAGCCAGAGGAAAAGTTGGCCAGCAATAAATGCCGAAGTGAACTTCATCGTTTCGAACCTGAATGCGAATTCCGAAGAAAGTGAACCGATAGAGAGCGAGAGACGAAAGCTAAGAAAAGAAGATCACCCAAATCGCATTACCAACGTTTACGAGCGCTTCACCGACAATTAAGCCTGCCGCGATAGGAACTCCATATTCGTATCCGAAACGAATTCCCATGGTCGCATCGCTAATTACACGCAAGACGTTGCCAATGGTGTATGTCAGAACAATGCTGAACGGCATGTAGAATCCGAGTCCGACGAGAACCCCGATTCCACCCAGTCCGCTGAGTGCAAGCATCAACCCCATGCCTGCGCCTGCCGTGTACCGATAGGCGGGTACTTCGCCGCTAACGATCGACTCAATCGTCGTCGCGAGCGCTTCGGCCTGAGGTGCTGGAAGCTGGTCTGAGCCCATTCCGCCATCCCGCGTGTTGTGAAGCAACATCATCAACCAAACAACCAGGATTGGCCCCAGCCAAGTTCCCACGAACTGCGCAATCTGCTGACGCCGTGGAACACCTCCGACCAAGTAACCAGACTTAAGATCTAGCATGATGTCGCTGGCTTGGGAAACCGCCAAGCACACGGCTGCTCCGACCATCATGGCGACGCGAATGGTCGTCAGTGTGTCCGTACTATCCTTAATTGCAAAAATCAGAATCGTCACAGCAATCAGTGTCATCCCAGAAAGCGGTGACCAATTGGTTCGGCCGATACACTCCGCCACGATGACTCCCGCAACCCAAATCCAAACGATCCCGACGAAAGCCATCAACAGAGCCCGTCCAATCGAGATCTCACCAGCACCGACGAACCAAGCGATGCCCACCATCAGCACACTACCAATGGCGATCATCACGTAGAGCAACCAAATTGGAAGCTCGTCTTTCTTTGCGACTTCACCTGCGGTGCGATCGCCGGCTCCGCGAAGGGCAGTTACGGCACTCAAAATCATCGGGAAAGCAGCCACAATTCCACCAATGGCGGCACCGATGAGCATTCCAATCCCAGTTGGTCGATAAAGCTCGCCCCGCATACTGTCCGGCAGCGTGCTCAGCGCACTAACGTCATCTCCGGCGTAGTTGTAAAGCAAAGGCGAGAGGACAAAGTAGCAAAAGAACCCGCCAGCTCCGAACCAGAAGCCGCCTTTCCCTGAGAGGTAGCCAACTCCAATCGTCATGATGGAAACAAAGAAGGCGATGTTGAGCATCGATGGCAGACCCAGGATCTCGCCCACTGCCAAATCATGGTCGTCCCCCATAGTCGCCAGCACTCCAGTCTGGACGATGGCCGCAATGGCAACACCTCCTAACAAGAGCATCGCTTTTCGTACGCCCGCGCCTGGGCTCTTCAAGATTGTGGCAACCGCGATTCCGCCTGGGTACGCAAGACGATCAAAGTCGATCATCTGCTTGCGGAGTGGGATCACAAAACATAGCCCCAAAATACAACCGGTGATTGCTGCCAAGATGAGGAGCGGTTGATTGATGTTCGCGAGATCCGCGAACTCTTCTTTCTTCGACAAGATCAGCAGCGCTGGCACACTGAACATGATGCCACTCGATGCACCGTTGACCGCGGATGCGATCGTTTGATTGATGTTGTTCTCGACGATACTGGTTCGCCCCAGCACGCCGCGTAACACTCCCCAACCCAGAATCGCGGCCAGCTCTGAACCTTCGATGGAGAATCCAAGCATCAGAGACGCGTAGGCAACTGAGATCGTCAGTACGACTCCGATCGCCCAACCCACCAGAACGGCGACCCACGTGAATTCCGGGTAGTCGCCGTGGATCGGAGTAATTTTCGAACCTGTCTTCATCGGTGCTCTCTTCCCAGGAGAATCAATCAACTGAGGCGATTGTAGCAACCTTCACGGCGGATGGGTTTCTTCGCAATTCCCATTTCTTGATCAACGTACAATCTTGATCAACGTATAAGGAAGGAACTTGTGAGTGAAATCCAATCTTCGAAACTCGCCCGCTGTCCGCGCAATAATATCGCCCGCTCAATAGAGCGGGCGAAGGTCGACTGTTTCGTTCTGAGCTATAACCCGGCCGAGGGGACAAGGCGGCCTGCGAAGTCGCAAGTGACTACTTCACTTTTTTCAAAGTGAACAAATGAAATCCGCTATTTTCTGCGGACGCAAATTTTTCGGGCGCTTTGCCACCCTGAGCCGCATAGCAAACAACTAGGTTTTCACCCTCCATCTTGATCACCCCGCCCGACGCCATTCCGGCTCCAAAAGGACTCTCAGTGATCGTAAACTTAATCGTGTTCGGTGACTTATCAGCATCGATCTCGTAGGACATCACAAACTTCCCACCACCATCGAGCGTCCAAGTCTTTTCAGTGATCGTTACTGATTGCCCCTCAAGTTGCTCCTCGGTCTTCTTTTCTCCGTTCTTCACGGCCGAGGTGTAAGACCACTTGCCGACAAGTGCCTTCGGATCGAAACCTGATGCTGGCAGAATAACAGAGTCGATGACGTGGATGACTCCGTTGGAACACGCGATATCCGCCTTGACGACCTTAGCAGATCCGACTGAGATCTCCTTTCCCTTGACTCCAACTTTCAACGCTCCAGCCAGAGTTGGGAACTCGGCTCCATCTTGAGCCATATCAGATGTCAAGCTTCCCGAAGCAACGTGTAGCTTGAGAATGGCGACCAACTTCTCCTTGTTCTCTGGCTTGAGAAGCGATTCGATCGTGCCCTTAGGCAATTTGGCAAAGGCCTCGTCCGTCGGTGCAAGAACAGTGAAAGGTCCCGCGCCAGATAGAGTTTCTGCGAGCCCAGCCGTCGTAACAGCCTTCACAAGAGTCTTAAAGTTACCCGCTGCGATTGCGGTTTCGGGAATTGTCTTCGTTGTCGATTCTTGTGCCCGTACAGGGGCAGCGATGGTGAGGCAGCAAACGGTGAGAGCAAATCCAAGTAGTGTTCGTTGCATAATTCTTCTTCTGTGGAGTCCGAAATGAAGATGGGAATGGCGGAAGACGATCGTTTTGCTTTTGTGAGTGATCGCCACGAAAGCGCGAAGCCCCTGGCCCGCATTCTCCTAGAGTCTATGCGAGGGACAATACCTCGCATCGATTCAGTTGCCGACAAAGAGTGATTTCCATTTGCTTGCAAGTTCCGCTCGCTGCGAAACCAAGCGAAACAGCCGATCCTGCAGGTCTCACCTCGCCCAGGCGTAGTACGCACCGTTGTTCACGGCTCGGAGAAGGGCGGCAATAATCACGATCTCGACGATCAAACTCAGCGGCTTCAAAACTGAAAATGGGTTCACCAGGAGCGCGATCAGAATCAAGAGCACATAGAGAATAAGAGCCGTCAATGGAGCACCGAACGGAAAGAAATAGGCTGCGATGCCAAGGAAGATGAAGACACAGCCAATCCCAATATAGAAGGCGTAAATCAGACTCGCGGCGGTGGTGAGTTCTTCCCGCACTTGCTCAATTTCCGGCCGCTCCTCAATAGCCTGTTCAACCTGACTCTCCACGGTCGCATAGAAGTAACCATTCGCTGCGATCGCCAGAAAACCAATGGCAATTAGAACCATCCCGATCCCATTGATGACAGCTCCAGCGTCTTGTCGAAACCAGCGATCTTGATCCCGAATCTCTTTTTCCGCTTTCTGCAGGTACGAATGTGCCGCCGCGTCTGCGTCGAGAGATCCTTGCGAAGCGTAGGGACTTCCAGTGGCCGAAGCGCGTGGAGCTGAATAGCGATCTGCGTCTGGTTTCGGAGCAGGGGAGGTACCCTTCAGTTCCCGTGCCATGCCCGACGAAGTTGTCGAACTCTCTGCACCAGCAGAAGTCCTTCTTCGACGTTTGCGAATTGGAGCAGGCTGAATTTCGGGAGGCAGGTGAATTGCTCCTTCCAAGTCAGCGTTGCTCAAATCCGATTGATCAACCCTGTGCGGATTACCTGCAGCTTGAACAGTCGTTTGCGTACCAGAATCTTTGGTGACCTGCACCAAACGGCCACAGGGACATCGGATTGCTTTACCTAGTGAGCTTTCCGGAGTTCGCAACACTTTTCCGCAAGAGCACCGAATCAAAATACTGGCGGGCGAAGGGGTTTCTGCAGCCGGACGTTGAGGAGCAGGCGTCGGCAGAACCACAGCGTCCAATACTGGACGGCCCGTCTGTTGCTCGCCAGCTGGAGGCGACGGGTTTCTCTGTTGCTCAGAGGGCTGCACCGCCCCAGCCACAAGGGGCACCTTCATTTCCGAACCACAAGGGCAACGGACTACGTGCCCGACAGTATTGCTGGCGGACTGCAACAAGGAATCACATTGTGGACATCGAAAACGAATCATGCAGTTGTCTCATCGACGAAAGAGAGCCGGCGCATGATAATGTTTTTGCAGTGAATAATCGATAGATCGCAGAATTTAGGCCGAGTTGTGGTTTGCGAACCCCATCGCTCTTCAATCGAGTGCAACTGAATGTCCGAAGAAACCGAGATTCGACTGGAAAACATCGAGGCTGCTCGAGAACGCATCAAGGACGCAACCTTGGAGACGCCTTGCGTGTATTCCGAATCGCTTTCTCGGGAGCTGAACTGCAATCTATACTTCAAAGCCGAGAGTCTACAGCACATCGGAGCGTTCAAGGCTCGCGGCGCCTTGAATGCAGTTCGCTGCCTGAGTGAGTCCGAAGCGCAGCGCGGCGTTGTCACCCATTCATCTGGCAACCACGCTGCCGCATTGGCTCGCGCTGCAAAACTCTGCGACATCCAAGCCTACGTGGTCATGCCGCATAACTCAGCGAAAACGAAAATCGAAGCGGTCCGCAAGCTAGGCGTCGAACCTGTCTTTTGTGAGCCTGGCACGAGCGCTCGTGAGGAAAAAGCCGCCGAGGTACAAGCGGCTACGGGAGCCACCTTGGTTCATCCGTTTAACAATCCGCATGTCATGGCAGGGCAGGGGACCGTTGGATTGGAAATCCTCGAGCAAATTCCGAACGTTGAAACAGTCATTGCTCCCATTGGAGGAGGCGGTTTACTTTCAGGGCTGTCGATGGCGATTGCGTCCAAACGCCCCGAAGTCGAGCTATTCGGCGGAGAACCAGAATGGGCCGACGATGCATACCGAAGCTTTCAGAGCGGAAGCATCCAAGCCCCAACGCGATTCGACACGGTGGCTGACGGTCTGCGAACGACGGTTGGAGAGCTTACCTTCCCGATCATCAGACAACTGGTACGCGAAATCATACTTGTCAGCGAACAACAAATACTCAGCGCCATGCGGAGCATTGCCGAACGAGTCAAACTTGTGACAGAACCCTCGGGAGCGGTCGCTTTCGCCGCGCTCTGTAGGGAAGCCGAACGCTTTCGTGGACGCACCGTGGTCGTCGTCATCTCCGGTGGCAATCTCGACATGGGTGCTTGTAGCCTGGGACACCCCTAAGCACAAAATCGCCTCCGGAATACCTCGCCCGATTGGAATACACCTTCAACCGTCACGCCCAACACTTGGACAAAGAATGCCTATCGATTTGGAACAGTTCACAAAGACCTGCCACCCACTGAAGCGCCCTTTACTTGTCATCTCCAACTCCGTCGGCTGTTTGACTTGTGGTTATCTCAGTCTCGATTCCTTTGAGCGCAACGGCGACGCAGGCGCTATTGTTCGTGGTGTAGACACTTATGAAGACATGCTCACTGCCGAAGTCAAAGCGGTCAGCTCACAGGCAGAAGAACTAGGAGCCAAAGTCGGAATGACCGGTGAAGCGGTGCTCGCGCTATTCGCGAAGAACGAACCACAGTGAATGGTCGAGCTACCCCCTAAGACGATCACGTCTACGATAAGTACGTCGTGCCTTTCGATAGCCCAGCGTACTCAGTCACAAGCTGATCGATCTCGCTTGTCGACAAGGCCGATTGCTGAGGCAGCTCTTCCAGCTGCTTGCGAAACGAATCCGCTAACTGCTCACAACCGTACTTCGCGAATTGCATCATCTCCTCAATCGAGCTACCCGGTACGATTTTCTGCACGTGGAATTGCCCAACTTCGTCGACAACAACGTGCGCTTCATTGGGATGACCAAACAGGTTGTGGTGATTGCCCATGACTTCTTGGTACGCGCCGACTAAGAAGACTCCTAGGTAGTAGGGAACGTTGGGATCCCAATCGTGCAGTTCGAGCGTTTGCTTCACATCTTTTAAATCGACAAAGCGGTCAATCTTCCCATCACTGTCGCAGGTCACATCCACAAGCGTGGCAAAATCCGAAGGTCGCTCGTTGAGTCGGTGAATGGGAACGACGGGGAACATCTGGCGTATCGCCCAGCTATCCGGCGCAGAGCGGAACAACGAGAAGTTGCACAAGTACTTCTGGGCTAAGTTCCTTTTAAGCTGCTCAAACTCTTCGTCTGAAAACCCATCAAACTCGGCCTCGCGCAGGACACGATCGCAGATTTCCCAAAACAGCACGTCTCCCTTCGCACGATCTTCAAGACTAACAAGCCCCAAGTTGAATTGGATCTGGAGCTCATCGCGTAGCTGCAACGCATCGTGGTAGAACTCCGAATAGTTCTTCCCGTTGACCGAATCACAGAGATCTTTGAGCTCGGTAATCACCTGAGGATCGTCTTCGTCGATCGTCACTTCCGGTTGATCATCCGCAAACGTTTCGATCTCATCCCGAATCGATGTTATGAAGACAGAGTGATACGCGGCCATGTAGCGACCACTCTCCGTTACTAAGACGGGGTGCGTAACGTTTTCCTCATCGCAAATGACCTTGAAGGCGTAGACGACGTCATTCGCAAACTCCTGAACCGTGTAGTTTACGCTGGAATCAAAGCGAGTCTTCGAGCCGTCATAGTCGACGCCAAGGCCTCCACCGATGTCAACGTACTCGATGCTGCAGCCAATTTGCCGCATCTTGGAAAACACCCTGGCAGCTTCTTTCATCGCATTCTTGACTCGCTTGATATCCGTAATCTGCGAACCAATGTGGAAGTGAAGCAGCTTCAGATTCTGCTCCAACTTGGCTTCCCGAATCAATCGCACACACTGCAAAATTTCAGAAGTCGTCAAACCAAACTTGGCAGAGTCACCGCCGCTGGACGCCCATTTCCCAGATCCGCGAGAGTAGAGTTTGGCTCTCAACCCAATCCAAGGTGCAACGCCGGTCTCGGCAGCTAATCGGAGTACCATTCGCATTTCATTGAGCTTCTCCACGACTACGACAACTTGCTTACCCGCTCGGACCGCAAGTAGCGCTGCGCGAATAAAGGTCTCATCCTTGAAACCGTTGCAGAGCAGCAGCGAACCTTCAGGCTGAGGCTGGGCAATTGCGGCATAGAGCTCAGACTTACTGCCACATTCAAGGCCAATTTTGCTGCGCGAGCCGTCTTTCAAAAAAGCCTCGACGACTTCACGGCGCGGATTGACCTTCATCGGAAACAATGGCAAGTGCGAGCCCTGATACCCATACTCCCTCATCGCTTGCTGATACGCTGCAGTTAGAGACTCCAATTGACTCCGGAGAATTTGCGGAAATCGCAGGAGCAGAGGAAGGCTCGCTTTGCCGCTTCCAACGAGCTGATCCACAATCTCTTTCAAATCTGCACAGCGCGCGGGGTCGCCTTGGGGATGGACCGTCAAATTGCCTTTGCGGTTGATATCGAAATAGCCCGCCGACCAATTTTCGACACCGTAGGCTATTTGAACTTGCTGCAGAATTTCTTCGTTCATTCGCGGATGATTGAGGGCGATTGCCGACGGACAAGAGTATTTTTCGATTTACTGTAACCAGTTCGATCGCAGCGGACGCGATTTATCGGCGTTCGTCGTCACGTTCCGGGTACGCGGGAAAGGCGAATCTGCAGTAAAGGCGGCATTGCCACTCAGCGACGAACGTGAGCTCTCCATGCATTGGGGCCACCAGTTTGCGAGCCGATTGTAGTCATTCCATGACTCAGCGTTAGGCGGTCAATTTCCCAAACTGCAAGAAAAATTCGCCCCATCCTGAACACACGGCACTCGGTCCAAGACAGGGCAAGCGACCGAAAACTTGAATTATGGACTCCCGTTTGAGAGCGCAAAATTCCGTTTCCGACATTCATTGACGATCAAGCCAGACGTCCCTGATTCTCCTCGAACATTTGACGTAAGGCTTCGTCGACTCTTCTTCGTTCGCGGCGGTCGTTCTCAATGTTGGGAATTCCATTGTTTCGGTCTCCATCTCGCCGACCGTCGCCATCAGCTGGCGTCTCAGTTTGGGACTCCAGCGACTGGAAGGCATTCGCGCCGCGGGCGAAGTCAACTCCCGAATTGCGTTCAATGACATCCGCCAAACTCGCATTCTGAATTTCATTCAGCTCGCTGCCGGAGAATACGTTCTCGTAATAAAAACGATCTCCATCCCGTAGTGCCTGGAACTGCTCCGCAATGATCAGAGTTGCGGTCTCCCCCAAAGTCGATCCGCGAGTATGATCCTCGGCCAACATTCCAACCCAGGCATCGATCGAATCCACATCTCCGTAGGCCTCTTCTAAACGCGCCTGGATGGATGGATCGGAAGAGATCTCTGCGAACGAAGTAATGGGATCCAGCCCCATCTCCGATCGAATCTGGTTGTAGTCGGCAAGTCCATGATCTCGCCCACGCTGGATGTTCAGCGACGCCAAATCGAAGCCTCCAGCACCAGGCGGACCGAACAAGAAATTGCGGACATCGTCGACGATGAAGGGATCGACCTCTTGAGCCGTCTGGGTCGCTGCACCACGCAGGATGGAATCAATACCGTTCTCAGTCAACGCGTCCACGTTGAAGAATGCGTCCTGCAAAGCCAGGTTTCCTTCTTCCGCAACGGAACCATCCTCATTGAGTCGAAGTAGCTCAGAAGACAGCATCGTATGACCGAACCGATAGGCGGCTGTCGCGAATACGTTTGAGATCGATGGGTCTACAGAGGAGTCATAGCCTTCGTAGTCGTTGATTGCCCCGCGTCCCAAGAGGGCTGGGAGAAACTCGTTGTAAGTAATCGACTGCAGTTCAGCGGTTACGTACTGTCGCGCCTGCTGAAAAATCTCTTCGTCGGACAGTTCCGGATTCTCCTCCGCAATCCGCTCCGCCACGTTGTTGTGCTCGCGCACCCAGACCGTGTGCATCGCTGCGAGCGCTGAATTCTCGTTAGCCCGAATGTCCCCCGCTATAAACAGGTCCACTGAATCACCACCGGCGTTCAGTAATCCAAGCTCGTTGAATGGAAGCAGGTCTCCCTCACTAGTCGCCAGCTTGCCACGTTCGAATGTTCGTAGGGCATCCGAACGCGCCTGATCCGAACCGTAGATGACAGAGCCATCGATGAAGGCAGAAATTTCATTGAACTGCTGCCGCAAAGCGTCAGAATCCGTCTCGTATGCTGACCGAGTCAGGCCGATAGTGGCCTCACCCGTTCCAAACGGGTCGAAGAAAGCATCTCCCTCGGGGACTTCGATTGCGAAAGACTCGTCATGACCTTCACCACTAAGCGTAATGTCATGATCGATAAACTGACCGAAGATCCAAGTCAAATCCGAAAGTCCTTCTGAATTATCGATGTCTAGGGCTTCTCCGTTCTCGTCCGTCGGAACGGAATTCAAGATATTGCTAACCTCGCGCGCACTCGCCCAATCGGGATGAGCCGGAGCTCCCAATCCGTCTTCGTACTCGGCTGACACCCAACGCGAGAACTCCTCCCCAGTACTTCCCTGTTCCGGATTTTCGATGTTGTTTCCGGTACCGTCGATGGACGCGAATTCTTGTGGTTCGCTGAGGTTATCGTCAGGACGATCATCTCGTGGGTCATCCCGGCGATCACCACCATCACGCCCACCTCGGCCTCTTCGATTGACTTCATTCACGACGCTGAGAGCATCAATGGGCGTGAGTTGTTCGTCGTTGTTCACATCCAGAAATCGTGTCGTTTCGCCTCCACCGCGATTGGTTCCACGGGCGTTCAGCTCATTCATCACCATCAACACGTCAATCGCGCTCACGACGGAATCGTTGTTGACGTCCGTCGGTTCCGCCAAGTTGTGATGGAACGCCATCATGTCTGCGGCAAGAAGCTCACGTTTCTCCAGACGTTCGATGAATCGCTTGTTAGAGCGAGTCCGTCGTTGCGATCTGTTGCGATTGGACGCTGATTTTCGACTCGGCATTGGAAGTCTCCCTTGCTAGCCCCAGAGAAGAGTTGGGTACCGTCAGAAAAGTAGATGAGTTCGAAAGACGCGGTCTGATGAAGACTCCCCAACCTACTCAGACACGACCTCCGCTCGACCACCGAAGGAATACGCTTTGCGGCGGATGCTTCTGTGACCTCCTTAACAGATCGATTAAGGGCGCGGACTGTCACACTACAGGGCCATGAGAGTCTCCCAATGAAGATTCTTTGACATGCTGCGAACGATAGCGACGCATGTGAAAGTTGGAACTTGCTCGACTTCCTGGACTGACTCTCTGCTCGCCTACCAGAGCGAACTTGCATCGCTGTGACGAAACCGCTACATGCAAGAAGTTATTGACTCGGCTCATTTTGCTAGCACGCGATGTGATTACCCAACCCGCTCCCGCACTTTCCGTTACAGACGCCCGAATCGCCTATGGAGCCGTCCAAGCACTGCAAGGTGTTTCCTTGGATGTCCATGGTGGTGAGGTATTGGGCTTGCTCGGCCCCAACGGAGCAGGCAAGACAAGCTTGCTGCAATGCCTGGCCGGCCGGCGGAAGTTAGACTCTGGCGAAATTCGCTGCTCATTTGCTGGCGACTTTGAGAGCATCATTGGGATCGTCCCCCAAGAAATCGCCGTCTATCGCGATCTTTCCGTTGAACAAAACCTGTCCGTGTTTGCGCGGTTTCAGGGCATCGACAAGTCGGAGATCCGTGACGTCGTTCACGAAGCCATTGAATGGGCTCAGCTTTCAGAGAAGCGGCGTGCACTGGCTGGCGGATTGTCGGGCGGGATGCAACGCCGGCTTAACATTGCCAGCAGCGTGATGCACCGTCCCCAAATCCTCTTGCTTGATGAACCCACAGTTGGCGTCGACCCCCAGAGTCGGGAACGCATCTACGAGATGCTTGCCGGTTTGCTTGACGCCGGCACCGCAATGCTATTGACGACACACCACCTGGAAGAAGCTCAAGAGCGTTGTGATCGAATTGCCATCATCGATCAAGGCAAAATCGTCGACTGCGGCAGCTTCGAAGAACTTCTGTCACGAACCATCGGAACAGCACAGTACGTTCGCGTGCAATTCACCGCGCCTCAATCGCGAGTTCCAGCACCATTGCAATTGGCCAAATCCGGCTTAGAAGCCACTTGTCCCATTGAGGACGTCACCACCCAATTACCATCCTTGCTGACACGTATCCGAGCCGCGCGACTTCCACTGGAAGACTTGAGCCTGCGAAGTCCAACACTGCAACATATGTTCTTGCACCTAACCGGGAAGGAGCTGCGAGAGTGATCGGTACTGTGATCAAAGTCAGTGTGCTCCGCACCTGGAATAGCAAACAAGAACTGCTGCTGATCTTTGCAGTACCCGTCTTGTTCTTCAGCATCTTTGCCTTGATCTTTAGTCGAGGTGTCGGGATGACGGTGAAGACAGTTCGTGTCACGGTGATCAACGATGTTGGAACCGAACATTCGCGGCAAGTCGTCAAAAACTTCCTGGAACGCGAAGAGATCGAATCGGTCGGAGGCGTCGGAAAGACTTCAGAAAATTGGCCAATTGCACGTCTCGCCCGCTCCCTGATCAGTCAGCTCGACACCGAAGTTGTCGTTTACTTCCCCGAAACAGCAAAAAGGAACGACGCAGCGACATCGACTGAGCCCCGAACGCCCACCGTGCGGCTACTGAATGAAGGCACAAATCCAATCAGTGCCCAAGTCGTTGAAGCGGCGCTCGCGCAAGCGATTGCGGCAAGCCATCCTTCGCTACCGATCACAACGGCACAGTTCACTTCCACCGCTCCGGCATCTGCGGTTCAACTCGCCTCGGCGACGCTACCCGTTGGTTCTTCGTTCGCAAGCAGCCTAGGAACCAAACCGCTACCGTCGTTCGAATTTGAGCAAGAGAACGTTTTCGCTTCGAACAAGCATCAGCCCAAAGTGGCCATGTACGCTGCAGGCATCGCCGTCATGTTCATCCTGTTCGCCTCCAGCGGAGCAGCAGCTAGCCTCTTGGAAGAAAAAGAGGCAGGCACTCTCGGTCGTCTACTCTCCAGTCGCATGTCGGTTACGGAGTTGATGATCGGGAAGTGGCTTTCGATCCTGGGACTCGGAATGCTGCAGATGACTACGATGTTTGCCTGGGGACAACTGGTTTTCGAAGTGGACCTTCTTGGGCACTTACCTGGTTTCATCGTCATGTCGACCGTCACCTGTGCGGCCAGCGCCAGCTTCGCTCTGTTCCTTGCAACGCTTTGCAAAAGCCGAACTCAGCTGAACGGGGTTTCCCTAGTGCTGGTGCTCGGCATGTCCGCCATAGGCGGAAGTATGATCCCACGTTACATCATGAGCGACACCATGAAGCAACTTGGTCACCTGACGTTCAACGGTTGGGCCTTGGATGGTTTCAAGAAAATCTTCTGGTACGACCTACCGTTGTCGGCAATTCGCACGGAAGTTGCCGTTCTAGGATCGATGGCGCTTATTTTAGGTCTGTTCGCAATTTGGATTGGCCAACGGCTCAAAACCGCCTAGCTCCGCACTTTTTGTAGGAACGCATCGCTATGCAATTCAAAAGCAATACCTTGTTTCGCAAGTCGTCCTACGCGTTGGCTGCGCCCTTTTTCGGTTGCCTGCTACTCGCTGGTTGCCAATCGCTCGTGGGCTGCCGAACCAAGACGGACATCGCTCCGCCGCCCACTCAAAGTGCGCCAGTCACTCCGCCAAGCCCACCAAGCCCCTCGGACCAAGCCCAACAGGCACCTACTGGCGAACAACCGAGCTACACAGAGACTGGCGTATTCGAGCCTAACCACTCGAACGCCGTTCAGGCTGCTAGCGCGATGCAAACTCCGAACTCAAACGCTTCCAAGACGGCTAGCAAGGGTTTGAAATTGACCGTGTCGGGGCTCGAACCGGGCGCAGGACCCCTACGACTAGCGATATTTCGATCGTCGACCTCGTTTCCGAACCACGAATCCGCCTCGGAAAAGCACAGCGTCGAAGTCACGGGAGAAGTGGTTTCAACGGAAGTTCCAATCGCAGCAAGCGGGATGGCTATCGCTGCTTACCAAGACTTGAACAACGACGGAAAATTGAACAAAGGCATGTTCGGGATTCCGACAGAACCCTATGGTTTCTCCAACAATGCGAAGGGGTCAATGGGCCCCCCCAGTTTCGACTCGGCCGCACTGCGTTCCACCGTAGCCGCGGATATCAAGCTTGAGAAAGTCAAGCTCTAAGACGAATGCTGGCGACGCTTTGGAAATCTCCGCAACTGAATACGAACGAATGGAAGGCTCTGCCTCCAACATGCATCAAACCACGCTTACGCTCCACAACGAGAAACAGTTCGATGCAGTCGTACTCGTACACGGCTTGTTTGCGACACGTCGCTCCATGCAGCCGGCGCAAAAGCACTTAGAGCAACGTGGGTTTTTCGTGCTTAACTTCGGTTACCCAAGCTATCTCCGAAGTGTGGATCACTATTCTCAACGCCTGATTCCTGTCTTGCGGAGAATGGCGAGAGACGAAGGCATCCGTTCCATCAACTTTCTAACCCACAGCTTCGGCGGTATTCTAGTCCGCTCTGCGTTGCAGAAAGAATGGAACGCAAAGATCCGCCGCGCCGTCATGCTGGCCCCACCGAACGCCGGCTCTAAACTCGCGCGTTATTCGCGTGGTGCCTTTGACCGACTCTTTCCTGTCGTCCGCCAGATTTCCGATGAACCGAATAGCTTGCCAAACCGCATGCCAAACCCGTCAGGAATGGACATCGGAGTCATCGCCGCTGCACGCGACTTTGTAGTCAGCGCGGCCAGTACCACGCTCGCCACGCAACAAGACCACTGCGTCTTGCCAACAACCCACTTTGCTCTACCCAGTTGTCGCGAGGCACTAGTCCGCGCCGTGCAGTTCTTGCAGCACGGGTCCTTTTCGCTTCCACAGCAGACGCCGGTCCTGAGTCGGGCGGCTTAGTGCAATTCACAGACTGTTAGCTAGACCGGAATGCCGCTCGAGCTTCTTTGATCCAGTTCACGGGTTTGGGCTTGGCAGGCTTTTCGCCACTGGTCGATATCTGTCGACGTCCCGATCGCTTGGCTGCCTCAACCTGCTTCTCACTCTCCCACTGGGCATCGGTAAGCCAATATGCTTTTTGGTTGTCCACGATTCGCAGACGACGACCATGCATTTTGGCCAGGTGCTCGATCCGAGCTCGGTTGCTGTAAGTCATGACGAGGTAGTTCTCCTCAACTTGCAGCGATTTTACAAACCACAGCGACGCATCAATCTTGAGTTCAGCAATTTGCAGTAGCGAGTGCACCGACTTTGGTAGCTTCCCGAATCGATCGCGAAGTTCATCGCGAATGTCGTCCAGGTCTTTAACGTGCTCAACCCGACTCAATCTACGGTAGATATCGATTCGGTCACGAAGCACTGGGACGTACTTCTCTGGCAAGTAGGCTTTGACAGGCAGGTCGACTTCAACTTCGATACTCAGTTTCGGTGGCTGATGCGTCAACTCGCGAACTGCATTGCCCAAGAGCTGGCAGTAAAGTTCGTAACCTATGGCCGCGATATGCCCACTTTGCTGTGTCCCTAGCAGATTTCCCGCTCCTCGAATCTCGAGGTCACGCATCGCGATTCCAAAGCCCGCACCAATCTGGCTGTACTCCTCAATCGCGTGCAATCGACGAGACGCGTCTGGAGAAAGATGCTTGTGCCGATCGACTAACAGGTAGCAGTAGGCCTGGTGTTTGTAACGGCCGACGCGGCCACGCAACTGGTGCAACTCCGCGAGGCCATAGCGATAGCCTTCGTCGATGAAAATCGTATTGGCATTCGGAATATCAAGACCGCTCTCGATAATGGTTGTTGCGAGCAACAAGTCATACTTGTGTTCGATGAAGTCCACCATCACTTGCTCGAGTTCGCCCTCTGCCATTTGACCGTGGCCAATGACAATGCGAGCTTCAGGCACGATGTTTCGCAGCTTGCGAGCGACTTCCTCAATGTCTTGCACGCGGTTGTGGACAAAGTAAATCTGGCCGCCACGATTAAGTTCTCGAAGTACAGCGTTCCGAATAATGTCCTCGTCGAAGCGTACGGTCCGAGTCTCGACGCTCATCCGGTCTTCTGGGGCTGTCTCCAAGTTGGAAATATCGCGCACGCCTACCAAGGACATGTGTAGCGTTCGCGGAATCGGTGTCGCCGAAAGCGTCATCACGTCCACGTTGGCTCGAATTTGCTTCAGCCGCTCTTTGATCTCGACTCCGAAGCGTTGCTCCTCGTCGATTATCAACAGCCCCAAGTTGTAGAACTGCATCCCTTTGGATGCGACACGGTGCGTCCCAATCACGATATCAACTCGCCCGCTTTTGATTCCTTCCTTGGTAGCCCGCTGTTCTTTCGCTGAACAGAAACGACTGAGTTTCTCGATATCGAACGGAAACTCCGCCATTCGCTGCCGGAACGTCTTGTGATGCTGTTCAGCCAACACCGTCGTAGGCACAAGCACCGCAACTTGATAACCACTATCGATCGCCTTAAAGGCGGCTCGCATGGCCACCTCTGTTTTCCCAAAACCAACGTCTCCGCAAATCAGGCGGTCCATAGGCCGGGAAGTCGTCATGTCTGCCTTCACCGCTTCGATCGCCTTTAGCTGGTCCGGCGTTTCAACGTAGGAGAAGGAGGCATCAAATTGATTCTGCCAGATGCTATCCGGCGCGAAGGTCACACCGGGTTGGCTGTTACGGCGAGCTTGCAACTCCAGCAGCTCGACCGCCATATCTTGCACGGCACGCTCAGCCGCCTTGCGTTGTTTGGCCCAAGCCTGACCACCGATTTTCGCTAACTTAGGACGGCTTTTCGTTCCTCCCACGTAGCGTTGTACGAGTTCAATCTTGGAGCTCGGCACGAAGATCTTTGTCCCGCCGTCGAACTCGAGAACCAGATGCTCGAACTCCTGTCCGTGTTTCTCAAGCAACTCCGTTCCGCGGTAGACGCCGATCCCATGCGACAGGTGCACCACCAAATCACCTTGGCGAAGATCGAGGAAGCTATCGATCGGTTTGCTCTTCGATCGCTTTGTAACGCGACGGACGTGGGAACGGCGCAACAGCTGCGCGGCCGTCAAGACAAGAACACCGTCCGGCAATAACTCGAAACCGGATTGCAGCTGGCTGATCACAATGTTCAGTCGATCGGACTTGGCAATTTCGCTCGAAGCCAACAGCTCTTGCAGGCGATCTTGTTCGCCCTCGTTCATCGCGACAACGACCACAGGTCGCGATTCGAAAACCTCTTTACTTTCAGATTCAGTCGCAGCCGTCGATACTTGAAGCTGACTCTGAGAGTCGATGTCTTGCCCAAGTCGCTCCAAGTCGCCTCCGATACGTTCGACGTTGCCAATCGGTAGACGAACGAGTTCTCCTAAATAGCCTTCGTCTACCAATTGAGATGCAAAAATGCGGTCATACGTGCTCAGAGCTGACCAAACCGACTTCGGCTCAGCAAACCTCTCCGGGAACGGCACACGCTGCAAAAAGCTCGTCGCGGCATTCTCGATCGCCGCTCGTTCGTAGACGATGACCAATGTATTCTCGGGCAGGTACTCAGTCAGAGAGCCATCGACTGCAACCGAGCCCTGAACGGCCAACAAGTGCAAAGAACTGCGCTTCTCAATACTTCGCTGAGTCACAACATCGAAGCTTCGCAACGATTCAATCTCGTCATCGAATAGCTCTACGCGAACGGGCAATGATTCGTCCGGCGGAAAAATATCCAAGATGCCTCCGCGAAGCGCGAACTCGCCCGCCAGCTGAACGGAGCTCGTTGCGTGGTACCCGGCTTTCAACAACCAGGCTCGCATTTCATCTAGATCGACGCGGCCGCCGTTCTTGAGAGTCCGTTGATCACTCTCCAATGAACCAGGACTTGGCACGCTTTGGAGCAATGCCGGAAGCGTGGTAGAAACGAGTGGCAGTGGATGCTCTGCCGCATTCCCGTTGTATTTGTGCAGCGCGCTGAGCACATTTAGTCGCTGCGTCGTTTCCTGCTGCGTCAGCGATTCCAGCTCAGACTCTTCCGCTCCAGTTGGGAAGACAGCTACGTCATGACCGGAGAGTTCACCGATTTCAGCAGCAATGTTCTCCGCGTCGGCCATTTGCGGAGCAAGAATCAAGACTGGGCGAGATTCGCTCCGCTGCCAGGCAGCTACGATTGGCCCCAACGCTCCTTGCCAAACAGCCTCAAGCGTCACAGCCCCGTGTTCCTGAACAGACTCGACGGCTGACTTTAGCGCAGGCGATTCGGCCGTCTGGACGATTGCGTCATCCAAAGTCCACTCGCGGGGAGTATCGCTGCCGGAGTCACCGGCCTTTCGCTTTTTCACCGCCAAGACAGCCTTGCGAAGGTTCATCCAATTTTCGCGCGGCTACGAGGTGCAAAGACAGTCAGTACATCCATGCTGTTATTCTATCGGGCAGACCAGAGATCAACAGAGCTGTACAGAGGAAGGCCAGAGCACGGGAACGAGAGCCGTTTATGGAGAGGGCCGGAGAGCTAGCGATTCCGACCGCGACGCCCACCACGGTTGCTCTGGGCACGCTGAGCCGCTTCGGCTGCCTGAGCAGCGGCCTCGGCGTTCTGGCCTTGGCCAGGTTGTTGATTCGGATTCTGCTTCTGTTGCCCCGGTTGCTTCGATCCCAAAATCGCTTGCAGGGCCTTCTTCAAAGAAGCTCCGTTCATCCCGCCAGTAAGCTTGTAGACCTCGACTTGGCCCTGATCTTCGGCTGCAACGTCGAGCTCTTGGATCACGTTCTCAACAATCTCCATAAGTTCTTTGCCTTCGACCGACACCAAAATGGAGTTCGTCAGCGTATCAGGGCCCAAAGACAACTTGCCCTTCAAACCACTGAAATTGAAACCATCACCACTTGCACTCCCGCCACCACTGCGCTTACTTTCTTCGTCGCCACCATCTTCACCTTCGGTGAAGGTCTTGTCGTTTGCACTTAGCAAATCGCGGTACGCCTCTTTGATCGTATTTACGATGTTCTCGGCTCGCGAGTATTTAATGCGAATCAGTTTGGTGTAGCGAATCCGACTTGTATCCACCTCTTCGGGTACGTCCCAAAGCTCGATCAAGTCCTTGATCGTTTGGCGATCGAGATCATCTGCGTTCTGAACCACAATCGTGTTCGTGTCGTTATCCCAGATGAACTTCAATTCGACTTTGTCACCCAACTGCGATTCCTTGTCCTCTTCTTCGTTTCCATATCCGAAGAAGAAGAACGGGAAATCCGAATCGCTATCCTTGTTCTTTTCGAAGTACTCTTCCAAGTTCAGCGTTACCCAACTGGCTCTGGCATACTTCACCTTGAACACATCGTAGGGTCGTTTGGGAGGTTTATTGGACTGCATGTAGCCCTCTAGTCGATCGAGAGCTTCCGTATCCTCAGATTGGATCACTAAGTTTCCGCCCGCGTCCAAGAAAATCTTTACTGCCGGCGGAGCCATCTCTTGAGCTCGCTGCAAATTGGAGCGTCCGTCACTGGGTGCGCGCTGACCCTGCGCCGAAGTCGTTTGAGTCTTCGTTTTTCCCTCAACGGCACTATTAACCTTTTTCGCCGGTTGCTTCCCTTCGTCCTTTGCATTCGGTGTATCGCTTTGCATGAACGGTGAACTCGTGAGCTTCCCCACTAACCCAGGCTCTTGGTGCTCAGTGGGAACTCCACCCGTAATTTTTTCGTTCGCACTCGATGGCCCCCCCTCTGATTCGCCGCCTGCCTCATCGGAATCATCCTGCCCTGCGTCGTCCGACCCCTCAGACTCGGAAGTGTCTTGAGATGCTGCGTCTTCTGGCTTCTTCTCTTCAAACTCGGCTGCATCGGGAATGACCAGAGGATTCGGCGAAACGCGATCCCACTGTTCCTTCAATCTCAGCAAATACTCGTAGGTTTCAGGCTGCCGAGAGGCGTCAATCACTCGGACTGTTCTCTTGCGACTCTCTCCGCTTGGAATCTCCCCCAGTTTCTCAAGCAGCTTGTTGATCTCATTCATCTCAATCTCATTGACCCACAAAATCAATTGATTGTCTTGCACGTTTGCCCCGACGCGCATCTTATCTTTGCTCTTCTTCTGGCTGCTGTTCGACGAACCCCATGGATCGTAGTAATAGTTCCGGCGTCGGCTGCTGCTGTCATCCTCTTCTTCATCCGCGCCCATCAGCATCTTGATGGTTCCCGCAACTTCATCCGCCTTCAATCGCCGGAGCTGAATAACATCGAACTCACGTTCGGAACCGTCTAAGCGAGTAATCACTTCTTGAATCACAAATTGGTCGGCCACGGACGCGTAAGCAATGATTGAGTTATTGTCTTCGTTGACCTGCAATCGCGTTGCAGGCTCCAGAACGTCCATCGCGTTCAACGAGTTGACCAGCTCAGTGGGGCTCAGAGCAGCGAGGCGAAAAACCTTCATGCGTGTGTTGAGCCGCTGAAAGTCCTCGGCATTCTCATTGCGAACGTCAACGCGAGTGATGAATGCAGCGATGATCGCCATCTTGTTGGGCGGAGCATGCACAATCACACTATTGCTGCGTTCGTTGGCAACCAAATAGACCCGGTCCGAACGAGCCTTACGAGTAGCGCCCGCGGCGCCACCCTTTTGTTGTTGCTGCTGCATCGCACGCTGCATTTGCTGCTGCATCTGTTGCATTTGCTGCTGCATCATGCGCGCGGAACCTGAGGACATCGGGCTGCCGCCTCCACCGCCTCCAGAATTCTGTAAACCCAAAAACTGTTGCAGCTGGTCTTTGACGTTACTAGCTCGCGCGTGCTTGAGCGGAAACTCCTTAGCAAGATTCTCCATCGCAATCCCAGATTGTTCGCGCTGAAGAATGTCATAGATGTCGCGTAGATTGGCGACGGCATCCATTCCTTCCAAGCGGTTGGTTGACTGGAGTGGAGTCAACTGACCATTCTTGCTGATCATCGAAGCAAACTCTTGGTGAACTTCTTCGGCGAGCAACCAAGAGAGCGAGAAGGACGTTCTGACGTAGCGATGCGGTGGTAGCGAAGGAAGTTCACTCTCCGGAACTCGCGGCACAAGCGAAGGGTTGAGGCCCTCAATTTTCGCGACCGTGAGTGTTTCATCATCCAGCAACATCGTGAACCCACGCATTAGCAATGCGCGGTTGATCATGTCCCCAGTTTCTTCTAGCGAGTGAGGTCGCTGAGTGGCGAGGTTGATGTAGTCACCGGGAAGCTCTTGCCAGTCGAAAGAAAGATTGCAGACATCTGAATACCATTCCAACACGGATGGCCAAGGCTGATTGCGAAACTGGAAGGACAACAGGCCTTCCGAATTCGGCGTTACTTCCAGTTCTGTGGGATCCGCCTCCTCCGGTGGTTCGTTGCTCCGCTTGATGTCCCCGGCGGGCCCCTCTGGCTTAGCCTCTTCGCCTTTTTTCTCTTTCCCGTCGCCACCTTTCGCTTTTTCGTCAGGCTTCTTACCCTTGGCTGCTTGGTTGGCAGGATTCGGCCCAGGCGTCTGAGCACCCCTCGCCTTCATCATCTGCTCCATCATCTTTGCCTTTTGCTCGGCACTCATACCTGGTGGCAGTGTGACTGTTTGTCCGTCCGGAGTTGTGATGGTCTCTTGGGCAAGAACATTGACGGATGAGCAGAACAGGGCAGCAACGAAAATGATTGAGTTGAATCGAAACATGCTCTCGATGGCTCTATGCTGATAGGGTTCCAATGGTAAGTCCGAAAGAAGCAAATAGGCGAAAACCGTAAACCGAAGCCGGTTTCTTAAACCTCGAAACGGAACATCCCGGGGTTAGATGCATAAGGAAAGCCAATACGCTCGCCAAATTCCGCATTCGACCGCATAAAGATCGAATTTCCGAACATGACTCCATTATTGGCACCGTTCCCCCCAAAAGCCATGGAATCTAGATGAATTCCTTTAAACTGTTCATTGGCGCGGACGAAGCCGGGTACGGACCGAATCTAGGCCCCTTAACTGTTGCCGCAACGGCTTGGCTTATCCCCGCTGATTTGACCGAAAATGCGTTGCTAGAGCGGCTTCAGGCACGCTTCCGTCCCCGGCCGCTCAAGAAAGACCTCCAACATATTCCTCTCGGGGATTCGAAACAGCTTTACACGCCAAGTGGCGGATTGCAGTCACTTGAGGCTGGGTTGCTAGCCCTGTTGCGCAACGCCGCGTCACCGGACTGGAGTTCCGACGGGGCTAGTCTAGGGGACTTTCTGAGGCAACTCGGAAGCTTCCCACGGATCGATGAAGCCCACGGACAATCGAAGGACAACCAACCCGACAGCCTCTTCCTCGCACCCTGGTACTCCCAGCTGCAGGAATGCGGGCTGCCGCAATACAACCCGTTGGACCAAATTGGCGATCTTACAGAACTCTGCCAAGCGTGGTTAACGGAAGCCGATGTCCAAGTCTACTCCGCTCGAGCTGCAATCGTTTCTGAGCCTGAGTTCAATGAAGCAGTCCAACGACTCGGGAGTAAAGGATTGCTGCTCTCATTGCGAACACTCAAATTGGTCGCCGACTTACTTCAAGAGGTTCGCGCCCAACATCCCAACGTCCACTGCGAGATCTACTGTGATCGGCAGGGCGGCCGAAAAAACTACTTGCCGATCTTGGCCGAGACTTTTCCGGATATTTGGTTCCAACCACTCAGCATCACAAACGAGCGTTGTTCGTACCAGAACCAAGAGCACTCCATCGATCTACACTTCTCCGTAAAGGGCGATCGCTTCCCACCCACCGGGCTGGCCAGCATGCTGGCCAAGTACTTGCGTGAACGCGTGATGGAACAGTTCAACACTTTCTGGGCTGCCGAAGTTCCCAACATCGCTCCCACCGCGGGCTATCCTCAGGATGCCAAACGTTTCCGAAGTCAAATCCAATCCCGCGCCGACTCACTTGGATTGAGCGAAGAACTCTGGTGGCGCTGTAAGTAGATCTCATGCCCTAGATCTCATGCCCTAGATCTCATGCCCTAGATCTCATGCCCTAGATCTCATGCCCTAGATCTCATGCCCTAGATCTTTCGCCAGAAGCCGGGAACGAAGAGCACGAGGATGCTGAACATTTCGAGACGGCCCAACATCATCAAGAAGACGAAGAGCATTTTGCTCCAAGGGGCGAAGCCTTGGTAGTTCGCGGTTGGACCAACAACACCGTAGCCCGGACCGATATTATGGAGCGTCGCCGCAATGGCACTCGCACAATCCAACAGCTTGTGATCAAGAACAGTACTCGTACCACTGATCCACTGCCGATCCGGTTCAATCGTGATCAGTACAAGCCAGCTACTAGCGAAGATCGCCGACACGAGTCCAAAGTAAACGAGAATATGCTTGCGTAGCTCATTATCGTCGATCGCTACTCCACCGATCCTCAACGGCCGCACCACTTTCGGACGGTATGACAACTCGAGTTCCAAACGCAGGATTTTAGCGAGCAGAACATGACGAATTACCTTCATGCCACCTCCGGTACTACCCGCACAACCGCCGACGAACATCAAGAGAATCAGCACGCCGCGTCCAAAGTTGTTCCATAGATCATAGTCATCGGTGCCGTACCCAGTCGTCGTCATGACGGATACGACTTGGAACAGAGAGTTCCGCAACGCTTCTTCAAAGTTGTTGAAGTCCTGAGTCACAATTCCGAAGCTAATCACCGCCGAGCTTACAATGATGATGATGGCCAAGTAAACGCGCCATTCCGTGTCGTTCCACAGTCGGTCGGCACGTCCCGAAGCCACGAAGGCCAGCAGCGCGAAGTTGGTTCCTGCCAGGATCATGAACACGATCGTAATGTACTCGATCCAGGCGCTACCAAAGTGTCCCAAGCTTGCGTTGTAAGTACTGAAGCCTCCCGTTGCCATCGTCGCAAACGCGTGGCACAGCGCGTCAAACAGCGACATCCCGCTAATCCAATAGATGATCGCCAGAACTAGATTCAGCAACACGTAGATGGACGCAAAGACACCGGCAGTCTGCTGCATGCGACTGAAATGTGATTCCTTAGTCGGCCCGGTGATCTCAGCGCGCATCATGGCCTTTCCGCGCGCCCCCTGACCCAAGATTGCGACTAGTAGAACAACGATGCCTAAACCACCGAGAAAGTGTGTGCTGCTCCGCCAAAAAAGAATGCAATGCGGAACAAGATCTGGACTCTCTAAATCCGTGAGAACGGTGGCTCCCGTTGTGCTGAAACCCGACTGCGCTTCAAACAGAGCATCGACGATCGTCATCCGAGTCGTTGCATTCACCATGGTTCCGCTCAGCAAGTAGGGCAGTGCGCCGAGCACGGTCGCTAGAATCCATGACAGTCCAACCGTTGCCATGGCCTCTTTACGAAACAGAGGCTGCCCCTTTCCGCCTCGGCCGAGCCACATGAGCAACGTCCCGCTCACGGCCGAAATCAAGCTCGAAAAGAACAGGGCTACAAAGCCGCCCCACTCAAACTCGGGGTTCTCTAGGAATACGTCTTTTCGAAATCCAAGCTGAGGAAACGCCCACGGGAGCGAGAACAGCATGGTTGCCGCGAAGAGAACGCAAATAATTCCAAGCGTACGACTGAGCAGTCGATAATTCATCGCGCCCCTTTGCCTTCGCTAGAACGAAATGCATCGGCGACCGTACCGAGTTGCGCCGACGGACAGAGCACGAGAGCCGTGCTTCCCGGGTGCAGTGAATCCGTAGCCGCTGGTACCCGCACGAAATCCTCTTGCAAGACAGCCGCAACCAACACTCCGACTGGCAACTGCAACTCAGCCAACGAGGACTGGGTAACCATCGAATGCGCCGCCACCTCCAGCTCCAGAATGTACACATCGCTGGACGGCATCTGCATCTGACTGAGGACTGGGCCCTCCGTCAATAGCCCCAAAATCTGCCGCGCCATCGCGTCGCGCTCACTGACTGCGATATCGATGCCGAGTCGACTTACGATGCCCGCGTAGTCAGGTCGGCCAACGATGGCCATGATCTTCTTCGCGCCTAGTTCCTTCGCTTCCAAACCAGCCATAATGTTGTTCTCATCGTGACCGGTGCAAGCGACGAAGTAGTCGCAGCCTCCAACTCGCTCTTCCTCCAGCGTTACTTTCCGGGTCGCATCTGAGCAAACAACCGTCGCCCGATTCAAATGTGAGGCCAAGTAATCGCAGCGTTCTTCATCGGATTCAAGAAGCAGAATATTATGACGTTCACCGTCCAGTGTGGCTGCCAAGTGATAACCCGTTTCACCGCCTCCAGCAATCACGACGTGCTGCCGCTTAGGAGCTTTTTGAGCGAACGTCTTTTTGACCGCCTCCACCTCCTGCGGTTTGCCAAGCAGGCTGACCCAGTCTCCCATTCGTATCTCATCGTTTGCACCTGCAATCCACGTTTTGCCATCGCGTTTCAAGGTGCCCAACCGAACCCCTGCGGAGAAAGCAAGTTCCTTGAGCGGTTTACCGAGCGAATCACTCTTACGAGTCACCTCAAACTCCGCGACTTCGATCTGCCCCCGGGCAAAGTGCTCCAGCGTAATCGTCTCCGGATTTCGAATTGCTCTCGCCAGTTCCATCGCAGTGAGTTGTTCTAAGCTGAGCAAGCGATCGATATTGAAATGCCTCTGATAGTCAAAAGTGCTCAAGTCGCGAAAAACGGGTGCGTAAACACGAGCCACCGACCGCTTTACGCCCATGGATTTTGCCATCGACGCGGCCACTACATTCACTTCATCCACACCAGTCACTGCGATGCAAATTTCGCAGCCCATGGCACCCGCCTGGAACAGGACGGATGACTGGGACGCTGACCCCTGAATAGCGCGCACGTCAAGATCGTTGTTAATGCGATCCACGCTTTCCGCGTCGACATCAACGACGGTTACATCGTGCCGATAGCGGCAGAGAAGGTCGGCGATCCAAGTACCCACGGTACCTGCACCAAGAACAAGAATTCTCATCGATACTTGGCCGGTTAATCTATGCTCGAAAACTTGTCGGGCGGAATCAAAATACGGAACTCGCCGAACAAGCACATGAAAAGCTCGCGCGAATTCGGCGAGAACGTTGCTTACCAAAAAGGACTACAAAGTAGGCTTGAATCGCCCATCCTCTCGGAACGGACTTCACGTTTCTCCTACCAGCAGCGCCGCTGTCCCAGGAAGTGCGCGCTTGCCGACATGCTAGTGGGAACAGACTCTGTCCTACACCATCCAAGAAACGAGCTGCAGCACGGCGTAAATACCGAGCATGAACGAGGTGATCCAAGCAGCCGTTCGAATCGATTGATCCATAATCAACTCAGTCTTCTCGTGCCGCGTCCCACCTACGACCAAAGACACAGCCAAGAGCAGCGGTACATACATGAGCAAATACCCGATCGACATGCTTACAACTAGGCCCAACATCTTAGTCTCTCCTGCAAAGCCGTAGAACACTTTTGGGCGGTAATCGTTTCCGCCTGCAAGACGGAAAGCCGCGTTAGCAGCACAGCCAAACCCCACGAATCACTTCGACTGCGTATTACTGCATTTAGAAGTACTGTTATGACGCTATGTCGTGGCCGCTGAATCTGGGAGTTCAGCCCCTGAGTCTTCGCCATCCGACGACTCCTCATCGGCCTCTCTCTTCTTGGGCACCGGTGGCGGCAAGGGACCCGCGTAGGCGTCAAAGACAATCAGAATATTTAGCAAGCCGGCGACCATCGTGTATAGAGTCCCCATGTCGAAGCCAGAAGCCGTCTCTTTGTGCCAGCTATCGAGCTCTCGCAAGCTCTCTGGACCCAACATCATGTCCCCGAGTGGCGGCTCCGATCCACCGCGCACGGCATAGGCTTGCAAGCCCGCCGGGATCGCCGCGAAGCCAACCCCTGCTTGCAATACATACTGCCAACGCTTTTCCGTCTTGTTCCAAGACGCGTAAACGCAACGCCCCCCAGAGATGAACATGCCAATGAGGAAAGTCATAAAGACGCTAGCTGAGAAAACCGCAGACTTGAGATAGCGTCTTTGATAGAAGTGGCCCGATCCCGGAACGACCCAAGCCAAGAAAGCAGCCAAATTTCGATTTCGCAAATTCAGCTCTTCACCGTCCGCGATAATAACGTCTCCGGACTGATTATTGATCGAGGTTTTGGGCATGTGCTTGCTATTGCGTTCGAGAAGGTTCTTTTAGCTAATGCCGGACGATTGTAGTCTCGCTGCCGTCCACGACCAGATCAACCTGGGTACCAAGGACTCCAAGCTGACGTTTTCAACCCGTAGGTTCGTGGCGATCAGTGCACTGCCAAGTTGACTGTTAGATCGAAAGCGTAGATCCATCCGATCCAGACACACAAATTCGTTCGCCAAGATGGAACATTGGCGTCTCTTGGGAAATTGAGTCGATAAAACTGACGACTCGGAGAAACACTCAGCCTGGGTTAGAGTGGATTCTCATTTTCCGTATACCAGCATCAACGGATGCTTGCCGCGAAGCGTTGCCTCACCTCGGAAGCCAGTGTTGCGATAAATCGAAAGACGCTCTAAGTAAAACGACCCATGCAAATGAAACAGGAAAACAGCGTTCAGCCGAAGCCCGATCAAGGAAAAGAGGACGCCAAGAAGCTCCCTCACAACGAGTGCATCTTCCTTACCCATGGCTATGGAGCCCACTGGTTCGTCATGAGCCCCATGGCGTGGCGCCTTCGTAGACAAGGTTACCAAGTCGTGAACTGGGGCTATCGCAGCATGTGGTCGGGCGTTGAGCGTCACGCAGAAAAGATGCAAGCGAAGCTTGAAGCGTTAAAAGCAAACGATCATGATCGCTTGCACATTGTGGCTCACAGCATGGGCAATGTCGTAGCTCGCCTCGCACTGCAACATGAATGCCCACCCAAACTGGGGCGCATCGTGATGCTCTGCCCACCAAACCACGGCTCTCATGTTGCCAGCCTCTATGCGAAGCTATTCGGCTGGCTAAGCCCCTCATTGAGAGACATTCGCGATACGCAAGACAGTCTCGTGAATCGGCTCGAAGAGGATCTGGCTTGTCCAGTCGACGTAGGCATCATTCAAGCCAACACTGACTTTGTCGTAAAACCCGAAAGCACACGACTGGCTTGCGCCAAGGACTACCTGATGCTCAGCGGATTCCACTCAAGCGTTGTAACCAAGCGAAACACCGCCGAGCAAGTTCATCACTTCTTGCAAAACGGCTCATTCCAACATGCGGCGGAAGAGCCATCTTAGTGGAGTAACTACCTCAAAATGCTGTCGTAGATTGAGTCAAAGCAAGGGTCTAAACGCCCTGACAGCCTCCACACAACAATGGCACTAGCTTGCGACGGATTCCATGCGTTGAGCTAGAAAGCTTCGAAGTTTATCGAGATCTGCCGCAAAACCACGGATCCCCTGAGCGAGTTTCTCTGTTGCCATCGCGTCTTCATTCAGCATCCAGCGGAAAACGTTCTCGTCCATCTCCACCTTCTCGATGTCCATTGCTTTAGCTGCATCCGCATCCAGATTCTTTGGCACGTCGACGTCTGAACTACTTAGCTCGGATAAAAGATTTGGTGAGATCGTCAACAGATCGCTGCCACACAGGGCCATGACTTGTTCGGCGGTACGGAAACTTGCTCCCATTACCTCAGTCTTGAAACCGTGGCGCTTGTAGTAATTGTAGATATTGGTGACTGACTCCACGCCCGGATCGTTCTCAATGGCGATGTGATCCACACCTTGATCGGCTTTGTACCAGTCGTAGATGCGACCAACAAAAGGACTAATCAAGGTCACTCCGGCTTCTGCACAAGCAATGGCCTGCCCAAATCCGAAGAGCAGAGTCAGATTGCAGTGAATGCCTTCCTTCTCCAGAATCTCTGCGGCCCGAATGCCTTCCCAGGTGCTCGCGATCTTAATTAGGATTCGATCTGAGCTAACGCCAGCTTCCTTGTACAGCTCGATAAGCTCGTGTGCCTTGTCGACGGTTCCTTGAGTATCGAAGCTGAGCCGCGCATCGACTTCAGTCGAAACGCGTCCTGGAATCAACTCAAGGATCCGGCAGCCGAAGGTGACACCCAGCTTGTCGATAATCGCATCGATCAGCGCATCTTCGCTGTTTGCCTTCGATTGAGCGTAAGAGATCGCTTCGTCCACAAGGCCCTGATATTCAGGTAGCTGAGCGGCCTTGAAGAGCAGCGAAGGGTTTGTGGTCGCATCTTGCGGCTTGTGCTCGGCGATGGCATCGATTTCACCGGTGTCGGCGACTACGGTGGTGTGCTGCTTTAACTGGTCAAGTGAACTCATATTCGGATCCTTCGTAATTTCGCAGAACAACGATCTTGTTTGCGGGACAATGGTAGTGTTCGCAGGCTGGTCGAAAGACCGCTGCGATAGGTTCAAATGAGCGCAGGATTCCGACAAAACTTGGCTCTGCGCGCCTAACTCACCCCTAGGATCTACCTTATCTTTGAGAACTTGGCAAATATGAGGACTCAGATTGACCGATCCGGGCCCGCCGACCCACGCCGTTTTAACTGAGAAAAACCCATGCACCTGAATCGCCAAACCTATTTGAGCCTAGCCGTCCGATCCGCGTTCTTCGCTGCAACAATGACTCTGGGTTGGACTGCGTCCAATACACAGGCCCAAGATTCTGGCTCCGAGACCTGGTTCGGGAAGATGACCGCCGGCGGGCGACAATTTCGGTTCGCCGTTAAGCTGCAGGAGTCGGAGAAACGCTGGACTGGCAAACTGATCAGTCTCGATGAAGGCAACGCCGAATTTGTGCTCTCCGATGTCACCAACGACGGCTCGCAACTGGGCTTCAGCCTGAAGCAGACCCAAGCCACTTACGAAGGAAAAGTCTCGGAGGGCAATTCGGACGGAAAGTGGAAACAGCGCGGCTCTGACATCGATCTCGATTTTGAGAGAGTCGTCGAGATTCCCAGACCAGCAATCAAAAGTCTGTGGACGGGAACGATCAATGTGATCGTCCAAAAACTCGATATTCAGATTCGAGAACTAGAGTCCGGCGAGATCTTCTTAGATAGCATCTCGCAAAAAGTCGGCGGCTTCATTGCGAATCGGTCCGAGAGTGAAGGCAAGATCACGCTCGAAGTCCCCGCCTTGAAAGCGTCGTTCGAAGGCGAGCTGAGCGACGATGGGACGCAAATGATCGGCACGTGGAAACAGGGTTTCTTGTCGCCCTCTTTAACGTTAACAAAAGAAAAAAAACCAGACGAAGTTCTCGCCAAATCCAATTCGCCCAATCGCCCACAAATGCCCAAGGCACCGTTTCCGTACACTTCAACGAAAGTGACGTTCAAGAACGAAGCCGATGGAGTCACTCTCGCCGGGACTTTAACTGTTCCAAATGAGACCTTGGGCTCCGCACCGGCGGTTATTCTTGTCAGTGGCTCAGGAGCTCAAGACCGTGACGAATCGCTTGCAGGCCACAAACCGTTTTGGGTCATCGCCGATCACTTCTCACGCAACGGAATCGCAGTGCTCAGATTCGACGATAGAGGCGTCGGAGAGTCCACAGGAAATTTTGCGACGGCCACTTCCGTTGACTTCGCGCGCGACGTCCAGGCAGGCGTCAACTTCTTGAAGGCTCATCCCAAAGTCGCAGAAGACCAAGTCGGCATCTGCGGTCACAGTGAAGGTGGTTTGATCGCTCCTATGGTCGCGGCCGACGACAAAGAAATCGCCTTCATTATTCTGATGGCAGGCCTCGGCGTGAATGGTGAAAAAATCGTGACCAGCCAAGGCGCCTTGATCTTGAAAGCATCCGGCATGGATGACGAAACGATAGAGCGCGAAGGTAAAGTGCAACAAGCGTTGATTGATCTCGCCAAAGTCAAACCGCCGCTTTCCAACGAAGATTTTAGGAAGCAAGCCAAAGAACTCCTAGAAGATTTCACCGGCGGTGCAAAACCAGAACAAGTTGATGCACTCATTGCTGGCGCAGTCAGTCAGTTGCGAACTCCATGGTTCGAGTATTTCATGGCCTACGAACCGTCGACCAACCTTGAGAAAGTCACTTGCCCCGTTCTGGCAATCAACGGTGAAAAGGACCTGCAAGTGGAACCCAATTTAAACTTAGCCGCCATCAAAGCGGCTTTGGAAAAAGCCCCGACCGAAGAATTCAAGCTCATTGAGATTCCGAACTTGAATCACTTGTTTCAGAACTGCCAAACAGGGCTCCTACAGGAGTACAGCGAGATCGAAGAGACCTTCGACGCCAATACGCTAACGCTGATGTCAGAGTGGATTCAAGGAGTTGTCCAGTAGTCGGTCACACGCAGCTGTCACGGTGGCATCAAGCCTCCAAGCTAACCTTGTGCCCGCCTGCCATTTTTTGGAAGCCACAGTAGACTGTTCGTCTTCTTTGCCGCGCGACTTAGCATTGACGGCTTTGCATTGCCACGTCGCTTCGAGGCTAAGGAACGGTTTGAAGATTCTTTTCACTGCGTGGAATGTTACTGACGATGCACTTGGTCTCCTGGAATGTAAACGGCATTCGTGCCTCGATGGAAAAAGGGTTCCGGGCGTTCGTCGAGTCCGAGCAGCCCGACGTCCTTTGTTTGCAAGAAACGAAGGCAACGCCAGAGCAAGTGGATCTCGGATGGGCCGACGATCTGGGCTACTTTCAGTCCTGGAACTGCGCAGAGAAGAAAGGCTACAGCGGTACTTCTGTCTGGAGCAAAGTCAAACCGAAGCGTGTCAAACTCGGCATGGACCTAGAGGAACATGATCGCGAAGGCAGAGTCGTCACGGCCACTTACGATGCGTTCCACTTAGTGAATGTCTACACGCCGAACGCCCAACGTGGACTCGCTCGCCTCGACTATCGTATGGAATGGGACGCTGCGTTTCTTGATTTCGTCAAGAAACTCAATCGCCGCAAGCCAGTCATATTTTGTGGCGATCTCAACGTCGCGCACAAAGAAATCGATTTGGCCAACCCAAAAGCCAATCGTAAAAATGCGGGTTTCACCGACGAAGAACGTTCCAGCCTGTCGAACGTCGAACTCGGTGGGTTTGTCGATTCGTTCCGAGAGTTTAATACGGAAGCCGATCAATACAGTTGGTGGACGTATCGGATGAACGCCAGGGAGAAGAATATTGGTTGGCGTTTGGACTACTTTTGGATTGCCCAGCGACTGCGAGAGCATTTGGTTTCCGCCGATATTCGGCAAGAGATCCTTGGGAGCGATCATTGCCCCGTCGAAATCCGGCTTGAACTCGACTGAGTTCAGCACCTGTAGGGAGCACTTCAGCCCGGTCGCGCGCCCTTCAAAGCAACCCCAAAGGCGTGAGAGCTATGCAGCAAGACGAACGTCTCTCGTCAGACGAACTCAGCAAAATACTCCACGACACGCAGTTCATGCATCTCATCATGCAAGCGTCGCCAGTCGGAATGGTGGTCGTGGATCGGTCAGGCTTGATCGTGTATGCCAACCCCCAACTAAACGCTTGGCTTGGCTATACCGAAGATGAACTTCTCGGGGATCGTATCGAGACGCTTGTACCGAGTGCTGCGCGCGATCGACATGCAAAAGTTCGCAAGCAGTATTCGAAACAGCCGCGAGCCCGCACCATGGCGGAAGAAAAGGAATTGTTCGCTCGACGCAAAGATGGCTCCGATTTCCCTGTAGACATCAGTTTGCACCCTTTTGAATCCAAGGGCAGCTTCTTCGTTTTGGCGAACGTACTCGACGCTACTCAACGCAGGTTGGCTGATGCCCTTCCAAGAGAAAGATTGAGAGCCATTGGCGAGATGGTTTCCGGCCTTGCGCACGAGAGCCGCAATGCACTGCAACGCGCTCGGGCGAGTCTCGATCTGCTCGAGTTGGATCTATTGGACGACAAGGAACAAATGGAGCTCAGTCATCGGATTCGACGCGCACTCGAAGACCTGGAACATCACTACGACGAAGTCAAAGGCTACGCCGCTCCAATCGTACTTGACTTAGGTGAAATCGAGATCGAGTCTTTACTGAACGAACTGCTCAACGAGCTAGATCTCCAGGTCGCTGACGTATCGAAAATTACAATCCAGGTAGACGAAGGTGCGGCTGCCAACTTAGTAGACGAGTTTCGATTGAAACAAGTGCTTCGTAATTGCATCGAAAATGCAATTCAAGCGGGCAGCCCAAATGGAAATCCAATCGAAGTGCGCGTCTTTCGCAGCGAGGACTGGCAGGTCATCGATATCCAGGATCACGGAGTGGGAATGAGCCCCGAAGTTGCCGCGCGCGTGTTCGAACCTTTCTTTACGACGAAGCAAAAAGGGACCGGATTGGGACTCGCCATCTGCCGTAGAATTATTGACGCACACAATGGCATGATTGAGGTCCAGTCGACGCCCGGCATGGGAAGCACCGTTTCTATTCGACTGCCTGTCCGCCGTTAGGTCGATTGCCCTTTTATCGATACACCGATCGCGCACGCTATGTGATGCACATGTGCGAGTGTGCAGATAGACACACAAGGCGCACCATCGCCGATACAAGTCGTTCCCAAGTTTCGACGAATTTCACTAAGGTGAACGCTAGGTTAAGATCTGAACCAATAGAGTTGTGTGATTCCCGAATTTCTCAAGTAACGGCATTCGATTTGCTTCAGGCGAAGTGCGAAGCTCATTTGGGGCAGTTGAATCCTAAACACGCTCTCTGGTTGTCGACCGATTATAGGCATCACGTATGACAAAAGGCATCTCGCTACTCATCGTCGAAGACGACGCGGATTTTCGCGATTCTTGCTCGCGGTGGATGCAACGTAAGGGACACAGCGTGGCAGCAGCCGCGGGTGGCGCCGAAGCGCTGGGACTCTGCGAGCGTCAACATTTCGACGTGGGCATCTTTGACATGAACATGCCTGGGATGTCGGGAATCGAGTTGCTGGAGCGTGTACGTGAGTCGGCTTCGGATCTGGAAGTCATCATCCTGACAGGGCAGGGGACCATCGAATCTGCCGTACAAGCCATGAAGTTCGGCGCAGGCGATTACTTGACCAAACCCTGCCCTCTGGCGGACCTCGAACATCACTGCAGATTGGCCTACGAGCGAGTCAAATTGCGTCGTGAAAACGTCCGTTTAAAAGCCGCAATTGCCCACACGTCGAAGCCGAGCACCTTGATCGGAGAATCGTCTCCCATGGTCGCGGTTCGACGACTGATTGAACGTATCGGCCCCACTGACAAGCCCGTACTGATCACCGGCGAAAGCGGCACTGGCAAAGAAGTGGTTGCCAAAGCAATTCATGATGCCAGCCTTCTTTCCAAAATGCCCTTCGTGACAGTCAACTGCGCGGCACTTCCAGAGCAACTCGTTGAGAGCGAGCTGTTTGGGCACCAGAAAGGCGCCTTTACCGGAGCAACTTCAGAAAAACCAGGGCTCTTCGAAGTCGCCGATGGAGGCACTCTTTTCATTGACGAGCTAGGTGAAATGCCGCTGTCCGTGCAACCAAAGCTGTTACGCACACTGGAAGACGGCTCCCTCCGAAGAATCGGCTCGCACAAAGAGCGCAAGGTTAATGTGCGCATCGTCACAGCCACTAACCGTAATCTATCCCAGGAAGTTCGCTCGGGAAACTTTCGTGAGGATCTCTATTATCGGGTGAACGTCCTACCAATTCCACTGCCCCCGCTGCGAGAACGCAAGGGCGACGTCGATTTACTACTGGAACGATTTCTCCCGCAGCCCTGGGTCGTGGACGAAAAGGCACTCGACGTACTGCGCAATTACCGTTGGCCGGGTAACGTTCGCGAGTTGATCAACGTCATCCAAAGAGCCACAATCCTTGCAGACGGCGACGAAATCACCATCGATGACCTCCCAAGAGAGCTGGTCGATTCTCTTGCAACAACCAGCCCAGCGGACCTGGCAGCGTCAAGCTTGAGTTCAACCTCGCCTGGCGGCTCGGGCGCTGAACCGGACGGCGACAGTCTCGACTCGATGGCAAAGTCGCATGTCCTGGCTGTGCTGGAAAAAAATAAGGGCAACAAGGCTCAGACAGCGCGCGCGCTGGGCATTCATCGAAGAAAACTCTACCGTCTCCTCGAGCGATTCCAAACCGGTTCTCAAGTCCCCTCAAGCGGTTAGCTCTCTCCGGGTCACCGCAAACTGCGCAGCGCGCGACGCTGTGTCACATTCTGAGCCAGCTTGTCACGGTCAACTCTCTGGCCAATCCCCGAACGAATCCGACAAGTCCTGAGTTTGTACGCAGGACTTGCTTTCTTTGACTCGCTCCGCTGAGTAGACCCGGCTATTTGCGCGTTTCTAAGGAGAACCACAACATTCCTTCTGATTCGCAGAGCCAGGATTCCAACTTGGCACTCGGCGTGCATAGCTATAGCTGGCAGAAAGAAACGAACGATGCAAACCAGTATCGGACAGCGCCATTTTCCATAACGAGATGGGAGCAAGCCATGCATACGAATCGCCAACACGTCATCGAGTTAGCAAGAAACTGGCTCAACGAAAGCCGAGCGGTCAGCGAGCATATCGGGAACTTCAGTGGACATCGAATCCGTGCGACAAATGAAGCCGAGCGACAGCGGCTAGGCGAGCAACTTCGCGCACTCCGAGTTCAATTACTCCGTTTTTTTGTACTAGAAGTTGACTTACTTCGGCAGTTGCGAAACCTAAGGGGCCGCTACCATCACGAACTCGGCACATGCACGGAGATGATCCTCGAAGAACATCACTACGTGCTCTCTAACCTGAGCCGAGCCATTGAGTACTGCGACGCGGATAGTGCGGAGGACTCCGACTTAGATCACCCGCAGAAACTCTACTTCGACGCCTTCTACGGCTACTGGTGCTTACTCCAGGACGGAACGCGAAGCGCTATTCAACTTGCACTCCCCGCGTTTCCGTCGATACGAAACCGCGAAGGAACTCTGGCATGTTAAGAAAATGGCGAACCGACATTTCCACTGAATACTGTGGATTGAAGCTTCGATCACCAATCGTCATTGGGGCTTGCCCTCTCTGCTTGGAGTGCGAACAAGCTCGCATGATGACGATTGCCGGCGCAGGAGCCTTGGTGCTCCCCTCGCTGTTCGAAGAACAAATTGTCGCGGAACTCGCGACTGAAGGAGCCGCGCTGAGCGCTGAGGAGAAAAAACTCGACGTGCAGTCTTACCAATCCCTCTTTCGTGTTGGTATCAATGAGTACTTGAGTGCCATCCCGCGGCTAAAGCGACAAGTCGGCATTCCAATTTTTGCGAGCCTCAACGGCCACACGCTGGGTACATGGATGCGTTTTGGGGAACAACTGCAAGCCGCCGGTGTCGATGCAATCGAAGTCTGCTTCGAAGGGGTTCAGCGTTGCTCGAACGAATCCGCCAACTTAGTCGAAGACAAAATCCTGCGGCTCGTTGAGGAATTCTGCGATCTTCACTCCCTGCCAGTCGCCGTCAAATTGTCTCCGTTCCATACCAGCCTCGGCAATTTTGCATGGCGTTTGATTGAAGTCGGTGCCATGGGCGTGGTCTGCTTTGGCTCCGAACCGCTCTGGAAACACAACTGCGATTCGGGAGTGCAGTCACCGGCTTGGCACGTAAGCACGGCGGGACTCTTCGACCAGACGCTACGAGGCATCGCGAATCTCAACGTGAGTCCACTACCGATTTCCGTCGCCGCTTCCGGCGGTATCACATCGACAGAAGAGTGTATCCAAGCCTTCGCCGCCGGAGCTGACGTGGCCATGATCACAAGCGAGATCTACCGGTCGGGTCCCGACGCGATCGCTCACATTGCCGAAGGTATCGTTGGCTACTTAGACAGGCATGATTACGAAACACTCAGCGAACTTCGACTTGCAGAACAAAGACCGCTGCTAGCAAGACAGGACGTCATGCAAATGATGGTGCGATCCACGGAAGAATTTCGAATGCAGCAAAAATAGTCGGAATCATCACACGACCATCAATGGCGGCCGGACCGCGAGTCGACCCGCAGTACAGATGACGCACAAAAAGGGGCAAGGATGATGGAAGAGCAAGACTTGATTGGCCAGATCGGAGGTCCAGAACGTGTCCACGAGATAGTGACGGGCATGTACGCACGAATTTTCGCCGACCCGGATCTCAGTCACTTTTTCGAAAACGTCGATCGTGATCGACTAGCGAAAATGCAGCTCGAATTTATCTTGTCGGCTTTAGGCGGCCCTGTCTCGCGTAGCAGTCGAGAGCTTCACGCGATCCATTGGCCACTCAAAATCTCCCCTTCTCAGTTCACTGCATTCGTACACCACTTCTTGGATGCCATGCTTGCCATGGGCGTTGCTCAAAACGTCGCCGATGCCGCCATGTCCGAACTGGCAACCTACCGTGACCGAATTATCGGCGATTCGAATGTGGACGGTTAAGAGTCGTTTCGCGTCGCTTCAGCGGAAGGCGCGCGAAAGTGCACACCTCATGTGTGCGTTCGAATGTGCGAGCCAGCACGACTCAATTTAGATCGCAATTCTAATCGCAGTGCATTCCGTCTTCACACGATGCAGCGAGTCAGTGCACAGCGTTCACATGGGTGAATTTGGTTGACTTCTAGCGCCTCACGCACGCATGCTGGCTTCTATTTCATGGCGAAGAATTGCCGCTCTTCTTTTGTCTCGCTTTGGCACTGCGCTTGCATAGGGTGTCTCCAATCCTAGCTGCATCACGCAAACGAGTTTCGCTCGAGTCGTGTGCAGACACTCCACCACTCCACTTCGAGTGAGCGCATCGCAATGAACGCGACTCGAAGAACCGAACGCAATCGAAGCCATCAACGGAAAGCCAATGAGCTCTGACATTGATACGAGTCGTACATCTCCCGCAGTGGGACTTGCTCCGCAATTCAATAGCGGAGTGGACAACGAGACTTCGTCAAACCTGTCTCCCGGTGTCGAACGATTCTCTTACGACGATCAAATCGTCCGCATGTTTGTGTCGGCGACAGTCCTGTGGGGCGTCGTCGCAACGATTGCAGGCCTCTTTGTAGCCTTGCTGCTCGTGCTTCCATCGCTCAGTGGCGGGCTCGAATGGCTCAGCTTTGGACGGCTTCGGCCACTGCACACCAACGCAGCGATTTTTGCGTTCGCTGGAAATGCAATTTTTGCGGCGATTTACTACAGCACTCAGCGACTCTGCAAGACTCGCATGTGGAGCGACACATTGAGTCGCCTGCATTTTTGGGGATGGCAAGCCATCATTGTCTCCGCAGCCGTGACGTTGCCGCTCGGTATTTCGCAGAGTAAAGAATACGCCGAACTGGAATGGCCCATCGACTTGGCCATTGCCGTTGTTTGGCTGTTCATCTTCGGCGGCAACTTTCTGATGACGTTGCTGACCCGTCGTGAACGTCACATGTACGTCGCGCTGTGGTTCTACATCGCGACGATTGTGACCGTTGCCCTACTGCACGTGTTTAACAACTTGGTCTTCCCGACCTCACTGTTTCACAGCTACCCCATCTATGCGGGCGTTCAGGATGCCTTCATGCAATGGTGGTATGGGCACAATGCGGTCGCATTTTTCTTGACGACGCCGTTTCTGGGTTTGATGTACTACTTCCTACCCAAAGCCGCAGATCGCCCGGTCTTTAGTTACAAGTTGAGCATCATCCACTTCTGGTCATTGGTGTTCATCTACATCTGGGCCGGTCCTCACCACTTGCACTACACGGCTTTGCCCGAGTGGGCGAGCACGCTTGGGATGCTCTTCAGTCTGATGCTGTGGATGCCTAGCTGGGGTGGCATGATCAATGGACTGCTGACGCTTCGCGGAGCCTGGAGCAAAGTCGCCTCCGATCCAATCCTGAAGTTCTTCGTCGTCGGCATCACGTTCTACGGCATGGCCACGTTTGAAGGCCCCATGCTATCGATCAAGAGCGTTAATGCTCTCAGTCACTACACCGACTGGACGATCGCTCACGTGCACTCGGGGGCGCTCGGCTGGAACGGCTTCATGACCTTCGGCATGCTGTACTGGCTGCTGCCGCGCATCTTCCAAACCAAAATCTGGAGTCAGAAGATGGTCTCGTGGCACTTTTGGATCGGCACGATCGGCATCTTGCTCTACATCATTCCGATCTACGCCGCTGGTCTCATGCAAGGCTTGATGTGGCGAGCCATTGATCCTGAAACGGGACAGTTGATGTACCCAGACTTCATCGAAACAACTCAATCCATCGTTTCGCTTTGGTGGCTACGAGTGCTCGGTGGCGTGCTGTATGTCGGCGGTGTCGTGATGCTCGCTATCAACACCGTAATGACTTGGTTGGGTCGCCCTGCGAGTTACGAAGTCCCCGAGTACACCGCGATGCCGCTGAGCAATGATTATGTGGACAGCACGCCAGCTCCCAAGTCCGATTTGGCGGATGCTCCCGTACTAGAGCTGGGCAAGAAGATCGACGTCTGGTCCCAAATGTCTTGGCACCGCAGCTGGGAACGCCTGCCAGTGAAGTTCACCGTGCTGACAACAGCGGCTGTGATCGTGGCCAGTCTGTTCGAGTTCATTCCAACGTTTCTGATTCGCAGTAACGTTCCGACAATCGCTACCGTGGAGCCCTACACGCCGCTCGAACTCGCCGGACGTCACTTGTACGTCTCCGAAGGCTGCTACAACTGCCACTCGCAACAGATTCGCCCGCTGATTTCCGAAACCAAACGCTATGGCGAGTACAGCAAGCCGGGCGAGTTCATCTACGACAGACCGTTCCAGTGGGGAAGTCGCCGCATCGGTCCCGACTTGGCCCGCGAAGGCGGAAAGCAAAGTAGTTTTTGGCACTGGACCCACTTCGAAAACCCTCAGCTGGTTTCTGAAGGCTCGGTGATGCCCAGCTACGGCCACCTGCTTGAAAAAGACCTGAAGTTCAATGCGATCGCACCTCTGGTCAATACGGCTCATGCGCTCGGAGCACCTTACGACCGAGAGCTTGAAGAGGCCGAAGCCATGGCCCGTGAGCAAGCCGAGAAGATTGCCGCCGACATCGTTTCTCAAGGTGGCCCACCAGCCACGTATGAAAAGCAGGCGGTTGCCCTGATCGCATACCTCCAACGAATGGGCACGGACTACTTCCGCACGCCTGACGCCGACCCCCCTGAACAAACCGCAGGACCGGCGGAGGAAGCATCCGAACCCGCCGAAGAATTGGCGGTCAATCCTTAGTCAACAAGCGTGCCCGGCACCCTGCAAACAGAACTCTAGTACTCAACGAAAAGTCATCCCAATGTACAAGGACATCGTTCGCGCTCTCGACTACTCCGACTGCGCAGAAGCCGCACTGCTGTTATTCGTCGGCGCTTTCGCACTGATTCTGTTCGGTGCACTGCGCCTGAATCGCCGAGCGACAGACACGTTCGCATCCATTCCGCTTCAAGACCACGTTCAGGATCCCCGCGATGAGTAGTGAACCCGTTGTGACCGGCCATGCCTACGATGGCATCGAAGAATATGACAACCCATTACCCGGATGGTGGAAGTGGATGTTCGTAGGCAGCTTCATTTTCAGCATTGGCTATGCCGCTTACTTTCACATCGGTGCTCCTGGCCGGAGCGTCGCTGACGAGTATGACCGCGCGCTGGCCGCAAACACTCGTTTGCAATTTGCAGAGATCGGTGAGTTAGATCCGACCGGGCGAAACGTCGCGAAGTTTCTACCGAAGGAGAGCTGGGTCAAAGTCGGACAAGTGGTCTTCAAGACGCACTGCATCACCTGCCACGGTCGCAATGGTGAGGGCAAAGTAGGCCCGAATCTTACCGATGAACACTACAAGAATTTTGACAACCTCGATGGGCTTGTTCGGGTCATCAACAAAGGTGCTGCAGGCAATGCCATGCCGGCCTGGGAAAATCGGTTGCTGGCGAATGAGATCGTGCTCGTTTCAGCCTACGTCGCATCGCTGAAAGGCACGAATGCACCTGGGGGTAAAGATCCTGAAGGCCGCGTCGTCACCGAGTGGCCAGAAGTCGCC
>JBGCCZ010000058.1:0-8104 GCA_045105035.1 Pirellulaceae bacterium | reverse complement strand
TCTGAGTCGATGAGTTTCGTGATGCTGTGCCCATTTCCGAGCGGACGAGAATGCCTACAATGTGATTGAATCGAGGGAGTTTGACCCGCGAGGCAAAAAATCTAGTAAGGCGATCGAAGTGAACCGCCAAGCAGAGATGTCTTGATCTCGGTCGCCCCGATGGCACAACTGTTATTTGTCTCCCTCTCAACTCGGATCCTGTAGGAATCATCATGTCGACTGTAACCGAACAATGCGAATCCATTTTGGTCGCGGGAGCTTGGGAATCTGGATCGCCAACGTCGACTTTCCAAGCTTTCAATCCAACTGCCAATGAGACTCTGCCAACCAGCTTCCCTGTTAGCTCGTGGGAAGACTGCGAACGGGTTCTGGATGCGGCCGCTAAAGCGGCTGAAGAACTACGTGGGCTGCCGGCTGAGAAGATCGCCGAGTTCCTTGAGGCTTACGCGGATCTGATCGACGCCAACATTGATGAGCTCGCGACACTTGCGAACCAAGAAACCGGCTTGCCGGTTGAGCCGCGTCTGGCCAAAGTCGAAGGTCCTCGTACCTCGGGGCAATTGCGTCAGGCGGCTGCGGCCGCGCGAGAAGGCACCTGGGCTCAGGCGACCATCGATACTGCGACCAATATTCGCTCGATCTATGAAGCGATTGGTCCAGTTTGCGTTTTCGGACCCAACAATTTCCCTTTTGCTTTTAACAGCCTGGCTGGTGGTGACTTCGCTGCGGCAATTGCGGCGGGCAATCCAGTCATCGGCAAAGCCAACACTTCGCATCCAGCGACCACGAAGCGGCTCGGCGAACTCGCGCTCGAAGCCGTCAAGAAAACGGGACTTCCTGACGCGACGGTTCAATTGATCTACCGAGTCTCGCACTCAGACGGAGCCAAGTTGGTAGCTGATCCTCGCGTGGCCGCTGTAGGCTACACGGGCAGTCGCGGAGCGGGACTGAAGTTGAAAGAAGCCGCCGACAAAGTCGGAACACCAATCTACCTCGAACTCTCCAGCGTTAACCCAGTCGTTTTAATGCCGGGTGCATTGGCGGATCGGGGAGACGAATTAGTGGATGAGTTTGTAACCAGCGTGCTGATGGGCACCGGTCAATTTTGTACGAATCCGGGCTTGGTCTTGGCACTCGCCGGTGAGTCGACAGACAAGTTCGTTTCCGCCGTACATGCGAAGTTTGAGGCGACGCAACCCGGCGTGTTGCTATCCCAGTCCGTGCAATCTTCTTTGACATCCGCGGTCGAAACGCTGACTTCGGCGGGTGCCGAGTTGCTGTGCGGTGGTTCAGCCGTGGACGGCGCTTGCAAAGTTAGCAACTCGCTGTTGAAAGCACCCGCGGCGAAGTTTCTCGCTGATCCAGAAGTCTTCCAGACAGAGGCTTTCGGAAACGCATCGCTTATTGTCGTCGCGGAAAGCGCGGAACAGCTCGCAGACGTGCTGAGGGCCCTCGAAGGTAATTTGACCGGTTGTGTTTATTCCTCAGCATCCGGCAGCGACGATGCTGCCTACGACTTGGTGGCCCCGATTTTGGCTACGAAAGTTGGTCGAGTTCTGAACGATAAGATGCCGACTGGCGTTGCGGTTAGCGCGGCGATGAACCACGGCGGCCCGTTCCCAGCGACGGGACACCCTGGATTCACCGCTGTCGGAATCCCGGCTAGCCTGCCTCGGTTTGCCAAGCTGACTTGCTACGATGCGGTTCGACCTGGTCGG
The DNA here is from genome assembly GCA_045105035.1 of Pirellulaceae bacterium. Taxonomy (GTDB): domain Bacteria; phylum Planctomycetota; class Planctomycetia; order Pirellulales; family Pirellulaceae; genus Aureliella. The sequence goes on along the minus strand of JBGCCZ010000058.1, from coordinate 6,386 downwards.
CTTCCGGTTCTTCTGCAAGACAAGAATCCCACTGGTGCTTTCCGTTTCGTTGACGGCAAGTGGACGCTGGACGACGTCAGCTAAGCGGTCGATTCAGCCCGCCAATGCATTGCGTTTGTAAGACTCTTATGACTTCTTCGGTTCCGGTTATCCCGCGTGATTCAACTCACGCGGACTGGTGCCGAAGCTAGTTTGACGCTACGCAAGTCGTTTCCAATTTCTATTCAAGCGCTGAACGGCCATTCTGCAGCTGCTTCAGTAATCCGTCAGCGCCGTCCAGGGAACTTCCTGCCATTGGTCGCGTATCTTTTGCTCCCAACGGGACGCCATCGTCCATTGCTGCCCGTCGAAGTACCAGACTTCGAGGTGGCGAAAATCTGTCGGTGAGGCGGCCAGCCGTTTTGCGAGACTCTTCGCCATTGCGAGGCGGGCGAGTCGATCGGCTTCTGGCCTGGAGTGATTCCTTCTGCGTGTCATACGCAGGTTATGGGGTCCCAGCATGACACCTTAGGTCCATTTGCAGCGATCACGCAGACTTTGCAAGCGATTTGCAGTTCACCACCCTCTTTGCCTTAGTGCAAGAGCGGCAAGTTGGACCGGACTTCTAACTGTGTCCTAGACTCCCAGTACGGGTAAGCAGCCGAGACCGTATTGGTAAAGTCTGCTTGATAAAACCAGGCGACATCTTCGAGTTGTTTTACGTCGCGGTTGATCGAGCAAGTACCGGCTCCCGTGTAGAGATGCTGATGCGAGTTGTCTGTGTGATGCGGATCGAGTTTGAATCGGGAAGACGCAGTGGATAAACCATCCATTACAGAAATTGCAAGTACGAAGCGAATCCCCTCGCTTTCTAGTATCGCAATCCGTCTGCTCGAAATCGCTCAACAAGATGATCCAGACTATGCGGATGTATGCCGCATCCTGCGGTCCGATCCTGCCATTAGTGGCAAAGTGTTGCAGACTGCGAACTCTGCACTGTACGGCTTTCGAAACAAGATTGAGTCAATCGAGCTAGCCGTTCCGAAGCTGGGGCTTTCGATGATTCGGACGCTCATTCTCAGTTTTCACCTAGCCGACAGCCAAGAGCACGGAGCGGATAGCGAACCGCTGTTTCGGACTCTGTGGCGAAACTCTCTGACTCAAGCCGTGATAGCAGAGATTATTGGCGAGCGATTAAGCGAAGACTCGGCCACATTCTTTTCTGCCGGCATGCTGCAAGACATCGGCATCCACGCAATGGCGGCAGAGCATTTTGAAGTTTACGCAACGCAGGTTCTAGAAGAAGCCAAGTTGCCGAATGTCGAGGCGGCCGAGCAAGAGTGTTTTGGTTTCGATCATATCGATGTCACTCTAAAGATCCTTGAGAATTGGAACCTAGGCGAGACCTTCATCGATGCGGTGAGAGTTCACCATGCAGTGAAAGAGAATCAGTCTCAAGGTGACTATGGAAACTTGGCTGTCGCGCTTCAGGCGGCAACGCTTGGGTGTAATGCATTAAGCAAGGGCAACCCAAAGGTCGAGTTTAACGAGTCGCTTGAGCAGTGGGTTGAATTCCTTTGTCACAACGTTGGCTTCAAGACAGATGAGATTGAAGAGCTGATCCAAGAGGTTTTGTCGCGAGTCGACGAATACTCAGTCCTGTTCAACTTTGACATTGATACTATGTCGGCAGAAGCTGTTACCAAGCGAGCCAAAGAACTGCTCCAACAGATCGCTGTCGACGTGCAGATGCGTTTGGTTGAGACTCGTCGCAAGCAGTCCGCCAACAGCAACGACGCCGAGATTTTCAAAGACTACTTGACCGGTCTGTTCAATCCCCGTTTCTTGAACGAGAAACTTCGAGCCGAAGTCAGTTCATGGGTATTGCGTCGCAAGCCACTTTGCCTCATTTACGTTGATATCGATGAGTTCAAAGCGATCAACGACAACCTCGGTCACCGAGTTGGCGATGAATCGATCAAGCACGTGAGCAAGTGGCTTGATACCTGCACTCGAAAAGAGGACTACGCGATTCGTCTCGGAGGCGATGAATTCTTGGTCGTCGCTCAAGTTTCTGAGAACGACTACAAGAGTATCGCAGAACGAATAGCCACCGAGGTTGAGCCTCTAAGTAGCTCGCGTGGTCAAGTCGAGCTGTCACTAAGTGTGGGCTGCGTGTTCTTCGAACCGAAACGCGGCGACCGCATGGATCTGGATTGGCTCATCGATCAAGCCGATCGGCAGATGTATGCTGCCAAGAAGAATGGCGGCCACGAGTTGGTCAGCGCACGCGTATCATTGAGCTCTGCCACTTAGTCAAGATATTCGGAGTCAAGAGATTCGGCCGAATCCGCCGGCTACTCCATCGCGTCAATCTCTTTGCGAAGCTCTTCTGCTTCGGCCGCTTTGAGATCGCTTTTCTTGCGGTCCACGTGCGATAGCTTGTACGACTCTTCGAGAAGCCTCTGATACTTCTTTTCCAGCTTCGCTTTGCTGTTTCCAAATCCAAACACTTCGAGCTCCGTAATCTTATTGAATATGTGGTTTGCTTATCAGGTCGGTAAAGCTGTCTCAGGCCCATTTGCACCCGCGGCACCCACAGAGCTAACCTCGCCCCTTCGATTCTAGATGTCGAGCAATCCCCTTAGAGTGCTGCCCGCGCGGCATCGACGGTCTGACTTTGAGGGTTCTGCCGGACATTCCTACAGCTAACTTCGCGATAGTTGCGTTGGCTGGATTGCGTTTCGGAACGTCATTTGCGAAATTTGGCACCTGGCGAAAGTTGGTAACAGACTCCAATTGCCACGTATGGAACATCGAATGGCGGATCGAGCATGAGCGAAGAAGCAGTAACCACCAAACCAAAGACGCCCCTGGCACATTTGGGTAGTCGGCATCGTTACAACGCTCTGGAACTCGATGGGCGCGTTAGATTTCACGATGACGATGTCGAAGAACGAAGTGTGGATGAGCTCCTTTACGGAAAAGCAGCTGGACTTCTTTTACGGCTTTCCAGGTTGGTTGATTTTCTTTTGGGCAATCGCCGTTTGGGCAAGTCTACTCGGGTCCGTGCTCTTGCTGTTTCGTAGCAAACTGGCCTTACCCGTTCTGGCCGCGTCGTTTGTATCGATGGTCATCGTCTCCGTCCACAATTTCGGCTTTTCGAACGGGCTCGAGCTGATGGGCGCTGGCGGCGCGATTTTCTCCGAAGTCATTTTCTTGATCGCACTTCTCTTAGTCTGATACGCCAAGTCCATGACTGCGAAAGGCGTCCTGCGTTAGTCTGCTGGGATATCCTGGAGGGCAAGCCACGGGCCAATCAATGCTTCAATTTCCGAAGAACCCTCCCCATCGCATAGGCTCCGACCCGCCCTTGATTCCTCGCCTCGCTCGGAACGGGAGGGTGACGGACGCCGAGGTCTAATCCCAAATTCCTAGCGTCCGACGCATCGCGATGATTTGCCCGATGTGATAGGCGTTGTGGTCGGCCACTAGCAATGCTTCGCGCAGGATAGTGTGATCTCCGCCGTGTGGCAGCGGTCGGAAAAGATCCGTCTTCGGAGTAGTTTTCAGTTCAACTACAGACTCCGTGGCGCTAAGAGTGCATACCTCATTTTCGTTTCCAGCGAGAACTCCCTGCATTTAGGATTCTGAAAGTACTCACTTGTATTCCAAATCCAATTGTATACAGTACGCAGTATGCAGAGACTTAATCTTAGTTCCGAGCTTCGCCATTTGATTCGCGAGCGTGTCATCAGTGGGCAGCTTGCGGCAGGAACTCGGCTTAATGAAGTTCATCTGGCTGAGGAATTCAAAGTCAGTCGAACTCCATTGAGAGAAGCACTTTTTGGACTGGTGAAAGATCAGCTCGTGGTTGAGATACCCAGGCGTGGTTTTTTTGTGGCAGAGCTAAGCGTTGCCGAAATTCGTGAACTCTATGTCATACGTCAAATTTTGGATCCGGAAGCGCTTAGATATGCAGGCATCCCCGATCAAGAGACTCTCGAAAAGCTGCGCGAACTCAACACGCGAATTGCTAACGCCAAGTCGGCCACCCGTATCGTTGAGTTGGATGATGAGTGGCACTTGTTATTGATCGAGGGATGCAACAACCAGATCCTGTTGGACCTTGTCAAGCAGCATATGATCCGAACTCGGCGCTATGAGTTGGCCTATATGAGTGTTCACAAGAACGTAGGTGTTGCGACGGACGAGCATGATCTCATTGTCGGTGCACTTAAGAAACGGAAGCTTGCGCTTGCCTGTAAGTACTTGAAACAGAACATGACATCGGCAGAGAGCCCGCTTATCGAATGGGTTCGTGGAATCAATCAGGAGAAGACTTGATGAACGGTCCAAGTAGGAATGCTATTGTAGCTTTAGTCATGTTCGGACTGGGGTGGGGAACGACTTATGGGCAGACGGTCACAACGGAAGATCTTGTTGGTGTATGGAGAAGCCAGCGTTCCTTTGGCACTGAATGGAACAACATACTCACCATTTCTGAGTCCGATAAACATCTATCGGCAACCATCGGCAATGAGCGCGTCGAGGCCGCTCGCTCTGGGCAGGAGGTTGAGTTTACGCTGCCGAGCAAACAAGGAAGCTTTCGCGGCACGTTCAAAGAGGGGCGTCTTACGGGACACTGGATGCAGCCGCCAACAGAGAATACGAATTACCCTTACGCCTTTCCGCTTGAATTCAAACGAACTGAGTCAGGGGCTTGGTCTGCAGATGTAAAAACTCTGCCGGACAAGCAAACACTTTTCTTGAGAGTTGCTCAACGCGATGACGACAGACTGTTGGCTTTTATCCGTAATCCGGAGCGAAATTCCGGGATCTCGTTTGGCACACGCGACGTCGAGTTCGCTGGAAAGCAAGTCCGGCTCTTGAGAGAAAATGACGAAGCCATCGAGGGTAACATCGACGACAACGGCATCCTGAACTTAGAGATCTGGGACCACTCGTATCAATTCCAGCGCGAGAAACGAGAATCGAATTTTTACCCATCGCCATCCGACGAGCCTTATCAGTATCAGCAACCTGAAAGATTTGATGACGGGTGGGCGACGGCGACACCAGAGCAAGTCGGAATGAATAGCTCTATCCTGGAAGCTATGATTGGTTCCATTCAAGATTCCCAAACGGAGTCTGTGATTTCTCCCTATATCCATTCGGTACTGGTCGCTCGGTCTGGAAAGCTAGTACTGGAAGAGTACTTTCATGGATTTGATCAGGGTATGACGCACGACACTCGCTCGGCGGGAAAGAGCATAGGTTCGCTGATCGTTGGAGCGGTTGTTGATAACTATCCAAGTGTGACCATCGATTCGAAGATTTCTGACATCTTCGGCGATGGGTTTAAGGAGCCAAAATCCCATCAACTCCAACCCAGTTTTCAGCAACGACAAATTTGGCGACGGCAAATTACGGTCGGGCATGCTTTGGGAATGCGTTCAGGTCTCGACACAGATGACAATGACGACGCTTCGGTAGGAACAGAAGGCAGGATGCAGGATGACTCGACGATTCGGGACTGGCGCGCTTTCGGTTTGGCTCTCCCCGTAAAACGAAAACCGGGAACGGTGACGCTCTATTCATCAAACAGCATCAATCTGGCTGCGTCATCAGTAGCCCATGCCTCAAAACAATGGATTCCTGATCTTTTCTTTGATCACATCGCAAGTCCACTGGGAATCGAGCACTACTACATGAACCTTGATCCATCTGGAAACGGATACATGGGAGGAGGGATTCAACTTAGACCACGCGATCAACTGAAGCTTGGTCAGTTGATGCTCAACAAGGGCACTTGGAAAGGTAAGCGAATCCTCAGCGAGCAATGGGTCATACAATCAACTACACCAACCGGAAGTATGAATGAACCAAACGACTATTGCTTGGGGTGGTGGAGAAAACCTCTCGTTTATCAAGGGCGAACGATCGAGGTGTTTAATGCCGGTGGCAATGGCGGTCAGTTTATAGTCTTTATCCCAGAACTCGATATCGTCGTGCAAATATCTGGAGGCAACTATCGGAACTTTCCCGTGTGGTACAAACATTTGACCGAGATGATCCCTCGATATATATTCACTGCGATAGACGCTAAAGCAAACTCCAATGCGAAGACGGAAAGTCCTATTCGATAGCAATTTTCGAATCGCTTCTACTTTCCGGCTTCGAATCAGATGAGTCATCTAATTTCTTCCGCGTGACTCTTTCTGATGCAACGGCTGTTGAATCTGGCCTTACCCGTTCTGGCCGCGTCGTTTGTATCGATGGTCATCGTCTCCGTCCACAATTTCGGCTTTTCGAACGGGCTCGAGCTGATGGGCGCTGGCGGCGCGATTTTCTCCGGAGTCATTTTCTTGATCGCTCTTCTCTTAGTCTGGTACGCGAAGTCCATG
>JBGCCZ010000057.1:0-14594 GCA_045105035.1 Pirellulaceae bacterium | reverse complement strand
TTGGCTGGATCACTCCCCGGCGTTCCGATCGCTCCGAAATGAGCCTTGCCGCAATGGATCGTGAAATACCCAGCGTCGCGTAAGAAGGCGGGCAACGCTTTGGCGTGAATGGTGCGTTCGACTCCAGCAACGGGGCTCAATCCGTTGACATTCCATTTTGGAAACTCAAGTCGAGGATGTTTCCGGTCGTTGCTGGCGTTCTTTCGTAACGTCCAATTTGTCACTCGATGCCGGGCTGCATTCAAACCCGTCATCAGGCTCACGCGAGTCGGCGAGCAGACGCTACAGGCGTAGGCTTGGGTGAATTTCATCCCAGCTCGAGCCAGTTTTTCCATGTTCGGTGTTTGATAACGACGATTGAAGTCCGTCCGTTGCGAGTGGAACGGGACCGAGGTGTCTTGCCATCCCATATCGTCGACCAAGAATAGAACGATATTGGGTCGTTTTGTCGGCTGCTGAATGTGTTTCGCTACAGCTTGTGCGATTACCAAATATCCATCCTCGTTGGGATGGACGCCGTCGCGCGGAGTCAGCAAATCTGGCTTCCCTTGCAGCACTGCGTTCAGCTCCAGCAGCGATACATCTTTGTCGGCCTGCTCGTCGGCTAACTTGCGAACACGTTCACACAAGTCTTGAAGCCGTTCTTTCCGCTCTCGCAAATCAGCAAGTCTCGCATCCGACATCCCAGGCGTGGTGAGCACCATCGCGGTTGGCGTGCAGAGGACAATTCTTGGTTTCGCCGGCAATGCAGCGAGGAATTGAATGAGTTCAACATAGTCTTTCTCGAATGAATCGATCTTCTCCCAATTCTGGCGTCGACCGCCAACGGTGTCGTTTGTTCCAAGTGAGATCACAACCACATGTGGATTGAACTCTTCGACGGCGTCTAGTTTTTGCCAAACACTTGGACGCCCAGCCTTGATCAGAGTCGCGCTACCGAGGCCGAAGTTGCGAATCTCGAATTTGTCTCCGAGGAGATCCTGCAACTGAGCCGGATAAGATTGCGTCGCAGCGTCTACGCGTGCTCCGAATGTTATGCTGTCTCCAAGGCAGGCAACGCGCGTTGGCTCATTCGCCTCTGCAGACGTCGCACAGATCAGCCATGTAGTGAGTACCAGTCTCGGCAGTAACTTTGTAGCGGGCATTCTGAAACCAGGGCAGGAGTTTTGGAGCTCAAGATTGAGTCGAGGCGTAGGCACTTCGAATATTATGCCGACGGCGACATCGACGATGTTGCTCCACGAAAGTTGGAAGTGCTTGATGGTAAAGTGTTTGGTAGTCGATTCGACGAGGGCAGACGCTATGGTGCGAGCTAGCTGAAAGCCGTTTCCCTCCGTGACTGTGTTTGGCTTGACGATGCCCTGAAGCCGAAACCCCGCGGAACGCTTCCGGAAATTTGTGGCACTTAGGGCCCTGTGGGTTTGGAAGCTAACGCTTCTTTGGCAAGAACGGAAACAGCTCACGAATTTCATTATCGTTTGGCTGCCGACCGTACTCGCAGATTTCAAAGGCCTCCGCGTACTTCACTTCGCTGGCTTGTTCCTCGCCGTACCATCGCAAGAGCGCTCCTCGCGCGTTCTTGGCCTCAGTGCTCTGTCGACTGTCCCACTTTTCACGCAGCCATCCACGCCTTAGTTCCGGCTTTGATTCGGGCGGCGCAAGCGCAGTCTTTTCTGCGCTACCCAGCGCGCCGCCTTCAAACGTCTGCGAGACTAAAGCCATCAAGGCGTCAACTTTTTGCTCAAACACTGGTCCAACGTCCACCGCAATATCAGCGTCGAAGGGATACGGCTTCTTGAATCGGTCGCTGGAATACAAGAACACAGGGTTCTTTTTCAACGGTGGAGTGTCGGGGCAGAAGTGTGGCACAGTGACCATGTACGCTGCGTCTTGAACTAGGACTCCCACATAACGGTGATCAGGATGGTAATCCCAAGGGCGGTGCGCTATCACGATGTCTGCATTCCAATCTCGAATCAATCGCGTAATGGTACGTCGATTTTCCAATGTCGGCATCAACTCGCCATCGTGAATATCCAACACAAGGGACTCCACCCCCAGCGTTTCAGCAACTTTGGCTGCCTCGGCTGCCCTGCGTTTTGCTAAAGGCCCACCTGCCATCGCCCAATGGCCGATGTCGCCATTCGTGACCGAAACAAGTTTGACTTTGTGTCCAGCCTGTGCCCACAACGCCGCCGTACCGCCGCTCTTGTACTCCGCATCATCGGGGTGTGCACCAAAGCAAATGATCCGCAGCTTCTCTTCTCCATCCTGGCCGATGCAACACGGACTAGCCAAGAATACGAGTGCGGCAACCATCAGAGAGCGCAGCATGTTGATTCCTCTTCTCATGAAGTCATTTTAGTTATTGCAGCGCGTGATTTAGCGCTCACGCCAGTATCGGATTAACGACATGACCGTGCACATCAGTGAGGCGACGATCAATTCCATCGTGCCGTACGGTCAGCCGCGTGTGATCGATGCCGAGTAAATGCAAAATGGTGGCGTGGATGTCGTAAACCTGCGTCGGACGACTTCGGTCAAGCGGTTTGTAGCCCCACTGGTCCGACTCGCCGTGGGACACGCCTCCTTTCACACCACCGCCAGCGAGCCAGTTGGTGAACACAAATGGATTGTGGTCTCGTCCCTTGCTTCCCTGAGTACTTGGCATGCGACCAAATTCGGTAGTCCACAAGACAATCGTATCCTCAAGCAAGCCGCTTTGTTTTAGGTCTTTCAGCAGTGCTGCCGTGCCGACAGCCATGCCGTGCGCGAGCGGCCCATGGTCGCGTTGGATATTTTCATGCGAGTCCCAATTGCGCCGGGGAAAACCGTTGTCGTTGCCCGACCAGATTTGGACGAACCGCACTCCTCTTTCGAGCAACCTGCGAGCGATCAGGCACTTGCGACCAAAGTACTCAGCTTCTTCAGCCGGATTGATCTGGTCGGGATAGGTCGCGCCGAGTCGATCGAGTCCATACATTTCCATGACGTGTTTCGGTTCGCCAGAAATGTCCAACGCCTCCGGCGCGGAGAGTTGCATCCGAGCTGCGAGTTCATAAGAGCGGATTCGCGCGTCGAGCCGCGAGTCGGTGTCGCGCTGTTGCTGGTAGCGACGATTCATGCGGTTCAACAGACTCAATCCTTCACGGTCTCCCGCTTTTGTGACGTAGTCTGCGTGAGGCAGCAGATCGTCAATTGGATTGTCCCGCTGAGGGAAAATGGCCGTGCCTTGTGAACTGGCTGGCAGAAATGCGGAGCCCCAGTTTTTGGGACCGTTGCTCGCAAAACCGCGATGGTCGGGCAATACGACGAACGTCGGCAGGTCCTCGTTGATCGAACCCAACGCGTAACTAATCCAGGACCCCATGCCAGGGAATCCGGGGCGTTGGAATCCGGTAGCTTGCAGATAGGTCGCTTGAGAGTGCACGCCAGTCTTACCGACCATGTTATGCACAAACGCGATGTCATCGATACAAGAACCGAGAGGCGCGACGACTTCGCTGATCATCTTCCCCGACTCGCCGTGCCGAGAGAACTTAAAAGGTGATTTCATCCAGGGCCCGAGTCCATTCTGAAACGCCTCGACGTGTTCACCGAAATCAGAATCCTCTCCGTGATGCTTCTCCAACATTGGCTTGTGATCCCACAAGTCGATGTGGCTGGCGGCTCCCGCCATGAACAGTTGCACTACTCGTTTGGCTTTGGGAGGATGGTGCAAAACACTCACTTCGCCCCCGGAAGACGCTTGGGAATCTTCCTGCAGCATCGTCGCAAGTGCGAGGCTGCCGAATCCGGCGCCGCCGCTGAATAGAAAGTTACGTCGATTTGGCATGGGGTGATTCCTTTGGCGAACCGTTCAGTCCGAAAACACGAACTCACTCAGATTGAACAGAACGCGACACAAATTCGGCAGTCCATGAGACTGAGCATAGGCGACAAGTTCTGCCTGCTCCATCTCGTTAGGAGGACGCTGTAGGACCAGTTGCACTGCGTACTGAACTTGCGTTTCCAAATCCCCCGCTTCTTGTCCGACTCGCGTTGCGAATCTCCGGGCCATTTCAAGGTTGAAAGTATTGTTCAACAGCGAGAGCGCCTGCAGCGATGTTAGCGTTTCGTTGCGTCGGGGAGTGCTTTGCGATGAATCTGCGCAATCGAGGGTCGCCATCCAGGGATCGGGCTGCGAACGCACGATGAATCGGTAGATGCTGCGCCGATGCGAAGCAGGGTCATTGGGATCGAACTTGTGGTACTGGTAGTGCGGAGAGTGTGCCGTCTTCTCCAGTTCAAACAGATAGAAGCCGGGGCCGCCCATTGTGGAATCCAAGGCACCACTGACCGCCAGAATCGAATCTCGGATTTCCTCCGCGGACAAGCGTCGTCGATTGGCTCGCCACAGGTATTGATTGCCTGCATCAATCGTTGCGTTCGCGGCGTCATCCTGGGATGACTGCTGGTAGGCATTGCTGGTGACGATCATGCGGTGCAGCGACTTCATTGACTCACCCGAGTCACGAAACTGGGTCGCCAGCCAGTCCAGCAACTCGGGATGAGTCGGCTTGGCACCCATGCGTCCAAAGTCGTTGGGCGTTTCGGCGATTGCACGCCCGAAGTGATACTGCCAGATCCGATTCACGATTGATCGCCATACCAGCGGGTGATCTTTACGGGTTAACCAGCGCGCCAGCGCCGCGCGTCGCTGACCAGCGTCGAGTTTCGCGTTAAGCTCGAACTTGTCGGATTCATGCAGTGGCAAGACGCCAGGCGTGGCGGTGTCGCCGGGTTGTTCGATGTTGCCGCGATGAAGCACTTGAATCAATCGCGGCTTGCCGGAGGTGGGTTTGAAGTTGCCTTCAGGTTGGAAGTTGGTGGCCGCCGCGTAGACCATCTTTCCCTTTGGCAATTTGGCAAGAAGGTTCTGTGTTTCCTTGATCTTCCCGCGGATCTCATCGTCTCTCTGACTTCGCTCAGGCGTCAGGATCGGTGCCATGATCTCGTCGCGTTCTTTGATTGCCACAGCAAGCTGTTGTTGCAGATGCGGATCTCCACTTTGAGCCCAAATTCCATCGGTCAGGTTCTGGAGTGCCCAACGCACTGGTGCTTCAGTCGAATCACCTGACCGGACCTTGGCCCCTAAAGCAACGTTGGTGCCGTCCGCCTGCAGAACCTGCAACTCGGCAAGCGCCATGATGAAAACACCTTTGCGATCGGCCAGTCGGGTCGCCGTGATGCGAATGCTACGAACCTTCTGATCGAGATCCGCAATTTCGACGGCGGACAATCCCGGGTTCGGGAAATCGGATTCCGTTTGGTCCAGGACGGTCGTCCAATCACCTCCGGCTGACACTTCGACACGAAACCGAACGGGGAATCCAAAGCCTGCGCCAATCTTCCCAAAATCATCATGACACGGACGCAGCACAACCCGTGAAACTCGCTTGCTCTTTCCGAGATCGACCTCCACCCACTTCTCGACATCTTGCGTTTTCGCGATGGCGCTGTGGTAGCCGAACGGTGGTTCTTTGATGACTGTGATTTTTGCCTGAGACTCTACGATCTGTTGATTGAGTTCCGCCAGCCTGGGGCCGCCCAGTTCGACGATTTGCTTCGCAGACTCTTTCTCTTGCTTCTGCAACTTGGTCAGGCGAGCATTCAATTCGATCCGTTGTTGTTCGATTTCAGGAGCTAGATCGTAGACGCGATCGGCACGGTCGATGGAAGCAAACAGCGATTGCAGTCCATAGTAGTGTTCTTGAGTGATCGGATCGAACTTGTGATTGTGACAGCGGGCGCACTGAATGGTCACACTGCAAAATGTATTCAGCGTGTTGGACACCATGTCATCTCGGTCGAGATTGCGAGCCACCTTGCCGTCGATTTTCGTCTCTGGTACTTCTACGTGCCCGATGTAATCCCACGGTCCGGCTGCGATAAAACCGAGTCCCAGAATTCCGTCTGACTGTCCCGGAAACAAGACGTCTCCGGCAACCTGTTCCTGCACGAACTGCGAATACGGTTTGTCCTCGTTGAATGATCGAATCACGTAATCACGATAGGGCCAAGCATTGGTGCGCAGTTTGTCTTTGTCATATCCATGAGTGTCGGCGTACTTGACGATGTCCAGCCAGTGACGCGCCCACCGCTGGCCGTAGTGTTTCGACTGAAGCAGTCGATCGACCAGTTTTTCGTACGCTTGTGGATCGGTATTGTGGACAAACCGATCGACTTGCTCGGGAGTCGGCGGAAGTCCGATTAGGTCGTAGGTGACGCGGCGAATCAGCGTGCGACGATCGGTCGGCTCGGATGGTGTGAGCCCCTTTTGATGTAGCTTGGCCAGAATGAACTTGTCGATTGTAGACTTTGCCCAGGCATGATCGATTTTGGGAACGGTCGGGCGAGTTAAAGGCTGGTAGGACCACCAATCAAAGTCGTCGACTTGCGGCTCTTCAAGCGTCAATCCCTGCGGCCATTTCGCTCCTTGGTCGATCCACTGCTTGAGCAACGCCACTTCGCTTTCAGCAAGTGGTTTCGAATCTTTCGGCATCGCCGCTGAATCACCGTCTTTCCCAGTGACGAGCTCAATCAGATAGCTACTAGCGGCATCTCCCGCAATCACATAGTCGTTGGAAGTGAGATCAGCGAGCGTCGCCAGTGAGATATCGCCTTCGCTATTCGACTGAGAGTGGCAGTGTGTGCAGTGCTTAGTAAATATTGGGGCGATGTCGGTTACAAAATCAACCGCTCGCGCTTCGCACACCGAAAAGACGGTGAGCGAAAAGAAGGTAAGCGAAAAGCCGAGTACACATTGAGCGTATGGTTTCCGGTTCGGTCGTGTTTCTTCCATATCTTCACTCTCAATAGACTTTGTCCTAACAGTATGCCCTCAATCACTCAGGCTTGCATGCCAATCGCGGCCGTTGTGGTGGAAACGTCGTACTTGTTGAGACGACGGAAAAGTGGTGATGGTCAGGGCTAGGCAGAGTTTCAAATTACGCAATCGGCCACGAATATCAGTCACTCTCCCTTTCCGAATTTAGCGAGGAATTCTGGGAGAGCCGGCCTCTCTGGGCCGGAGAGGGGATCTTCCTAAATTCAAACTTTGATGAGCCCTGGTAGTGATCGTGTTTCCTTCGGTTTTACATCCACGATTGCTGTACAATGACTCTCCCTGCCTGTTGTGAACTGCCCGCCTTGAATCTCACCTTAAAGCCTACCTTTCTGGGTAAACGCCCATGCTCAAGCCTCTCTATGGATTGGATCGCCGTGGATTACTACGCGTCGCTGCGGCGGGTGTCGTAGGAGCGACGCTGCCGAAAGCTGTTTCATTGGCGGGCGATTCGACGTCCGACAAGCCAGTCGGATTCGGCCGGGCCAAGTCAGTTTTGATTGTCCTGCTGAGTGGTGGCCCGAGTCAGCTTGACACACTCGATCCGAAGCCCGATGCGCCGGCTGAAGTTCGCGGTGAGTTCTCGCCGATCTCATCAACGATTCCGGGTGTCCAGGTTTGCGAACACTTGCCGAAACTCGCACAGCAGACGGATCGCTGGGCCATCGTGCGGACGCTCGCGCATCGCGAACACAATCACTTACTGGCGACGCATGTGGCGCTCACCGGTCGGCCGACCCCGGTGCCGCGTGGAGGATCGGATTTGGACCGCGTTGAAACTCGCAACGATTTCCCCAACTACGCTTCTGCATTGGACTTCATCCGTCCACGCAGCGATGGCATGCCTTCCGGAGTTTCGTTGCCGAACTATTTGATCGAAGGCCCTTTGACTTGGCCCGGTCAGCATTCTGGATTTCTGGGCGCGAAGCATGATCCATGGCAAATCAATGGAGACCCAAATGACAAAGACTTTCGGATGCAGGCGCTCTCCATGCGCGAAGGCGTCTCGACGGGGCGACTGCAATCCCGACGACAATTGCTTAATGCATTGAACCGTGGGCACAGCGCGTTGACGGGAGTCGAAACCGATTCACTTCGCGAACAACAGAACCTGGCTTACAGTCTGCTGACTTCTGGCAAATTGACGGACGCTTTCGAGATCAATCGTGAGACGGATGCCACGCGAGATCGCTACGGACGCAACAAATTCGGGCAATCGCTGCTGTTGTCCAAACGTATGATCGAAGCGGGTGTGCCAGTGGTTCAAGCGACGATGGGAATCGTGCAAACTTGGGATACGCATACCGACAATTGGGGCAAGCTCAAGAACACCTTGTGTCCCCAGTTGGACCAAGGTTTGGCGGCGCTCACCGATGATTTGACGGCGAGTGGCTTGATGGACGAAACGCTGCTGATCGTGATGGGGGAGTTCGGACGTACGCCCAAAGTCAGCACCTTGCCCGGTCAGACGATTCCTGGCCGCGACCACTGGGCTCATGCTTATTCCGGCTTGTTTGGGGGAGCTGGCATCCGAGGCGGACAGGTGCTCGGACAGACCGACGGGCAAGCGGCTTACCCGGTGACAAACTCATGGTCACCCGCCGATATCTGCAGCACGATCTTTAATGCTCTTGGTGTGGAATCCAATGCAACTATCAATGACCCGCTCAATCGCCCGCATCATTTGCTCAACGGCAACGTTATCTCGAATCTCTACACGGGAGCGTCGGCATGAGGCAAACGTCCATCCGTATATCGCATCCGTGTGAGTGAGTTTTTAGGCCCCAAAGGTAGGCAAGTGGATAGCTTTTTCCAAAGCTGGCTTGCGAGCACAATGAGCTTGTTGAAATTTGTCCACACCGAGAACCCAATGTCATTTTGTGAAACAAGCACTTCAACGGGCTGCAACGAATTTCGGCGTTTCAATCGCCTGAACCGCCGACAAGTATTGCAAGCCGGTGCGATTTCGTCGCTCGGTCTGGGATTGGGTGATCTGGAATCGCGGCTCGCGCAGGCACAAGAAAGCGGCCTGAGCTTGCCAGCCAAGCGTGCTAAGGCGTGCATCTTTCTGTTCATGTGGGGCGGGCCAAGTCAACTGGAAACGTTTGACATGAAGCCGGATGCACCGGCCGAGGTGCGCGGCACATTCAACCCGGTTTCGACGAAAGTTCCCGGCATCCAGATCTGTGAGCATTTTACGCAGCTGGCGTCGATGACGGACAAGCTGTCGATCATTCGCTCGCTCACGCACGACGACCCCGCTCACTTATCCAGCGGACATGCGACTCTAACAGGACAGCTTGCACCGGTGCTGAAAAGCGACGCTGATCCGCCAAGTGCCAAAGACTCTCCGCATCTAGGCGCACTCGTATCGAAGCTTCGCCCGAGTACGAGTGGTTTGCCGTCTTTCGTGGCCATGCCGTGGAAAGCGTTTCATCCGGCTGCACCCGGCGGCGAAGCGCCTGGGCAACACGGTGGTTGGTTGGGCTCCGCCTACGATGGCATGTTGCTCGGTGGAGATTTGAATGATCCCAAGTGGCAGCCGCAAGGACTTTCGCTACCGGCGGACATTGGAATTGGTCGACTGGAGTCGCGAGTGGAATTGCTGAAGACGCTCGATGCACAGCGTGCGACGTTGCAACGCTCGCTCGCCGCGACATCCTACGGGAATCACCAAGCACGCGCGATGCAAATGATCGGCTCAGGCAACGTCCGGTCGGCATTCGATTTGACGCAGGAAAGCAACGCAACTCGGGAACGTTACGGGCGAAACATTCACGGCCAATGCGTTTTGATGGCTCGGCGACTAGTCGAACACGGTGTGCCCTTGATTTCGGTGAATTGGCACAATGATGGCAAGAATTTTTGGGACACGCACGGCAACAACTTCAATCGCTTAAAGAACGATTTGATCCCACCGGCCGACCGAGCACTTGCGGCACTTTTGACAGACTTAGAAGAACGCGGCATGCTGGACGAAACCATCGTGGCTTGGGTCGGTGAATTCGGCCGTAGGCCGCAGATTTCCGCGAAGAATGCTGGCCGCGAACATTGGCCGTTTTGCTACAGCGGGCTACTCGCTGGCGGCGGCATTCGTCCCGGCATGGTCTATGGCTCAAGCGACAAACACGCTGCCTACCCTGCGTCCGACCCCGTCTCTCCGCAGGATTTCGCAACGACGATCCTGCACGCGATGGGCCTGCCCATTGAGACTTCGCTGCTCGATCGTGAAGACCGGCCTCATCGAATCACTTCAGGGAGAGTTTTGCATGAACTGCTCGTGTAGTGAGAACACTTTATCTGCCCACCGAATGAAGCCGATGCGATATCCAAGTTTTATGCTTTGCTTAGTAAGTTTAGGGTGGCTGTGTTTGACGCTTCATGTCACGGCTCAAACGATCAACTCGGTACAGCTGAGAACCTGCAAGCCTGGCCAAACGACGCGGTTGTTGATTCAAGGCGCGGAGCTGGACAGATCGTTGCGGATGATATCCAGCGACCATAACGTGCAGTGGCAAATCGAAAAGATTGAGCCTGCTCAAGCCACCATTGGGCTGACGCTACCCGAAGACTCGCAACTTGGTCCGATGAGTCTTTGGCTGACGACATCGACTGGCGTGGTCAAACCCCATGTGGTTCTTGTCGACGATTTAGATGTAGTGAAGGATGGCGGCAACAATCACTCGATCGAAACGGCGCAGCAGATTCCCACTCGATCCACTGTCGAAGGCATTTGCGATGCGTCGGTTAGTGATTTTTATCGCATCCACGCAACTGCTGGTGAGCGGATTGCCGTTGAAGTTCACACACAACAGCTTCGCTCCGCGATGGACCCCGTGCTGCGCGTGCTCAACGCCGCTGGAGAAACGTTGGTGGAAGCGGACGACACTTCGGTCGGTCCCGATTGCCGGTTCCGTTACGAATTTACGGAGGAAGGCGACTACTGGATCGAGCTTCATGACAGCCGTAATGCCGCCGGTGGTGCAGCCTATCAACTGCGGATCGGTGATTTTCCGATCGTCAACCAATGTTATCCACTTGCTGTACGCAGTGGCAGAAAGTCGTTGGTTTCTTTCACCGGACCTGACGGGGATCGTTTGACTCCACGCGAGGTGGACGTGCCTGAAGCAGCTCGAGGCCCGATGTTGGTTCGCGCCGAGTTTGATGATGGGCACTCTTCGACTTGGCTGCCACTGTATTGCAGTTCGCATCCGCAATTGAGTGAAACCGTTCCAGTCGATGAGTCCGCTTCGATCGATAGCCTGACGTTGCCGATCGGCATCAACGGACGCTTGGGGCAACCGCAAGAAGTCGACAACTATTGGATCCACGGTACCAAGGGACAAGTCATTCGTGTCGCTGCGAGAACGCGGAGCCTTGGCAGTCCCGCGCTGTTGCGAATGCAGTTGTACAACGCGGCCAACGCGAAAATTGCAGAGACCAAGGTCACCGATGCGGACGAGTGGAGCTTTAACGCGACGTTGCCCGAGGACGGTGACTACCGCTTGGAGGTCACCGATTTGCTGAAACGCGGCGGCGATGAGTTTGCCTACCACATTGAGTGTGCTCCGTCGGGATCTTTTCGCGTTGCCTTCAAGGCAGATGCCAAGACGCGAGAGTCATTCATGATGGAGCCCGGGCACGGTGCGTGTGCTTTGAATCTTCAAATATCTCGCTTCGGCTACGACGGCGAGATCGAACTCGCGTTGACGAACGTAGAGTCGGGTTTACGGATCGTAAATCCTCTTATTCCCGCGAAAGCCGTCGAAGCGAAGGTGTACCTTACAGCAGATGAAGGATGGAAATCCGACAGTCTGGACCTGGTGCGTCTGAGAGCGAGCTCCGTCGGCAACCCAGAGCAAGGCTGCCTAGTGAACAGTCACGCCTTGCGTCGCGCCAAGGAGCCGTTTGTGATTGCACCCACGAATCAAGCCGACGGTGCCGTGGTGCTGGCCGCTACCCCGATTACGGACCCTCCGTTCACGATGGAACCCACTGCGCCGGTACAGTTCGCTCGCCCTGTTCTTTCGCACTCCGCGGCATTGAAGCCAAAGCGACTTCAAGCGAAATTCAAAGCGAGTGTTGACGTGCTCCCAAACGTATTGCCCGCCGGTTGGAGCGTCAGCACAAAAGTAGCCAAGGAATCGTACACGCTGACATTGAAGCGAGGCACGCAAGCCGCGGGTGAACCTGAACAACTTCCGCTGCTGGTCTTTGGTGATTTCAACGGCCACGGACGCATCGAAACCTACAACTTGCCGATCCAGTGGATTGATCCCGTTCGCGTGACCACGAGATTTTCGGAACCGGTTGTCCGTGGCGGGCGAGTTCGCGCGGAAGTCCATGTACTGCGAGAGGGAAGTGATCCGCAACCAGTGACCCTTGCATTTGCGAATTTGCCGACCGGTGTCACGGGCCCTGAATCGATTGTGATCGCCGCCGATCAAACACACGCGGTATTTGATTTCCGAGTCTCGGCTGAAGCGGCACTTGGCGTTGCTTACGAGTTAACCCTCGCCGCAAGCAGCAAATACGCGGGGCAAGATTTCACGGTCAAGACGACTCACACTTTGCCCAAACTGGACGAAAGCCCCTCGGATCTGATCGTGTACCCGAGCGAGATCATGCTGGCAGATTCGCGTGGCAGACAGCAACTGACGATCACCGGAATCGACGGGCAAAACATGCCACGTGACTGGACTCGCCATGCACGAATCATTTCATCCAACCCGCAAATTGCCGAGGTGCGTGACGGAGTCGTGTATCCGATCGCAGATGGAGAAACGGAATTGGTGGTTGAAGTGGGTGTGCACCGAAAAGTGATCCCTGTGCGAGTTTCCAATTTCACCACGCCGCGTCAGATCGAATTCGAGTCTGAGGTGCTGGTTGCACTGTCGAAGCAAAGTTGCAACTCGGGTGCCTGTCATGGATCGCCGAGCGGTAAAGGCGGTTTTCGCTTGTCGTTACGCGCCTTTGATAAAAAACTAGATGAATTGACGCTGATCCGTGAGGACTTTGGTCGTCGCGCGAACTCGTTAGATCCCGGTCAAAGCCTGCTCTTGCTCAAGCCGTTGATGAAAGTCGCTCACGGCGGTGGCAAACAGTTGCGAAAAGACGATGCGGCTTACGCGATTTTGCGAGATTGGATTGCCGAAGGTGCGACTGCGGACCCTGCAGGTACTGCACGAGTCACCAAGCTTGAGGTTTATCCGAGTGGAAAGCGGATCTTGTCGGTCAAAGACGGCGGCCAACAACTGGCCGTGACGGCACATTTCGCAGATGGTCGTAAACGTGATGTGACGCATCTCGTCGCCTACGAAACTTCCGACACTGCTGTCGCGACGGTCAACGTCAATGGTTTTGTGACGCCACATCAACGTGGCGAAGTTGCGATCTTGGTGCGGTTGCTCGAGTACATCGAATCGGTGCCGTTGATGTTCGTTGATGACTTAGAAGGATTCGAATGGAAGTCGCCGAAGCCGAACAATTATGTTGATGAGCTTGTGAATGCCAAGCTGCAGCAATTGCAATACTTGCCTGCCGAAACCTGCAGCGACAATGAATTCTTGCGACGGGTCAGTTTGGATTTGCTGGGGATTCTGCCCACTGTTAAAGAAACAACTGCATTCTTAGAGGACACTAACGAGCGAAAACGCGAACGGTTGGTGGACGCGTTGCTTCAAAGGGAAGAGTACGCGAAGTTCTGGTCGCTGAAGTGGGGCGACTTGCTGAGGATGACGAGCAAGTTGGTCGGCGACGAAGGAGTCTACAAATATCATCGCTGGGTCGAGCAGTCGTTGCATGCAAATATGCCTTACGATCAGTTTGCCAAAGAACTGCTTACTGGAACAGGCAGTACGCTAGCGAATCCTCCCGCGAACTTTTATCGCACGTCGACCGACATGAATGAGTGCGTGGAAACCATCTCCCAAGTCTTCCTCGGTGCAAGGCTGCAGTGTGCGAAATGCCACAACCATCCGTTTGAGCGTTGGACTCAGGACAATTACTACGGACTCGGCGCGTTCTTCAATCGCGTCCAACGACGAAAAACGGGTCGACCAGGTGAGATGTTTGTCTACACGAGTTTTTCCGGTGATGTAAAACAGCCCCGAACCGGTCAAGTCATGGATCCATGGTTGCCACAAGTTGGCAGCATCGAATCGCCCGACGACACCGACCGTCGGATCGCGTTCGCCGATTGGTTAGTGAATCCAGAAAATCCATATTTTGCCCGTATCGAAGCCAATCGCATTTGGAGTCAACTATTCGCGCGTGGCATTGTCGATCCCATCGATGACTTCCGCGATTCGAATCCTCCATCGAACGCAGCGCTATTGGATGCACTTGCGGAGGACTTTGTCGAAAGCGGCTATGACCGCAAACACCTGCTGCGAGTCATCTTGAACAGCCGGACTTATCAAGCGAGTTACCAAACGACGGAGTTCAACCAGGAGGACACGAAGTACTTCTCGCATCAAGAACCTCGTTTGCTGGGAGCGGAACAATTGCTTGATGCAATCAATGGCACATTGGCACTCAAGCAGAAATTTGGCAGCCTACCTGCAGGCACGCTCGCCACCCAGTTGCCTGCTCCGGATGTGGCCAAAGTCGATTTCTTAAAAGTCTTCGGCCAACCTGAGCGAAGTACCGTTTGTGCTTGTGAACGAGCCGACGATTCCAATCTGGGCATGGCCATCGAGTTGTTCAA
>JBGCCZ010000056.1:0-88518 GCA_045105035.1 Pirellulaceae bacterium | reverse complement strand
ACTGGAGCAGATGCCAACGGTGACGGAATCATAACGATCCAGGAGTATGCCAACTGGAGAGCAAACATAGCCAAACGCTAGAGAACGCTGACATCCCCGGGTAGTCCCCACCGGCTCGTTGAACTCGCCACCTCCCCTGAGGGGAGGTAACGCGCAACGTCTTGCAATTTGGATTGACCAGTTGCAGATTCAGACGCGAATCGAGAAACACCGATGCAACTAGATCCTGTCACCCTCCCTATCCGAGTCCAGCGAGGATTTCCGGGAGGGTCGGAGCCCTAGCGACGGGGAGGGGTTGCGTTTGCCGCCTACTCTTCGCCGCGGCGAATTTGTGAACCGGGGAATCGTATTTGGAAGCGGAAGACTTTCTTACGATCGTGGATGATCTCACCAGTCTCTAAGTTCACACGCGTCGGAACATCGGTCAGATTGATATTCGCTACCGCTCGGTAGCCGCGTTCAGAAAAAATGTCAATCACCATCGCAAGCGCCAGGGGCTCTTCAAAGATCTTTTCTTCCGAGTTCACCACTGCCATACCCGGAATCGCGTGCCGAGTAACGATGGGAATGAAGCGTTCTTCGATCAACTTGATGACTCGGTGAAACAGTTCTGCCTGATCACGTTGGTATCCATCCATCCGCTTCACCAACTCTTGTCGTGCGTGCTGCGCTATGTCGTGCGCCAATGGTAGATGGCGAACGGAGTCATAGGTCTCTGGGTCAAGTTCCAGTGACGACTGATAGTCCAGCTCTTTGAGAATGTTCTTCTCGACACTTTTGACCGACCCCTGTGCGTTCACAAAGTGATAGTGAAAAACCTCCTTCAAAGACTGAAGTGCTTCCCAAGTTTGCTCCTTAAACACGCGATACCGACGCTTGGCAGCTGCTGGATCCTTATCCGTCGCCCGTTCTTCGTATGGCTCTGGATCACCGCCAGCTCGCGCCCGCGCGTTCAATTCAGCAATCTCGCAACCTCGCTTCAGCTGCCGATCAACGCTGGTCTTTTCGTCGACGAAGAGAACCATGACATGAATCGTTGGCTTACGAAACTTCGCGGCGTGCGGCGTCCTATGATAAAGTCGATACAGCTGATTCATTTTCTGAACCAGCATCTTCAAGCACTCGACTTGAACCCGAGTCCGTGGGAAGCCGTCTAACACACATCCGTCGCGGAATTCCGGCTCGAGCAATTTCCGAAAGACCGCCTCAACGACTTCGCGGTCACCGACCATCCCACCTGAATTCTTGATCTGCTTCATCTCAGGACTGTTGAGAAGCGAACTGACCACAATGGGCTTGCAAGTCAGATCGCGGGCTCGCATGATAAAGCCGGTGTTGGTGCCTTTGCCCGAACCTGGAGCTCCACCCAGCAGAATCAACTCCTTTGAGAAATTGAGGTTCTCGCGGCCAAACTCAGTTTCCAAGTCGTTCCATACGTTCGTGAAGATAACCTGAGCATCTTTCACTTCGATATTATCGATTGGCGTTGGAGCAGGCTTGGATTTCTTTTCGGCCATCGTTTTCGGCTTCTTTTATGCTCTTGTCTTGGTTGAGCAATGGATCGTTGAAAGGCAAGTCAAATTTCATGACGTTGAACGGCAAGCCGTCAGCGGAACGGCAGCCCGCTAGGGACCATCGCTTCAAATCCAACCGCAATATTTATTGCTCGTCTCGAACCGCTCGCCTGGCGAATTGGTCCTAGATCTTAGAATAGAACCGCCTAACATCATAGACGCCGTTTTCCGTTCATAGACGCCATACACTGCGTTTGTTCACGCCAGCTCCGTGAATGAACAGCCTCTCTAAACGTTTCCTCGCTACGCTCGAAGCCCCCTGAACATGCCATCCTTTAAACCGGCACCGAAATCCGTTGCAGTCCTCGAGTGGCTGGCCGGCGGCGGACTGTGTCCGGAAGGCGAACCAGACAATTCACTCGCTCCCTTGCTAAATGAAGGGCGGCAAATGCTGCAGTGTTTAGCCAGTGGATTCGCAGAGCAAGGAGCGACTGTTTACAGTGCGGTAGACCAACGATTAGTCACATCTGAAAACAGCTGGCCTTGCGATGCGTTTGCGCATGTCGAACCGGTACCCTACATCGAGCACGCCGAGCAATTGATCGACATTTGGATAGACGTCGCGAAAGACTGCGACGTTGCCATCGTTGTCGCCCCGGAAATCGATCAACTCCTGCAGAACGTTCTTTCGGAGATGCGAAGGCGCTCTTCGTGCGAACTGCTGAACTGCAGCCCACCATTCCTCGATCTCGCTTGCGACAAGTGGAAGTTTGCGAGGCATTGCCAGCGATCCCATATCTCGCATCCTCCCACTTCACTTAGCCCTTCATTCAGCCACTTAGATATGCGCTCCTCACCAGCAAGTAAGCTGGTTTGCAAATCGCGTTTCGGAGCGGGCTGTGAAGATCTTTACTTAGCCGCTAACTCGGCTGCGCTGAACTCGGTCGCCCCGTCTTTGCGGCAGAGCGAATTAGCCGTGATCCAAGAGTGGATCGAAGGCCAAGCATTCAGTAGCAGTGCGATTGTCAACGCCTCGAACCATTGGCATTGGTTACCACTGGTGACCCAGGAGTTCGAGCACAAGGAAGCAAGTGGACTGCAGACGCTTCAATACACAGGCGGTCGAGTTACTGCAGCCCCGCCGGGAGCTCCCGAACTGCAGGACCTGCAATTACAACTTAGCGATTCGTTTCGCAATGGAGCCCGTGGCTGGGTCAGTTTCGATCTTGTGTACTCGGCAGAACGAAATCAGTGGTTCGTGATCGAGGCGAATCCACGTTGCACGACTTCGATAACTGAGCTTAAACAGCAAGTTGGAAGCGAACTATTTGAACATCTACTGAGAACTTGAAGCTGCCATTCGCGACTCGACGACTTCCCCAGCTTTTCCTCTGGCAACCACCTCGGCACCGGGTTCGTTGTTGCCTCTTTTCAAATAGCCTAGCGCCAAAACTGTTGAGTTGCATTCCGCGAAAGAAGTCAACTCTCCGATGACTTTGCCTGACGCATCGTGAACTGCCATATCGTCGTTCGACGAATTTAACCAATCGCAGGGCAACTCCACTTTGCACAATTTCTTCTGTAGCTGTCCCCGCGCGTCCAATCGAGCGATCGTCTCCTGCCCCAAGTAACAGCCCTTCGTGAAACTGATTGCCTGCTCATCACGATCCAACTCTTGAGGAATCGACTTTTCGCGAACCTCCTTCCCGATCAGAGGCAAAAAACTAGCCACGCGAATCCGCTCAAATTCGCCTGGCTCCAGCGACTCTGCGTCTTCGAATTTAGCGAGCAGCTGACTAGGTTCCGAACCAGCGACCACCAGGCAGCCATTGCAAAAACCAGGAATCACTTGAGCCCCCTCACCCAGTCGCTCTAAGAGTGCTTCTGTGCCTACGCCGGCTACGAATGCAGCAACGGCTTCATTGTCGATCACGAGTTCTGCGTCTTCGCGAATGATGTACCGATCGATGTGCTCTACCAATGGCTCTGCAAAGTCCCCCAGACCGATTAAATCCACTCCAACCTCAGTCCTCGTAACGAAGACATGTCCGACTGCCCAGCCTTTGAGATTGGTCACGAAGGCTTCGCAGAATTGCCCAACCTCGAGACGCTGTACGTCGTTCGTACACAAGTTGTTGATGACGGCAACTGCGTCAGTACCGTTCACATGGACGACCGTCCGCGACGTAAGCAAGCAAAACTGCATCGATTCAACTACCAGCACGAGAAACAGGATGAGGACGCTACAACCGAAGCCCTCCGTGACGCTTGAAAGATAGCAGAATCCCCAAATGCGAAAACTGCCCAAGGAGCATTCTCCCTGGGCAGTTTTGCATGATCGTACTGCTTGGTGACTCACCGCCGAACTGCGATTTCAATCGCCGAACGACCTAGAGACGGCTCTCGGACGGCTATGCCGACGCCAACAGAAAACGCTTGCTAAGAATCTGTGCAGTCAGCGTGGTGTTCTCTGAATCGGAGTTGTTCGTCGTCACCGTCTCTGCTTCCGCCGCGGCGACCGATGCAGTGTTCGTGATGATGCCGTCTGTCGTCGCGATAACAGTAGTGTTGATCGTCACAGTCGCCGTTTCGCCTGGGCCAAGCGTCCCAACGTCAGCGGTAACGACGCTGCCATTGTTGGTCGTCGTACCTTGTGTGGTGCTCGCACTATCGAATGACAACTCCGATGGCAGAGTGTCCGTCACCGTGACTCCGGTCGCCGTAGACGGACCATTGTTCGTGACTAGGATCGTGTAAGCCAGGGCACTTCCCGTAGCAACCGTGTCGGTGGACTCGGTCTTGGTCAGTGCGAGGTCTACGCTCGTATTCACTGTCGTCGGTTCCGTCACACTGTTATTACTAGTATCCGTTTCGGTCTCGGTCGCAGTCACGCTCGCCGTGTTGTTGATGGTTCCCGTCGTTGTGGAATCCACTCCGACGTTAATCGTCACTGTGGCAGAAGCACCCGAAGCCAGGGCTCCGATGTCAGCCGTGACGACTCCGCCAGCATTCGTTGCGGTGCCTTGAGTGCTCGTCGCACTGGTGAAGGTCACACCGGCGGGCAGCGTATCGGTCAACGATACGTTGGTCGCCTGCGAAGGTCCGTTGTTCGTCACGATCACTGTATAGACCAAGCTGTTGCCTGCGATCACCGGATCGATCGAATCCGCTTTGGTCACGACTAAGTCGATTGACGGATTCAGCGCAGTTGGCTCAGTCACGGAGTTGTTCGTCGTATTGGCCTCGAATCCGCCCGCCGTTTCTGTCGACGTCACACTGGCAGTATTCGTGATCGTATCCGGAGCATCAGCATCGATGGTCACAGTTACCGTGACTTGCTGATTTGCACCAGAAGCCAGCGTGCCGATGTCAACGAGCACGTCGTTGCTGGATCCAGAAGGAGCCGTGACCGTGCCACCAGTTGCGCTCACAAATGTCACATTGGCTGGCAGCGTGTCAGTCACTACGACATTGTTGGCTGCGCTCGGCCCCGAGTTGGTAATATCGAGCGTGTAAATCAAGGTATTGCCACGAGTGGCCGGATCGACACTGTCCGTTTTCGTGATGGCCAGCTCAATGGCAGGATTAACGGTGGTGTTCGCATCTGCGGTCACCTGAGTCGCCTCGTCCGCGTTGGCTGTCGCCGTGTTGTCCAGCGATGTGCCGGCGAACGTGGAATCAACTGTCGTGTTCACAGTCACCGTCGCCGATTGATTGACGGCCAGTGAAGCGATATCCACCGTAAACGAATTACCGGTTGGGGTTGCGGTTCCAAGAGTCGTCGTCACGGTACCAAGCGTCAGTCCGGCTGGCAGGGTGTCAGTCACTTGAACGTTAGTCGCTGTCGAAGGCCCCGTATTTGTCACCACAATTTGATAGGTCAGGGCGTTGCCAACCGTGACTGGATCCACTGAATCTGTCTTCGTGAGCTGAAGAACAGCTTGGCGAATGATATCGACGTCGACAGCGTCTGTGTTGTTTGCCGTATTCGTTTCGACTTCATCTGCGCTGATCGAAACGGTATTCGTTATCCCAGTCGCCGCCGCAGCCGTGTCAGGAAATTCGAGCACAACGGTTACAGTATCCGTTCCACCGGCCGCCAAAGATGCGTAAGCAACCTCGATCTCGCCGTTCGCATTTCCTGGCTGGGTTACTGTCCCATTGGTACTAACTGCTGAAACGATTGTTACGTTGTCTGGTAATAGGTTCGGGAGATCATCTACGAGAACCACGTTTGTCGCAGTCGCTTGGCCAACGTTCGACACGTTGATGGTGTAAGTCAATTGATTCCCAGCGATGACTTGCGTGGCGCCCGCCTGCTTGCTCACAGCCAAATCGATTTGTGGGACAAAGCCGAAGTCGAGTGCTAAGTTCGTATTCTCGTCGGTGTCGCCATCGTCTGTAGGCTCACTGCCAGCAGTCAGGGTCAAGGCTTGTGTCGCGACGCCAACTCCTACGATCAAGGTCGCGTTGTCGTCGCTGTTGGTATTGTCGTCTGGGTCAGGTGCAGGATCATTTCCCGTGCTGGTCGCAAATCCTTCCAGCGCATTGCCTCCGGAGAATTGCGAGATCGGTACTAGAGCGATGTACTCTCCAGGGAACAGGTCCGTGAACAGATAGTTTCCGTTCGCATCTGTAGTCGTCGTACCACCGGCTACCTGAGTATCCACACCGTCGTCGTAGGTGCCGTTAGTATTCGTGTCTTCGTACAACTGAACTTCAACATTTTGAATGCCCGTCTCAGCTCCGTTCAATGCTCCGCTGTCATCGATATCCGAGAACACCAAGTCACCGATCGACATTGGGTTTAGGTTTGCAAAATTAGCCGTCTGCGGGTTCAGCCCCTGAATTCCAACGAAGTCGATGGATACGTCATCCGCAGCTGCTACATCGGCGTGAAAGCGAATTGCGGACACATTCGTAAAGTCAGCACTAGCACCCGCACCTCCCAACTGTGTGAAGTCAGCGAATGCGAAGAATAGATCTTCGGTCGCTGCACCTCCGGCCGTCGTCGGAATAACCAATTGCCGTGACGATGCCGTCAGGTTATCACCCGAGTAAACCTCTACCGTTAAAAAGCTACCGACCTGGGAGCCGACTCGAAACTCGAACCCGCGCCCGTCGTTTGCAGTCAGATCAATCCCACCCAGGTTGTGCCCGATCGTACTCGCGCTGCCATCTGCTCCATCGTAGGTAACAAATACATCACCGGTCGTTGCGACACCCGCGTCAATAATCACGAGTCCCCCTGGATCGATATCGAACTGGAGATTACTCCCGCTACCACCGTCATTGATGACTTCGACATCCCGCTCGAGCCCGATGATTTCAGTCGCCAAGCCTGTTTGCTGGTCCGTTGCAGTGGCTCCAGCGGCAGCAGCCAAGGGGTCAGGGGTGGTCACCGTTTCAAAATTATCGACGACCAAAGTCTGAGTGCCGGAGTCATCGGCAATGTTGATCGCCTTGACCGTCTCCACTGCTCTTTGAAGCTGACCGGTCACCGCAACTTGCTCGACTAAGTACTGGCCAATCGCTAAGTCTGCGAAGAGGTAGTCCCCAGAAGCGTCGGTCGTTTGGCTGGTGATGAGTGTATCGCCCACGTCCAAGGCGCCATCCGTGTTGACGTCGTTGTACAAACGCACCGTCGCTCCGTTGATCGCCGTATCACCGACGTCCAATCCATCCTCGGTTAGATCCGTAAAGACATTGCCTTCAATGGCCCCTAGATCGGAAGCCAAGAGTCGACGACTCTCCATGGCTTCCACTCGCAGTTTTCGACGCAGACCATTGCGACGCTCGCGTCTGCTATCGCTATTGCTTCCTGCAACACGGTTCATCAACTTGGTGAAGAAATTTGCCATCGTCTATATGCTCCTAGCAGGGGCCGCCCGCTTGTACGAAAAAAGGCCCGACAATCCAATTCGGAAGGTCGAGCCTCGGCGTGGTGATTACGCTAAGTGCCGGATGATCGACAGCCTTTGTGTAAGCCCTACTATTTACCAGCGGAACTCGGCACCAAAACTCAGACCCTGTACCCAATAATCGGTTTCATTGAACACAAACTGCGGTCTTAGTGGTCCAACAAATGGATCCAACTCGGGTGCCAGTAGGTTGGGATTAACGTCTAGGTCGACTTGATCGCCTGGGCGAACCACATTCCCCCAGTAAATCAGCGAGTAGCCCATGTTCAATCGAACACGCTTGGTCATTTGATAGCCAAGGTTTAGGCCAATTTCGGGAATGATCGTAAATTCGTCACGATCGTAAGTCCCGGTGTTTGTTCGCTGTGCGAGGAACCCAGAATCAAAGTTAGAGGCAGCCGCTCCATCCACGATGGCAGTTGAACCTGCGATGGTGACCGTCTGATGTACATTTCCGATCGCAAATCGCATTAGAGCGTCAAGTGACCACCACCCGCGGCGACCCTGCCAGGCAAAACCAAGTTCCGTTCCATTGAACTGATTGCGTGTCTCGAATCGGTCAATGATGTCAAAAGTCCCAGTCTGCCCGGTTCCCAAGACTTGGAGGTCTTCGCGAATCTGAATGGATTCGTCCAGTTCCCAGAAGCGGTAACCAATGGTGGCATCAAGCCGCGACGAGTAGGGCACAGTTTTGCAGGCCAAGCTGGAGAAGCAGCAACCTTCAGAACTGCAGAGTTGCCTTCGTAGCCGGACTGCAGCACCATCAAACTCAGAAGCAACATCGATTGCTAGCGAACCGCTTACAACGTTCGGGAACGCGACTAGCTCAGAGTCTTCAGCGCCGGTAAGTGCGTTGAAGAATGGCCTAGCAATAATGGGATTGCCCGTGGACTGATCAAAGAATGACTCAGTTTCGTTGCCAAGCCCAACATACTCGCCTTCAACTCCCCAACATGGAAAGGACGAGAGCCAAGTCCCGAAACGGATTCGGAATCCGCCTCGCTCATCTGTAAGGATGTCATCGTGTCCGCCGAACAGAGTCGACGTCGTTGCTAAGCCCAGCACACCAGCGCTTGCCCTGGCAGTTCCTGCCGGACTGGTCGTTGCGAGTGCAGGCACATTCATTCCGGATTGCCACCAGGAAAGGTAGTCCGCTTGAACCCAACCGTGAGACGGGAAGCAAATGCAAAAACGTCTCGGTGCACTGCAGCCACCGCAATAATTCCCAACGGAACAGCTATCGCAGCCACCGCCTCCGCAGCTTGCACAACCGCCGACGGAACCGCACGATCCATCCGCACAGCCACCGCCGCACGAGTCGCAACCTCCATCGACGATGTACTCACCACCTTCGATAATCTCGCCATGATGGCTAGCCGTGGAGACTTGTCGCTCTCGCGGCGAGCCCTCCCAGCGGCTGGGAACACCAGTACGAGGTCTTGATTGCCTCGCACCGGGCCCTTGTTCATTCGTATGTCGGTGTTCTTGGGCAGTAACAACACTCCCCAGGAACAGAGAAACCAACGCAATTGAGGCAATAATATTCTTCATGCCTACCGTGCCTTCCTTAGCAAAACCCACGCCAATAGGTCCTTCCCACTCGCAATGAGCAGGCCGCAAACCTTTTCCAGCCTATCCAGCTGAATCACCTGCCTGTCTCATCGACCGAACTCCAGCCGCACATTAAGCCCAATCCGTAAAAATTACTTTTTCGGCAAACTCGAGCCAACCGGAACAGTCGCACGCAAAGCCCTCAGACTGCCCTTCTGTCCCCTTATAAACTCACTCAGGTCGAAAAGTGTGAATCGACCGGGGTTCTCGCCTTCGGGAAATACCCTAAACCTTTACCGCATAAGCACTTACGCGTCGCGAGGCTCTAATCGGGTGAAAATGGCTGCAGTTTCCTCCGGTTTCGCGCCCAACATTGCGGCCTGACAAGCCACTATCAATGTGATATCACACCGATATCGTTTCACGACTCGCTGCGGACGGTCCGCCAACTTTAGAAAGGGTTGAAATGCACCACGAAAAGACGATTACGCCAGTTTCGGGCTGGATGCCGTTACTCCTGAACATCCTTGGAATTGTGGCTTCCTTGGTCTACTTCATCTTCTGCGCTACAAAGGAGTTTGAGGGCATTTTCACAACCGGTCTACTTGCGATCCCACTCGCATTTGTGTGCTTCACGCTGCTCTTCGGCCTCATGGCCATTGCCCCAAACCAAGCCCGTGTCCTCCTGCTGTTTGGTGAATACAAGGGAAGCGTGCGTGAGTCGGGTTTCTTCTGGGTGAATCCCTTCTACACGAAGAAGAAGATCTCACTCCGAGTGCGAAACTTTGAAACTGGCTCTCAGTCGACTCCGGAGAAGAAGGACGCTGCAGGAAAGATCCTTGAGGAGCGTTCGCGGACGGCCTCAAGGCCATCCAAGGTGAATGACCGGGATGGAAACCCGATTGATATTTCTGCCGTCGTGGTTTGGCGAGTTGTCGATACGGCGGAAGCCATGTTCGAAGTCGATGAGTACGAGCACTTTGTTGAAGTCCAAAGTGAGGCTGCCTTACGAAATCTAGCATCGCGTCATCCTTACGACAGCGATGATGACAGCACGTCACTTCGAGGTAGCACGACGGAAGTCTCGGATCAGTTAAAGGATGACATCCAAGAGCGGCTCAACAAAGCGGGTGTCGAAGTCATCGAAGCACGCATCAGTCATCTTGCCTACGCTTCCGAGATTGCAGCAGCGATGCTCCAGCGCCAGCAAGCCCAGGCTGTTGTCGCCGCACGAACCAAGATTGTGGAGGGTGCTGTGGGAATGGTTCAAATGGCGCTCGACCAACTAGCGAAGGACCAAATTGTTGAACTCGATGAAGAACGCCGCGCTGCAATGGTCTCCAACTTACTCGTTGTACTTTGCAGCGACCGCCACACCCAACCAGTGGTTAACACAGGCTCGCTCTACTAGCAGCAGTCGGTGAATCTCTGCAAACCAGAGTTCCCAACTGCTTTACTACTCGATGCGCAAAATACCTTCACCCTCGGCTCAGGCGTTTCCCGAGCTGGGGTTCAACATAGGATGGCCATGCCAAAAACCAAGTCGATTCTTGGTTGTGGTAGCCTTGCTGAGATGCCTTAGGACAACGCGTTTCGACTCTAAGATGGAGACTAGGAATGGCAAAACGCGAATCATTCCTTATTCGGCTCGATCCCCGGGTACTCAATTCCATTCGGAAGTGGGCCGATGACGAAATGCGCAGCGCAAATGGCCAGATCGAGTATTTGCTAAGACAATGCGCGATCCAAGCCGGAAGGTTAGGCGAAACCGAGACTGTTCCAGGAGTTCCGTCATCAGCAGACGATGCGAATTCCAAGGCTCCTCTGAATTCGCAACAAGATACACAAGGTCAAGATCGAACCGCCGAACACTCTGATACACCGCCAGACAGTTCTGAAGAATAACTACTCCAGCGTAGGTTTCATCGGTGGCAACAAGTTACTGTCTTCAGTCGTGGTAGTCAGTATCTCGTCAGTCTAATGCTCTCGTAGCACCGTTGAGCTATCGATCAAATACAGGAAGTACCGCAGCTTCCTTCCGCTCGTAGGCAACATTTCCGTTGACGATTGCGGTTTCGACGTAGGTTCGATAATCCAGTGGCGAGCCATTGAGAATCAGCAAGTCCGCGTCCTTGCCGACCTCGATACTTCCAATTCGGTCGTCCAATCCCATCATGCGAGCTGGCACGATTGTGATCGCCTCTAGAGCTTTCCGCTCGCTAGCTCCACCTCTGACCGCAAAGGCCGCTTCTAAGGGAAGACTAGTCAGATCGCGACCAGCCAAACCATTCAAGCTGATCGACGGACTCAGCGTTTGAACCGCAAACGGGACACCAGCTTCTTCAAGAACACGTGATGTTTCAATCCAAGTACCCGTGCGATCCTCTGCTCCGAAAGTAGGATCTCGGCGATTACGAGGAGTAATGGAAACCGACGCGTCCGCCTCCGCGAGTTCTTTGGCAATCACCCAGGCCTCATAGGCTCCAGTCAGCACGAGTTTGAAATCCAATTCCTTTGAAAGTTCAACAGCGTCCATCATGTCTGCAACTGCGAACGATGTAACTCGCAATGCGATTTCGCCTTGAACCAGACGCAAGATCTCGTCGCTGACCGGCTTACGAGGCGGCTTTTCCTTCTTGCCCGAGGCAGTTGCTTTCTCGTGTGCTGCTTGGTCTTTCAAATACTTGCGAGCCTTCTCAAACTGCTCACGCCAATTTCGCTGGTTCGTAGCTCCACTCAACGCGCCCGGGGTAACGTCTAAAAATACATTCTGGCCAACGAACATTCCATCCAAAACTCCGTACGCCATCTTGATAACGGCGTTCTTCTGAGGAGTAATCGGAGATGGTCGAGTTGGCGTGATCGGTTCCGTCGGAAGAATAGGTAAACCGCAACAGGGGCACGTCGAAATAAACTCGCCAAAGTTGCGTTCATCGGCTGCCTTATACTTCTCTAATTCGGATTCATCGGGATCCAGGCCAGGAAAACGCCGAGTGAATGGAAACTCGTCAGCCTGACTCCGTGTCGACTCCAAAGGATCAAAAGCCCGTCTACCTCGACGCCCGCCGCCAGTCTGTATTTGAATACATCCAGTCGTAATCCCAACTCCAAGCGAAAGCGTTACGTTGCGATCGAACGGATCCAGTCCGTCTTCGTACTTTGCATTGCGATCGCTCGAAGTTCTCAAACCGACTCGCGACATGTTGATGGCGACGAATCCAGGAGTAATTGTCTTTCCTGTTGCGTCAATCTCCTTGGCACCCTCCGGGATTTCAACGCGTTGCCCGGCAGCGGCAATCTTCCCATCCTTGATGAGTAGTATGCCTTTTCGAATTTTGCCCTTCGTCACTGTCTGAATATCAGCTCCGACAATAGCTAAAACGTCGGACACCGCATTCTTAGTTTGCTCGCCGTCTTTTTCGTCCTTCGAAGCAGACTCTTCCGTCTTCGTCTTTGACTTTTCAGCTTTCTTTTCAGCCCCAGTCTCTTGTTGCGGTAGAGTCGCGCTGAAGGCGGCGCCGGCACAAATGCAAACCATCGCAACTCCAAACACGGAACTTGCAATTCGCCCCATCTGATTCGCAATTCGGAAGCACTTGGCCGCGTGCATTAACTTAGTTCCCATGGATACGCTCTCCTCGCGAATAGACCTGCACGATCTCGGATGTTGCAGCTAAAGGATCACCGTCATAGACAATGAAGTTGGCAACTTTACCTT
This sequence comes from Pirellulaceae bacterium, assembly GCA_045105035.1. Lineage (GTDB taxonomy): Bacteria > Planctomycetota > Planctomycetia > Pirellulales > Pirellulaceae > Aureliella. Next base: position 75,814 of record JBGCCZ010000056.1, on the reverse strand, counting down.
CTTCTAGCGAACCGACTTCCTTTTCAATTCCCAAGAGCTTGGCTGGGGCGATGGTCAACGCTTGAAGCGCCCTTCCACGATCTAGTCCGCCTCGAACCAACATCCCCACTGCGAACAAAGGGTTATGCTGCATCGCTCGAAAATCACTTTGACCGAGCGACAATGAGAAACTGAAATCGATGTCCTCGGAATCAAGCATGGCTGGCACATTAATCCGCTTACGCGAGTCCGGCTTCAGATCAATGCGTGGCGGCAAAACAACGTGATGTCGCTTTGAATCCAGATTGCGTAAGTTCAAATAGACATCTGGCCCCGAAGCGACCAACACAACCCCCGCTTTCTCCTGCTCTTTCGCTACTCTTTCGACATGCAATAGAGTCGACGCACTATCCGCGTTGATAAAGAGTGGCGACTTCCCCTCTTTGACTCCATCCCACAACTTCTCTACGGCAGTCTTTTCTTTAGTGGCAGTACCCTTGGACGTCGAAGACGAGCTCGTGCTAGACGGACGACCACGACTTGCAGACCTCGCTCGCATAGCAGCAATCTGCTCTGGCGAAGGACGGCCGGTTGGTCGCGCGGAGCGACTCTCTTCTTTCGACAGGCCAGTTTTCAGTACCGATAGGCTTTTCGTCTCATTGGAGACCGTAACCAGCAGTTGCCCGTCGGGATTCTGAATCATCACCAAAGGACCGTCAGCCGCCTTGGCATCAAATTCTCCGAGAGCCGACTGCGCAAAACCGCCCGTCGTCAAGTTCAGTGTGGTAATACCGCACCGAAGCGCTGACTCCCAATTCACACTCTTCAGGTCAACACCATCAGCCAACTTTGCAAAAGTCGTCGCGATGGCTGGTGCTCCCCCTCCAACTACAAACGTTCGTCCCCGGAAGACCACGGTGCGGGTTGGTGCGGATTGCGTATTGCGTCCAATTGAGACGACGTAATACGGGTCCACGATGCCGGGCATAATGGTCTGGCCTTTGCCATCCATCACGGCAGCATCGATGGGCACCTCAACCTCTTTGCCAACAGCGACAATCTTGCCATCCCGAACGAGCAGCGTTCCGCGTTCGATCGGTTCTTCATCTGCCAAGGTCTCAATGCGAGCGTTGATAATCGCAAAAGTACTTTGAGCATATACTTCACCAGACATCGCCATCAACAAGCTGGCAGCACCAACCAACACACTGGTCGAAGCGGCAAGCCGCGAACGCTCAAAAAACTGACGAAACATACTGGCGAACAATCCTACCGTTGCGACGGCATTCTGAATTTTCATTTCTGAGCTCAAAATCGCCTCCGATCTTTCTTGATGTCGTAGACGCTTTTCCCGTCAATAAAGACTTGCTTAACGTAGTTTCGAGGATCCACGATCGAACCCGTGGTGATGACAATGTCCGCGTCTTTACCGACTTCTAGTGAGCCAACACGATCATCAATCATCAGGGCTTTAGCTGCTTCAATTGTCAAACCATCGATGGCATCCTCTTCGTTCCAACCGTAGCGAACCGCCATCGTCGCTTGGAAAGCAAGTTCCTCCTGTGGAATCACAGGTGCATCCGTATTCACACCGAGCCATTCGACCCCGCGCGACGCGTATTCGGCAACAATCCCTTTGATCTGCCCGTCTTCGGGCTCATAACGGAAGCCACGCGGGCCAGCCATGACAGGAATTCCACGCTTGATGATTTCATCGCTGATTTTGTAGCTATCGAAAGTCCCGTGATCGATGACTACTTTCAAGTTCATCTCGTCGTGTAAGATCCGCAACGTAGACTGAACAACTTGATACGCCTGCGTGTGTACAACAACAGGAATCTCACGTCGGAACAAAGGTTTGAAGTACTCAAGACGAAGATTGACTTCTGGCTTCTCCTTCGTCAGCCCCGCCTCAAAAAGATCCCACTGGCGAACGTAGACTCGCCCTTCCTCCAGTTGCTGGCGGATGACGTAATTCATCCCCATCCGCCCGGAACCGACTTCACCCCCACGGCGTTCCGGATTTCCCGACTGAGCGATCTTCAACACTCCAGGGGCTCGAATGATGACATCCTCTAAAGTCCCGGGGCCCGCTTTCATCAACGTCCCCCATCCGCCCATGTTGGTGCCAGAACCAGGGATATAACAGACGGTCGTTACACCTCCTGCAATCGCGACCTTAAGATCGTCATTGTGCGGAATGATTTGATCCCAATTCCGCAGCTCCGGATTGGTCTGGTAAACCATCTCGTTCAAATCGCCCGAACCAGCCACGTGAGAATGCGCTTCGATCAAACCAGGCATCGCGAAACAATCCTTATGTTCCACGACTGTATAGCCGTCTGGTACAACGAGATCTTTCTGCTTCCCTACGGCTTCTATCTTGCCATCCGAAACGAGAATCCGACCGTTGACGATCGGCTCGCCCGCAGAAGTGATCACTTTCCCGACCGAGATTGCATACTTCGCACCTTCGTCCGCAGAAGCCTGTTCTTGCAACAGAATACAACTGACCAAGGCCAAGCTCGCAAGGTAGCCTAAGTTTCGCTTTAACATATTTACGACACGGATTTTCATAGTATCGTCCGTGAAACGAGTCGTTGAAACAGATCTCTTCATCACGGTTTGTTCCTCTCGTAAACCCACTCGCCATCAATCATGACCGCCAGCACTTCACTACCAAGTTCTAGTGGAGGTCCGCTCAGCACGACCAAGTCAGCGTCTTTACCAGGTTCCAACGCGGCGATCGCATCGAGCCCAAAGAAGGTCGATGGGGTCGTGGTGAGTCCATTGAGTGCATCGTCCACTCCGAGCCCTGCGAATACAGCATGGGCAACCGCCATTGGCAATTCACTGACCCCAGTCGTAGCCCGAGACTCAAAGGCAAACGGCACACGCGAAACCGACAACTCGGCCGGATAGCTAACCGTCGTGCCTTGTTTGCTCCCCACCAAACGCGGGCCAACTAAGACAACCACGCTCTTTTCTCTCAGTAGCTCAGCATGCTCGACAGCCGCCGAACTCGCTTCAAGCGCCAAACGCAGATCAAATTCATCTCGAAACAACTTTACGATGATTGGCACTGCACTCACATCTGCCGTGCGAACGATCGCAGGAATTTCTTTCGCGAAAAGAGCTCGATAGGGTTCCAGTGACTCGCTGGCTTTGGGCTTTTTCGGTTCACTCGGTTTCTTTGGTTCATTCGGATCGGCCTTCTTAGCCTCACCCTCCTTCTCCACAGATGACTTCGATTCTGTGTCTTTCTCGTCTCCATCCGGTTTCGCCGCCTTGCCGTCAGGCGTTTTCTTCCTGTCAGCGTCAGCCTTACCTTTTGTCTCGGCGTCTTTAGCAGGGTCCTTGTCTTTGCCTGTATTTTCCTTGGCGTCGCCGGAGTCCGGCTTCGGCGAGTCACCCGATTTCGAGTCCTTTGATTCCGATTTGCCGGCTTTCGCCTGCTTCTTCTCCTCCGCAGCTTTCTTGGCCGCGTCAAACTTCTTTTTAGCCGTTTCGTACTCGTCCAGAGCCTTCTTGTAATCCTTCAGGTCGTCTTCGTATTTGACCCATGTGTCAGCGTACTTCTTTCCTGAAGCAAGTGTCTTTCGGAAGCTTTCTTCAGCCGAAGTCAAATTGCCTTTCATTTCCCAACGCACGGCAACTGGGTCGGCAATCGCAGTAGGCTGATCGGAAAGCTTGAAGGCAATCACCGGGCTAGGCAATCGACTTGAACCGAGCAAAACCGTCGTGACTCCGCCCTTACGAGCAACCGCAATCTGCGGATCATCGCGTGCCAAAAGTTCCCCCAGCTTGGTCCCAAGACTGACTTGATCTGCCAAACTACCGCCGATACCAACGGTCGTTGCACAGTCAATCCACCCGGGCACGATCACCGCGTTACCAAAGTCGTACTCCAGAGTTTTTTGCCCGGACGAAGTCGATGCTCCAATCCCAGATATTTTGCCATCCGCGACTGAAATCTGAACGTTTTCTTGCACCCCATCGGGAGTGTAGATCTTTGCAGCACGAATAACCCTGGCAACCGAATCGCGACCTTTAGATGCTTGGGACGAATCGTAGACGAGTTCGCCATCCGCATAAGTGGCTTGCACTGAAGATCCAGGACGCAAGGGTGTACCTGATACAGCAACAAAATCTGCATAGGCACCCGGCACCAAGGTTCCGACTTGCCCCTGCAACTGCATCATCGCTGCCGGGTTGGCCGTGAGCATTCGCAAGATAGCTTCCCGTGAAAGTCCAGCGCGACCAAACACGGCCGCCGTGTGAAGGATATTCTTCAGATCCCCATCCGTGGTCGCATGGATCGCCAAGCGGTTTCCAATCCCGGCTTCAGTCAACAGTTTCGCTCTCGTCCAAACCGGCAGGGGGTCGTCACGCGAAGAATCAGACACTGGCGGGTTGGTGATGCGTCCTGCTTCGAACTCAGGAGTGAGCAACACACCTCGTGCGAGAGCGTTGTCCTTCCACAATTCTGACGCGATGAGCAAGTCGATCCGCTGGGGATCGACAACGACCCAGGGCAACTCGAAGGCCTTCGACAAACGCAAGGCTCCTGCGACCGCCGCGTTGGAATCAGCATACCAGCGGAAAGACACCCCTCTCGAGATCGCATTGGCCAAATAGGCAGTCTCTGAATCACCGTCACCGCCAAGCTTGGCTTCGTCGAGCAACAGATCCAATCCAAAGATCGCTTGGGAGAGACTTGAAGCCAGTTGAGGTCGAGTCGGTTCAACGGGGCGATCAACAGACACCGCTCCAACCGGTGGTTCGTAAACAGTGGGAGGGGACAAACCAGCGCTAGTCAGCACGACAGCGAGCCCCTCTTCGGGCGAAAGCACATGTTCTCCCGGCTCCGCACCCAGCCGCACAACCCCAGTGACACCTGGGATTAATCGATTCGCAGCCGGCGAAATCTGCACCGTCGTAATACCGGCCGCAAGCAACTCATCAAAATCGTCAAATGCATCGAAGCCATCTATTGCGCGAACCTGAGGATTCACGGCAGTCTCTGCAGATCGGCTGGATCGAACGAGATTGGATTCCGCAATGACTAAGCCCGGTATCAGCGTAACTTTGCCGAGCTCATGCCGCTTCGCTACCGCGGGCAGGTCAATCGAGCCGCGAGCTCCAACCGCTTTCACTTTTCCGTCGACGACGAGCAACATACCATCCTGAATGGTGGCCTCTGCCCCATTTTCACCAGTCCAGATCGTGGCGGCAAAATAAGCGTGAGTATCGGCCAAACAGGGTTGGAGGCATGTGACCAGGACCGTCAAACCGCAGACTAATCGCGTCGCGCAGCCACTCAAACTCTCGAATCGGAGCTTGACCGGCGATAGGAATTTCATTCGCTGCATGTCGTTACTCCGCTGATGGCGACAGGAGTCGCTCTAGCTTTTCATCTTCGTCGCGGTCGTAAACGATTTCGCCGCCTACGATTGTGTATTGAACCCATGAAGCCATATCCAAAGGGTCACCGGTAAGCACGACCAGATCCGCATCCTTGCCAACTTCAATGGAGCCGACCGACGCATCGATGCCGAGCAATTTAGCAGGCTCAATAGTTAAGGCGGCGAGTGCATCTGCTTCCGACAAACCGTATTTGACTGCGGTCGCTGCTTGGTACCAAAAATACGAACTTCCAACCGTACCACGCGAGCTAGCCGGGCTAACTTGAAAGACGTATTTCATGCCCGCTTCGGAGTAGATCTCCGGCAACGCAATCTTACGATCCTCTCGAGTGCGTGGATCCGTTTCCCAGAAGACAAGCGTTGGATCGAGAATCGCTGTCTTTCCACTTCCCGCCAGCAACTTCGCCGCCTTATGGCACTCGCGTCCCAGGACAAAAATCGGCTCGAGCTCATAGTCTTCGACCAACCTCATTGCAGCCGTTACGTCCATCGCAACTTCGCAATAAAGATAAACTGGCATCTCGCCACTGATAGCCAACTTCAGTGCTGCCATCCCCTCATCCTCAGGCTTAGCAACCGCTTTTTTGGCCTCAGCATTCTTGTCATCACCAGAATCATCTTCCTTCTTTGTGTCCGACGATTCCTTCTTTTCCTGGTCCTGCTTGGAGTCTGAGTCCTCTGACTCTTCTTCTAACTCTTCCGCAAGCTCTTTCTTTGCCTTGTCCAGTTCTTTACGCAGTCGAGCCATATGACTCATACGGCTTCCGCTCACTGGTTGCAGCGAAATTTTCAGGGCAGAATCTCGAACGACGATCATATCGTTTACGTATTGGCCAGCCGTTTTAACGATCGCTGCCTTTCCGCCGATCAGCGTGTTATTCCCCGGTGAAACAGCCGCCGTGGTCACGCCATTACGCAGACACTCTTCGAAGTAAGTTGCAATGGGATCGATCGAGTCGACAACGGACAGAAACGGAACCACCGAATTCTGCTCATTTGCCTGGCTCATACCTGACGCATTGTGCGGATCGATGTAGCCCGGCATCACAACCATACCTTCGCCATCAATCACTCGAGCTTCTCCCGGGACGTCAACATCGGTCCCGACAGCTTCGATGACTCCATCGCGGATCAGGACGGTTCCACCCTCGATCGGTTCACCGGAAACCGTGAAAATCTTGGCATTCTGAATCGCCAATGGCCCGGCTGCCACACCGTGTTTGGCAAATGCAAGCAGGCAGACCATGCCAACTACACCGACCAAGCGACGCCAGTAATCAAATTTCGATCGCATCAGTTGCTACTCTCCGTTGCACCAAAAATCTTCCCCCCAACCATCGTCCAAACGACGCGGGAGGTCGGTTTAAGTGGATCGCCACTCAAAGCGACAATGTCAGCTTCTTTACCAACAGCCAGTGAGCCAAGCTGTTTATCCAAATCCAGTAGTTTTGCAGCGTCAATCGTTATACTCTTCAACGCTTTCTCCCGTGACAGTCCAAACCGAAGCGCAAACTGTGCTTGCTCCAAGAGATTGTCCCCAGCTAAACAGAACGAAACATCGGCTTGTTCGAGTTGCCCCGGCACATTCCAACGCAGCTCAGTCCCCTCTTCGCCTCGGAGAGCCCGAACCGAGGATCCTACGGTCATCCCCGTAAAGATGAGCGGCGCTTCCGACTGCTTAAATTCTTCCAACATCCGGTAGACTTCATCGCCACCGACGACGGTCGGCTGGAAGCCGAATCGCTCACCCAACTGCAGCGAGCTTCGGATGTCGAAATCTGCGCGACTTACACTAAATAAGGGATAGTCGCTCTTCAGTGTCTTCTGCAGTGTTTCTAAAGCGGATGGATCCAATTCGGTGACAGCGACATCATTCAGCACACGATGCAACACACTGCGTACGATCCAGACAACACCCATCCGGTTCGTTGGCTGTCGCACGTAAATGGAGTCCGGCCGGGAGCGGGAGCGATTTCCCGATGCAGGGTCGGAGCAAATTGCTACGACCAGCCCTTTTTCTGCGTTCGCAACACGCGAAACGCCTGCCGTCTTGATGATGCAAGAAGAACCACAGAAAACACTGTCCGTGCCCGGGAGCACATGCACAGTCGTTACGCCTTGATCCAACAACTCCTTAAACTCGCGAGCCCCCCAATCGATACTTCGAACCGCCTCGAAATCAGGAGCCACTTCACGGGTAATTTCAGCTTCGCGTCCCGTTAGTCCAGCGCTGCCAGCAGCATTGACTAATCCAGGCATAACTGTCGCCACCGATACTTCTGTCGCTGGCAAACCCAACTCGATCGACTTCCCGACAAATGAAATCTTTCCATCGGAAACCAAAACGACGCCCGGCGAAATCACATCGCCTTCTGCCGTGTAGACCTGTTCAGCCCGTATCAGCACTCGATCTTGAGCCAGTAAACCGCCAGTGCCACAGACAGTTACCAGCAGAGCCAGTGTGAAAAGCCGGATATTTGAACGCATGAGTTTCGTCATAAAATTCCTCATTGCCCCATCTCCTGGGCAGCCTCATCCTCCGAGAGCAGAACATTTCCGCCCACCAACACCACCTCAGGCTTGGAGGCAATGTTCAAAGGCGAACCATCCCAAACGATGAAGTCTGCTGGACTATCAGCGACCAACGTACTTGGTTCAACTAGTTTCCACGGCCCTGAAGTGATTGCCCTCAGTGCCTTTGAACGGTCCATTCCCGCATTTACGGCCAGCGATGCCGTCAAACGGAGGTCCGCCGCACTATCGGCGGCAAAGCAGATATCAACACCTTCGCGACTGGCCAAGCACAGGTCGTCGATATACCAATCGAAATCCATGACCGACGAGGGACGCGCGACGATCGTCACTTTGAGTTCTTTGAGCCGTTCGATGAAAGGCTTTAGTTGCTTCGCATTCACCAGAGCAGCGTTCAGCTCATATTTTTCGATCAACTCCAATGCGGAGCGAATCTCCGCGTCGGAATCGACTTCGAAAAAGGCAACGCGCTCCCGAGCACGCAGCTGATCAAAAACCAACTGTGACTTCCGAGCGAGAGCCGCCAAAATCGAGTCCGGTAGATACAGCCGATTCGGTTCCGTCTTTCCTGCGAACGCGTCTTCAATCAATTGAACTTGGCCCGTCAGGCTAGCAGGAAATCGAGTCGTTGATCTGGCCTGCGAAACCAACGCGAACTTCGTACCTGCTTCGCGTTCCAACACTTCGACCGAAGACCCCAATCCCAGCAGAGCAGCCGAACCTGCAACCACATTCTGACTACCCGGCATTAACAACACTCTTAGCAAACCCTGCCTGGCCCGCTTTCGGTCCTGCTTACGACTCCCAGCCAGGGCATCCGCAGCAGCTACGTAGCCCGCATCCGACTGAACATCTGGATCCACCAAAGAACTCACACCTAGCGTAGTAGCCGCAGAGTAAAGGCCTGGAGTCACACACCGATCACCCAGGTCGATGATCCTCCAATCTGAAACGACATCGTATTCCGCTACCCCGACTATCTTGCCTTCGGCGATCATCAACGTCGCAGGCTGCCAATCGCCTTCTTTACTGAGCACGTTCTTCGATCGAATCGCGAAGCGTTGGCCCGAAATCCCTGGAAGTTCAGTTTCGTCCTCAAATGCGTCAACCAACTTCCCTGGTCGAACTCCCTCGGACGACTTCATTTTCAGAAAGGCACTGGAAGCATAGACCCAGTGAATCGGTGCCGAGCTGTCGAGAAGGTGACCGTCGACTGCCACGACACTTGCCAACTTACCGACTTCCAACGATCCCAAAGACTCGCTCGCCCCCGCAAATCTAGCTGCGTCGAGCGTCACGCCACGAAGCGCTTTCTCCACACTGAGTCCGGTGGCTACCGCGGTAGCCGCATGATGGCGTAGAAACTTGGAACCCCTCGCGTCGTTGCCGAAGGAACCGATCGCCAACACGCCTTGATGATTCGCGAAAGTACGAACCCAGTCTTGGATGACATCATCGGAGGCCGCATTGAACCATGGTCCTAGGGCCACGGGCCGCGCTTCGCTCGCAAAATCAACCGCGGCGCTGCCTAGCTTGTCCAACCCTTCGTACAACCACTTGATACTCTCAAACTCTTTAGCCAATTTCCTTGCATAATACAGATCATCTGCAGAACTTAGACGCAAGCGAAGTGGCACATCTCCCTTGAGAACAAGGAGCAATTTTTCCTTGACCGGATCCTTGTCCGGCTTCTCCGGAGCCTTCTCCGATTTACTGTTGGATGTGGACGGTTTCTTTGCCCCTTCGTCCGATTTACTCTTTTCCTTCTCGCTCGCTTCAGTGGTTGCTCCCGAATCGCCTCGCTTACCCGGCTCGCCGCCTCCGCTGGAAGGACGAACACGGCCGCGCGGTGGAACCCGTCCACGGCCAACGCCAGCCCTAGCCTTGCCAGGCTTATCCTTACCAGCCTCAATCTTGTCGGGCTGAGCCTTTGCCGACTTCTTGCCCGCTGATTCTTTCTCCTTCTCGGAGTCCTCTTTTTTCTTCAAATACTCGTTGTACTTTCCCCACTTCTCGCCGTAAGACTTTACGCCTGCGAACAACTTCTGAATGCGAGCAAACTGCTGAGATCGCGAACGGTTGTTTCGAGCCCCAACACCCAATGAAGCTTGAAGCCCCACCTGGTTTACAATCACTCTGGGAGCCACCAACTCCGAATCCTCGTTCGCAACTGGTACTGTCGAAAACAGAGCTCCGAAACCTCCCGTAGTTCCATTTGATGCGGGCTGTAAGTAAACGGCCGTAACTCCTTGAGCCGCGACCTCGCGCCAATCCTCGGTGAATGGGTCGATCCCATCTTCAACGTGGAGCGAAGCATCACTCCCGGAAGTCGTCTTGGCTCGGTCTGTTAGCCATAGCACGCTGGAAACATCCACCATACCTGGGAATAAACTCAGCCCCGTACAGTCGACCTTTTCGGCTCCATCAGGAATCTCGAGCTCGGCGCCTCCCACCTCCGCGATCTTTCCACCGCGAACAAGGATGACTCCTTTCTCGTAGTCCGCTTGAACTCCGGTACTACCCGGCGCACACGTAAAAACATCCCCTCCGACAAAGGCAACGGTCTTGTCGTCGTCACGCTCAACCGAAGCGACTTCGGGTTGGAGCCCCTTGTCAGCCTTCTCTTCTCCGAGCGTAAAATCGGTGTGCAAGCAAGTAATCAACCAGAGTGCGAAACACCAGCTGCCCCTCTCAAAGCCACGGCTAGCCAGCCCGCGAATGCAGGTTCTGATCGACGTCCAATCTTCGGTAGCAAACATGAATTTCATGGCGTTAGTCGTGAAGTAGAAGAAGATGCTGGTCAGTTGGGGAGGGCGAATCGAGCTGCATGGGAATGGTTCAAAGTCACCATGCCCTCGCACGATTGATCGCAGGCGGCTGCATCAAAGTCTGTGAGTGGTAAATAGAATGCGAAATGGATAGAGGGAAGGAGATTACCCATCCGCTACCGGACCCACTCGTGTCGGAGAGAAACCCGCGCAAGTCCATATCAACAGTAATAGGCCCCGAGGCAGCTTGCAAGCAGTCGTAGCTGCACATTGGTCAACATTAGCGGCCAGCTTTCGGTGTTGTAAGAAAGGCAACGCATGAGAATGAGTCCGCCGAATCCGGGCCAACCTGGGCCATCGCGAACAAAATCGCATCTCTGTCGCACATTTACTCGGCTGCGATTTTCCACAACGCATCTACTGAGCGCACGTACATCGCACCCTCGGCAACGGCAGGAGTCCCCAGCACGTCCTCACCCATCTCGCTTACCGCTACTACCTCGGCCTGATCCGCATTGAGTTTGACAGTAAAGCATCGACCATTCATCGCGAACAAGTAAAGATGGTCACCAGCAACGACGGGTGTCGCCCACACTGTACCTGCATCCTTCAACCTCACATTCCAAAGCTTCTCCCCCTGCTCATCACAACAAACAAGAATCGAACGGTTCAGTCCGATCAATCCCCAACTGGTTTTTACGAGTGAAGAAGAATTTGGACGGATTTGAGTCGAATCCCAGGAGACTTCTGGCTCCTGCGTCGCTGAAACCAGCCGCAATGCCTGGACACCGCGGCCCGGAACAAAGACCGAGTCTTCAGCAACCAACGCAGTAGCGACTGTCGAACATTGGATATCCTTTTCCCACATACTTTGCCCTGAACTCAAATCAACGGCTGCCAACTTGCGTCCGCTCTGCAGCAGTGCGACGCCCGACTTTCCTTCGCCCGACACGATCCGCGGAGACGACCAGTTCGCAGACGAAGGACGTGAAATATCCCAAAGTACTTCTCCTGTCTTCGCATCAATTCCGGCAGCAAACGAGTCGGCTTGACACTCAACGGCAACGACAACAACACCATTCGCAACAACTGGCGAGGCACTCATACCGACATCGTTACCCGCCAAAGGGTGCGAGTCGGTCAGGCTGCGAAACCACTGAAGGTTCCCGTCGAGGTCGTAACACACCAGGTCGTTAGAGCTATAAAACGCATAGACACGTTCGCCGTCTGTACAAGGTGTAGGGGCTGCATTGGCGCTATCTGGATGACAAAACGGCCGACCGGTAGAACGCGTTGTTCTCTCCCACAACACTCTACCGCTGGCCGCATCCGCGGCGACCACGTGCATCCAACGCCCTTCAATGCCGCTGCTACCAGTCGTGATGACTTTGCCATCAACCACAATTGGCCCACTCACCGATCGTCCTGCTAGAGGAATCCTCCACGCAACGTTCTCGCCCGCTTCCTCTTCATCCGTACTGGGAACGAATGAGGTGGGCAAAGTCGTATCCACAACGGGGTTGCCCCCCGGACCTAAGAAACATGGCCACGGCGCATCGGCGAAGGCTCCAGAAGCCACCAAGCCAAGGCTACAGAATGTGAATACGAAGAACGTTCGAATCGAGACCAACTGTGTCGACGAACTTGATAAACCTAAAATTGTCATTGTTCTGCTTCCGAAAATCGAATTCGATTCTAACGCTACGGGGGCTTTCTAACGCTACGGGGGCTACTAGTCTTTGAGATCGCAACTTCCTTGGACGTCTCTCATTGCGAATATCTCTTCGCGCATGGATTGATTCACAACAAGCGTGTAGCAACCAGAGATCCACTATGTCGCGGCATCTCATTGAGCTGGCTGAATGGCTTTACCGGTCTCATCTGTAAAACGTGCTTGGAACGCCCAGTCCTGAGCCCAAGGCTCGGTCTGCTCGTTTTGGCATGATTTGATCACGATTTCATTGGGTCCCTCCTTCAATTCCACCGACTCAACGTATTGGTCAACTTGATTCCCCGAGTGGTAAACTTCGCGACTCATAATCAAATCACCGTTCAACCAAATTTTCGTCGCGTTGGGCGTCCCAATTCGAAACTGGCATTTCCGCGACTCCGTAGAATTAAACGCACCGACCAAGTACGCGACTGCTCCCTTTTCTTTGCTGAGCGCGGCTCCAACATCCACCATTCCGCCCTGATCTTCCGTCGTTACTTCAATCCAGGATAGCTTTCCCGATTTTCCATCGATGCCTTCCAATGAATCCGATTTCGCAAGACTCGTTCCTGACTCAAGAGACAGCTCGGGCGCGTACTGCTTGGCGAAACCGACCATCTCCGTGTTATCAAACGGTCCAATCAAACTCCAATTCGCAACAAAGCCAAAGTGCTGCAACAAATCCTGCGGCTCACCAAGCTCTTCCAACTTGCTGCCGATTTGCTGAACTTGCTCTGCAAGGCGAGCCTTCGTCAAGAGCCCCTTCAGTTGAGTCTTCTTGTCCTCTGCAGGTAGAGCCTCCGCTTCATCGAGATTGCGCAAAGCCAATTCAATGGCCTCGTATCGAATGTCTAGACATGGATCTTCGGTTGCCCCATTGAGAAACAATTCGCGGGCTTGTTCGTCGCCTTTAGTCACAAAGTCAAATGCCCAGTAACGTGCAACACTGTCTTGGGCCTCCTGTTTCAGGAAATCCGATAGCCGCTGCTTAGACTCCTGCTTATCCCGATCCGCGATGACTTGAGCCAAGGAAATCAACCAATTTTTCTGACTGGCATTGGCTTCACGCATCACCGCAAGCACTTCCAACAGCTCCAGTGTTGGGTCGGCCTGAAGCTCAAGAACAAGTTCACTAGCGACTTTGGAGTTGCTCGACTCTTGCAGTAACTCGGCCAGATCCGCGGCCCATACTTGGGCAACGGAGAGCGTCAGCAGCGCACTTAAGCCGATTGATACGCTACTGAATCCACTTCGATCCAGGGCACAAAAAGACTGCTTCGTATTCCGTGGAAATTCCAACATTGTTTCACCGCAAAAAAACCAAATACCTATTCTCATACATTAGACGTCGCCAAACTTGTTTTTCTTGCTTCCGATTCGATTCGGCCGACGACGTTGGGCGAGCGTACTTCACGCTAGATGAAGCAAATCAGATCACCGGTGCTTTGTAAAGTAGTTGCCCGCATTTTAGAGTAGCTGCTTTCACTTCGATGGCTTCCTGAGGAGGAAATGAAAGCGACCATTTGATCCAAACGACAGCGAACGCCTCCGTCAGAATTTTCACATCGAACGAACTTAGGTAATACCATGCGAGTCGCCGTCTTCAGCACCAAGTCTTACGACAAGTCCTTCTTTAGCCAAGCCAATGCCGAATACGGCCACGAATTGAAGTACTTTGAACCGCGGCTGACCAGCGCCACGCTCCCATTGGCAAAAGGCTTCCCTTGCATTTGCGTCTTTGTGAACGATGTCCTCGATGGACAGACGCTCCGCACTCTAGCGAGCGACGGCTTGCAACTCGTAGCGCTGCGTTGCGCAGGCTTCAACAACGTTGACCTTCAAACGGCCAACGCACTTGGAATTCGAGTCGTCAGAGTTCCAGCCTACTCTCCGCACGCTGTAGCCGAACACTCGGTTGCCTTGATGCTCTCGCTCAGTCGCCAATTGCATCGAGCGTACACGAGAGTGCGGGATGCCAACTTCGCACTTGAAGGGCTACTCGGCTTCGATTTCCATAGCAAAACCGTAGGCATCATTGGCACAGGAAAAATCGGTGAAACACTTTGCAGAATCATGCGCGGCTTCGGCTGTAATGTCTTGGCACACGATGTCACTGTAAATCCCAAGTGCTTGGAGATGGGCGTCCAATACGTCGAGCTCGACGAGTTGTATTCGAGATCTGACATCATCTCTTTGCATTGCCCGCTCACTCCGTCTACGCGTCATCTCATTAACGAAGAGGCGATCAACCAGATGAAAGACGGTGTGATGCTGATCAATACAAGCCGCGGAGCGATTGTCGATACTGCTGCGTTGGTTGCAGCTCTTAAATCGGAGAAGATCCGAGCCCTAGGACTCGACGTCTACGAAGAAGAGGCTGGCTTGTTCTTCGAAGACCAATCGAATGAAGTCATCCAAGATGACATTTTTGCCCGTCTGCTGACTTTCCCAAACGTGCTGATCACAGGTCACCAAGCGTTCTTTACTCAAGAAGCAATGTCAGAGATCGCCACGAAGACCTTATTGAATATTCAGCTAGTTGAATCAAACCAAGAGAGCGAAAGCGAAGTCTTCGCTACCTGAGAAACGCTTCGACCGCAGAAACAATAGACCGGAAGTCAAGAAACAATAAATTGACTACTATCCCAAACGAAACAAGCTCGCCTCGCGGCGAGCTTGTTTTGCTTTTTCATCGACTTCTAGCGATTCAGCACACTGAATTCAACGACTTGGATCTAGAAGCTGTAGATCATTCCGAGATCGATACCTTGGGTCCACAAACTTCCGTCTGCAAAATTCGCAGTTGGACGCGTGCCAGTGCCGCTAAGGTCAACCGAATGATCCACCTGCTCGCCCGCCAGTGCGACGGAGGAGTAGTACAAGAAGGTGTATCCAACTGTTGCCTTGAGCTGATCGTTGACGTCGTAGGCCAACTTCGCTCCTAGCTCGGGAATGAAGGCGAATTCATTGTTGACGCCAAGCGAGCCGATGTTCGTAGGCTGAGCGAAGACACCGCCGGCCGTTGTACTGCTCGCACCGCCGAACGACTCGGTCGTGAAACCTTCGATCCGCCCCGTTTGTCGCATGTTTCCGAAACTGACTTTCGCCAGCGTCATTAAACTCAGACCCTTGCGAGTCACCGTGCTTAAGAGACCAAGGTGAGCACCGTGGAACTCGTTGCTTGTTTCGAATAGGTCATGAGTGTCGAAGATGGTGCCGTCCGCAATCAAGTCACCTGTGAAGAGGTTTTCAGATTGTGTGTTCACTGTCAGCGAACTCTTGACTCGAGCGAAGGTGTAGCCCGCGAGTAAGTCAACACGGTTTCCGCCGCTGCCAGCCAACAAGGCTCGGATGGAACCGTCAGCGGATATCAAATCGAGGTCGGAGCGAACAAAGACATTCCCGGAAGAGATCGGAGTCGGCCCGGCTGCAGTGAAGGCAACCAAGTAAGCATCTTCTGCTAGGACGCCTGCATTGGTGTTGAAGAAAGGTATACCAATGGAAGTCGAGCCGTCACTGGCCAACGAGTACTCTTCGTTTGTGTCGAAGCCGAATACGCGTCCGCTCACTCCAAACTTCTGACCGTCGTCGAGCCAAGTGCCAGCTTCTAAACGAAAGCCAACAAACATGCCTTGGTCGATTCCATCAGGCCCGCCAAGCGCGGTTTGAACGCCGTTTGCACCATAAACCGGCAACACACCTTGCGCTGACGTTGTGACTAGTGGCGGAGTGCTTCCGCCGTTGGTAAACCAAAGTAGGGTCTCTGCTGATACCCACATACTGCTACCAGCACCTCCGCAAGCCGCACCGCAGGCACTGTCGCAACCGCTGGAGATAATTCCGCCGCCGCAAGAGTCGCATCCCCCGCAACCGCCGTCACATCCTCCGCCGCTAAAGCTGGCGGCAGTCGGCGCGAGCAAGCTCATGTCGACACTGTTTGTCGCATAGCCGACGCCGGTATCAGAGATCGATCGCCCGGACTTGTCCGAGATGGTCCGAGCTCCGCTCTTGGTGCTAGCTGGCACCACCGAAGACGAATCGGAAATCGTTCTGCTCCCGCTTGCCGCAGACACAGCATTCGTGGCGGAAGTTTGAGAGTCGCCAATGTGACGGCCCCCCGAACTGCGGGAAGTATCCTGAGCCGACACTTGACTGAAACAAATGCCAGCTAAGGATAGTGTTAGTAATACGTTTCTCAACTTCATGATTTTATTCTCGCTAGACGGATCAAGCGCCAGGGTCGTTAATCGTTGATCGACACACCTGTTCCCTTCATCGAACAAAAAAGGCACTTCCCGCAGAGTCCTCCCAAACTGCGCCGCTTAGCAATTTCTCTCAACAGGCCTCAAACCTAGAGTTTTGCAGCTAGTCCCGAGATCCAAGGCGCGAAGTGAGACACGAAGCGGATACACTGAGAGGGAGAGCCACTTCGGCGAAGCGGTATCTGCGGTTACGCCATGCGCCAAAGTCGCCGTTACCCCTTAACGACTGCCTGTACCTAGGAAGTCGCAAGTCGCGCAAGGTTCCTTGAGTCGCGTTGTCCACCCGATGGTTGAGTGTCCAGAGTCTCGACTTTAAAACTGACTAAATGTCCGATGTGCAAGCATGAGTAATCTGAAAGAACCGGATACGACCGGCCCCGAACCGACCGAGCCTTCTGACACGAGTGCATTAAGTAGTGCAGGCGAGACGGAGCTAATTTCGGCCGGTGGTGGCGAGCAAATCGTCGCCGGCCGTAACATGAGTACGGAAATCCCGACGGACAGCGGCCGCCTACCGAGCAAGCCGAAGATCGCAGCAGGCCTGCGCCTTCCCGGAATGAGCGCGGCTAAAATCAACACCTGGCATACAGCACTCCGCGCCGTCGCTGACTTCGAATCTGAAACACGCGCTTATTCGCTGTCGGAAATTCGAAAACAGAGCCTCTCACTCCGCTATCGCGCGATGAGTGGAGAGCCGCTTCGAAAGATACTTCCAGAGGCATTCGCTCTCGTGCGGGAAGCCGGTCGACGCTCGCTCAACATGCGACACTTCGACGTTCAAATTGTCGGCGGCGCGGCGTTGTTCGACGGTTGCATTACCGAGATGCAGACTGGAGAAGGAAAGACACTCACCGCCACACTGCCGCTCTACCTACATGCACTTTCCGGTCACGGCGCGCACTTGGCAACCGTCAACGACTACCTCGCCGAACGGGATGCCGAGTGGATGCGTCCGCTGTACGAGTTGCTTGGCACTTCCGTTGGAGTCGTCCTCACGGACAGCAGCCCCGACGACCGTCGAAAAGCGTATGGCTCTGACATCACGTACGGGACAGCTAAGGAGTTTGGTTTCGACTTTCTCCGAGATCGCCTACTGTTACGTGCTCAGGGGAGAATCCAAAGCGACTTCCTCGGCGAAGGCAGCTCAGAACGCTGGTCGAGCAAGGGGGACGAGCCAGTCCAGAGAACCATGCATTTCGCCCTAGTCGATGAAGCCGACAGTATCCTGATCGACGAAGCCAGAACGCCACTGATCATCGGTTCGCTTGGCGACGAAACTCGTGAAACCGTGATCTCCACGTTCCAGTGGGCAGCCGAAAACGCAGACAAATTCGAAGCCGAAGAGCACTTTACGATCGAAGACGAAACGAGAAAGATCGAGCTCACCGGACGCGGGCGGTCGCTCGTTCGCAGCCTACCGCGAGAAGGACTCATGCGAACTGTCTCTCTCGTCGACCTCTACGACTTCATCGAACGCTCGGTAAAGGTCCATCGGGATTTCCATCTCGATCGTCAGTACGTCATCCGCGATGACGAAATTGTGATCGTTGACGAATTCACTGGGCGCCTCGCAGAAGGCCGTAAGTGGCGAGATGGAATCCACCAGGCAATCGAAGCCAAAGAGAAAATTGAAGTTTCGGTACCGACAGGACAGGCCGCACGGATCACCGTCCAAGACCTCTTTAAACGATATAAGTCGATTGCCGGAATGACCGGTACCGCTTCGACAAGCGCTCCGGAACTACGAAAAATCTATAAGACGCCCGTCGTTTTGGTACCAACCAACCGACCGCCAATGAGAAAAGGGCTACCGGATCGCGTCTACGGAACAATGCTTCAGAAGTTCGAGGCAATTGTCGAAGAGGTCAGCGAGTTCCACGCCAAGGGAAGACCGATTCTGATCGGTACTCGATCGATTGATAAGTCGGCTCTTCTCGCCGAACTCCTTGCGAAGGCAAATATTGAATGCCAAATCCTCAATGCGAATGAAGTCGAACGCGAGGCAGAAATCGTTGGAGAAGCAGGCAAGCAAGGCCGTGTGACGGTAGCTACGAATATGGCTGGTCGTGGTACGGATATCAAACTGGAGAACAACATTCGAGAAATCGGTGGTATGCACGTCATCTGCACAGAGTTGCATGATGCGGCTCGAATTGACCGGCAGCTGATCGGACGCTGCGGACGTCAGGGAGACCCCGGTACGTATCGGCAGTACTTGTCACTGGACGATGAAATCTTGCGAAGCGGTTACGGCATGGAGAAGGCCGAACAACTTTCCCATATGGGCGAAAACAAACCAGGACCGTTTCACTCCATGGCAGGCCTCCTAAGAAAGGCCCAACGCAAGGTTGAACGGAAGCACTTCCGCGATCGCATGATGCTCATGCATCACGAGAAGGAGCGTACCAAACTACAACTAGAGATTGGCCAAGACCCATACTTGGATACAGCCGAATAACCTCTTGCTTAGTCCTGAAGACGGCGAACTAGATGCAGGGAATATCCATTCCACCAGTGCGCGAAAGTCGCTCTTCCCTACCGATATCTATGCGGTTACTTCCCAACGCCACGACCGTTTCCGTACATTTCATTGAAGCGTCTAATCTCTTCGGCATCGATCACACGGTCTAGGTTGTAGTCCAAGTGAGTCATGTACATTGTGACATTACCTGCTCCCAATTCTTCGGGGGTTATCTTCGCGTCGCCATTCTTGTCGAATCTCTTCGCGACATCGGCAAACAGTCCGTCTAAGAAGATCCCTGGTCGAGAACTTTTATCGTGACTCGGTTGCAACAACACTTCAAATTCCTGAGTCACCGGAAAGCAGAACGTTGCGGCATCGTCGCAGACGACGTACCGTAAAGTCACCTTGATCGGACGATCGAACTCACTTCGATCCACCTCCAATAAAAACATCCGAGGATCGCAATCCTCGGGCTCTTCGACTTCAGGTCCTTCGAGCCTTGTGCGGGAAAGCTGGAGACCTGAGGGCGCTTGTAACTGCAGTTCGATCGGGCCGGCTGCGTTGTTCCAGTGAATTTTGTGAATCGGATCCACATAGAAGCCAAGGTAAATCTGATGCGTTCCATCGTCCAACGGCTTTGAAGTAACTTCGGCTCGAATCTTGACAAACAAGGGATGGTTGGGATGCGGAATGTACTTGACCTTCACTGGGGTCAGACCACGAGGCAATTTGATTCTAGGAACGACGCCACTGGCAATTCCCCTAGGTTCCGGACGAAATCGGACGGGCAAGTCGGCAATCTGCGTTGGATCCTGCACCGGCCCGACCAGATCCACCAAGTCCCTGCGCAGCGTAGTCGGATTGCTCCAAAACCGCTGGCGCACAAGGACTCCCTGAGGATCAATCACAAATTCACCATTGTAGGTTTCACCAAACGCAATCGTGGCTGCGTTGTCCATCGTGTCACAAAGCCAGGGTATTTCGGAACCCGTCAATCGCTTGGCTTCTACCAAGTGCATGAGTCGCTCTTGAAGATTCGCGGGCTCTAGGAAGTTATTCGTTTCGGGATGGGCGAGCCGTTTGTAAACGTAGAAGAAATTGACTTGATCACGGTAGTCTCGAAACACAGTCTCCAGACCGGAGACGTTTTTTAAGAAAGGCGCTCAGGTGAGACAGCCAAATACGACAACCGTATGTTTGCCGCGAACTGCCGCCAGTCGAAATGGGTTCCCATCGGCATCGAAAAAACCAATATCCGGGGCCTCTTTACCCAGCATCGATTTATTGCTCAGAAATCTTTTGTTGTAGCTCGTCTCGAATTCTCGTTCATCCTGAGCATACAAAACGGGCTTCGTAGTGCATCCCAACGCTAGACAATTCAATGCCAAGATTGTCGCCAACCAATGCCAACGCATCATCCCTACGGTCCTTCGCATACCCAAGAATCCAGTACTTTCACTTCTGTCTTGTGTCCAAGAACCTAGAATAGAATTCCCAAACGTAAATCCTCAACCGTCTGCAATAAGCATAGCGTAACGATACACCAATGTCCGTATCCTGCTTAACAGGGCCGGGGTGGATCGCCTCATTTCGATCTATGAAATCAGCCACGACAAATCCTCGGGAAGTCGACTCGGCGTTCAGTGCACGCGGAATCCCTGCTTGCGATGAGGATTTAAGCTTGGGAATCAGGCTTAGAAGCAGGCTTCTGGTTTAGGCAAGCTGACCACTACCCCGGAGTTTATTGCTCGCCTGGCGTATTTGAAGTCGAACTACTCGGAGTCTTCGCCCTTAACCAAATCGATTGCCTGCATAAGGTAGCGTCGCGTTGTCCCAGAGCGCTCGCGCGACTCCACTTCCTCCAGAGCCTCCTCGAGCATTGGCAGTACACTTCTCGCGTCTGGACCGATCTTTCCGACCAAGAATATCGCGTAAAGTCGTTTGCGAAAGTTCTCGCTCTTCATCCCCTCCGTGAGCTGAGGCAACGCAGTGACTGGTGCAGAATCGATGTCCCGAATCGTGGAGGTCGCAATGCGTTCGTCTTCCTCAGAGTCAATTAGCTCAAACAATCGAGGAATCGCAGACTTCGCCTCTCCACCAACTCGCCCCAGTTCCTCACATGCCGCGCGACGGACTGTCCAGTCCTCATCATGCAAGGCTTCAACCATTCGATCAGTCAACTGTGACTTGTCTTTCGAGACTTTCCCCAGTGCCTCGATTGCCTGAATGCGAACATCGGCTCTGGGGTGACGGATTAGACTAGCCACCGTCGGCTCTAGCGTCGAAGCAGCAGGTCCCAAGCTCTCTACTGCCCCAAGTGCACTCTGCAAAACTTCGACATCTTCACCAAGATTCTCGCCAATCAAGCTGATCACTTCCGGAGTATCGAGTCCTTGTTCGGAGGCGGCTCTTATCGCAGCAATGCGCACACTCGTTTGCTTGTCGGAAAGCCCCTTAACGACTGCAGCCTGAACCCCTTCTCGCAAAGACTCTTTCGAGATCAAACCAGCCACAATCAAGGCCTTTGTCCTAAGGGCGACGTCCTCTGCTTCTGCATGTTCAAGTACGCGTTGCCCCTGGCGATTCAGAATTTCGCTAAAAGTCTTTAAAGTCTCCAGCGCAGCCAAAGTCACAGCAATTGACTCGTCCCCCAGCGCGTCTTCGATCAACGTCTCAACGGAATCGGAATCCAATTCGACAGAAGAAAGTTGCGATACCGCCATAGCCCTCGTTGTTGCATTCGAGTCGGATGCAGCGGACTTGACGGCCGAAGCAATGCCAGCGTCGAATCGAAGCTTCAGCTCTCCCTGCAGTTCGGACGCGACTGTACCAACGGACCCAATCACAGCTTGGCGAACCGCTGGCGAATCGTCTTGAGCAGCAGCAAGCAACCGCTCAATAAGATCGGGTGCGGAGGGCTCAAACTGGCCGCTAGCTCTTGCCGCCGCAATTCGCAGCACCGCATCTTCACTACCGAAAGCCTTCAGCAACAGCGACTTGGCGGAGGTTCCTGCCACTGAGATAGCCCGCGAAACGAAGGGCTCGATCTCAGGCTGTGCGGGAAGCAAGTTCATCATCTCGCCTAGCCCCGCAAGACCACTGGCGGCCGCCGCATTGGCCACTGGATCCGCCTCCAACTCGTACTTAGTCGCCATCTCCAGCATTGGTTCAATGCAATTCGAACTCGATTCGCCCAAACACTCCATCGCCCGTAGAAGAGAAACGGCGACGTCAGATGAAGGACATGAGTTCATCAGTTCCGATAATTGTTTCGCGAAATCCTGTGCCAGTTGCTGGTTACGAGACAGTGCCGCTATCGCCGCCGCACGGACTTCAACGGAATCATCAAACAGGCCAGCTGAGACACAAGCTGCTTGCACCGCAATGTCTAAGCTGGACTTCGTCACGGCGATCAAGGCCACTTCGCGAACTCGCCTTGAGTCGTCTTCTGTCGCCTCGATCAACAATTCTCGAATTCCAGCATCGCCCTCTGGCAAAGTTGCCAATTGTCGTATCGCAGTGACACGAACCGCCTCCGACGTGTGGCTTACAAGCCGTATCCAAAGTCCAGCGTCGTTTCGCTTGATTTTCTGCAATGCCAAAGCACACGGGAGGAACAGCACTTCTTCATCCGCTTTCAACGCGGCTTCGAGCAAAGGAACGGCAACCTCAGCATGCTTGCCAATATCCCCAAGCGATTGACAGAAACCAATCCGCTCAAAACGATTCGCATCCGGCCAACGCTTGACAATTGGGGAAACAGACGCTGCGCCGATTTTCCCGAGGGCGTCAGCAGCTCGGTAACGCACTTGCTCGCTGCGATCGTCGAGCTCTGAAATTAGAGAATCAATGGCCGATTCAGCGGCAACTCCCGCACGTGCCAACCCTAGCAAGGCTTGGAACTGAGCCTGGTTGTCATTATCAGAAATTAACTTCTCAAAGCCATCGATGACAGTCTGCGAAACATCACCACGCTTCACTAATTCGTAGACCGCATCACGGCGTACCGTAACGTCAGACGACTCCAGCATCTCAACGAGCTCAGCAATCGGCTGCTCGTCGATCTGCCAAGCATGTACAGTGCTGCAGATTGGAACCAACAGCTGTCCAACAGCCGTAAGCAAACAAGCAAGCCGGATCATTCTGTGTGCCCCAGTTGTCATACTAGTAACCGAACGTCTTTCCCTCGGGCCTAAGAAAGACCGGGGAGGGTGCCGGTGCTATCTCCAACGAACGGAACGTGGACATCCATCCGCTCAAGCATCGACATGAAGAGGTTGCACATCGGAGTCTCTTGGGGATACCTCACGTGGCGCCCGGTCTCGATGCTGCCACCGCCCGAACCGGCAAGCAGAATTGGCAAATTTTCGTTGTTGTGCCGATTCCCATCACTGATACCACTACCGTAGACCAGCATCGTGTTGTCGAGCAAAGTCTTCTCGCCTTCCTTGATCGATTTCATACGCTGGAGAAGATAACTCAACTGCTCCACGTGGAACCTGTTGATCTTCGTGATCTTATCGAGTTTCTCAGGATCGCTGCGGTGGTGAGAAAGATCGTGGTGACCATCCGGTACGCCGATGTGCCGGTAGTTCTTGTTGTCTCCCGCGTTCGCAAACATCATGGTCGATATTCGCGTGGAATCCGTTTGGAAAGCGAGCACCATCATGTCGCACATCAGTCGGATGTGCTCGCGATAATTCTTTGGAATACCTTCAGGCACGTCGTAATCGACGTCGACTTCCAATTGGAGATTCGAGCCGTCGACCGTCATCCGTCGTTCAACTTCGCGGACTCCGTGCAAGTACTCGTCAAGCTTACGTGAATCGTTACGACCGAGTTGCTTTTGCAGGCTGTTCGCGTCGTCCATGATGTAGTCCAGAACGCTCCGCTTCATCGCCTGGCGCTCTTTCTGACTTTGATCGATCTCACGCTTCGCCCCGCCAGCAAACAAACGCTCGAAGACTAGGCGTGGGTTCACTTCTTTACCAACGGGAGTCGATTCGGAAGACCAAGAAATATTGGACGAGTAGGCACAACTGTAGCCTGAATCGCAGCCACCAGCCTGGCGTCCGGCATCCGTACCTAGCTCCACGGAAGAGAACCGAGTCCGCTGCCCGATAGCCTTCGCCGCAACTTGGTCGACGGAGACTCCCGAACGGATATTCTCACCGTCCGTCTTCCGTGGTTGAGCTCCAGTCAAAAAGACCGACGCGCTTCTCGCATGATCTCCTGCACCGTCGTCGTTGGCGCGTCCCTTATCGTGCGTTAGGCCGCTGAGCACGCACAGGTCATCTTGGACCGATGCCAAAGGTTCGAGGATATGTGGAAGCTCGAATCCGTACCCCTCAGTCTTTGGAGTCCACTTTGGCAGGTGCACTCCGTTGGGCACGAAAATAAATCCCATACGAGTTGGACTGGCCGGCGCGACTGCCGCTGCCTGAGCAATCCCCTTGGTTGCTTCGAGCCAAGGCAGGGCCATGGACACACCAAGACCGCGAAGTACCGAACGTCGACTCAGTTGTAGTTTTGAAGACATTTTTCACCTCATATTCCGTTCGTATTGTACTCTGCACCGCACGCGGCGGTGGTCGAGACCTCTCCGAAGCCTAAACCTAGATTCCGCCTAACGAGCTGCGCTGGCGGCCTCTTGAGTCATGAATGGCTCGCTCGTAGCAACCGCTTTGATCAACGTCCTGAAGCGAAACTGGTCACCCTTCACTTCATCAACAATAGTATTCACTGTGCATCGATCGTAGACCCCAAGACCACGTCCCAAGGAGTAAGTTAGCAGCCTTCGCGTCAAGCACCGTGTAAACTCCATCTTTTTGTCTTCGGCCAGAATTCGGACCAAATCCACAGGTCCGTCAAATTCTCGACCACCTGGAAGCTTCCCGGACGGATCAATTCGATCTTTCCCGTCTGTCTCTCTCAATTTACCGATGGCATCGAATGTCTCTAGGCCGAAACCCAGAGCGTCCATCTTCGTATGGCACACGGCACAATTCGGGTTGGCACGATGCTGCTCCATCTGCTGACGCAGAGTTCCGAGCGTCTCTCCGGATTCACCTAGCTCGGGAACATCTGGTGGAGGCGGCGGAGGCGGCTCATCTAACAGATTATCTAGAACCCACTTCCCGCGTTTCACGGGTGAAGTCCGAGTGGGGTTCGACGTAATCAACAACACGCTCGCATGCATCAGCACACCGCTTCGACGACCAGACAATTCGACTCGGCGAAAGTCCTCGCCATCGACGCCTTCAACTCCGTAGAAGTCCGCCAATCGATCGTTCAAGAAACTGTACTCTGCGTTGAGCAAATCGAGGCAGCTCCGGTTCTCCTGAATCAAAGACGCGAACAACAGCTCGGTCTCTTTCCGCATTGCCGCCCGCAGCTCATCGTCGAAGTCCGGAAACAAATCAGGGTCCGGAGACAAATTCGGTAAGTCACGAAGCTGCAACCACTGGCCAGCAAAATTGCTGGTCAACGCGACTGCCCTGGGATCATCGAGCATCCAATCCACGGCCGAATCAATTTGCTCCGCCGTTCTCAGCTTGCCGGCCTCGGCCAACTGGAATAGACGCTCATCAGGCATCGACGACCACAAGTAGTAAGACAGCCGACTTGCGATCTCGTAATCGTTCAAAGGCCGGATGCCGTCGATAAAATCACTTGGCTCATCCGCCTCCACTCGATACACAAAGTGAGGCGACGACAAAGTGGCCATGATGATCGTTTCGCGAATTTTCTCTGGACCGAGACCTTTCTCCATGAAAGCCGATCGCATCAACTCAAACATGCGATTGGATTCGTTCGACTTCACAGGCCGTCTGAAGGCCCGCTTCATGAAAAACTCTGCGTTCCGTTTCGCGACCTCAACGACTTGCTCCAAGTCTTCTTCATTATCTACTTCATACGGGAAGACTCGCTTCGTCGCTTCTGGGTCCGCCATCACTCGAGCTGCTACGACGGCGGCAGCAGTTAGATATTTCTCAAGCAGAATCGGCGGAATCGTAAGAACGTCTCCGATGTTATCGAAGCCATTGCCTACGTCGTCCGATGGAAAGTCCTTCGCCAAGCCGAGATCCAAACCTGTCAGATCGCGGATCGTATTGTCGTATTCCACGCGGTTCAATCGCCGCATCGTTACGCGTCCTGGGCGACTAACCGATCCGCAATCAAAGTTCTTCAACTGAGTCTCTACCCAGTCGATAGCAGCCACTCGATCAACCGAGTTCGGCTGGTCGTAGTCTGCTGGAGGCATCTCCTGTTCTTTGAGAACGCGGATAATCTTCTCGACTACATCAACCCGTTTATCCAGCGGCTCGTTCGACTCAAAAAAGTCGACGGATACGCCGCCTTCAGGTTCGCTCCCCGAATGGCAGTCGTAACAGTAGTTCGAGAAAACCTCGAGAATAGGATCGGTTTCGGCTCGAACAACTTGAGCCAAAGCCAGCGGCGTACTCGCAGAGACAAGCCAAATCAAAACAATGCAAAATGAGGCTCTTCGTCCAATCTTGGCAGCGTTGGGTTTTCGCAGCGGTACGGCAGCCTGATCGCCGTGGACGTTGAGTTTGGTCGTGGCAGAATTGTTCATCAACCGCATCTGAGATCCGTCAATTCTGGGGATGTGCCCGACATCCTATTCGTGTCGCTCGGTTGCGACGTGAACTCGGAATGCCAAGGCTCCAGCCGTGCCCGGGTGGGTGTATTTAGCGTAAAACCGTGCGAAGGAACTGTGCTTTACAGTGCTCCGAACTCCTTGACGCAGTTTGTCGTGAAAATTCGACGTATTGGGTGGGGTAGGGGGTAGGTGCGTCATCGGCGGCTAGTAGCAGTTTAGCCCTTCGCGAACCCGAGTGGCGGGCTCGATGCCGTTAACAACATCCTTATTCTAGCAGGCTGACCATCCAATGTCAGGTCGAGCTTGTGAATGAATGACTTTGCTAAGTTAACGGCTTTCGTAAGGCAAGATCGGGAATTGGGCAATCCATCTGCCCAAGACCTCACAAAACACCGTACGCATGGCCTTACGATGATTTCTGCTTTGACTGGAGTGTGCCGAAAAATGAGCCTCTAACGAGATCGAAGCGTTTTCCTGCGATTCCCCCGATTGGGAGCGCTACCGCGGCCCTCCAAATCGGGAACAGATCTTCGTCTCGCGAGCCAGGCCTATTTCGAAATGTCGTAGCAGAGAATGGTATCGTTCTCGCGAAGATACAATTTGCCGCCAGAGATAACCGGATGCGCCCAACTCGGCTTGTCACCGTCTCCTGAACTCGGAGTCTTGAACGCACTGATCTCTGAAAAGCCATCCGGACTCAAATCGACGAGCGTCATCGTGCCGTCTTGGTAGCGGACATACAGCTTTCCGTCAGCAGCGGCCACCGAGGCCGATCGCGAACCACTCCCACGCTCCTTCCAAACGATCTCGCCCGTCATCATGTCGGCACAGACGACCACATTACGATCTTCCTGGCCTCCATAGATTTTCCCGTCAACTTCAATCACACCTCCGTGCTTGTTCGCCAACTCCGATTTCGGTCCGTAGATCTCTTGGACCGTCACACCGGAACCATCCGCGACTTGCTCAAGAAGCGCAGCCCCTAAACCATAGCCGGCCACCGAATAAACGTAGTTGCCTTTCACGATGGGTGTTGGAATGAAAGCGGTCGGAGGACTCATGTCGTAAGTCCAAAGCAAATCCCCAGTCTCAGGATCGATCCCCATGGGTCCGCCGCCGGTGTTTTGGACGTAAACCTTCCGGCCATTCACCATCGACACAACAACGCAAGAGTGGCCCGCCCCAACATCTCCTTCGCGGGCACAGGACCAAATCAAGTCTCCGGTTTGTTTGTTCAGTGCAACAACCGTATTCAGCTCGCCACCCGGTGTGCAAATCAATTTCTCGCCATCGATCAAGGGAGCTTCACTGTAGCCCCAACTGTCTTTCTTTTTGCCGCTCATGCCGTCCTTGAGCTCCTTTTTCCACAATACGCTGCCGTCTTGCGTAGAAGCACACAACAGAAGCCCAAACGGCGTAACGACATAGACCCTGTCGCCATCAACCGTCGGAGTCGCTCGCGAACCGTTCCACGACTCGGCACGGTGACGATTCCAGGGTTCTCCTGTCATCGTCTTCCACAGTTGCTTTCCAGTACTCAAGTCGAAGCAGCTTAGATACTCGTTTTCGTCAGCAGCAGTCGACGGTGCATCGCCTAACGTAAACGCTTTACCATCAGCAATCGCTGGGCTCGCGTAACCACGCCCAGCACCGGGGGCCGCCCAGACCAACTTCGGGCCTTCGGCAGGCCACTGCTGTAAGAGCCCCGTTTCGCTGGAAATTGCTGTTCGCTTAGCGCCGCGAAATGTGGGCCATTCCTCTGCAAGTGCCGCTGAGCCGAAAACTGCCAGAAGAGTCCATGCAGTCACACGACTCAACGTTCCATTGAGTCTTCTGTCCATAACCATCGTGTTTCCCATAAGTCGGATGCCTATTTGCACTTCCAAAACCAAACTGCTAAACCGCTATGCGTCAAACAAAGACACTATTGGCCCCAGCCGCACGCGTGCCCCACCTCATTTTTTTGGCGACACATAAGCGGGCGTTCATCGTAGCTACATCCTTCGTATTGTGGGCGAAGGAACCAAAAGAATCGAGTCCGCGTAACGGAATCCCAGGAGCGAGGGAGCACGGCACACTGCAGATCCCAATTTAGAAATGACGCAAATCGCATTCAACGGACAGATCCACACTGCGAAATTAAGAAATTGCAATGCTCAAGTGCAGGGGTTACATTTTTAAGCCCCGAGCTGATCGAACACCAGCTTCGAACTCTACTCCTCTCCACGCAATACCTGATCGCTCCAAAGGAATTCTCTCCATGCAAAGTAAGTACCGAGCATTCACCGCCATGTCGCCAATTGCGATCAGCATGCTGCTTCTCTCCATGCTCCCGAATCACGTCGAAGCCCAAATTAATCAAGTCATCACCCCCAACGGAACCTGGAAGTGGACTTCGTCAGTCGGCGATCAAGAAAACAGTTGCGAATTGCGACTGGAAGTCGAGGGCGAGAAAGTCACGGGGACTTACAAAGACCTCAACGTTGAGACCGAAATCGCCAAAGGCACGTTCAAGAACGGTGAATTAAATTTGTTCATCGAAGCCGAAGTGCAGGGCACCGATATTTCAGCGGAACTCAGTGGCAAAGTCAGTGATGCTTCTATTAAGGGTCGAGCCATCGTCGATGTGCAAGGAGAACGCTATGGAGAATTCGATTGGGAACCGAAACGCTCTGTAGGTAAAGAAGAAGTCATCGGTACTTGGGACTTCAAGTTCACTGCGGCCGACGGAAATGACTACCAACCGGTTGTGAAGATCACCGAAAAGGAGACGAAACTTGTTGGTACTATTTCGGCAGGAGGCGAACAGGAGCAAATTGACGAGATCAAACTAACGGACGCAGCATTCTCGTTTGCCTACACTGCGGACTACAACGGGTCCGATCTCGAACTTACCTACATGTGCTCACCACGCGGTAATGCGTTGACAGGAAAAATCAATTTCGACGTGGATGGAAACACAGGTGAATTCCCGATCAAAGCAGAACGTCGGGCACTCTCGCGAGACGCGAAAAGGATGCTCGGAATTTGGGAATTCGAGATGGAAACGCCTGTGGGTGCCAACACGTCGATACTGACACTGAGCGAAGTAGACGGTAAACTTCAGGCGACTCTAACGGGCAACGGGCAACAATTTGAGCCTAAGCATGTTGGTGTAAAGAACGGCAGACTACGTTTCGATTTCGTGAACGAACATGATGGCATGAAGGTCCAGTTGGACTGGGAATCGAAATTGAAGGAAGACGATACCATGGAAGGTACCATGCAGTTCGACGCGGAAGGCAACACTGGCGAAATCGCAATGACAGGAAAACGACAGTGATTCCCGCCTTTCCACGTAGCCGCCGTCGGTTCGCTCTCTGGGGCGATTTATCACTCGCAATGTTCGTTCTCTCGATAACACCAGCCTCGGCTTGCCTGGCCCAAAAAGAAGAGAACGCGAAACCAGAAATCGAAAAGAACCCACCTATCAGACTTGGTGAGGCGTTTACCTACAAGACGGTCGCAAGAACGGCAGTGGCGACCGCTGGCGAAAAATCAAACGCATCCCAAGTCGTTCAAACAGATGGTATTCGAGAGTTAACGGTGTACTGCACGAAGCCGACGGGCTGGTCCCCGGAAGACAAACGGCCAGCAATCGTTTTCTTTCACGGCGGTGGATGGGTTGGAGGTGCTCCTGGTCAGTTCTCAGAGCACGCTCGCTATTTCGCGTCGCGAGGCCTCGTCTGCTTTCAGGTTCAATACCGGCTGCTCGATCGAAAAAGCAACGACCCGCCAACGGAGTGCATAGAAGACGCCCTGGATGCCATGCGCTGGGTCCGAGGGAACGCAGCACGATTCGGAATCGACGCGGCAAGAATCGCTTCCGCGGGCGGCTCAGCCGGCGGACATCTCGCCGCCTACTTGGGTTGCATCGCTCAACCGGCGAACAAATCCGAAGAAGAGGCTATTTCAGCGAAATCCGATGCGATGCTGCTTTTCAACCCAGTTTATGACAATGGTCCAGGCGGTTGGGGAGCAAAGCGAGTTGGCGAGCAGTACACTCGGTTTTCCCCCGCACATAACATCACGCCGGACGACCCTCCAAACATTGTCTTTTTTGGTAGTCGCGACAACCTTGTGCCCGTCGAAACGGCAAAGCGATTTCGCGAGCAGTGCACTTCCCACGGCGTCAACAGTGAGCTCGTCGTCTACGAAGGAGAGGGGCACGGCTTCTTTAACGTGAATAAAAAAGAGGGGCGTTATTACCTAAAGACGGTCGAAGCCTCAGACAGGTTTTTAGTTACGCTTGGGTGGCTAGAGGGCGAGCCGAGTGTCAAATTGCCGGTGCTTGCAGACTAAGAGAATCGAGATCTTCCGCGCCCCCACAATCGATCTTGCGTCACTTCCTATTCAATCGTCTGAGCAACGCGTTCAACAATGTGACGCCCGATCTCAAGTGATGCGGTCGCGGCGGGGCTGGGTGCATTGCAAACATGCAGCATGTTTTGGCCAGTCACCCACAAGAAATCGTCGACCAGTTGCCCATCTGACGTAAGAGCCTGGGCACGCACGCCCGCTCGACAGGGCTTCAAATCCTCGGCACGAACACTCGGGATCAACCGCTGCAGGGCCTTCACAAACGCGGCTTTCGACAATGATCGGTGGACTTCTCCCATCCCCATCCGCCAGTGCTTTGCGGCTAGTTTGCGGAAACCGCGGAAACCAAACGATTCGACCACATCCCCGACACTCAGCTTCGACCACGAGTAACCTTCGCGAGCCAGTGCAAATACCGCGTTCGGCCCGCACTCCACGTCACCGGAAACCATTCGCGTAAAGTGCACACCGAGGAACGGAAAATTCGGATCCGGCACCGGATAGATCAGGTGCCGACATAGTTCTCGGCGATTCGGCACCAGTTCAAAGTACTCTCCGCGAAATGGCACGATCTTGGCGGGCGGTTCGAGCCCCGATAATTTGACTAGACGATCGCTTTGAAGACCGGCACAAGAGACCAGAAAACCCGCTGAATAGACACGTTTGTTGGTTCGAACCGAGACACCCGAAGTCGTCGACACAATTCCAGTTACAGCCTCACCCAAGTGCACTTCATGCCCTTGTTCGATCAGCAGTGAAGCCAATTTCTCGCAGACACCGGGATAGTCAACGATCCCCGACTCAGGCACTTCGATCGCTCGCACTCCGCGAACGTTGGGCTCACGTTGATGGAGTTCCTGCTCGTCAATGATTCGACAATGAATTCCATTTTCCTGGCCACGATCGTAGATCCCGTCGAGGCGGCCGACTTCCGTTTCGTCGACTGCCACGATGACTTTGCCGCAATTCTCGTACTGTATCGCGTGCTCTTCACAGAACGCCTCCATGGCAACTTTGCCGGCACGGCAGGTCGTTGCTTTCAGCGAACCGGGCTTGTAATAAATCCCTGAGTGCAAAACACCTGAGTTCCGACCTGATTGGTGCGAAGCGACCTTCGACTCTTTTTCAAACAACCGGATCTTCGAATCCGGATATTGCTGAGCCAGCTTCCAAGCGGAAGCCAACCCCACGATGCCTCCGCCGATCACGATGAAGTCGCTATTCATTTTCGATTCCAAGATCGGTCAAACACCAAAATGAGGTACTTCCCACAGCCACCCGCCGCTCAACATCGTTAACCGGAAAATGGCCAAATAATCGGAATAAGTGCTAGTGCGATAATCGCCACCAAGATGGTGAGCGGCAAGCCTGCACGCAAGTAGTCCTGAGGACGGTATCCACCTGGCCCCATAACCATCAGATTAGTTTGATAACCGATCGGAGAAATGAAACTCAACGAAGCAGCCAATGTCACCGCCATAATGAACGGTCGCGGGCTGCAATCCAACGTGGCTGCCAATCCCAACGCAATCGAAACCATCAAGGCAGCCACCGCCGCGTTGCTGATCATTTCGGTAAATAGAATCGTGAGTATAAAAACGACGGCCAGCCCCAAGTACTCTTGCTGTCCGACTGATTGTGCAATGGAACCTGCGACATAGGCGGCAGCACCACTTTCACTCACTGCAGTTCCAAGAGCGATCGCGGCTCCAATGGTCATCAGCATCGGCAAATCAATCGCACTTCGCGCGTCCGCTGCGGACAAGCAGCCCGTCACGATCATTCCAAGTGCGGCGACAAAGATCGCGGAAGCCGGATCAATCATGAAGCTGGACAACGGCAGCCCCAGCGAAGCTACGATTTGCGGCAGAAACGGCATTGTAAATAGCCAAGCTATTAACCCGAGAGTAATTGCGACTGCCCACCCCATTTTTTCGTGACGTCGCGCTACGCTTCCTTCCACATCGCTTACTAAGTAAAAATCATGTCGATTACGAAAATTCCGCACGAATCCTGGGGCGGTTTGCAGCAACAGAGTGTCACCACTGGTTAGCTCGATGTCGCCGAGCTTAGCAGGCAAACGTTCCCCGTTTCGGTGAACGGCCACTACAGCGGCTCCGTACAAACGCCGGAAGTTCGCCTTGCGAATTGTGCGACCGACAAGCGGTGAAGAAGGACTCAGCACGACCTCAACCAAAGATCGGCGTCTCCGCTCCTCCACATTCTCCTTTGCATCCTCAACCGCCGGCACTAGGCCCTGAATACTCTCCAGATCGACAATCGTGGATACCACCCCAGTAAAGATCAGCCGATCTTCGGCGCGTATCTGGTCGGTCGGCGCAACTGGTGCAATGACTTCACCATCCCGAACAATCTCGATCAGGAATAACCCAGGGAGGTGCCTCAATCCGCCTTCTTCAACCGTCTTCCCGATGAGAGTACAGACCGGCATGACGCGCATCTCGACTAGGTACTCTCTTCGCCGTTCATCGAGTCGCTCCAACAACTCTTGGCGATTTGGTACCAACACTCGGCCAAAGACAAGCAGCAGCAAGGAGCCACCGATCGCACAAGGAACGCCGACCCACGAAATGTCCGTCAGCACCATTGGCCGAAAGGCCTTGAGTTCCTCAAACTTGGATAGCCAATTGAGATCATAGGCTGCTAAATCGCTATTTGCTGCGACAAGCAACGAACCATCCGGCAGTTTGGATTGATCTAGTTCGCTCGTTAGTCGCTTGAGTTCGCGGTTCACGATCAAGTTAGTGCTCGTGCCAACCAGCGAGCAGGTACCTCCCAAAATTGCCAAGTAACTAATCGGAAGCAGTAGCCGCGAAGGAGAAATGCGACGACTGCGACACCAATTGACAACTTGCGGCATTAGCATCGCGACAATAGCCGTATTGAGCAGGAACGCACTACTGGTCACAACGACCGCCGAAAGTCGCAGGAGTACACGCTTCTCGCTTTGCACGTTGCCCAGCAGGGAACGCCCCACTAGATCGAGCACTCCGGTCGATCGCAGGCCAGCGGAAATGACTAGTAACCCGCCGATGGCAATTACCGCTTGATTGGAATAACCCTGCCAGGCTTTCTCAGGCTCGAGAATCCCGCACAGAATCAGAAGCCCAACTGCCAAAGAGAACAGGATCTCAGTCGGCGTTGTGCGGCGCAGGTATAGCACGACGAAGACGGCCAGGATCGTCGCAAGGGAGATAGCAATTTGGATTGTCAATCTACGCTCACTCGCTCACTTCAAACTGCTGTACTGCATTGAGTTCTCGACTGTTCAAACGCTGAGGCTCGCTCGCCCCGCGATTGAAAGACTCATAAATGACTCGCCGTATCGCCAAACAGACACTACGAGTCAACGTTCTGATGTTAGTCTCCGAAACGCGTATCCTCGCTCGCCTTCACCACGTTCCTCGCAAAACGAAGCGACTCGGGGGGGTTCCCACGGCAAGAAATTCCGGCTGTTGATTCGGGCCGAGGCCTAGAGTCGTCATCGGCGGCATTGCCGGAACAACCGACACGAATGCGCGAGAAACCATGATCCGCCCCCTAGTGGATTCGTCTCCCATGATTCTGGCAAGATTCAACGGACAGGCGAAGTGGTCTGATTCGATAAAGACTGTCGTTCACGGCAAGTTGACGAGTCACAGCACGCGATCGTGAGCTGCAGAGCGACTATCCCCCCCATCCCCACCCCAACGGAATTCACGCAGGAGAGCTCTGTTGAAACGCACCCTACTCATTACAGCACTGCTTCGCATCGCATTGACCACGATGCTCACCAGCAACCTCACACTAAAATTGGCAGCCCACGACCTTCCGCAAGATGCCAAAAGCTTTGCAATAGCCCGAGCCAACGTCGCTCGCTTTGCATCCAGTTCCCGCGATCGAGCCATTCTCAGTAGCGGAAAATCGTCGCGGGCCGAGTCGCTGCGAGCGCAACATCACGATGCCACGCCCCTTGTCACCACCGGCTTCGGGGCTTGCAGCATCGCCGACTGGAATACAGCGCCGAATACCGAAGACATCCTCGTAACCGCCATTGCACCGGGGCTTCGCCTAAACCGTTTTGACGCATCGAGCAACTATCGATTCGATCGCAAGTTCGAAGAGCCGCGCGTCTCAAAGCAAACTGAGTTTTACGCCAAGGCTGGCGGTAAAACACGGACCCCAAATCCAACTCACGCAACAAGTCGACTGATCGAAGAATATCGCCCCTACGATTTGTCTGTCCGAGACTGGAGATTCGCACCGTCAAGATTCGAACAACGAACCAGCGCGTCGCAACGGAACTCCCACCCAGTCGCCGAGATGCACGTGCCGGCGCTGACACGACGGAACAAAGCATCGCTGGAGCGGTTCGCGGCAATCATCAATGCCAGCGTAAAAGCAATCGACCGAAACTCTCAGAGATTTGCCATCGCAGCGGGAGAGAGCCTGCTGAACGATTTTCGCCAAGCCGTCGTGAGTACCAGACTTCTTCGCCCCCAATACGTCCTCGCTTTAGTCACCGCCTCGCGAAGTCCTCTACGCACCGGAGCGTCCCTTGGTTTGCAGCATATCAATCTGGCGTGGGGGGCAGAGCCGAATCGGAGTCCTGCATCGACTCGCCCGTACTTTACAACACCGCCGTTCGTCTACTTTGAGAACGCCGAAGGCCTGCGACTTGTGCTTACTAGGGAGGCGGCCTTCGATCGAGGGCTGATCCTTCATCAGGAACCAGCCAGCCTGAAAAAGGCAAGAGTATCCCAGACAGTCTTGCAAAAAATTGCAGGCAGCGTAGTGAAACAGAGCATGGCACGACTCAACAACTGGACCGCGTCATTGGATTACATCGGCCGTGGAGCCAAACACCTATGGCTAGGTTACGAGAGGCAGCAATCCACTCGAATCGCCCGTGAGCCAACTCTGATTCAATAGCCTCCTCGCAGACAATTACGTCTTACTCTTCAACTGGATGGTGGATGCCCTGGGGCAAGCGGTTGGTGACCGCTTGCCCCAAATTAGCGAAGAAGCCGAAGCGAGAGCCTTCCAAAGACGAGTTCGGCAAGCCTCAATCGTGTTGGTTATGACTCATTCGAGCGGCAAGATCCAACGCGGCGAACAAACTGTTGGGCCGAACCTTGCCTTTCCACGCGATATCAAAAGCCGTACCGTGATCGACGCTAGTTCGAACAACTTTGAGTCCCAGCGTGGTGTTGACTGCTTCGTCGAATGCGAGTGCCTTCAGCGGAATGTGTCCCTGGTCGTGGTACATACATACAAAGGCATCCGTTGCTTCCCGTTTCCAAGGTACGAAGGCGGTGTCCGGCGGCAGTGGACCGTCGATATCCATTCCGAATTGCCGCGCTCTCTCAATAGCCGGGCAGATTGACAGTTCCTCTTCCCGATTCCCGAAAAGCCCGCCTTCCCCAGCATGAGGGTTCAATCCGCACACCACGATCCGCGGCGTTCTCCCAAGAAGTGAAGTCAGCGTTTCATGCGTTAAAGCGATCGTATTCCAAACATTCTCCACATGGATGCTACTGGCTACGTCGCTCAACCCACAATGCACAGTGACGAAGGTGCAGGTAATCGCCGGCGAGTACTGCATCATGCACCATCGGCCTT
This sequence comes from Pirellulaceae bacterium, assembly GCA_045105035.1. Taxonomy (GTDB): domain Bacteria; phylum Planctomycetota; class Planctomycetia; order Pirellulales; family Pirellulaceae; genus Aureliella. The sequence goes on along the minus strand of JBGCCZ010000056.1, from coordinate 39,067 downwards.
CTTCGATCTGAGTGCGCTCAGCGAACATTTCAGTATGACCGGGATATTGCGTGTGCCCCGCAGCGTGAATAGCCGTCTTGTTGATCGGCCCAGTCGTTACCGCATCGAGTCTGCCGAGTAACGCGGCTTCAATTGACGTTTGGATGTAACGAAAACTTGCCTCACCGCATCGCTTTGAAACTCCTCCTGGGGAGAAGTCCTCTTTCGAGATGCAGGCGTGGTCGACGATCAGCGGGTTATTGCAGCCTTGATCAAGGGTGGAAATTGGCGAACTTTGGCTACCCTTCTTCGTCTTCAAAAAGTCGAGATGGGAGATGCACTCAACCTCTGGCATTGGAAGCCCCAACTCCGATGCACACCATTCCAGCACTGAGATATCGCCCAAGACGACCAAACCGTGCGAGGTTTGCGAGTTCTGTTTCAACTCTGCGTGCCGCCCTAACGCATGCAAAACCAACTCAGGCCCGACACCTGCGGGGTCGCCCATTGTCAGGCCAAGTACGGGAACTGGCTGCGAACTTTTTGCTTCAGACATTCACAAGACTTGCTGGCTATGGGAAGTCGCCACGAATCGTTTTGGCCGTTTTGATCGCTTTAGAGGACAGCCGAAGTTGCGACAAAACGACAGCATTTGAATCGCAAACTTAACTTAAACGCAGGGTGCTAGTTTTGGGTGTGCCGCTATATTAGAAGGAGTCATCAAAAAGGAAACACCGCTTTGCCGACCGACTTGGGTACGACTTCTTGAGAGCAAGTCGGAGCACGGATTACGTCACGCGGGATATCAATTAGGAATAGTGACATGACGGTCCAAATGAAATTGGCCCGCATCATTATCAGCGAGATCAGTGATAACCAAGTTATCTACCTTCGCGAAATTGATGGCGACCGAGAGTTTCCGATTCTTATCGGCATTTTTGAAGCGACTAGCATCGATCGCCGGGTCAAGGAGGATTACATTCCGCCGCGGCCTCTGACACACGATCTTATCGTCTCGGTGGCGGAGACCCTGGGCGCAACAGTCGCCCGAGTCGAGATCAGCGAACTTCGGGAACAGACCTATTTCGCTAAGCTCGTCTTGCTGCGAGGTGATGAGCAGATCGAAATTGATGCCCGACCCAGCGATGCTATCGCGATTGCCGTCTCCACAGATCCTGGAATTCCCATCTTGGTTTCCGAAGAAGTCCTGCAGGAAGCTTGCAAGTAGTCGAGGGCGGCGGAATCAAGGGCAGGGCAGTTATGCAGCCAGCCGACCACGGGTTCGGGCAAAACAAGGGTGATAGCAAAACGAGGAAGCCTGCTGATCCAAGGCCCCTATACGACAGACCCAGCAGAAAACTGTTCGGGTTCCGCCACGCACTACACACACGTCTGCTTGATCTTACACACGTCTGCTTGATCTTCCTCATGTCGAGACCTAGCTTAGAGAGAACTTCGCTTGTTCTTTGAATTCGATTCCGTTGAGCGGCGAGTGTGATTGCAGAATTCTTCTCGCAATCTAGCATCCACACGGAGGTAGTTTATGGCTCGCAACGAGCAGTTGATTCGCCAGCATAAAATTTTGCAGATCCTCGAACGCTTGCGTTTTGGAGCGACTTTGGAGGAATTGCGAGACTCCGTCGTTGAAGAACTGGGCCTGACATCGCTTCACACACGAAGCATTCGTCGCGACCTTGAAGCCCTGACTGCCGCAGGCATGCCCATCCAAGACGAAGAGGACCAACGCGGACGAGTTTGGAAACTGAGCCGCAGCGACAAGGGTCTTCACAAATTGGCCATTACATCCAGTGAACTGATTGCACTTTCCATGGGCCGCGACCTGCTGCTCCCACTCGTGGGCACGCAGTTCTGGATTGGCATTGAGTCATTCTGGAACAAGGTACGCGAGCAGCTACCGAATAGCGTTTTTGAGCACTATGAGCGGTACCGCAGAACGCTGTATGTCTCTGGTATCCCGACAAAGTCATATGAGCGCCACCAAGGAATTCTGAAGTCGGTCAATCGTGCGATCCAAGAACACCGGCGCGTACATATGGAGTATCAAGTTCCGGGGCGACCGGTCACTGAACGATGCATTGAACCGTATGGAGTGGTCTTGTTTGCATCAAGCATTTACGTCATCGCGACTGAGTACAAAACGGAGAAAGAGGAGAACAAAGGCGACGAACCTGAGCCGCTGAAGCACTGGAAGCTCGATCGCTTCCAAAACGCCAAAGCACTCGACGAATGGTTCAAACCAAACGCGGACATAGACCTGCAAGCTCATCTCGGACAAACCGTCGGCATCTTTAGCGGCGTCGAAGCCAAGGAATACGTGATTCGTTTGACAGAGCAAGCCGCGCGGTGGCTTGCGGAAGATCCATGGCACGGTGAACAGCGTTTGGAACCCCAAGAAGACGGTTCCGTAATTCTACGGGTCCGTGCCTATCATGACATGGAGATCATTCAGAGAGTCTTGCGATTGGGAACTGAAGCGGAATTGCTCGAGCCAGCAAGGTGCCGTGAAGAACTCCGCACGACTGTTCAAAAACTTTCCGAAGCGTACTCGCAATCAGCGACCACCACCACAGCGTAGAGCGGAACGCCGCAGTCGCAGTGTTAGGTTCACATAGGACTAGACTCAAACTGACCTTCAAGATTGGCATCACGCGAGCTTAAAAATCCCACTCCGCATCGCTGGGCCAAATGCTGTAGTGCCCGTCGCCAACTTTCAATTTGGGGCTCAGGTAATCAAGTCGCGGCAGGAGCTCCAAGAGCGCGAACAAGTAGAATTGCGCCTCGATGGCTTCTCCAGTGTCGATTAGCCATACCGGTCGACGGACGCGGTCGTAGTCGTTCGCCTGGCCAGGCTGATTCGTACCTTCGATCTGGTCGAGGACTTGGAGAGTCTGAGAGATCTTTGAATCTTCAAACGACCAAAGCTGACCTGCAACCCGGTCTTCTCCGTCGATAAGAGCCGGGTAAGCCCCCGTGTCGTAGAGCCGCCCAAGTGTCCAGGCCTTGCAGATCTGAAGCGGAGCGATGGGCCAATTGCGTTCTCGAATTTGGCCTGCTTTCAACGTCCCGTAGACGAATACATGCTCCATCGCACTTCTCCCCAAACGCGTTCAAATGCCAAGTTAGTCTGCTGTCTACCAAATTGTTCCCACGTCTCCGCGTCTGCCCCTCGCGAAGCGGGCTGAGCGAATCAGCCTTACTGTCAGAGTCTTCGAAACGCCCGCACCAGCATCTTCGTAGCTTCTAGCGGATTCGATCACCGGCCGCCTAGACGTGAGTTACGAACGGAAAAACCGATTTTGCGGGGAAAAATCAATGTCTGTACGATTTGATGTCGTGCAAATTCAAACTTCCTTCCTCGCGGGGACTCGCAGCCCTCTTTGACACCTCTGCGACTAGGATCCTATACTTCGTTCCGGCTACAATGCGACGTAGCTACCAAACGGGTGTTGCAAGGAAAATGAAATGCACAACTACAATACTCTGTGCGACGAATTCTACGTCAACATGCACCTCAGCACCGAAATGGACTTGCCGCAGAACCGGGAGACGGTGCTTCACTTTTTCGAGCAAGTTCAAAAACGCTTTCCGAAAATGACTCACTTCTACACCCGGGAAAGAGGCGAGTACTGCTTGGAAGAGGAAAAAGACTCCGGACAATACCGCTGGATTTCGGCTGAAACGAAGCGGCTCTGCACAGGTTCAGTGAATCCCGTAACGCTCGAAGACGCGGTGCAGCAGCACCAGACGATATTGAAGCTCATTCCCTTCGAGCTTTCCGTCAGTCACTTGGATTGCGAGTCTCTGAACTTCACCCTCGGCTTCGACTACAACTACCGCGGAAATCAGAACGAATTGCTAGCCGAAGCGCTGGGACTACCGCCAGCAATCGACAAGCTCTCCGATGTTGCCAGCGGGAAACTGCTGAGCTACGAACCGATGATCCAATTGGCCTTGGACGATAGCTGCCGCACCCAGTGCCGCATCGCTTTTGAAACTCAGACGACCGCCTACCAGGTTCGTAGTGGCGAATTCAGCGAGGATCAAATCAGCGTCTTTCTAACAGTGCGTCGTTTCGATAGTCTCGAAGCGGGTGAGGACTTCGGCGAAGAACTGCTTCGTCTGGCAGGCATTTGCGAGAAGCTCGCTGATGAATACTTAGTCGAAAACGTGCTTCAACCTCTGCAAAAGACGATTGCACTAAAATAGCCGTTCATTCCAAAGTCCGATCTCGAAACTACAAACTGCGGGCTACTTGCATTGCCCGGAGCATTCCCCTAGTTTGTCTTGGCTGGCGTTCCCCCCCAGATCCCCATGCGATTTCGGGCGATACTTGACGTTCTTTTTCCGTCGAATGCCCTGAAGTAAACGCACGACAATTGCCTGAAGGCAGTTTCGCTGCCCAAATTTGTTTCCGCCCAATTTATTGAGGGGCAGTTCATTGCCGAAATTCGAAGTCAACAAATCGGTCGTGATTCACTCAGACCCCAACACGGTCTATGAACGTGTCGCTGACTACCGAACGTGGACTCAGTGGTCGCCATGGTTAATCGCGGAGCCCGACGCATCGGTAATCGTTTCCGAGAACCCAAACTCCGTTGGATCGAACTACGCGTGGGCCGGCGAAGTTGTCGGGGCAGGGGAGCTAGAACACGAGTCATTGGTTCCGGGCAAAGCGATCCGAGATGAGATTCGATTTCTGAGCCCCATGAAATCAGTCTCCAAAGTCGGATTTGACTTTGCTCCGGTGAGCGATGGTACAAGAGTGACGTGGAGCATGAGTGGGTCGCTGCCATTTTTCCTCTTCTTCCTCAAGAATCAAATCGAGATCTTCGTCGGCATGGACTATGAGCGTGGTTTAAAAATGCTCAAAGAGTGGATTGAGACAGGAAGTATCAAAAGCCAAACGGCGATTCACGGTACGCAACCGATGGGGCCTTTTAATGTTGTCGGCATACGTAGTTCGTCACGATTGAGTGAGATTGGCCCTGCGATGGACAAAGCGTTTGGAGCAGCAAAAGAGGAATTAGAAAAGGCTGGAATCTCGACGGACTGTGAGACAATCTCGGTCTACCACAAGATGACTCCGAAAACGCAAACTCTTGATTTCACGTCCGGCTTCCTCTATCCAACACTTCCCGCAGGTGTGCCCACCCATCTTTCGCATTGATCATTGGCCCGAACAAATACTTTCCGAGTAGACCATGTTGGCGACTACGGCCACCTTGGCAATGCCTGGAGTGCAGCCAACCAACATGTTCGATACAAAAAAATGAAACAACGTAAAGTTGGAACTTTCGAGCTTTATAAGAACAGCCCCGATGACACCGCTACAGAAAATTTACATACCGAGATCTATCTTCCGTTGAAGTAAACTTGCGAAGAACTCCGCGTGGAGATTCGAGCCGATAGACATGAAAACACGAAGACCATTGCAACACCTCCATGCGTCTTCCCCATGGACAACGCCCGAGCGGATCGCAGTGAACTCGGATTCGGTTGCGTGCACGCGGACCGACATTTAGAAACATCCGTTACCCTGAACGGAAGCCCACGGATCAACGGAACACCAAGGTGGCACGAGCAGCCAAACTACCCGCAGGCCTCACCAACGAAGATCGCCAATGGATCGATTGGCGATTCGACTGGTTATGTTCTGAATTCGGATTTGACTTCTTGCGGGACGCACAAGTCGTCGGCTTGGACGATGACGCACTGCTATTGGTTTCCGGCGAGAAGGGTTCCAGAGGAAATCCAAGAGACGACTCATTGGGCCGCTCAAAACTAGAGCAGCGAGCCGAAGTCTACTTCGATCGAGTCAGTGAGTTGATGGGCCTGGACGCTTCGACCGTGGAGCTGACGTTCTCAAATTCACTATCAAATCCTAAGAACCCGGTACGACACGGAACGGATGCACTCTACGAAATCGCGCTCTCAAAAGCGGAGATCCAAGATCGCAACCGACTCATCGCACTCCTCGCTCATGAGATCGCGTATATCCACTTGGTCCGGCATGATCGGATTGACGAAGAAGCCAAAGACGATGAACCACTTTCCGATTTGGCTTGCATCTTCTTCGGACTCGGAGCCTTTACCGCCAACGCGACCCCCTCTCGCGCGAATCCGATTCGAACAGGCGAATTTACTTGTTCACTCTCTTCAGATATGTGTGGCTACGCACTCGCCAGTTTCGCGTACTTGCGAGGTGAAGGAACGACGGACTGGGAAACTCAGATTCGCGACGATGTACGTCAATCCTTCAACGAATCCAGGGACTTCATCGAAGCCCTGGGCACTTCGAACATCGAATCCTACTCCATTGCAGAGGCCAATCGTTACGTTGCGAGTAGCAAGGCTTCGATTCAACCCATCCGTCAGCCCATCTTGGATCAACCACAGCAATCTACCGAGGAGGCGGATGAAGCAAGATCCGAAGCATTAAACTACGACGACACGGAACCGCGAGATTTGCCAAAGGCGCGTGAGGAAAACCAGAGACTTCAAGAGCTTTCGTCGCGCTCTGATGAGGTTCCTGAATCCTTCGATCGCGATTCATATTCCCCGCAGTCTGCTGCATCACTTGGGACAAGCGTCCCAGGTCCATCCCCCAATTCGATGCTCCTCAACGAACGCCAACCGTCCAACGGTTCGGTATCATCGCATTGCCCAGAATGCGGTAGCCGAAAACCTGAGGGAGCCGACTACTGCCGCGATTGCGAGACGGAATACCAAGATCGCATGGAAAGACTGCGTACGGAGTTGGACTCGCACGACGAAAACGTCTGGGGAGTCAACTTTGCGGCACTCGTGATGCTCGCTCTAGTGATTTTGGCAGCCGTCGCAGCGTTGAACTTTAGCGGCTAGTCTCCCCCTGCCCCTGATTTCAAGACCGCCATTGCTTGATCTGGAAAGTCGGTAAAGAACCCGTCAACCTGCGCCTCGCGTGCAAGGATTTGCACAAGTTCAGCGAACGAAGTCGCAAACCCCGGAAGTTCGTCGGCTCGAAGCGTATACGGATGCACTACCAACCCCAATTTGTGGCACTGCATCGTCAAACTCGTTATCGAATAGTCACTTTCGGTGCCATTCTTCACAACCAGATTCAGTGCAGGCCCGATCCCGTTTGCGAACTCAGCAATCTCGGCAAGAGACTCGTTCGTCAAAGCTTCGCCACTGCCTGAGATCAATTGAACTAGCTTCAGCTCACACCCTAGCTCGTTCCGAATCCGCTTGGTTTCTTCCACTTCGAAGCACTGCACGATGCAGCGATCTGACAAATCTCGATAGCCCGACTTTCTTAGCAAATCCACGACGATCTTACTGATGTCAAAACCTTGCTCCTGATGCCAGCTCGGTCGCTTGATTTCGGGATAAATCCCTGCCATTCGCCTAGTGGACTTGTTAAGCCCTTGAACCAGCTCAATTGCTTCGCCAAGTGTCGGAATTCGGAAATCACAGGAGCCTTGCGGGAAACGCGACGGATAAACGTTCGTCTTGCCGTCTCGTTTGGTACGTTCACGAACGCGCAGGCTCTTGATCTCTTTCAATGTAAAGTCCAGGGCGTAGAAGGAGCCATCATCACGTGCCCGACCAGGAAAAACGTCGCGGACATTCGTCACTGCTTCCAAATGAATGTCATGCAACACGATTGGCACTTTGTCACGCGTTAGCACTACGTCTTGTTCGATGAAATCCGCTCCGACCACATGTGCGTAGGCATAGGCTGCGAGCGTGTGCTCAGGAAGGTAGCCACTCGCACCTCGATGAGCGATAACCACCGGTCGGGTAGCTCCGTTGGCTTCCGTAAGTTCTTCAATCTTTGTGCGACCGACTGAATCCGTCGCATCCTGCCCAGACACTCTCCAAGGCAGTAAGACGCAAAGTAGCAGCACGGACAATGCAAAGAGTCGAAAGTTAACCACCATGAAAACGCTCCTAGCAGGTGAAATGCACAACGCTTGTCAGCTCCGAAGAAATGAGAAATCGAAACTCTAACGCTATTGACTCTGGCCCAAGCAAACTCGCGCCGAAGCCATGATACGTTAGCCAGGCTACAGTTCGTGACGAAAGTCTGTTTGTTGACTGGCATTCCAAGGAATCTACAAACGCATCAAGAACACGCAAGATTTCCGATCCGATCAAATCGAGACTGCGCAGGCGTCGAGGCGCAAAATCCAACAACGCCTGACAGAATTTCGTATACTCGTTTCCGCAAGCGGCTTGCAAAACTCATCACTCATGTTTAGACGCTTCGATTCAGACTCGGAATGCTCGTTCGATCGTCTGGAAACGAAGCCACAGCATCGGTTCTACTCTTCACGAATTTTGAAGCCCCATCGAAAGGCTGGCTGGATATGGTCACGTTCCACCGCTCAAATATCCGAAGAGGATTTACGCTCGTAGAATTGTTGGTAGTGATTGCCATCATCGGAATTTTGGTTTCGCTTCTGCTGCCCGCCGTTCAGGCGATCCGCGAAGCAGCGAGGCAAGTTCAGTGCCGGAACAACCTCAAACAGCTCGCATTGGCGACTCACAACTATGAGTCGGCGAACCGCATGTTTCCTGGGTACGCGGGTGAACAGAGTCCCTTTCTGGTCAACTTTCCTCACAAGAGTAGAAGGGCGTCGATGCGTGGCTGGAATTGGATCGCCAAAAGTCTTCCATTCATGGAACAAACAGCGCTCTCACAGAATTGGGGCGAGCTGGGTTCAGCCTACGATGCCAAAATGACCGACCAGGCAGTCGCAGCCATTCGAACTCCGCTGACGATGTTAACCTGTCCCACTCGACGCGAGGCGAGGGCCTATCCACTGATCAATTCGTTCAACGATAGATACGGTGACAGTGCAGCTCGCTCCGACTATGCGATGAACGGTGGATATGCGATCGAAACGACGGATGTTCATATCTCGGTCATCAAAGACGGCATCTGGCGGATGGGCGAGGCAACACGCATGCGAGATGTGACGGACGGCCTTAGCAACACTTACCTAATTGGTGAGAAGAGCATGGACCGAAGCAAGTATCACGACGGCACCGATTTCGGGGATCGTGGACCTGCCTTGGGCTGGATCGATTTCGGGGTCGCAACCAATGGGTACGTTCGGTTCACTTCGCGAGCTCCACTACAAGACATGCGAGACACTTGTTTGAACTGCCACGATTTTGGCAGCGCTCACTTTTCGAATTGGAACGCCGCTTTCGCTGATGGTTCAGTTCGCGCGGTCAGCTACTATCTCGACTTGGAAATTCACCGAGAGACGGGCTCAATCGAAGGGCAAGAGATTCCCCGCTGGGAAGACTGAAGCAGCAACTGTTGCGGCCCATCACGAGTGCAGCGCCCCGATCAACAAGTGCTCGATAGTCGAGCGGACGCCTGCCACGGCGTATCCATTTCCCACGGTGCCTAAGCGCTCTTGAGCTGACTTCTTCGATGCGACGAAGTCCGCGAAAAGAAGGGCAATGCACGGGGAAACCGCCTCCTTGTCCCGTGCCGCAATGAGGAGTTCGGAGTTAAACTCACATCGTTCTCCGCAGCGTTTAACTTGCAAGGATAGAATTGCAGTGAATGAAACCAGTGCCCCAATGCCTATCATCGGCTGGCGTGAGTGGGTGAGCCTTCCTGATTTAGGCGTGAAGTTTACCAAAGCCAAGGTCGATACCGGAGCCCGGTCTTCGTCTCTGCACGCGTTCGACATCGAGACGTTTGACAAGGACTCCGAACAGTGGGTTCGCTTTAAGATCTTTCCGAAACAGCGCAGCGAGGGACGCGTCGTCGACGTCGAAGCGCCAGTATTGGAACACCGCTCGATTCGTAGTTCCAATGGTAAGTCGGAACTGCGGCCAGTGATCTTGACAACCTGCAGGGTGTTGAAGCGGACCATTCAAGTTGAGTTAACATTGGCAGATCGCCAAAAGATGGGATTCCGAATGCTGCTCGGCCGAGAAGCCATCCGCAGCAACTTTTTAGTGGACTCCGGGAGATCTTTCTTGGGTGGAAAACCGAAGCGGAAGAAACCGCAATAAGTGCTGGCTGCAGAACACTCTCAGGCCCGAGCTGTCCTGTCCTGTCGGCACCGAATAGGTCTACGCGCAATTGCTTGCTGGCACCTCACCCCGCGGCCAACTTGTCACGCCGATCGCGGAACAGACGTGACACCGCTTCCATCTCCCACGACTGCAAGAGGACAAGACGGCCTTGTAGTACCGAGCAACTGTCGTGATGAAGCTCGACGTTCTTTCGCAAAGCCGCTAACGCATGGTGCTACGCAAAGGCCAACTCTTTTCTTTGAATTTTTCCGGTTCCAGGTGTAAGCTCCTTCAATGTCGGGCGTTTACTCTGGAAATGCCTTAGGTTCTGTACATAGCCCCAGTTCGAAACCAAACCCCAACATGTTGGCCAAACTCCACACACTTTCGCTCCTCGGAATCGATGCTCCTCTGGTTGAAGTGGAAGTGGACGTATCCTCTTCGCCACTTCCCAAGACCATGTTGGTTGGACTGCCAGAACAGGCAGTTAAGGAGAGTATCCACCGCGTCGAGCGAGCGATCGTCAACAGTGGTTTTATGCGACCGAATGATCGGGTGGTCATCAATTTGGCACCAGCTGAATTGCCGAAGCAGGCAGCCTCGTTTGATTTACCGATTTCACTCGGCATACTGGCAGGCAGCGGGCAATTTCAATCCGACCGGTTTACGAAATACGCAGTCGTTGGCGAACTCGCCTTGGAGGGACACACGCGCCCGGTTCGTGGAGCGTTGTCGATGGCGATGGCCGCACGCGACGCAGGATATCGCGGTATTTTGGTCCCCGCAGAAAACGCGGGCGAGGCAGCGGTTGTTTCTGAGATTGAGGTCATTCCGATTTCGACCCTGACGGAAGCTGTAGGTTTTTTCGCGGGAACGGTGGATATCGATCCCTGCCCGTCGCGACTAGAAGAGCTTTTCGACGAATTCAGTCAGTACGAGGCAGATTACGCCGATGTACGAGGCCAGGAAGTTGCCAAGCGTGCACTCACGATCGCCGCCGCTGGATCGCACAATCTGCTGATGCTTGGGCCTCCCGGATCCGGAAAAACAATGCTTGCCAAGCGTCTGCCAACAGTCATGCCGACGCTGACCGCTCAGGAGTCGATTGAGACAACTCGGATTTACAGTTCGCTTGGCCGTCTTCAGGCTGGACAACCGTTGATGGCAACGCGTCCCTACCGTTCGCCTCACCATACGATCAGTAATGCTGGCCTAGTGGGTGGTGGAAGTCCACCGTCGCCGGGAGAAATTAGCCTCGCCCACCACGGTGTCCTTTTCTTGGATGAGTTGCCTGAGTTCGATCGCCGCACGCTTGAGGTAATGCGGCAGCCGCTCGAGGACCGAGTCGTGACCATTTCCCGAGCGATGCGTTCAACGACATTCCCAGCCAATTTCATGCTCGTCGCCGCTTTGAATCCTTGCCCCTGCGGATTTCGAACGGATCCACGCAGAAATTGCTCATGCAGTCAGCCGCAGATCGAACGTTATATGCAACGCATCTCAGGGCCGCTGTTGGATCGCATCGATATCCACATCGAGGTGCCCGCGGTGCCCTTCAAGGAACTCTCCTCGTCAGAAAGCGGCACCAGCAGCGCCGAAATGCGTGCGACCGTTATCGACGCACGCCGTCGGCAAGCCTCGCGATTCGATGGCAATGTCAATCTTTACAACGCCCACATGAGCAGCAGACAGCTACGAGAATACTGTCCGCTCGATTCTTTGGGCTCAAACTTACTACGCGACAGTTGCAATGAACTCGGATTGTCCGCTCGCGCACATGACAAAATCCTACGCGTGTCTCGGACCATTGCAGATCTTGAAGGCACGGACGCGATCGAGAGCCACCACCTTCAAGAAGCGATCAATTATCGCATGCTTGACCGAAGTCTTTGCTAGTCCCAACGGCACGCACACGTCGTTTGCTAGACTCACAAAAACTGCAATCCATTACGCCAAGGCGATCTCACAGCAAGGGGCACATCGCCGTGAGCTTCTGTTTCGACCTAGTCAATGCGGCTTTGCCAACTAATTCGGTTTTGCCACTTTGTCCGCGAAGACTTTGCGAAACTTCTCCACCTTGGGACGTACTACTGCAACGCAGTAACCGTACCCTGGATTCCGTGCGTAGAAATCCTGGTGCTCTTCTTCGGCCTCGTAAAACTCGCTGCTCTTTGCTACTTCGGTCACAATCTTGTTGTCGAAGGCCCCAGACTCATCCAACTTTTTGATGTACTTCTCCGAGAGCTTTTTCTGGTCGTCATCATGATAGAAAACGACCGAGCGATACTGAGTACCAAAATCGTTCCCCTGACGATTCAAAGTTGTCGGATCGTGGGTCTTAAAGAACACCTCCAGCAACTCCGGAAAAGTCACAGCTTCGGGATCGTACTGGATTTGACAAACCTCAGCGTGTCCCGTTTTTCCGGTGCAAACCTGCTTGTAAGAAGGATTCTTAACGGCTCCGCCCTCGTAACCAGAGACAACCCCTTTGACACCTTCCATTTGTTCAAAGACGCCCTCAACACACCAAAAACAACCGCCTCCAAACGTTGCAACTGCCAGTTCGGTTTCTGGTTTGCCGGTATCCATTTTCGTTTCCTTGCCACTCTTTTTGATTGTGTTTCTCGCCGACTGGGATTGCCCGATCTGGTTCGCTTCCGTTGACGAATTGCACGAAGCCAGCAGCAAACAAATCGACACAGCCACCATCGTTGGTCGAACTTGGGTCGAAGCTATCATCTGATCGAGTCCTCTATGAAAAAATTCAGTTAGCCACCTGGGCGATGAAACAAGTCATCATCGGCCGCCAATGTGGTCGGAAAACTGGCCGCTGGAGTGTCAGTGTATCGGATACTCAATGCATCGGAGGCTAAACAACCTAAGTCACATTGCTGTACGAGTCGCCCGTAATTATTACTTCGGACAGTCGATGAAGGAAAGATCTACGCTGGTGGCTAGCAACCCGTGAAAAAACCACCGCTTTGGCACATACAATGAGTGCTCAAAGGTTTGGCTACCACCATTTGGTAGTATCATGAGGTGCGTAAGCAAGTATTTGGGATTGGCAAGGTCGAGCTGGCTTATCTCAATGCCGCGATGCCGAAACTCGGCTTCGCTGATGTCTCGAAATGGCTAGCCTTCTGGCAGAGTCGTCTCGATTCAGGCCGGACAGGAATATCCACCGAAAATTCAAGGGCGAGTTTTTTACGATGCAGCTAGATCCTACAAAATGGTTTGTTGCGTTCGCTGGTTTCATTTACGACTGGATCCTGACGCGTGAGTGGACCAAAGCGCTGCTTGGACTACTTCCAATCGCATTAGTTACTGGCCTAGTCGGTTGTTCGTGGTACGGTCGCACGCTAGACCGCCGCGAATTGGCGTCCTGGTACATGATGCTTGGGGAAGAGGAAATCAAAGAGTGGGAAGCCGCCTGGTCTGGTGAGAGCGAAAGCGGAGCTACCGAGGAATCTGCGACCGGAGGATCAGACCTACAGGACGCCACACCCTCTGCAGGGAAGATTACTCCGTTTGCCGACATGCTGTTCCGACGAGTCGAAAACCTCGTACCAAGTGAACAGAGCCAGTTCTACATCGCCGTCAGTTTAGCGCAGCAGGGGGCAAAGGATGAAGCGCTGAAACTACTCTCAAAAATTGCCCCCGACGATACTTCGGGGAATCCGCAAGCCCACGCGTTCGTTGCTCTGCTACGCATGCCAGAACTGTCGAAAGTAAACTCCCCAACGCTTGCACCTCTCATTCGCCACCACGTAATTGAAGGCGCGAAGGGCCGCAGCGTCCCTTTAGCACTGATGACCAACGGCAGCTTCTTCCTGCAGCAGACAGCTAGAAGGCAACCGAATGTAGCGCTTCGAAAGTACGACGAACGAATCGCGCTTGACCTGCTCAACAAGGCTGCGGAGATAAAACCAGCACTTAAGCTTGCGCTTGCAAACCTTGCACGCCGTTGCGAAAACAGTTTGGTCTTCAACGATGCGATCAAGGACGCTGAAGAGTACTACGAGGCAGAGCTAGAGCTGGATCCGGACAACGATAAACTTCTTGTCGCGTATGCGGAGACCATTGCCAAACAGAAGCGGCTCGACGAAGCGGAAAAACTGCTCAAAGAACGCTTTACGGTCTCTCCGTCTCCTGAGCTCAAAACCGCCTTGTCGAATCTGTACCTTGGGCGTTACCGCGTCTTGGTCAGCGAGAAAAAGGGGAATGTGGCGGCTGGCGATATGCGATATCTCAATGTGGCTCTGCAGTACGATCCGGGCAATGCGAGAGTCGGCGAAGAAATCGCCAAACTGGTAAAGGTCAACAACAAGGCGGCAAGCCAACAACTCGTGAACAAGTTGAAGGAGTTCCTCGCTTCGGGAACGGCAACTATCGTTACACATCGCTTGATCGCTGAAGCCTACATTACACGAAATAGTTTCGAAGCTGCAATTCCGCACCTTAAACAAGTCGTGACTCGTCTGCCGGATCCTTCGTGTTTAAACAACCTCGCTTTCATCTATGGCGAGTTGTATCCGGAGAAAATCGATGAGGCCGTCAAATACTCAAACGGAGCTATCAAGGTCGCTGCATCCCAGGGTTCGAGTCGGGCGGATTACTTCGACACGTTAGGAACTCTGCTCGCCAAAAAGAAAGATCACGCAGCGGCGATCACCGCCTTCGAAACTGCGATCGAAAGAGAGCCCGACCGCGTCGACTTCCGTGAGCGGGTCGCGGAGCAATACGCAGCGATCGGCGATGAAATTATGGTTCAAAGTCAGAAAAAAATGATCGCTAAACTCAAGGAAGCCATTGCTGCCAACGAACTACGAGAGAAGACTGGTATCAGTGTTCCTATGCAACCAGAGGGCGATCCCAATAATGTGTCGATTCCCGCTGTGACTACAGAGCCACCGGCCGAAGCAAACGAATCGAATCCGGATGTTGAAACGAGCAAGCTCTAAAATAAGCTGGCCTACGCACAGAACTAAAGATGACGTCTTGTGCGCACCACCGAGATAGAACTTATCCGAACGGTTTCGGCCGTAGCCCTGCACCAATTTGAGTAATTTAGCCCAATGGCACTCATCGAGCTGACTGATGTTGCGAAAGTTTACACCATGGGTGAGGTGGAAGTGCATGCGCTTCGCGGCGTCACACTGAACATCGAACGTGGTGAGTACGTGGCCCTGATCGGACCTTCTGGCTCCGGCAAGTCCACTTTGATGAACACGCTCGGTTGCTTGGATCGCCCAACAAGTGGCAGTTATCTCCTAGACGGAAATGAAGTCGTCGGAATGACGAGGGATGCAAGAGCCCGCATTCGGAATCAACAAATCGGCTTTGTCTTCCAAAATTTCAACTTACTCGCTCGCACGTCCGCCATGGAGAACGTTGAATTGCCGTTGCTTTACGGTCCGACCATGAGCCAAAAGAATCGACGCCAGCTAGCGACCGAGATGCTAGAACTCGTTGGGTTAGGCGATCGAACGGATCACCACCCAGGCCAGCTTTCTGGCGGCCAGCAACAACGTGTTGCAATTGCTAGAGCACTTTCTTCGCAGCCTAACATCTTGATGGGCGACGAACCGACGGGAAATCTGGACACGAAAACCAGCCGCGAAGTCATCTCGTTGTTTAAGAAATTGAATGAAGAGAAGCAGATCACGGTCATTCTAGTAACTCACGATTTGGCTGTTGCCCGCAACGCCCGCCGCAACATCGTGCTTCGGGATGGTCTAGTCATTTGCGACACCCCGGACGCCGATGAAGCCGCCGAGGCTGTAGCGCAGATTCAAACTCTGTAGTCACCTAGCTCAGCCCCCTCATAGCGCCTGCATCGACGATGCAGCATCTCTTAAAGAGAACTACATGATGCGGCGTCCATTCGACTAGTTCTCGAGCTCGCCTACTGCCATCTGCAACTTTCGAATGCCTCGTGAGATTAGGACTCGAGTCGCGGCGTCGGACTTGCCAATCTTCTCGGCAATTTTCTGGCTCGGCAGGTTCTCCAAGAAGCGTAGACGAACGGCGGTTCGCATGTCCTCCGACAGCGACTGCATCGCTTCGTAGACGCGAGAAAGCTTAATGTCGCGTGAGAGCGCGGCGCTCGGCGTCGTCATACTTGCTACCAGCAAATCGGCAAAATTCTTGTCGACATCTCCGCCCCCCACCGGCGCGTCTGCGGAAACTTCCCGCGTCGCTTCTCGCTTCTGAGCTTCAAAATGGAAGCGATGTAAGTCGACGATCTGCCGATCCATAACTTTGTAAATCCAGCCTAGTGGATCCATGTCGCCGAACTCAATCTTCCCAAAATCACGGAGAGCTCGTGCGACTGTCTCTTGCAGGATGTCTTCCAGTTCTAGTTTTCGGCGGAGCCCAGGCCCTACTTTCCTTTCGAGCGCTGCAAGCAACTTCTCCCGTTGCTGCTGACAATAGTCAGCCAGAGCATCTTGATCGCCTGAGCGGATACGGCGTTCCAAATCGGGCTCTTCAGGCATGGAATTGGCGTCTCGCTGATTGTCGGTCATCGGCTTGCAATCTTTCGAAAATCCAGGCACACGAATTCCATTGGTGTGGCTCCACCTAAGTCAACGCATCTTAGCCAGCTAGGCAGCAATTTCATTCGAAGCTTGCAAGCAACTTGGAAGATTGCCGACGAAACCCGTGGTTCGAGCTAGGGATGCTCCTCAATCAGAATCGTTGGTGTTACGATCGAATGTATCAACAAAAGCGGCGAGAGGTAGGGTGATTTCGCAAGTCATCGACTCGATTCACCTCACAACGACCGCGTCTGGAATTCGAAGCTTCATTCGGGGAAAACGATGCAATCACAAGGAATCTCGCTGACGACAGGAGCCCAACTGCCTAGTCTCGGTCTCGGACTTTGGAAGATCCCAAACGAATCCACCGCAGAGATTGTCTACGAAGCCATCAAGATCGGGTACCGGCACTTGGATTGCGCATGTGATTACGGCAACGAATTCGAGGCGGGAGTTGGCATACAGCGTGCATTGGGCGATGGGCTCTGTACACGAGAAGATCTTTGGGTGACGAGCAAACTTTGGAATACATATCACCGTGGCGAGCATGTTGAGCCCGCTTTGGACAAGACGCTGGCTGACCTGCAATTGGACTACGTGGACCTTTACCACATCCACTTTCCGATCGCACTGAAACACGTCTCTATCGAAAATCGCTACCCGCCGGGCTGGTTCTACGATCCAGAATCCGAATCACCTGCTCTCGTTCCTGACTCGGTCCCGATCGCTGAAACGTGGCAAGCTCTTGAGAAATTACACGACTGCGGAAAAACCAAGCACTTGGGAGTCTGCAACTTCGGTACATCGCTGCTCAGAGACCTGCTTTCCTACGCTCGTGTCCCTCCAACGGTACTCCAAGTGGAATCGCACCCATATCTCGTCCAAGAGAAGTTGTTGCGATTTTGTAGCGAGCATAACATCGCCTACACGGCTTTCTCACCTCTGGGGGCAGGCTCTTACATCGAACTTGGAATGGCAACCTCGAACGATTTAGCCCTGGAAGAGAACTGCATCAAAGAGATCGCCGCAGGTCACAACAAGACGCCAGCACAGATCTTGTTACGCTGGGGAATTCAACGAGGTGGAAGCGTGATCCCTAAAACAAGTCGAATGGATCGGCTTACCGAGAACTTGGCAGTCTTTGATTTCGAGTTGAGTGAGGCAGAAATGGATTCGGTCTCCAGCCTTGATCGTGTCCAAAGGTTTAATGACCCGGGCGCATTCTGCGAATCCGCATTCGGTCGCTTTTTCCCGATTTACGAGTAGGCTTGCAGCGCACCAACTATCCACCCAAGAAAGAACAGCATGCAGTCGATTTTAGAAGCCGCCAAGGAAGCAGCCCGTGTCGGAGGTAGTATTTTACGCGAGCAGATGGGCAAAGCGGCCGTCCGTGAGAAGGCCCCTGCGGACTTAGTGACAGAAGCCGACTTGGCCTCCCAGCACGCCATCGAACAACTGTTGCGAGGCCGTTTTCCGTCTTTCGAGTTCCTGGGGGAAGAGTCCGACGCGGATGATCAAGAAGCAGCGCTTCGCTCGGGGAAACCAGTCTGGGTGGTCGATCCGTTGGACGGCACAGCGAACTTCGTCCACCGACTCCCTGGTTTTTCGGTTTCCATAGCGCTCGTCGAGGATAACAGTCCGACGGTGGGTGTCGTCTACGATCCTTTGTCAGACAAGCTCTATGCAGCTGAGAGAGATGGACTGGCTTCGAAAGATGGGAAACCTATTCGGGCAAGTGGCTGTGAGCAAATCGACAAAGCCATGGTTTGCTGTAGCTTTCGACCAGGCGTCGGACGCGGCGATGTTGAGGTCGAGCAATTCCTAAGAGTCCTCGAATCAAGCCAGTCGTTAAGACGCCTCGGCTCAGCAGCACTCAATATGTGCTATGTCGCTGAAGGGTGCCTAGATTCGTATTGGGCGAACTCAGTGAAGGCATGGGATGTCGCTGCCGGCTATGTAATCGCAAAGTCGGCAGGAGCCGTGATTGACGGTGCCGAAGGCGGCGAGTTCGATCTTTGGAATCCGAGATTCGTAGCATCGGGAAGCAAAGCCCTGCAGAATCAGATGCTCGAGCGGCTAAGTACGGTATAAATTCCGTGCTCCTACCGATTCTCCTGATTCGATTCAGAACTTCACCGACCTATGCCTGAACATGGTTTGACACGCACGGCAGGCATTTTAAAATGGAAGCCTCGCCTGAACGTGGTCCCGGCAGTATTCTCACGGTGAGTCTGACTGACCCGCTTTCGCTACGAAGGGCACGTGACAAGTGAACGAGCTTCTTTGCTCTCCGTATTTAACGAAGTATAGGTTGCTTCAGTTAAGTGCATCTAGAGTGACTCGGTCATCTCGTTTGTCGCGCGCATTGAAAAGGGATATTAGATGATTGGCATGTTCGGCTTAGGCGGCACAGAACTCATTTGGTTCATGGTGATCGTGATCGTTATTTTTGGGAGTTCCCGACTTCCAAGCCTCATGAGAAATTTGGGGCGCAGTGCTAACGAGTTCAAGGCCGGGATGAAAGATCCTGTCAGCGAGGACGCACCAGCAGACGACGCTGAGGATGACAAAGAAGATAAATAGCGAGAACCGCTAGAACTCTTCATCAGTCACCGGGTCGATACCCATCCAGTATGCGGATCGGGTCGGAATGAATGCGGTTGGGCCGTCCTCCTAGCCGTAAATTTGCAGCCAATGGGGTTCGATCAGAGCCCTCCCGAATGCCTCATCGATTTTCCGTCGTACGAGAGTGTGCTGCTTTCCCGTAACTCGTTGACCTGCACTCAGCCCGATCGATCGGCCATAGCCGGACTACTCCATGCCAACTTTCATCGAGACGCCTGCGATTTTCTTAACGCTACCCCCGATCGGTTTCCTTTCGGGAATTGGCTACTGGGAAATGACAATGCTCGGCGTCATAGCCCTGATGCTCTTCGGTAGCCGCCTACCGGAAGTCGCCAGGAATGTCGGCGCTACGTACAAGCAACTCCGCGGCAAAGTCGACGAATTTCAAAGGGAATTCAAGGACTGGGACAAAGAAATTAAGAACCCTCCGAAGTCTTACCTGGAAAGCAAACAAGACGACACTTTCGACGACCGTGTCGCTCCGAAAGCACCCAAGTTCACGCCACCTCCTGCAGACGACGACTAGGAGATTCGGAGAGACAACATCGCGGCAGACAGAATTCGCCGCGAACTATTCTGCTATACGGGCTTCGTCGTCAGGGCTTCCACCTCAGCATCAAGCATGTGTTGAGGAATTTTGATGGGAGTTCCGTCTGGGTTCACTCCTACATCAAACAACTTGAGCATTCGCATAATGCGCGAAAGGTCGCTTGGGATAAAGAACGGCTCTTCACCAAAGCTGTTATCAAGGATTGCGAACGTGAGCATCATCTCTGCCAACGTCTCACCGTCACGATCAATTTTGCCTTCCAAAATTGCCCCATCTGGTTGCAAACTTTCCAACTTCGCATGCAACCTAATCTTGTCGCCTGGACGAGCGATGTCGTGAAATTCTGCCTTACTGACCTTTGCCAGAACGATCTTCTGGGTGAATTCGTTGATCTCGGCCAGCAGCAAACCTCCAGTTTGAGCCATTCCCTCGATCATCAACGAGTGCGGATAGTGAGGATAGCCTGGCAAATAGTCGTCGAGCGGCTCTTCACCGAGCGTAACATTCTTGACAGTTACGGCCTCGACGCCAGAAACCAACTTTTCAAAACGGTCGACCCAATACCAACGCATGGCAAAACTCTAGCTGCAAATTACTCTCAGGATGTGATGGCAACTCAATATATCTACTGGGCCGCCAATTGGCCAACAATACTGCCTGCCGTTGCACGAAGCTTCCGTAAGCATGGGCGTCAGCAAGCCAATGGGACAGTCGCCGAGCACTAGCCAAGCTTGCTTCCGACGTAGTTGCAAAGGTCGTTCACTGTCAGCAAGTTGCCAAAGTCCTGAACACGTGGGTTTTCTTCAAACTTACTCAGATTGGCCCACGGCAGTCGGCCCTTGAGTACCCCGATTCCCTCTTCAGTCACTTTGCCATCTTTGACATAGTCAGCGTTTGTCAGAATGTCATCCGGAAACAGCTCTTCGCGTGGAATCGTAATATCGAAGGCTTTCTCCAGCTTGAAAACGATGTCGAGAAAGTCGATCGACTCGGCGCCCAAGTCACCCACCATTGTGGCTTCTCTTGTCACTTCATCATCATCCACTCCCAATGCATCTACCAACGATTCTTGAACCTTGGAGAATACCTCTTCCGAACTCGCCATTTTTCTTTTCCCAAATTGAAAATCTCGAATTGGCCGCAGCCGACCTCAGTTGTGATCTGAGGTTAGGGGCCGAATTATAGCCATCTCACTGACTGGACATAGAGACTTACTGCAATTGCTCTGTCAATTGCTTCATATACAGTGCCGCATGCTTGTCCACAATCTCATCATCGTCCGTATCAACACAATCGATAATTAAACGCCCCGACACAGCTTGTGCATCGTCCTTGTAACCTACGGCTTTTACCGTATAGCGTCGTCCCTCCGACTTCATGATTTGAGCTTCAATACGGAGTGTCTGCCCCGGTTGCACAAAATCGGCGAATTTAACGTTCTTAGCAGTCCTCAGAATGACAAGTCCCGCTTCATGGTTCTCCGTTGCTCGAACCAGCAAGCCCGAAGCTTGAAATAAAGATTCCAGCATCAGTACGCCTGGCATCACGGCGAATCTAGGGAAGTGATCACGAAGATAATCCTCAGTCCCATCCAAGCTTCTGTATGCTTCGATTTTGTTGCCCGGATCAAGGTGGGCAATTTGATCAATTTGACAAAACCTCATTTGGCTCTCTTTCCCACCTGCGGACTCCCGAAACAACGCCCACAAGATACTCCTTTTGCAGGCAAATACTCAATATCTCCTTTCAAAGTTGTGCCGTTACGAGCCGGTTTTCCCTCATGATGCTTCGTCAGACCTGTACCTCACCACCCTAAAGGGGCGATTATCTACTTGGCCCCTGGCTTTCTAATCAGCTACAATGACAGGGCTGCCCTCTCACAGCCGTTTTCGCGAGCTTGCCAAAGCTAGTGGTTTTAAGTTCCAAACCACCGGCCGGAATGGCAAGTTATGACGCCACCGGAAGGTTCTTACACCGCGTACAGGATGCGATTGAAATGAGAATTACGGCAACCTTGATAATCGCCTTGTTCTGCGTTCTTGCTCCTAGTTTGCAAGCCCAGGACGAACTTGCCAAATCGGCGAGTTGGGATTGGCCTTCTGTCTCGGCGTTTGAAGCGCATCTCGAGAGCTATCTAGAGCAAAATCAGGCAAGCGAAGAAGACCGCCAGAATCTTTCAAAGATTTGGTCCGGCATGGAGGACGCCGAGCGTGGCCCCGAACTCCTGCAGCGTCTGCTGGATTCCGCCTCTGTTCTAGACCCGCGTATCGCACAATTGAACAAACAGTTGAACGATCCGGGGCAACCTCCTATCGAACCCGGGAGCTTGGATTGGCTTGCAAGCGACGTTCCGGGTTGGCTACAGGACACCATTCGGCTGGCATGCGGTCGAGGATTTGCTCAACGCAAGATGTACGACGAAGCGCTCGCTGCCCTAACCGCTTTGGAATTGAGCCAGGTCTGCGATCCATCGAGCCTTATCTTTTATAGAGCCACCAGCGAGCATCATTTAATGCGGGCTGAAGAGTGCTTGGCCGATGTTGAGTTGCTCCTTGAGCGGAAGAGCGAACTACCACAACGTTTCGCGCAGCTTGCAGAGCTCATGCTAGCAGACATTTCCAAGGTCGAGTCCGATTCGCTGGATGAGGTCTCCCGGCTAATGCGGGACGTGGAACGCAGGTTGGATCTTGGACGTGCCGGCAAACGCGTTCGGAACGAAGAGCAAGAAATAGTGGACAAGCTTGATAAGCTGATCAAAGACATTGAACAGCAAATGCAGCAGCAGCAACAACAACAGCAGCAGCAAGCTCAACAGAACCAATCTCAACAGGGCATGCAGGACAGCGAGATTGCGGACCAGAACGGTCCAGGGGATGTCGACAAGAAAGATCAGGGGGAACGATCAGGCTGGGGTAATCTCCCTCCAGCCGAACGCCAAGAGTCCTTGCAACGCCTGACCGAAGAACTCCCGACTCACTATCGAGATGTAATCGAAGGATACTTCCGCCAGCTTTCCAAGGCAAAGAAATAACCTCGGAAGCGACAGGCCGCTCGAGCAACCATCTCGGATCCGGATTGCGTTAGATCGAAATTGCCGACCGATTCATGAGTTAAGAAGCGTAATCGCTGAGACTACGGTCGTAGATTCGATACGTCTTCGAGCGTTCGAGTCCCGAGCGTTCTAAGCTAGCCCGAGAAAGGTGATTCGACTCGAGCACCCAAGAAAATTCGCCGTGCTTGACGCCCAACTTGAGCACGTCTTCTAGCATTCGTTCCAATGCAACAAGTCCGAATCCCCACTTCTGATACTCGGGCAGCACATTCGTACTCATCAAGCGAACACGATTCAGCTTCCGCTTTTCGAACAAGAGTCTCAAGAAGCCAAACGGAAGCAACTTCCCATCAATCTTCTTGATGATCTGATTGAAGTCCATGAGCCCCAGCCCAGCACCAATCGGCTTTCCATCAACCTCGACGATCGTTGTCAATTCGGGCAGCAGCAGGTAGCGAAGTGCCTTCGCCTGATGAGCGACTTCACGTTCAGACAGAGGAACGAACCCCCAAGTTGCCTCCAACGACTTGTTATAAATATCGAGAAACAGCTTCACCTCTTCCATGAAGTTTTTGGGATCAAAGGGGCGAACAACGACGTTAAAACGCTTACGGATCTCCTTGATCACGAACTCTAGCTTTGGATCGAGACCTGCGATCATGTCCACGTGACCTTCAAACGCATACAAGTCCTGGACTTTCTCGAATCCAAATCCCTTTATCAAAGTCTCGTGATAGGGCGGGTTGTACGTCATTAAGAAAGTGGGCGGAGTGTCGAAACCATCGACTAGGCAGCCAACCTCATAGTTTAGACTCGGGTTGATCGGGCCTCGCACATCCGTAAGACCGTGCTCTTGAGCCAAATAGGTGGAAGCGGAATCGAACAGAAGATGAGCGACTTCGGGATCGTTGACGGATTCAAAAAAACCAAAGAAGCCACGTTTCTCATCATAGCGTTCATTGTGGGCATAGTTCACGATCGCGGAAATACGTCCAAGCGTACGGTCACCGCGTTTCACAATGAAGTTGGCGCAATAATTTTCGTCATAGAACGGGTGGTACTTGAACCCGACCAATTCCTGTTGCCCCTGAATTAACGGTGGAATCCAGTTGGGATCCCCCCGGTACAAATCCCAGAGCACGTCGATAAACGCTCGCTGATCTTTGCGATTGCCACCGACTCTTCGTACTTCCAATTTGGAATTCATTTACGCTCGAGCAATCCACTCTGCGGCTACGTCAACGACGTAGCCTTGGCCACCAGTTCTCGGTCAAAGTAATTGGTACTCATCCCAGCATCGACGACCACGGATTGAGCAGTGATACCGCTAGAACGTGGACTGAGCAAAAAGGCCGCCGTATTCGCGACTTCTTCCGTCTGAAGCGCTTCCTTCCTCGGGATAACCTGCTCCGCGAAAAGATACGCATCAACATACCCAGGAATGCCGGCTGAAGCGCTCGTCTTCAAAAGCCCTGCTGCCACTGCATTGAAACGCACTGCAGAAAACCGACTAAACGACTTTGTAAGGAACGCCAGTGAGGACTCCAAAGCCGCTTTCACCGGGGCCATGAATCCGTAACTCTCACTCGCCATTCTCGTCGTGGAAATACCGATCGTGACCGCAGAACCATCGGCACTGATTAGATCTTTCAAGGCGTTCGAGAGAGCTACAAACGAAAAACAGCTAATATCAACCGCTTGCAAAAATTGTTTTCGAGTCGTCTCGTGAAACGGATGCATGCCATCGCTGTAGTCCGCGAACGCAATGGAGTGTACGAATCCGTGGATCTCATCGAAGCCCTGCGCTAACTGCATCGCCAAGGCATCGATCTGCTCCTGGTGTTCGACATCGCAAACCAAGACAGTTCGCTCACTCAGCAGTTTTTCGAGCTGCTGCTTCCGTGCCTCGCTACGAACGACGTAGACCACCTCGGCCTCGGCCTCTTCCAATACCTGAGCTACTTTGTACGCCACACTCTTCTTATTGGCGACGCCGAAGACAACGATTCGCTTGCCTTCGAGCTGCAAGAATGACATACACTCCATCCTGGTTTATTGGGGTGGCGCTACGGTACAGGCAAAGTCTAGCCTAGCTGCCAACTTGCCATCGACGGTTACTTTACCTGAGAGGAAATACGCCGTCGACACAACATCCTTCATGGTGACCGCTATTTCAACGGTATCGCCCGGACGGACCATCCGTTTGAATTTCGCACCGTCTATGCGAGTCGCAACAGGCACCGCCCCCTGAGACGGCGTCTTACTAGCCAGCAAGATCGCCCCGGCTTGCAAACAGCATTCGCAGAGGATAACACCGGGCACCAACGGATAATTCGGAAAGTGCCCCTGAACAAAAAACTCATCTGCCCCAAAGCTCTTGCGGCACAGAATATCATCTTCGTGTTGCTCCACGACCTCGTCGATCAGCAGCATCGGCTTCCTGTGCGGGATCACTTCCTCGATCGCAGCCTGTGTTTTGGCAGACATATTGAACACCCTTATTCTTCCAAAGAACGTCGAAGCCTGCATCGAATCCCGACCGATTCGCTGGAAACTGACGACGAGTACTATACAGAAACTGGACCAGCTGTCTGGGACTTCAGCAAGAATTGATCGACGTCATTGGCCACGATCACTCCGTAATTTATGGCTCCTAACCAACCAGACATGATGATCCCTACACTACCCGCATGATAAAGCCCAGGAATTTGCTCTGGTAAGGCGCGGCTGACTGCAAGCCCCTCAAACTTCGTCCCAAAGCTCGCGCCCGAGAGATGCTTCGTGTAATGCTGGAAAGTCATCGGCGTGGCCGCCTCAACGTGCTCCACTTTCTCACGAATGTTAGGCACATACTGCTCCAGTGAATCCAATGTCGTCTCCACTAGATCTTCTTTACTGGCCTTATAGTCCTCTTCGCTGAGATTTGCCCAGTCTTCGTACCTGGCATTCGTACTGCTTACGATCGCATGCCGCCGCTTTTTGGTAGGCCGAGTACGGGGATAGTAGAAGCTAAACGTCCGACTGGTCACATCGCGACTGAGTAGAGCTTCCGTCCGGAACAGTGGAGCTGTCGAACAGAAGAGAAGATCGCCCGTTGATTCATCTATCTCGACGCCTTCTTTAATGGCCATGTAGACCTGCGTACTACTATTGTTGAGTCGAACTTTCTTCGCTTCTTCGACGAAAGAAGAATCAAACTTATCTTCACCGACCAAGTTGAAGACCGTCGAATTCAAGTTGGAATTGCTGATCACACTTCCACAACGAATAGTGCGGCCGTTCACCTCAACGGCCTGAATCCCCTTGGCCCCGACTTCAATCTTCGAAACGTCGCAATTGATCCGGCAGTCGACACCATTCTTCTTCAACTCTGCGTGCATCTTGCCGATCAGATCATCCGTCCCGCCCTCGTAGATGAACACTCCCTTAGCCATGAAATTGGAAAAGACGATACCGTAAGTGATCGCAGGATCCTCTAGTGTTGAGCCATTCGCATACGTGATCGGCTCCATCAATAGACGCACGACATCCTCGCGGCCCGGGAAGAACTTCTCAAATAGCTCCCGTGTCGTCATCTCCTGGTCATCGTAGAAGTTCATCCCTCGAGCGCTGTCGAAGAAAGCCTGCACCGCTTGCGGCTCGATTCCAAAATCTGTCGTCAACAGCCGAGTGAAGTCCTCCCGATTGAATGTTGTCGTTAAAGAGAACATCGGATTATCAAACCGAATGTTCTTCAGTTGCACGATGCTCGAGGCGATTTCCTCGTTCCAGTAGCGACGGCAGCTCTTTAGCATGCCTGCCGGAAAGCCATGCAGCGAAATATCAAAGATGTGGCTGCCGGGTCGTCGAAACCAGGTCGCCAGTCCGCCGAGCTTGTAGTGCTGTTCAAGCAATAAGACACGATGCCCCGCGCGGCCCAGGATATTGGCTGTCGTCATTCCAGCCAGACCACTGCCGATCACAACAACGTCGTAATAGTCTTCGCAGCCTTTGAGGAAATCACGTGGCATAGATTGATCTCTTGAACTCGATTGAGGGCCTGTCCGAAATGAAGTAGATAGACGAAATCTGAAATTCGCGCGGCAGCCTGTACTTCCGCAGAACTAACCGAAGATACGGCAGTTTAGTACCACTGCCAACCGCTAATCACTGCCCGTAGCTCCACCCTCCCCACTACCCTCACGCAGCTTCTTTGCTCTGCCTTCAGTCCAGAGCCTTAGGCCCTCCAGCCGTTGCTGACCGCGAGCGAAGTAACTGGCATTCAGACTGCCCAAATACTCTGCAAAACGCCTCTGTGTCGACTGGCTCCAATCCTCATTGTTGACCCAGCCCGAATGCTCAGTGAGAAATTGAAGGGCCAGTTCTTCACCAATTGCCTGGTGACCTTCGACCGACGGATGGATGTGGTCAACCAGCCATTGGTCGCCAACCAGACCATCACGACTCCGCGCCTCGAACAACTCCTGAGCCCTCAAACAAGGAACCTGCAACTCCTCCGCCAATTGATGAACCACATTTACTAGCTCGCGCGTCGCTCGAAGCTTGCAGACATCACCGTCCAGCGCTCTCCATAGATACTCGGCCGCTTCGGCTGGATTCCCCTGTTCGCACAGGAGCCGACCGAGAATGAAATTCGCACCGGCGTGCTCTGCGTCCCTCCGCAACACCTCCATCGAAGTAGACTTAGCCTGCCCAGAATCCGAACTCTTCTTCGCCGTCAGCCACTTGGATTGGAACGCATCGAGTTCGGATCCCTCCAATTCCGGCGACGGTTCAATTTTGAACGGAGGGCAGTCGCGAATATTGCTGACCGGACTCACTAAGTGCACGGGCACTCCTCTCGCTCGACAGACACCGACCATCTGACGTAAATTCCATTCGAATTGAGTAACAATCGCCGCGTCGGGTTGCGATCCTCGCTGGTACTCGTCTAAACCGCCTCGATAGTCGAGCAAGGCGTCCACTTCGCGCGTTAACCGAGTCGGATTTCGAACCAACGGTTCGGGACGCGAAGAATCGCCCGCCCAGAGCTGTCGAACAAGAGCAACAGTCCGCAAACGCGAGAGGAAACCAGTTGAACGCGTTCGCCAACTATCCGGATCAAAACCTTCGAAGCTTCGATGCTCCAAATACTCATTGTGACCGGTGTAGATCAGGATTAGGTCAGGCTCGTATTCGATGACTTCTCTAAGTATCGCGAGCACTCGATAGCTCGCGTACGACAATCCTCCGCAATTGATCACTTCAACATCGCGATCCATCGCCGCCTCAAGACAAATCCCTGCCCAGTGAGGAAACGCCGTCTCTGTACTGTAGGGCTCGCCCTGCGTCGTAGAGCCCCCAAGTGCAAATACACGTAGCGTCCCTGCCGGTTTACTTCTCTTAAAAGCCGCAGGGCGAAACAAGTGCATCCGATTCGCTGCAATCTCAAGCTGTTCCCCGTCGCCCGCCGACGGCACGAAGAGAGGCTCCACGTTCGATAGATCGACAAAAGGATCCGCTGCAGAGCTCTGGGGAAGTCCCGCTATCCGTAGACCAGCTTCGATCACAAAGAACGGCAAAATCCCGAGTAAAATTGCCAGGATGCGAAAGAGTTTCTTTTTCTCCGGCAGTCCCATGCTCGGCGAACCTATCTCGTAGTAGAGCAAAATCCGGTATTGCTTGAGCTTACGTCTGCAACTCTATAACAGCAATAATCCGTACCATTGGAAACTGAAGTTCAGCACGTAACAAGTGTGAAGCACAGACCTCAAATTCGTCCATCGCCGAAAAGGCTCCGAATTACGATAATAGCAACATCTTCAAGAAATCGCTTTCAATGCCGCCTTAGAGTTGAATTGCTGCAGTTTGAAGTAATGTCCGAATCCTCAAAGATGAGTCGTTGCAATGCGTATCTTAGTTACAGGCTCAAGCGGACTGATTGGTTCGGCTGCCGTTCGCCATTGGGACAAACTTGGAGCCGATGTCGTAGGCATCGACAACAACATGCGGCAAGTTTTCTTCGGTCCGCAGGGGAGTACGCAATGGAACCTACAACGCCTGCAATCTGAAACCAAGCGTTTCCAACACGAATCCATCGATATCTGCGATCGAGAGGCGATCAACGGCCTGTTCTCCAAAGCCCCTTTCGACTTAATCATCCACTGCGCAGCACAACCGTCGCACGACAAAGCCAAAGATATTCCATTGCTCGATTTTGATGTGAATGCTGGCGGCACAATCAACCTACTTGAGGCGACTCGCCAACACTCACCGGACGCGGTGTTCTGCCACATGAGCACTAACAAGGTCTACGGTGACGCCCCCAATGAAGTGCCATTGCAAGAACTTGAAACGCGTTGGGACTATGCAAACCAAGACGACTGGAACGGAATCAACGAGCAGTGCCGCATCGACCGCACCACACACTCGTTGTTCGGAGCTTCCAAAACGGCCGCCGATGTGATCGCCCAGGAATACGGTCGTTACTTTGACATGAAGGTCGGTGTGTTCCGCGGTGGCTGCCTCACTGGTGCCAGTCACTCAGGCGTCGAGCTGCACGGGTTCTTGTCCTACTTGGTCCACGTTGCAGTTCACCAAAAGCCCTACACCATCTTCGGCTACAAAGGCAAACAAGTCCGGGATCAAATCGAGAGCAGTGATGTGATCTTTGCTTTCGAAGAATTTTCCAAAGCCCCACGTCCTGGCGAAGTCTACAACCTCGGCGGAGGTCGCGAAAATTCAGCGTCCATGCTCGAATGCATCCAGATGGTCGAAGAGTTGAGTGGCAATAGCATCGAGCACACCTATTCGGAAACAAACCGAGTCGGCGACCACATCTGCTACATCAGCGACCTACGCAAACTCAAAAGCCATTTCCCTAACTGGTCAATCCGAATGGGCCTCCGAGAAATGCTCGGCCGAATGATTGAGACAGAGCAATCCAAGAAACAGACTTCCGTTTCTACCTAAGAAAACCACCGCAGGGGTAAACACCGCAGACCGCGACAGATTGACGCGAATATTTCCTACGCAACATCAAGCCGCGTTTTCGGTGGATCTGGCAAACTGAATTGACAGCCTTCAGTGATCCGATGGCCGCGCATAAATTCTTGTGCGTTCATCAATCTCTTTCCCGATGGCTGAATCTCAGAGATCAACAAGACGCCTTCACTGCAGCCGACGGCAATCACCTCTTGCCACTTCCCTGACCATAGTTCAGCGGCCGGCCAACCGCTGCTCGAAAGAGACGAAGGTCCTTCTTCTAACAGCTCAGCAATGGAAAGCCGACAAGCTTCACCAGGTTGCAAATCAAGATCTGGTAACGCGGCAAGATGCCTTGCTCGGCGAATAATAAGTCTCAGCTTCTTCTTTCCGTCCGGCCAAGCTAACTCTGCGAAGGTCCCTGGCCAAGGCTGGCAAGCTCGAATCAATCGAACCAAGTAATCCGCCGGCAAGCGAAAGTCTAGGGCTCCATCCTGTTTCGCAAATCTCGGTGCCTTCGTGACTAAGCCCTTGTCTTGGACTGCACCAATCTCTTGAATGCCATCCCAGGACTCGAGAGTCTCCAACGACTCAACAGTCGCACCGATTCCAATCTCAGCGAGCCGTGGCTCAAGCTCCTCTGCCGTTTCGTCATCAAGGACGCTGGTCTCGCGAATGGCAAGAGTTGGCCCAGCGTCCAGTCGCGGGGTCATATGAATCACACTAACTCCAGCAACCTTGTCTCCCCGAAGTAGACTCCATTGCACCGGAGCAGCACCTCGATGCCGAGGCAACAGCGAACCGTGCAAGTTGATGCCGCCGAGCTTCGAAGCCTCGAGGCAATCCTGCGAGAGTATTTGCCCGTAGTCGCAAACAAAAAACAAATCTGCTTTCAGGCTTTTCAGCTCACCGATGGCTTCCGGTGTATTGATACTCGCAGGTTCGAGAATCGGTAGCCCCTCATCTTGAGCCCAATCAAAGACTGGTCGCGGAGGGGTCTTTCTTGCGTTCGGATCAACCAGCGGCCTCGTAACGACCAAGGGGATGTCGTGGCCATCAGCCAAAAGTCGCTCGCAAGTCGGTACGGCAAACGGCCCAGTTCCCATAAGTATGATGCGCATTCTCAGGATTCTTGCTTTAGCGGTAGCTATCAATTAGTCGGGGCAGGAAATAGTGGGGCCGGAGGCGAAGACCGGCCGTGTCTGCTGTCGCTTTGGATTCCACAGCAAGACGATCAGCTCAGTTCTCGACTTCGATCTGCACATGTTGCCACTGCCTCCATGAAAGCACTTCGAACTCCATCTGCTTCCAATGACCGAATCGCCGCGATTGTAGTGCCGCCTGGACTTGTCACTTGATCTTTCAACTGCCCTGGGTGCAAGCCCGTATCGAGCACCATTTTCGCGGCTCCCAACACGGCTTGAGCTGCCATCTTGGTCGCTACTGAACGTGAAAGTCCTTGAGCCACCCCTCCATCGCTTAACGCTTCGATGACCATGTAGATGTAAGCCGGGCTTGAGCCGGCGACTCCCGTAATTGCGTGAATCTGCTCGTCTTCAACGTGCTCTACCAACCCGACGGATTGCATCAGATCATTCACCCAAGAGCGATCCTCGTCACTGGCTCCTTCTCCAACCGCAATCGCCGATGCTCCCTCGCCAACCAAGCATGGTGTATTGGGCATCACCCTGATCACACGCGGCGACCCAAGCCTCGTTGCTAGCTCCTCCAAAGACAGCCCTGCCGCAATGGAAACCAGCAAGTGTTCCGAAGTCAGCATCGGTCGCAGATCTGAAGATATTGCCCGAAGAATGTGGGGTTTCACCGCCAAGACGACTCGAGAACAGTTTTCGAGCAGCACTTCTGGAGTGCTTGCTAAAGTCGCTTTTGGGAATCGTTTCTTCAACCCTTCTCGAGTGGAAGACGATGGCTGCACGAAGTAGAGATCAGCTTCTTTCATGAAACCGCTCTCGACGGCTCCTCCCGCCAAAGCGGTTGCCATCTGTCCACCACCGATAAATCCTACGGACTCTGCCACTTCACCGGCCTCCATTCGCTTCGAATACTCTCAAAGACAAGACTTAGACGTGCCTGCCAGACAATCTGGAATGAAAAACGAGAGCTCGGTCTTCGACAGACAAGGGACAAATTATATCGGTCCTCCGCCACGACAACAGCGGACCAATGCCACACCCTTCAACTCAACACTTTTCCGGCGGCAATCAAGTCACTCAGTTCGAGCTACGCATGTCTTGTCCAATCATGCCCGCTTCACGCGAAAAGGATACTTGGCTTGGGATTGCCTGACTCCACAAAAAAAACGCTCCCCTGTAGCAGGGAGCGTTCTTGGATTTCATTGGTCAGCAGTAATAGGTGCAGTGAAGGTACGCACCGCTGATTCCGACTAGTTACCTTCGCGAATCGCGTTGAAGTAACCGCGTGCATGTTCTTTTTGCATCTTGGGCAGAGGCGTCTCATCCAGTGGCTCAGGCTCTTCTGCCATCGACGTTAGAACCGCTTCCTGTACGTCAGCCTTGGCGATTCCCTTCTTGTTCTGACCACCAACAAGTCCACCATAAATGATCTCGCCTTTCTTCATTTGCTCGCGAACTTGCGAGTCGAAGAAATCAACTTCGTTTTCCTCTTCCGGACGATCGCCGGAACCGGCGCCTTCACCCATTCCTTGTCCCGGAATCTGCCCTGGCATTCCACCCATCATGCAGCTCTGACATCCCGCTCCATCGCATTGCTTACAAGCCATCTGCGATTTACTCTGTGCAAGACTGTCCATTAATTCATCCAAAT
The DNA here is from genome assembly GCA_045105035.1 of Pirellulaceae bacterium. Taxonomy (GTDB): domain Bacteria; phylum Planctomycetota; class Planctomycetia; order Pirellulales; family Pirellulaceae; genus Aureliella. Next base: position 6,507 of record JBGCCZ010000056.1, on the reverse strand, counting down.
CCTGCAGCTCGGAATCCGATTGGTTCATTTGCTGCAATTGATCCGCCATTTCTTGCAAGGATTCTTGAGCTTGCTGCATGTCGCCGCTCTGCATCGACTGCTGAGCTTTCTGAAGCATGTCAGAGAGCTGCTGCATTTGGGCCATATTGGCATCGCCTGCTTGCATTTGTTCGAGCTTTCGCTGTAGCTGGGCTGCTTGCTGCATATCCCCCGACTCCTGAGCTTGAGCGATCTGCTCTTTAAGGTCTTGCTTTGCTTGCTCGTGATTCTGAGCTGCTTCAGACATGGCTTGCTGTAGCTTTTCGAGCTGCTTCTCCAGCTTTTGCATTCCAGCCTTGTCCATCTCTCCGTTTTCCATCTTCTTGAGCAGATCCTTCATAGACTCTTCAGCCTCTTCGAAGTCTCCCTTCTTCAGTGCATTCGCAAGTTTCTCTCCGGGACCATCGTCGAACTTCTCGAGACCACTTAGATTCTTCCTAAGAGCCTCTGAAGTCCCAAGTTCTTCGCGTCGTTCGGCAAGCTGCTTCTTGATATCGTTCAACTTCGCCAAAGTCTGCTTCGTATCCAGCTTGGCATTCTTCTGCAATTTGGCGAGCTCGCCCTCCAGCTTCTTGAACATGTCGACAGCCGCATTGAGACCCTTGTCCTCAGCCATCTTCCGCTTCTTGCGGATCTGTTCGAGTAATGGCTTCGTGGAGTTCTTAACTTGCGTAATCGAAGTCTCATCCTTCTTGGCCACAACCTCAGGAGCAGCCTTACTTGGCAAGTAGCAAATCGCCGCTGCAAGCAAAGCTGGCAAGACCGGAATTAGTAAACTGCGATTGAACCCCCAAGTGAATTTATCCCGCGCGTCGATCTTCTCCGCACGCCGGTTCGCATCCTCAACCAAGGCCGCACCCAACTCCGACTCCCGATCTTCTTTCGTCAGTACCAACGAACTTGAAAGTCGCTCGCGTAGCTGAAACCGTTGATCGATCGCAACCGCCGCATCCGCTTTCGTTGGACGACCGACAAAGGTCAGGCAAAAATTGGTGATCAAAGCGACCACCGAAACGCCACCAGCCCAACTGGCAATCCAAATCGTCGGGTCGACTTCCAAGTGCATCAACTTGGGCAACGCTAAACCGATAGCAGCCACTACAAACGCGACAGACAAAGTCCACGGCAGGTAAGACAAGAACCGCTCGGACGTCATCCGACGCCGTGCAATCTTGGTTTGTTTTCTAATTTGCTCCATGACCCCGTCCCTATTGAAATGACTTTGGATACTCAGCCAACTGCAACGCCGATTCCCCCAACGTTGTCCTTACACCACCCTACAGGTGGGGCGTGTGAAGACCCACTAAGTATATCGGTCCTCAAAGTGCCTATGCAAACGCATATTCGAGTGCAACTCAAAGAAGTTACGAACTCGTACGAATAATGTCCCTGAGGGGCCGATTTCTTCAAGGTTTTGGAAAACTTGCGACTCCTCTACCATAAAGCAGCCCGTCGACTGGTATTTGTCGCCCAACCACTGCTTTCGCTCCAGGTTCAGCCATGCAACCTAAAGTCCACTTTAAGTCATTCCATTCGCGGACTACGGCTTTCGTTTTCGCAATGATCCTCAGTTGCACCACCACGGCGAACGCTCAGCAGCTGCGCTTTGAACTTCCAAACTGCTCCGGCAGGACCATCTCGATCGAATCTGGCCAGAGCCAGGCAACAGCCATCTGCTTTTTGGGCACTCAATGCCCGATGGCAAAGTCGTACGCCACGATTCTATCCAAGCTGCAAAAGGAATTTGGAAAACGCGGAGTTCGCATCGTTGGCGTCATGAGCAACACTCAGGACTCCAAGCGGGATGTCGAGCAGTACATCGACTCTCTGGACGTCACTTTCGAAGTCCTCATTGATTCGGGACACCAAATCGCCGACCAATTCGGAGCTCAGCGAACTCCGGAGGTTTATCTACTCGATCAAGGTTTGAAGACCCGATACCACGGCCGAATCGACGACCAATTCGCTCCTAGTGTCGCTAGAGCTTCGGCGACTCGCGAAGACTTGCGTATCGCGATCGAAGAACTTCTCGCCGGCAAGCCAGTGTCCGTGAAAGAGACTTCGGCAATGGGCTGCGTCATTGGACGAACGAAAACGACCAAATCGATTGAGGAAGCTTCAGTCACCTACTACCGCGAAGTGCTGCCGTTGCTGCAGGCTCACTGCATCGAGTGTCATCGCCAAGGCGAAATCGGACCTTTTCAGATGGACGCATACGGCGAAGTCGTGGGTTGGGCTGAAACCATGTTGGAAACCATGGACGATGGCCGCATGCCGCCGTGGCACGCCGATCAAAGCGTAGGGCAATTCGCCAACGCTAGACACTTGCCCGATGAAGCGAGAGAGATGTTCCGAGCTTGGATCGCAGAAGGTTGTCCGGAAGGTGATCCAACCGACGCGCCCGAGTCTCCCACCTTCGATTCCGGCTGGCACCTAGCCGAAACTCCTGATTTAGTACTGCCGATGCGAAGCCGACCATTCGTGGTGCCCAAAGACGGTGTGATCGAGTACCAGTACTTCGTGGTTGACCCCGGATTTGAAGAGGACAAATGGTTCGAAGCCGCTCAAATCCTGCCGGGCTCGCGCGATGTAGTCCACCATGCCATTGTCTTCGTCCGGCCGCCGGATGGTGTCCCTTTTGAGGGTGTGGGTTGGCTCACAGCCTACGTTCCCGGCCAGCGTTCAATTCCCTTCCCAGAAGGATTCGCGAGAAAGATCCCAGCCGGTTCGAAGCTTGTGTTCCAAATGCACTACACACCAAACGGAATCAGACGCGAGGATTTAACGAAACTTGCAATTAAGTTTGCTGACGAATCGACAGTGACCCATCGCCTCATTTCGCTCGTCGCTCTCAACCAAGAGTTTGAAATCCCACCCAACTCAGACGGCCACAGCGTAACAGCCAAACTCAGAGGCTTGCCGGAACAATCCCAGTTGCTCGCGATCACTCCGCACATGCATTATCGCGGTAAATCCTTCGAGGCCTTCGCGACGCCACGCAGTAGCGAAGCTAAGACCGCCGGCACCGAGGAGGCCACGAACGTTCTTCTCAGAGTTCCGAACTACGACTTCAACTGGCAGCATACTTACATGCTCGAAAATCCAATCGCTATGGATCAGCTCCAGGGAGTGAGCTTCAACGTCTCGTTCGATAACTCTTCGAATAACCCTTTCAATCCCAACCCAGAAGAAGCCGTCACATGGGGCGACCAGACCTGGGAAGAAATGGCTCTCGCGTTTTTCGAAGTCGCAATTCCACGTGAAGCGGCCGGCAAAATGCGTCGCTCACGAAACCAGAACGACGTTTTAGCGAAAGAAAAAGTGGCGGCATACGTCGAGCGTGTGCTTGCCAAAATGGATGACAATCAAGACGGGAAGATCGAAGAGTCCGAGGGTTCCGTCTTTGTGCGTCACTTCAACTTCCGCTACTTCGATTCTGACGGCGATGGCACCGTCACGCGAGAAGAACTCGAAGAACTAGCAACAAAGCTCTACGACTAAACTCGCATTGTTCACGGACAAACGGTCAGGTCCCATGCGACCTAACAAGTCTCCCACGCGGCACCCTCCGCCGCTTAGAAATACACTTCGTGCGCTGCCCACCGTAGCAGTACACTGGAACGAACTCCATGCTGTCTTTCTTTCATTGGCTGGCCCAACAAAGCGTTGAAAAACGGGTTTTTGTGGCCCTAATTGTGGCTGCTATCAGCGTGGTGGCAATTGTTGGCTACGTGCGTCCCAGTCTCATCCAAATCAGCGTTCTCAAAGATGAAGACGACTCCGACTCGCGGACAGATCGCGATGTCGACGAAGAGCCGAACGTCAGTCCCATCAGCCTTTCGAATTCCGATGTCGTCATCGTCGTCGAAAGCGAGGACTTCTTTACCAACGATTCAGTTCGAGCACTCCGAGACGCAGTCGAGAACTTAGAGTCTCTTGAGCAGGTCGCAGGCATACTGTGGTTGGACCGCGTTCCGATCCTGAACATCTTTGGTCTCGGTGAGCCGATGCTTCCACGTTCGGACGCCTCGGAAAACCGCTTGCGAAAGAGCCGCGAAAAGGCCATGTCGCATCCCTTGGTCTTCGGACAACTGCTCAGCGATGACGGCCGAACAATGCTGATGATGGTCCGACTGAATTACTATCATGTTCACGATGACTACGACGCAACAACGGCCCTGAAAGACTCATTCCTGGAGACTCTAGAAGGGCATCCGGATACGGATTTCACAGTTCGCGTGACCGGACGCATTCCATCTGCACTCGCGGCAATTTCAACGCACGAAGCTAATCAACTTAAGTACCAGCTCTTCGGTTACGGCATGATTCTCGTTATGTCGCTGATCCTCTTTCGGGGCATCCGAGCGGTGATCATCGTCGGCCTCGCACCTGCGTTTGGCGTGTTCTGGACTTTGGGCTTCATTCAGTTCTTTGCGTTCGATCGCAACCCACTCGTTGACGTTATCTTGCCTGTCCTTGTGAGCCTCGTTGGCTTAACCGATGGCGTGCATTTGATGGTCCAGATTCGAAAGTTGCGAGCCAGAGGGCAGAGCAATAAAGATGCGGCCATCCAAGGTCTTCGCCAAGTTGGTTTGGCGTGCTTCCTGACTTCCCTAACAACCGCTATCGGCTTTGGCTCATTGATGCTGGCGGATTCGGTGTGGGTGCAACAGTTCGGACTCTGCAGTATGGTCGGAGTCCTGCTGTGTTTCATCTCCGTTGTGACCATCATTCCGCTCGCATGCGCTTCGCCGCTTGGCAACGGAATCGAAGTTGGTCAGGAGTCCAGCCTGATTGATCGAAACTTGAACAAGATCGGCGCGTTAATCGATCTCGTGATTCGGAATCGAAAGTCCTTTGCTTGGACGGGTATCGCACTCACGCTGCTCTGCGCCGGCGTCGCTCTTACCTTGCGTCCCGACCAACGCGAATCCGACAATCTGCCTCAGAGCGCCGAGTCGACGCAGGCTCTCTACCACGTAGACAAGGCCTTTGGTGGCCTGGAATTTTCTTCGGTAGAAATCGTCTGGAGCCGCAATGTCGAACGCGACGATCCTGAGATTCTGACCGTGACCGGAAAAGTCAACGACTTGCTATCGAGTGAAGAACTCATTGGTCACCCGCTCTCGATCAAGAATCTTATCGACGCTCAGCCCGGAAGTGGCCCTCCAGAGGAGAGGATATCACTCCTGGAACTATTGCCACCGCCACTAAAACGAGCTTTCTACTCTCCGGAAAGACGCCGCACGGTCGTGAACTTCCGTGTCCAGGATTTAGGTATCGCCGCGTACGGCCCCGTCTTCGAGCGAGTCGAAACGGGACTGACACAGCTTCGGGACGAGTACCCCGAATTTGAATTCTCCCTCAGCGGCCGCGCGGTATGGCGTTGGGAGAACCTCTATCAAATCGTGGTCGATTTGGCACTGAGCCTCGGAACCGCTTCGGTAATCATTTGGCTCGTATTGACCTGCGTTTTCAAGTCAGTGCGACTCGGCCTGATCTCGATCGTGCCCAACCTCTTCCCGCTTGCCATTACGGGTACTTACTTGGCCTTCGCCGGTTACAACTTGGAAATTGTCATGGTCTGCAACTTTACCGTTTGCCTTGGAATTGCAGTCGACGACACCATTCACTTTATGACGCGTTATCTGGATGAACGGCGAGAAGCTTTGGCAAGCGAAAAGAACTCGGACTTTGTCGACGGCTCGGACTTGAACCTGAAGTCCATTCGCGGTGCGTTCACCGGAGTTGGAACGGCATTAATTATGACGACCTCAGTGCTCGTAGCCGGCTTCGGAGTCGTGACGCTAAGCGACTCTCGCGATCACCACATTTTCGCGGTGATGGGTGCTCTTACCGTAGCGGCCGCTTTATTCTGCGACCTGGTGTTCCTGCCTGCTCTACTAGCAGTCTTCGGTGAGCGAGCGAAAAAATAGAACCCACTTCACCGCGGAAGAACGCGGCGTTTCCCCCAACTTGCATCGATTAGATCACCTCGCTGCAACACGTCCCTAGGAGTCTCCGCCCTGTACGCGAGGTAAGACTGCCGTGTGCTCACCGCCATCGAAAAGCGTTTGACTGAGCTTCTGTAACGAAGCTAATTCCTCCGAAGTAACATCCGGCTTCGGGCGATGGGTAACCGACTGACCAGAGAGACGCAAGAAGTTTTCGAGCAGTTGGAACCCGTGCTCCGACAAAACGGACTCTGGATGAAATTGCACTCCGAAGGTGGCGTGCGTTTGATGCTCTAAGGCCATCACATCGCCTTCGGCCGACCAAGCTGAGATGCGAAGTTCACTTGGCAGCGAACTCGGCTCACAGACCAGAGAGTGATAGCGAGCGAACCTGCACGATCCAGGTAAACCTTCAAAAAGTGTTGATTTCGGAGAGTCAACTAACTGGATCTCCGTCGCTCTACCATGAATAGGACGCCCACTTCGAATCACCCTACCGCCGAAGGCTTCAAAA
>JBGCCZ010000055.1:0-37605 GCA_045105035.1 Pirellulaceae bacterium | reverse complement strand
GTCGCCCAACTGCCAACCGGTGATCAGGGTGCGTTTTTCATCCGCCACGTCGTCGCCGTCGGTGTCCTTTAAGAAGATCGTCTCGGTTCCGTTCTGCACGATGGCTCCGCCCCGAGCGATGACGATCGCCGTCGGAATGCTCAGGCCCTCGGCAAAGATGGTGAACTTGTCAGCTACCAAGTCTCCGTCGGTATCCTCGCAGATGCGAATGCGGTCTCTGTCTTTGCCAAGTTCGTTGGGGTAGTCGAGCGTTTCGCAAATCCAAAGTCGTCCACGCTCGTCCCAGGTCATGGCGATCGGCTTGCTTTCGAAATCGCGTTCGTCAGCATATCGCTCCACTTCCAAGCCAACCGGCGTCACGAAGTGCTCCATGGACTCTTCAGGCGAGAGTGGCTTTTGCATCAGCGTCTTTGGAGCGCCCTGCGTTCCCCACTGACGACTTGGCGTGTAATTGGGGATTTTTGGGCCGACGTCGACGAAGTCAAACTCTGCAGCATCGCTTGCGATCGTCGTCGTTGCGGGTGGATCGAAAGGCTTTTCGGCTTCGTAGTCACCCGCTTTGAGTGGATCGTCGCCGCACGCATATCGAATACCGCGTTCGATCAGATTTTGAAAACCCTGGTTTGTCCAGGTACGCGAGTCGTGACCAGATGCCGTGTAGAAGACGCGTCCCATACCGTGCGTCTTGATCCACGTCCACGGCTCGCGTCCTTCGCTGTCGATGCGGTACATGAGCACCGTACGATTGGCTTCCTCATGCATGTGGTGAACGTAAGTCTCATCCCAAGTGCGGAAGCCGCCGAAGCCATCGACGATCGGGTGTTCACGATCGGCAATGCGAGCCTGGAAAATACCTGTACCGTGACGTTGGAACTGAGCTCCGATGAGAGCGACCAATTCCGGTTGATTGCGGAAGCAGAATGACGCGCAATGAATCGGCACGAATCCGCCGCCCTCAGAAACGTAACGCAAAATCGCTTTTGCATATTGCTCGTCGATTTCGTCGATATTCGCGTAGACCGCCAGCGAATCGTATTGCCGTAGATTCTCGAGAGTCAGCTCTGCGACGTCTTCGGTGTACACCAAGTCAATGTCGCGCTCTGCAAGCACCGGCTGCAGCTCGTCAAACCGCTGCCGTGGCTGGTGCGCACCGCCATCGCCGAGGAAAAGGACTTGCAGTTCTGCAGCAAGTGATAATTCGGTACAAAAGAAGCAAACAAGCAAGATACACAGGATTCGATTCATGGTTTTCAATCGCGTAGTTGTGGTCGCGCTATTTAAGGTACTGGTCTCGATAACCGTCAATTATTCCTTGGCATGACACCGGCGTGGCGGTTTGCAGATTGGGGAAATCGAAACACACCGCGCCTCGGTGTAGTCGTCCAACGCTTGCAGGTAGTCCCGAAGCGTTCGACAACTGAAATTACTGCGTACTACCGCGACAAAGTGAAGTCCGGCAAACGGACGACTTCGCCGCCCTTCGTAGCCGATTCGTGGGCACAGATTCCGACGCACGTCCAATTGGCTGAAGTCACTGCATCCGGTAGCGGGCTGCGACCATCGCGAATTGCACTTACAAACTCATGGACCAAGTGTGGATGCGATCCGCCGTGCCCGCCGCCCTGGACGAACGAGAGGTGGTCGGCATCGTGAATTTCCGCTGGCAACGTGAAGCGTTGGATGGGTTCCGGCAAGAGGTGGGCAAAGTCAGGGACTTCGATCTTCTCAGGAATCTCCGCTTCCGGTTTCTTAGCCGTGTGTAGGACGTGCGGCTCATTTTCAATCAACGTCCATTCGAAACTCTTCTTTGTTCCGTACACGTCAAAGCTCTCGCGGTACTGTCGTGCAACGTCGTAAAGGAATCGCCAGATGTGAGCAGTGATATCCGAGTCTTGAATCTTGATGTGGCAAGACTCGACTGCAAACTGATTGCCGGACTTCTTAGCGATGTCTTCCCGGACGGTACCGGAGCCGAAGCAGCTAACGTACTCAGCCAATCCGTCTACCAATCCAAGACAGGGACTGACGACGTGAGTGGCGTAGTGCATGGGAATCATCTCTTCCCAATACGAGGGCCAGCCGTCCATGTCTTGCGGATGGGAGGCGGCCAGGTGTTGGATCTTTCCAAGGTCTCCCTTGTCGTACATCTGCTTGATGTAGAGGTATTCGCGACTGTAGACAACCGTTTCAGCCATCATGTATCGCAGTCCGGTCTGTGCGACTTTCTCGACGATCTGTTGGCATTCCTCGATCGTTGTAGCCATTGGGACGGTGCACATCACGTGCTTGCCCGCGTCCAGGGCTGCCAAAGACATCGACGCGTGATCAGGAATAGGACTGTTGATGTGCACACAGTCGATATCGGGATCGGAAAGCACATCCGCGTAGTCACGATAACGTCGATCGATGCCGAACCGCTCTCCGCACTTATTTAGCTCCGCTTCGTTGCGGCGGCAGATTGCGACTACTTCTGCATCGGGATGCTCGTGGTAGATCGGGATAAACTCTGCTCCGAACCCCAGGCCGACCATCGCCATTTTTACTTTGTTACCGCTCAAATCACTTGGCTCCTCGAATTGGCTTGCCCCGTCCGGTGCCCAAAGCTGGTTAGGCTAACCAAATCAGGAGACGACGGGGCTCGAAATTACCTCTATGTACACAAGCTACGCGATGGCGGACAAAGTACAATGTGATTTTTGAACCCAAATTTGTGATATTTTACCGGCCTGGTCTATGAAGTCCGTCGCTCTGTTGATTGAAACATCCAATGCCTACGCCAGAGCGTTGCTAGATGGAATTCTGAGGTACACACGGGCCAATCTGCCTTGGTCTTTGTACGTCCCAGAGCAAGAGAGAGGTGCCTTGCCGCCATCGTGGATTGCCAATTGGCAGGGTGACGGAATCATTGCTCGCATCGAATCTGAGGCCATCGCAAACAAGCTCTCGAGCCTGTCGATTCCGATCGTCGACGTCAGCGCGGCCCGGCACGCCCCATCGACTCCCTACGTAGAAACGAACGATGAGAAGATCGCCGAGTTGGCGGTTCGTCACTTTGTCGAACGGGGATTTGAGACTTTTGCCTACTGCGGTGATCCTGGATTTGCTTGGTCGACAATGCGAAGGGATCAGTTTGCCAAGCGAGTCGGCGAGCTGGGAGGAACGTTGCACGAGCTTCAATCGACTTCGCGGCTGAGTAGCGATTACTCGTGGAATGCCGAGCGTTCGAGACTGGCGGAGTGGTTGCAGGAGTTACCCAAGCCGATCGCCGTGTTCGCGTGCTACGACATCAAGGCACAGCAAGTCTTGCAGGTTTGTCGCGAAGTCAACATCGCGGTCCCTGAATCAGTCGCAGTCTTGGGCGTTGACAACGATCGACTGCTCTGCGAACTCTGCACTCCGCCGCTTTCCAGTATCATTCCCGATGCCGTGCAGACCGGGTACCAAGCGGCCGCCTTGCTCGACCGGATGATGTCGGGTGATCACGTTCCGCCGGAAGGGCATTTGATTGATCCCTTAGGCGTCGAGACGCGTCAGTCGACGGACGTGCTGGCAATTGAGGATGCTGAAGTCGCTGTGGCGTTGCAGTTCATTCGGGAGAATCACTGGCGTGGGATCGATGTGTCTGACGTGTTGAAAGTCTCCATGCTCAGTCGCCGAGTTCTCGACAAACGATTTCGTGTCTCGATCGGTCGCACGCCGCATCAAGAAATCATGCGCCTGCGTTTGGAGCGTGTGAAGCGGATGCTTATGGAAACGGATTTGCCACTCGCGGAAATCGCCGAGCGCTGCGGCTTCGAGAACTCCGAGTACATGCCAGTCGTCTTCCGACGAGAGATCGGCCAAACTCCGAGCAGTTATCGCCGGTCGATGCGAACGCCATGAGTGAACGCAGGAAGTCGTGTTGGCATATCAGCGAAAGTTCGGCAATAGCACCGCTGGCTGTTCCAGCTGACCAATGGCTACGCGAGAATGGACTTCAAGACGTTTCCATGAACGTCAGTGAGTCGAAAGCGGCGGCCTTGGTACTTGAAGTTTAGACGCTCATGGTCAATGCCCATCAAGTGCAAGACGGTGGCATTGAAGTCGTGTACGTGCACTCCATCTCGGACGATGTTGTAGCCGAACTCATCTGTTTCACCATGAGTGATTCCCGGCTTGATGCCTCCGCCAGCCATCCAAGTGGTAAAGCAGCGAGGGTGATGATCGCGGCCGTAGTTATCCTTCGTTAGTACGCCTTGGGTGTATGATGTTCTTCCGAATTCACCTCCCCAAATCACGAGCGTGTCGTCGAGCAGACCGAGCCGCTTGAGGTCCTTGACCAAAGCCGCCGAAGCTTGATCTGTTTCTTTCGCTTGATTTCGGATTTGCTTCGGCAAGTTCGAGTGCTGGTCCCAGCCCTGATGATATAGCTGGATGAAACGAACGTCTCTTTCCGCGAGTCGACGGGCCAACAGGCAGTTGGCTGCAAAAGTTCCTGGAGTTTTTGCATCTTCGCCGTACAAATCGAACGTGGAATCGGGCTCATCCGCAAAGTTGGCTGCATCGGGAACGGAGGTCTGCATGCGGAATGCCATTTCATATTGAGCAATCCTTGACTCGATTTCAGGGTCGAGCTCACGCTGGTATTGATGCTGATTGAGCGAGTTGATTGCATCTAACTGGGCTCGGCGTCGTGATGCTGGAATACCCTTTGGATTGGACAGGTACAGAACTGGATCGCTGCCACCGCGAAACTGCACACCCTGGTACTTCGAATCTAGGAATCCGTTCCCCCAGAGTCGTGCGTAAAGCGGTTGACCACCCTGTCCGGCAGAAACTAAGACAATGAACGCTGGCAAGTCCTCGTTCTCGCTACCTAGTCCATAGTTCAACCAGGCGCCCAGCGAAGGTCTGCCCGCAATCTGGGAACCGGTTTGAAACATGGTGATCGCGGGATCGTGATTGATAGCTTCGGTGTGCATGGACTTGATGAAGCACAAGTCGTCGACGATATCTCGGTGATACGGCAACAGATCACTGAGCCAAGCTCCTGATTCGCCATGCTGGGAAAACTTGAATGCGGAACCGGCTAGCGGCAGCGACGACTGGTTTACTGACATGCCCGTCAAACGCTGTTCGCCTCGGACTTCAGGCGGAATTTCTTGTCCGTTGAGTTCGTTTAGCAGCGGCTTGTAATCGAACAAATCCTGCTGAGCTGGACCACCCGACTGGAACAGATAGATAATTCGTTTCGCTTTGGGGGCGAAGTGTGGACCATTCGGCAGGCCTTCCGCTGGAGGCCTGCCCGAAGCTTGCTCGGCACCCAGAAGACTGGCCAACGCGGCGATACCGACTCCGGTCGAGCTGGTCTTAAAGAAATGTCGGCGGTCGACGGCAAGTTGTGGATGTTGCATTTTGAAACTTGTGATCGGAGTATTCTTGGCTGTTGCATTCGGCCGCAGCATTGGAGCGGCTAGCGTTTCCAAATGGTTGCATCGAGATTCAGAATCGCTTGGCAAGTGTTGGTCAACGCAGCCAGGTGAGCTGCGTCGGTCTGTTCATCTACTTCTGCAGATCCCAAGGCGACGAGTTTTTTGGCGGCCTCCAGGTCCTCAGAATAGAATTGCAGTTCACTCGCAAAAAGCGCCTCGAGCGTAGAAGACTCGACATCGTCCGGTTCGTGACCGGTCAATCGCAAGAAAGCTAAATCGATCTGTTCCGACTCTGGCGATTGCATCAAGTCCGCTGCCATGACTCGAGCTGCTTCGATGAACTGCACATCGTTTAGAAGCACTAGTGCCTGTAATGGTGTGTTGGTTCGGGAACGCTTCACCGTGCAGACTTCACGAGTCGTCGTATCGAAGGCCATCATGTTGGGAAGCGGTGCGGTGCGTTTCCAAACTGAATATAGCGATCGTCGGTAGAGTGCTTCTCCGGCGGATTGTTCGTAGGGCGGCGACATGCCATTGGATTCTTTCCACAGGTCTTTGCCCGGTTGGTACGGCGAGACTGGAGGTCCACCCGCCTCCGGATTGAGCAGACCTGAAGCGGCCAATGCTAAATCGCGGATCTCTTCGGCCGCTAAACGGTGAGCCGGGCCACGTGCTAGCCATTGGTTGGTTGGGTCAGCCTCAACGCTTTCAGGCGAGCTGGCGGAGTCTTGCCGATACGTAGCTGACAATACGATTGACTTACAAAGACGTTTGACATCCCATCCACTAGCGACAAAGTCTCTGGACAACCAGTCCAGCAGACGGGGATGTGTCGGCAAGTCGCCTTGCGAGCCGAAGTTCTCAGGTGTGCGGACCAATGGAGAGTTGAAGAAGTTTGCCCAGAGTCGATTCACTGCAACTCTGGCGGTCAGGGGATGCTCAGGATCGGTGACCCAATGGGCTAATCCAAGTCGATTGTTCGGAGTGCCCTGGGGCATCGCGGGCAAACAGGAAAGTGTCGAGCGTTGCACTTGAGTCTCTTCATTCTTTGGTGCGTCGTACTCGCCTCTCGCCAGAATATGAGCTGGCCTTGGTTTGTCAGTTTCATCCATGACCGGGAGTTCGTGCATCACTTCCTCAGCACTGACAAAGGCCTGCCTGGCTTGGGTCAGCTCCGCCATCGCGGAACGGGCCGCTTCGTCAATTGCTGAGACGTAGTACTCAAAATCCGGCTTGTCCTCAGCGGCGTTAGACCAGCCGGCAGCCAGTGTTTTCAACTCGATTTCCGTCAACGCTCGATCGTAAACTCGGACGTCGTCAATCAGGCCGCCCGTGAAGCCTCGAGCCCTAAACCGCTGACCGATCACGAACTCGCCCCCGTGATCGACTTTTACATTGCAGCTTTTCTTCAGCGAATCGCGAATGACCTCTGTTTCCAGCTCGTCGCCATTGAGAAAGAGCTTCAATCCGGCAGCACTTGATGAACCGTCATAAGTTGCTGTGACTTGATGCCATTGATCGACTGGGATGGGGCGCAAGGTTTGCACGCTGATTGCGTTGCCGGGCCAAACTCGAGCCATGCGGGATTCCAAGTGCCCGTCCTTAATCGTCAAGTCCCAGCCGTTGTAGCCACAGTCCGTTCCGCGGGTGTGGTGAGCGATCAGACTTCGAAGCGGTGAACGCTCGGTCTCGCGCAGAGTAACGACTACGGACATGGGCAGCCAGCGGTCGAACGGTTCAATCCCGTGAGTGGTGACACCACGTTCGCCATCCAGCTTCAAAGCTCGCGGTGCCGGCACTGGCAGCGATGCTCGGTAGTCGTCTGCGGTGGTCGCGTCCAGCGATGCGACAGTTGAGTCGGTTACATCGACCAATTCGGGCAACGCCGTCCAAGCCCGATCGGACTGCGATGGGTGGTAAATATCCTTGATCGAATTGTCGAATTCCTGATCAAAGGCCAAGGCTAAGCGTAGGTCGGGAATCTGAATTGCCTGCTCGGACTCTGGCTCCCAGGCTTGATAGCGTTTTCTGGCTTCAACTCGCGATCTTTGATACTTGTCTCCGGCCTCCGCTAACGCTTGTCTTGCTCGGTCCAGTGCAACATCCTGTTCTGCTGTTGGAAGCAAAATCGAAGGACACGGCACTTTCTCTGTACGATCGTACACACCGCTCTCGTCGATTGAATTGAAGTAAGCGGATATTGCGTAGTAGTCGCGTGTTGGGATCGGATCGTATTTGTGATCGTGGCACCGACAGCACTCCAGCGTTAACCCAAGGACGGCAGTGCCAAACGTGTGGACCCGATCGGCGACATTTTCGATACGCCACTCCTCAAAGACCGCGCCGCCTTCGTTATTCAGTCGGTGGATGCGATTGAAAGCGGTCGCGACGAGTTGATCACGCGAGGGCTCTTCCACTAAATCGCCGGCGAGCTGCCATTTCAAGAATTCATCGTAAGGCAAGTTCTCGTTGAACGCCTTTACTACCCAGTCACGATAGGGCCATTGAGTGTTGAGCTTGTCAGACTGATATCCGTAGGAATCGGCGTATCGTGCAGCGTCCAGCCACGCGACCGCCATGTGTTCACCAAAGGCAGTTGACTGAAGCAGTTGTTCAACGCGCTGTTCGTAGGCTCGCTCGACGTTCGTCCGTATTGAACTTTGAAACGCTTTGATTTCTTCAGCCGTCGGGGGTAACCCGGTCAGATCGAATGTCACTCTCCGAAGCCAACGTAGTGGATCGGCTTCCGGGCTCGGTGAGAGTCCCTGGGGTTTACTGGCAGCGAGAATGAAATGGTCCAGCGTCTGGCGTGGCCAGTCAGATTCCTCTGCGGAAGGCACATCAACGGTTGCAGGCAGTTTTTCGAATGCCCAATGCCCTGCGTACTGTGCGCCTTGCTTGATCCATTCTTCGAGCGTGGCCTTCTCATCTTTGGACAGCGAGAGGTTTGAGGACGGAGGCGGCATGATAGAGTCCGGATCTTCTTCGTGGATGCGCAAGACAAGCTCGCCTGCCTCCAAGATCTCGATCGCCTCTTCGCGAACGTCGAGTCGCAAATCGGCCTCTCGATTCTCTTCATCTGGACCGTGGCAAAAAAAACACTTGTCAGAGAGGATCGGGCGGACATCACGGTTGAAGTCAATCTCATCAGCCCTGAGTGCATTGGAAAGCATGAAGAGAGTGAGTATTGGGAGAATTCGATTTCTCATGGGGCGTATTCTTGAAAGCGAACTGATGATTGGCTGGGGGGCTCGCATGCAGCGACGTATAGAAACGAGAACGCCGTATTTCTTCCAGGTTGATGCAAGGTACCTTTCTTTATTGTTCACGAAGTGCATTCCCGCGTCTTGCATGCCAACGCTATCTTTGTGTAAAAAGGAAGCGTGAGAAATACATCTTTACAAACTCGGTTTCTGAGCCAGTTGGGACCTGATAGTCATGTGTTTGGGCTGTTCGACTATCTGCCGGGACTTTCGTTCTTCGTGAAAGACCGTCGTGGCCGCTTCATAGCGTTGAACCGCCGCGGATGCGAATACTGTGGCGTAGCTTCGGAAACGGAAGCCATCGGCAAAACCGATCACGATTTCTTCCCGAAAGCTCGGGCTGATGAGTATCGGGCTGATGACGCCGCCGTAATGGACTCGGGACAACCGATCATTGACCGAATTGAAAGTGCGCCGGAAGACGAGGGCTCGCCGCGTTTAGTCGTGACGAGCAAGATTCCACTGCGTGATACGAGGGGAAGAGTCATTGGTGTCGCGGGTTTTTCACGCCAGGTGGAACGACTGCAGAACCTATCCGGTAGTGTGGAAGCCTTTAGTGATGTTGTCGCTCACCTGCACAAGCATTTCGCGGATCGCTTTTCTTCGAGCGACTTGGCGGAAATGGCTGGCTTATCGAGGAGTCATTTCGAACGCCGTTTTCGACGTGCGTTTGGGGTCTCTCCAAGGCAGTACTTGGTGCGTATCCGAGTTGAGAACGCGGCAAGACTGCTGCGAGAATCAGACAGGACCGTCGCCCAGATTGCTCAAGACTGCGGATTCTATGACCACGCTCATTTCAGTCGCAGCTTCGGGAAGATTATGCAACTCACACCCACCGAGTATCGCTCTGGGATTTAATGTGCAAGCAAAGACGCCAACCAGGGTCGAGCGCCGCTTTGTTCGTTGGACGCGTTTTGCCCGGCTTCCCGCAGTCGTTCTTCAGTCCGGATGGTATGAGCAATTTACCTCAACGGTGTACGTGCAAAGTCCGGATGAACGTGGCTAGTCGGCAGCGAGCAAGTCGAGCGCCGATTGAGTGATTCGCTGGCTGTAAGAATTGAGTTTCCAATGGCCGGGGGACCAGCCGGAGAGGAAGCGGCAGAAGTCTGCCCAAGCGAATGGATAGAGTTCACGCCATTCGTGTTCGAGATCGGTGAATTCGACTTCGATTTTGCGAGACGTTAGGGCACTTTGAAGTTGCTGAAAATAATAGTCGAGCAACGGCGTTTGCTGCTCAGCCGCTTCGGCATCGTTCAGGCAGCTACTAATAAAGTAGGCGACGTCTTTCATGCCGCACCCGCGTCCAACGTATTGAAAATCCACCGCAGCAACGCGATTGGTTTCGATGCCCGAAAAACAGAAGTTAGCTACTTTGGCGTCGCCGTGTACGAGAGTTTGGTGCTGCGTCTGGCTTAATTTCAGATCGATCGAATTTGCGGCTCGTTTGAGTGGACCATCGGGCATTGCCGCGAATTCGTCGGGCCGAGTTTCCAAGTGCCAATAGGTGCCCACTGGCCATAGGCCCGTTGCCGGCTTCTGCATAAACGTTGCATGGAAGTTCGCCAGCCACCGCAGGCAGGCATGGATTGCATTCTCTTGGACTTGGCTGCGTCTGACGTTGAATCCTTGAGAGTCAAGATCTGTCAAAACAATAATCCAACCGCTTCCGATACCATCTTCTCCCTGCTTTTCGTGGGCCGCAATGAGGTTGGGCACTTCGCAGGTGGTGTCGCACTGCCCAGAAAAAGACTCATAAAAGATCTTCTCGACTTGGTAAGATCGGACTTTTCGATCGTGCGAAGTCTGGTTGCTCCATCCTCGTCGGTTGGGACGAGCCGCGGTGACGTCGATGTGCTTCAGTACAACACTCTGCGGATCACTGGCGCCGGATTCGAGCCCATGGAGTTTCGCGCGTTGGATCACGCCATAGCCACTCCATAGACTTTGGATTTCTTCTCCTAGACTGGCAGATGTCGCGCCGGTGATTTGGCAGAGTGTGTCTGTTAGTGAATTCACTAAGCGTACCTAGTCGTAGAATCTCCTTGGAGTTTGCGAGAGGATCGCAACTGCATGACCGGGTTCGTCTTGCCGTCGTTCAACGTGCACCGCGCGGAGAAGACACGCGAGCTTTCAGAGAATCGACACAGTCGCCTTCTACA
Organism: Pirellulaceae bacterium; assembly: GCA_045105035.1. Taxonomy (GTDB): domain Bacteria; phylum Planctomycetota; class Planctomycetia; order Pirellulales; family Pirellulaceae; genus Aureliella. The sequence goes on along the minus strand of JBGCCZ010000055.1, from coordinate 26,772 downwards.
TCCGCGAACCTCTTGACCAATCTTAGCAAGTGAGCTGCGTCCGCGCAAGGCGAAGGGGCTAGAGCGAAGGGCTAGAGCGAAGGGCTAGAGCGAAGGGCTAGAGCGAAGGGCTAGAGCGAAGGGCCGGGCTATGAATCGTTCTTAAAACTGGACCAAGTCCACCACACTCCGAACACTGCCTCTACGGCGGCGATGAGCGCTGGCAGCATCCAATTTTCGGGTAGCTGGAATGCAGATAGCGATAAGAAACCGAGGCCCGTCATAATGGCGGCGATAACCCAGTAGGACGGAAGTCCGTAAGCGCTTCGAAAGCCACAATAGTGACTCCCGACTGCCATGGCGGATATCGGGAAGACGTACTCCGGTTGGTTGCGAACGAACAAGTAGGCGACAAACAAAGTCACGATCATCGGCGGGACGGTTTCGAACGCGATACGCGAGCCTGGATTGCCGGTCAGCGGGCCGGGGCGTTTCAGAATCGTGCGGGTGATCAAGGCGCCTAACGGGAAGATGAACATGCCGCCGAAAAACAGAACTGGGAATCCAAGTTCAACTCCCGCGTAGGCCGTTACCAACGCGGCAGCGAGCCAAACTGCGGCGGAGACAAGCGCTCCGGGTCCGCCGTTGAGAAAACTAAAACGAATGTCTTTTTGAGCAGCCGAAAATTCCAACGTGCGTGCCTTATTCTCGTAAGCGTCCAATGTCGCTGGTTTCATGTCGCTGGTTTCAAACACCAGCTCTCGAAGCTTTCGTTCCCCAAGCTGCGATATTGGAATGCCCCGCAAAAAAAGACGAAATCTCAGTCGCCATTGATCCTCGGAACGCCAGTGGTTTTCGAGACGCTAGGTAGCGAAACGCGCAGCGTACTCCTCGAGCAATTGCCAGCAGGTCAATTGCATCCGCGGGAGGTGGAAGGGGCCCTTCCAAAGATTGCCTTTCAATGGTGTGCTGAGTCGTCCGTCTCGATGCAAGTAGCCAAACCACTCGCCATGTTCGGCATCGGGAAAGGCGGAGTACGCCCAGTCGTGAATTCGCGTGTGCCAGTCTAAGTACTTTGAATCGGCAGTGATCAAGTAGGCCATGAGCGTTGCGATAATCGTCTCATTTTGCGGCCACCAAAACTTCATATCATGCCAATACTCTTGGATGGGAAGACCTTTGACGTCGGCAAAGTACTGGATGCCTCCAAAATCGGCGTCCCAACCTCGCTCCCACATCCAATCTAGCATTTGACAACCAGTTTGGATCAACGCGCTGTCATTACGCAACTGTCCTTCTTGGAGAATAAACCAGGCTCCCTCAATGGCGTGCCCCGGATTCAGAGTGCGGCCATCAAAATGATCGATCATCTCTCCCTTGAGCCCCACTGTTTCCATCACACAGCGAATGTCCGGTTTGAGATGGAATTGGACAAGGTCTTGGATACTCCGGTCTATCCAATCGTTCGCACCTTCGAGATCGATTGAGTCACGTAGTTGTTGTGCTGTAACGATCGTAATCATCGGTACGCCCAGTCCGCGGGTCGGTCGGGTATCGGTGTACTTGGGTTCGGTTTCTTGGAGATTCAAGTTGTGATCAACAAACGCACGGAACAGTTTTTCAGCTTTCTCTGCATATTGTGACTTCCCCGTCGCTTGAGCCATTTCGCCGAACGCGATCGCAGCGAAACTCTCTGAATAGGCATACCGGCGTTTGCGAATTGGCCGGCCATCTCGAGTCACATGAAACCACATGCGTCCATCGGCCGGATCGAAGCAGTGCGTTTCCAGAAATCGGATTCCACTCTCGGCCAGCTCCAGCCACTCTTCTCGCGGTTCAACGTTGTTGTAAAGCTCTCCGAGTAGCCAAGTGAATCGCCCTTGTTGCCAGACGCTCTTGTCCGTATCGATGACTTGGCCCTCTCGGCCTAAGGCAGTCATAAAGCCGCCGTGTTCGCGATCGACGGAGTGCTTCATCCAAAAAGGAAGCGTGTCGCCCAGCAAGCCATCTCGGTAAGTGGTGCGGAGTTGCTGGAGGCGTGATTCTTCCATTGGATATCTTTGATCGAGTTTCCCGAGGCAGCGATGCTCAGACCGACGCCCACGGATTGCCAAGAACAGAACGGGAATTCCAACAGCGACTATTGGTTGGTTAGTCTCGCAACGTATAGATCGTAAGGCCCGCTAGATCTTTATCATCGGAAACGCTGAAGAGACTTCCCAGATAACCAACCACTAGGCAAGTCGCAATTCCCGTGGCGGTGTAGAGGTAGCCGTTGACGATTGTGAATTTCCACAACGAGAACATGACGCCCGCGCCGACGACTGCTCCGAGCAGCGCGCCTGTTGCGTTCGCGCGGCGTGTTAAGGCACCGAGTAGGAACAACCCACCGAGGACACCCATGAAAAGTCCGATGACTTTGATGAACTGATCAAAGAGACTTTTGATGTCCGGATCGACGAAGACAAGTCCAATTAGTGTCCCTGCAATTCCGAACAACAAGGTCGATAAACGTGCGGCGAGCAAGTAGCCCTTCTCTGAGTTGCAAGAATTGGATGGACGCAAGAAGTCAGTGACGATCGATGTCGCCGTCGAATTCATACTCGTTGAAACCGTTGACTGGGCGGCTGCGAAGATCCCAGCCACGATCAAGCCGGTAAGACCGATGGGCATCTCGCGAGCAATAAAGAGTGGGAATATCTGATCGGTCGCGATCGTGGGGTCGAGTTTGTTGGGGCTCGACTGGTAGTAGGCAAACAAGGCGGTGCCGATTCCGAAAAAAAGGAGCGTAGCCGGAATCGCGAGAACTGCGTTGGTCCAGATGGACCGTGCCGCTAGCTTCTGATCAGCGGTGGTCATATATCTCTGCACAACGGCTTGGTCTGCAGTATAAGACGATAGGTTTTGAGCGATGCCGCCAACGACTATGACCCACAGAGCAATTTGAGTGGAGGTCGCGTCCCAGTGGAAGTTAGCGATTCTCAACTTGTCACTTGCGTTCGCACTATGGGCAAACCCACTGAGTCCTCCGTCGATACCGGTGAGCAAAATTGCGACAGCGAGCAGGGCTCCGCCGAGCAAGACGAAGGTCTGGATGGTGTCGGTCCAGATCACTGCTTCGATTCCACCCAGAGTGCAATAAGCGATGCTCAAGATGCCGATCAGAAGAACACTTTGTAGGGGCGTGATGGGTGTTGCGACGGCAAGTGCGAGTCCGGTGAGCGACATGACGACGGCCATGCGAAACAGATGGAAGAGCATAAAGCTCGCACTGCCGAACAGCCGTACTGTGCGACTGAATCGCTTTTCCAGGTACTCATAGGCACTCGTCGCGTTGATGCCGCGGAAGAAGGGCATTGCCAAGTAAACGGCCACGATGGCCACCAAAGGGATCGTGAAATTTCCGACGGCATAAACCCAGTCTTGGGCGAACGCTTTGGCCGGGATGCCTGTGAAGGTGAGCGAACTGAGCATCGTTGCGAAAATGCTACAGCCGGCAGCCCACCACGGAATGTTCTGCCCGCCGCGAAAGTAATCGTCCGTGCTGCGGTTCTTCCGCGTAAAGTAAACGCCGATTCCGACCATCGCTAGCAAGTAGCCGAAGAGGACGACGTAGTTTAGAACTCCGAAACTGCGTTCTAGCGGTTGGACTGCGACGCGGTAGATTTTGGGAGTTCGAACTCTCGGACGAACCTCGCCAGTCGGGATAACGAAATCGTTGCCCCATTTTACTGCCGTTGATGTCACTTGATTGAGGGGAGTCGTACCAGCCGATGTCCAAGTGTCGGTAATCGTGTGATAAGCGAAGGCCCGTTTCGGGAAACCGGGATGGTTGTCTCGAAGTTCATTGCCTTTGAAAAAAAGCGACCCGTCCGCCCCGCCGAATACGAACACGTGACTCTGCCCAAAGCTTGCTGCGGTGCCCGCCATCACGCAACTCGGCGCGTCTTTGCGACTTCGCCATGATTGGGTCGCCGGTGTGTACTCCCACACATCCGTTAGAAACTCCACATCGGCTGCATCCGAGCTTCGTTGGTGGCGGCCACTGATCACGTACAAGCAATGCTCGTAGCCGTTGTGTTGGGAGACTGCCAGGTTGAAGGCTCTCGGTCGTCCCGGCAATGGCGGCAATTCCTTCCACTTAAAATCAGCGACGGTCTTGCGTTTTGAAAGATCCAGTGACCAGAAATTCGCCATCGCGCTGTCCAGCGATGGGCCACTTTGACCGCCTGCTAAGTAAATTGTCTCGCCGATCAATGCAGCTGCGCCAAACGCACAAGGTCTGGGCAGGTTTGGGAAGCTTGTCGAAGAAATGCTTCTAAGCTTCGGATCCCAATGCAAAAGAAAAACGTCGTCAAAGGTCTTTTCGTCGTCATTGCCGCCCATGCATACGATTCCATCTGGCGTGGAAACGGTGGCACCATAGGCAATCGGCCGGGGCAATTGTCCTCCATCCTTCCAAACGAACTCGTCGTCTTGCTTGGTAAGGACATGAATTCGATCATGCCAGAGCTTCTCGTTTTCCCATGCGGGTGCGGGGAAGTTAGCGCCACCGGCAACAATTAGTGCATCGTTGTGTACACCTGCGAAGGGACCGGCCACGCCAAGTGGATCTGGCAGGGATGGGAGTTCCTCCCACTTCAAGGCTTCCGACATGTCGGCTCGGGCAACTTGCGCGAACAAGCAGAGCAGCAGGAGTGTGCACCAGAAAGTCGCTTTGGACCAGATTGAGATGGGCGAAGTGGAAGGCGGAGGCTGAGCTTCGGGTTCGCGGTTGGTGAAGAGCGAGAACGCTCCGACGTCAAGTAACAAAGATTGGCGACTAGGCATTCGGACTACCCTCACTTGGCCGCGCGTCATCGTGACTCCATTCGAAAAAGCCAATCGCTTCCAAATCAGCTCGCAGTCCCTTTACTTCCTCGTCGGAGAGTCCGCCTTGCGGTAGCCTGCAGCCCCCGACTTCGAAGCCACGCATTGAAAGTATGGCTTTCATCGCTGGGTGAAACGGGTACTTGCCAATCGTGCGAATCATTTGGATCGACAAGGCTTGCAGTTCGCGGGCTTTGGCGACATCACCTGACGAGAAGGCGTCGATCAATCGTGAATACAAAGGCGCGGCGATATTGTACGTGCTTCCGATCGCCCCTCGAGCGCCCGTGGCGAGTGCGCCAAGGAGCATTTCGTCGCAGCCCCAAAGGATGTCCATGGAACGGTGGGCTGCATTCCGGAAGTTAATGCACTCTTGGAATTCAAACAGCTTGGTGTCCGTGTACTTGAGGCCAACCAGACTAGGGATCCGCTCCGAAGCGAGTCCTAGGAAGGAGGCCATGTCGATAGCGGAACCAGTCAGTAAGGGGATGTGATAGTAGTAGAACGGTAGTTCGGGTGCAGCTGCAGCAATCTCCGCCATGCACGCGACGAGCGAGTCCGTACTAGCGACTTTGAAATAGGACGGACATGTCGCGGAGATGGTGTCCGCGCCAATTTCCTGCGCGTGCGCGGCGAGACTCCTCGCCTCCACTAAGCTATTGTGACCGACCTGCACGATGACTGGCACGCGTCCCTCGGTGGCATGAACGTAGGCCTCAGCGACTTGCTTGCGTTCGTCGCTCGACAGCGACATGCCCTCTCCGGTGCTGCCGCAGACATAGAGGCCTTGGATCTTCTGCGCGAGCAAGTATTCAACCAGCGGCTTGACGAGCTGCACATTGACGCTGCCGTCTTCGGTCAGCGGAGTGTAGGTAGCCGCGACGAGACCAGTGAGTCTTGGAGAATCCATCAGGCATGTCTTTTGAAAAGGACGCGTTGGCCGCAGGCGGAGCGAGCAGAGGCAATTCGGCGTTGATGAGATGCGACGAAGTGAATCTACACCTGGCAGTCGTCGCAAGGAAGTCTCTACAAAGTCGCAACAGTCAACGAACGCCTTGGTTCAATAAAGGTCGTCTTTATAGCGAAAACGGACGCTAGCGTGGCCCACAAGTCGAGTCGATATGCGAACATATTTGCCACTTGCTTTTACAGCGGCCTGGAGTCTGACAGCTTACTCGTAATTCGACCCCCCAATGAAACTGACTGCCCTCGACTACGGCGTAATCGCAGCCTTCTTTGTAATCTCCACGTTGATCGGACTCATCGCCTCGCGTCGCGCGGGAAAGAGCTTCGCCGAGTACTTTCTCGCAGGCGGGCAAATGAGTTGGTGGATGCTAGGCCTATCCATGGTGGCAACGACTTTCGCCGCCGATACGCCCAACTTAGTAACGGACATTGTTCGGAGAGACGGTGTCAGTGGAAATTGGGTTTGGTGGGCTTTCTTGCTGACTGGCTTGCTGACAGTCTTTGTCTACGCGCGTTTGTGGAAACGGAGTGGCGTGCTCACCGATCTCGAATTTTACGAGATTCGCTACAGTGGTCGCGCGGCCGGATTTCTGAGAGGCTTCCGAGCCATCTATTTGGGGGTGATTTTCAATTGCCTTGTGATGGCGAATGTGATTCTGGCTGGAATCAAACTCAGTGGCATACTGCTTGGAGCAACGCCGCTGCAGACCGTGCTGGTCGCGGGTACGGTAACCGTTATCTATACGTTGATGGGCGGGTTGCGGGGCGTGATTCTCACGGACTGCTTTCAGTTCGTGATGGCGATGGTCGGGGCGATCGGAGCTGCCGTGGTGGTTTGCAATTTGCCCGAAGTCGGCGGGTTCAGCAGCTTACTGGCACATGAGAATGTCGTAGATAAACTTGATTTGTTTCCAGATTTCACCAACGTCAACGCATTGGTGCCGCTATTGATCATACCTTTGGCCGTTCAGTGGTGGAGCAGTTGGTATCCAGGCGCTGAACCTGGCGGAGGCGGCTACGTGGCCCAGCGTATGCTCGGAGCACGCAGCGAGCAAGACGCGACGACTGCCACGCTGTTGTTTCAAGTTGCGCACTACGCGCTTCGCCCGTGGCCCTGGATCATCGTGGCACTTGCTTCCTTGATCGTGTTTCCGACGTTGGAGAGTATTCAGACCGCGTTTCCGTATATGGATCCCAAGATCGTCAAGGACGACCTGGCCTATCCAGCCATGCTGACGTTCTTGCCCAACGGTTTGTTAGGTGTTGTCATCGCCAGTCTTGTGGCGGCGTTCATGTCCACAATTTCGACGCACTTGAATTGGGGAGCGTCGTACATCGCGCACGATTTTTATCGGCGGTTCGTAGATCGGCATGCCAGTGAGCAGCGGCTCGTCGCCATTGGGCGGTGGTCTACCGTCGCATTGATGGTCTTGGCCAGTTTCGTGGCTTTGGCCCTCGAAAGCGCGATGGACGGATTTAGCATTATCCTGCAGATCGGCGCAGGAACGGGATTGATTTATATTCTGCGATGGTTCTGGTGGAGAATCAACGCGTTTACGGAAATTGCCGGGATGGTTGTTTCTTTCGTCGTGGCGATGATGTTCCGCTTTGTCTATCCGCAAACGGGCCTGCCCGAGTTGGCAGCCTGGCAAGAGCTTGTCTTGGGCGTGGGGATCACCACGCTGGCTTGGCTGTTGGCGACTTTCCTTTCTCCAGTAACGGACGAAGAGACGCTAAAGTCTTTTTACAAGAAGATCCGACCAGATGGCCCCGGCTGGCAGCGCATTCGAACAAGCCTGCAGGATGAGGGTGTAGCGCTCGCACCCTCGGATTCGATCATCTCTGGTCTAAAGGCGATGTGCGCGGCAACTTTCTTCGTCTATGCGTTACTATTCGGAACTGGCTACTTTCTCTACGGCCAGTGGATCGCCTTTGCATGTAGCCTGGTGGTCGCGTTGATTGCAGGAGCGCTACTCCTCAAGGTCTGGCCGACTCTAGGAATGGCTGACTCTAGGAATGGCTGACGCGTCCGAGAGTCTGCAGCTGCAGGCACAGCATGAGGAAAGCTGAGAAGTAATGTCCATTCGGCGGTCGCACTTTTCTCAGCGTTAAGTCTCAACTGTTAGTCTCAGAGTGCGGTCGCGACTCTTCTAAACCAGCTCTAGCGTTTCTATTGGCTTGTGCGCTTTTCAACGAATCAGACAAATGTCTGCTTCGGTATGGCCCCACCCTACGCCGTCTGACGCATGGAATTGTGTCCCGCCGATAAAGGTGAAGAGCCGAAAGATCTTTTCGGTAGTTCGGAACGGTCGGCGGATTCGAGATTTGGAAGTGTGGATATCGGCAGGTGAAGTCTACTTCGCGGTGTTCGACCCGCTGCACTGAACGCAGTGGCGAACGAGGCGAGGGTGCCAGAAATTTGATGAAGGAAAACGGCGATGAAGAAAGTAAGCATTTTCAGTTCTGCGGCTTTGGCAATGATGATTGCGGGCACCGCGATGGCGCAGCCTGGTGGATTTCGTCCCGGTGGCCAGCAAGGTCGAGGCCAGAGGATGGGATCACCTCAGGAGATGATCTCGCAGCTCTTTGACGCTGCGGATAAAGACGGTGATGGCAAAGTCACGAAGCAAGAGCTGACGGCTGCGATGACCGGAATGGCTCAAACGCAGGGCCGTGGCCCTGGCGGATTTGGTCGCGGACAGGGTGGCCCTGGAGATGCTGAAGGTCGTGGTGCTGAGGGTCGCAGACCTGGTGGTGCTGAGGGACGCAGAGCTGGTGGAGCTGAAGGTCGTGGTCCTGGTGGTGCTGAGGGTCGCGGGCCTGGTGGTGCTGAGGGTCGCGGACGTGGTGGTGAAGGTCGGGGTCCCGGAGGACCTGGTGGAGCTGAAGGTCGCGGTCCGGGTGGTGGTGAAGGTCGCGGTCCCGGAGGACCTGGTGGACTTGGAATGGGAGGGCCTCGACCGGAGCCCGGCGAGCTTCTGCCGGCGTTCATGATCGAGGAACTTGGGCTGAACGAGCGACAGCAAAAGCGGGTGATGGCCTTGCAGGCCGATGTCAAGAAGAAACTTGACTCGATCCTGACTGAAGAACAAAAGGAGATGTTGGCTGCCCATCACGACCGTGCCGAGCACGGTGCTGGTCACGGGGAAGGCGAACGTCGGCCCGGCGGTGAAAGAGGCGGTCGAGGCCAGCGACAAGACGGTGGGGCCGAGAGACCAAGCAGACCATCACGTTCCGAGTAGACGCGTATGTAACTTAGTGTTCATGTCGATTCCCGTTGGTGGTCGAGCCGAGTTCGTTTCGCACGAGTTCGGCTCGATTCTCGTAGTGACTGAGCAATCGAACTAGGGAGTGAGAGAGATGATTCGTGCATTCACCGCCTCATTGTTGATGACTGTACTATGCAATGTCTGCCTTGCAGAAGAGTGGCGGGGCTTTCTTGGCCGGAACGGGCGTGCGACTGCACCGTCCCAGGTTCCGACGAAGTGGTCGGCAAAGGAAAATATGCTGTGGAAAGCTGACTTGCCCGGTAGCGGTTCCTCGAGTCCTATTGTTGTTGGGCAACAATTGGTACTCACCTGCTACGTAGACGAGGGAACTCCAAAACGCTCCGTGATGAGCTTCGATAAAACCACTGGTGGCTTGCTTTGGCAAACGGACTTTCCGATTGACTATCGAGAAGACCCCGAACGCGGTTACTTAACGGAGCACGGGTATGCGAGTAATTCGCCTGTAGGCGATGGCAAGTCGATCTTTGTCTTCTTCGGGAAAGGTGGAGTGCATCGGTTGGATCTTGAAGGAAACAAGCTTTGGTCGGTGGATGTTGGGCAGGAATCGAGCAATCGTCAGTGGGGATCGGCGTCCAGTTTGATTGAGTTTGACGATGTGGTGATTGTCAATGCGGCCGAAGAAAGTAAGTCGATCATCGCGCTCAACAAGGAGGACGGAACGACGCGATGGAAGCAAGAGGCTTCGATGCTCGAGCTGACCTACGGGACTCCACGTCTCAAGGAGTATGCCGATGGGAAAAAGGAAGTGTTGATTTCCGTTCCATCTGAAGTTTGGGCCTTGGATTCGGAGGCTGGCAAGTTGCAGTGGTATGCATCGACGTCGATGACTGGAAATATCTGCCCTTCGATCATTCTGGATGGCGATATTGCCTACAGCTTTGGCGGCTATCGGTCGTCCGGCAGTATCGCAATTCGCCTGGGCGGTAAGGACGACGTAAGCGAATCGCACACGATTTGGACAAGTCGACTGAGCTCGTATGTAGCCACGCCGGTACTAGTCGACGGTTTCTTTTATTGGATCAACGACCGTGGCGTGGCCTATAGCATGTCGGCGGAAAGTGGCGAACAGATCTATCAAGAGAGGATCGGGGGGATTGGTGGAAGCCGCCCGGTTTATGCGTCGCCGATTTTCATTGGAAATTACATCTATGTCGTTACACGGCGGAGTGGAACACTCGTCTATCGTCCAGGCTCGACGTTTAACTTAGTGAGTCAGAATACGATCGAAGGCGACGAAACAGACTTCAACGCGTCACCGGCGGTCGACGGAGAACGCCTGTATCTCCGTAGCGACCAAGGCCTCTATTGCATCGGCAACTGACGGCAAATAAACCCCCGGTCAGTGCGAACTCTTTTACGAGTCCCGGGGCGGCGGTTGGCCTACATTCATCATTGGTAGGGCGGCCGCACTTCTACCAAGTCACTCACTCTCTAAGTGAGCATTTGGACTTTCGGCGTTGGGCGACGTGCTGGAGTCGCGGAAGTGGTGTGCGGTAGCTCTTCTGCAGTACGCCTTACGTACGCCTTTCCATCTGGTGGCTAGCGTCTCGTAGCCTCGTAGCCTCGTAGCCTCGTAGGCGGAAGTGGCGTTGTGATCGATACAATCGGTTCAACCGATGGAGTCCCCTGCGGTCAGCCGATGCATTCGGTTGGATCCCGGGACAAGGCTCGTTTAGCGACGTAGGAAACCTTAACGGTATTCCCCCTGTAGCTGCTTAGGATCTCCCGATATGTACATTGCATTCTTTGTTCTTGCTGGATTTGCCGCGTTCGCTTTCGTTCTTTTAGCGATTGTCCATCCACTCGTATGTGTCGTGCAATGTCTTCTTGCGAAGGGGCGACCGTTCACTTCCAAGCTGGTTTGGACGGCAGTTAACTTGGTCACCGGCATCTTTGGTTCATTGATCTATACCTTTGCTGCTTCTGATTCTCCGAAGCTGAAGAGCGTTACTGCTACTACAGTCAAAGGCGGATTGTTGTGCGGCGTGCTGGCTGCAGGTGTGTTTGCCATTAGCCCAGACGTTCGGCAGCAAGTAAGTCTGTCGGAGCAGAGTGTGGCTGCGATGGAAGGGGAAGAAGTTTCGTTCGAGGGTTTTGACGCAGCACTTGAAGAACTGAAAACTTCGTTGGGCGAACTTGATGAACCCTCGATTGATTTTGCTAAACTGCAGGAGAAAGCAACAGCGTTTCTGAAAGAAGAAGGCATGCTTGAAGAGTCTAACGTTGAAGACGTCGGCCTACTGACTTCGACGGGCTCATTAGACCCGCAGTCGTTTGATGCTGCCGCGTTGATGGAGTCGGCGGAGACAGAAGTTGCCATCTTCGAGGAATCGAACGTGGAACCAAAATCGAACGTGGAACCAAGTGAAGTTGCTCCAACGCTTGCCGAAACTGAATTATCAACGGAAGCGTTTGAGGATCAAGATTGGAATAGTCTCAGCGAAGCGATTGAGGATGAGGGCGAGAGCACATTGGCTGAGCTGGAAGAGTCAGAGGCCGCTCCTGCTCCCGAAATAGCAACATTCGAAGACAAGCCAAGTCTATTGGATACAGCCGACATTGCAGCCGATGAACCGAAAGGGCCAGCTCCGACTGCCCAGCCATTCAGTCAGCAATCGCTTAGTCAGCAGCCGCTTTCCAGTGAATCAGCAAAGACGAAGCAACTTCCTCGCCTGCCGTCCTCCGACTCAGCTCGCGGAAAGCCAACTTCGGCTCCAACACCTGTAGCGCAGGTCAATCGGTACACCGGTGAGACAGTTGTCTTTGGTCGTCGCATGGCAGCGGAGGCAACTCTTCCGACCCGAAAACCAATCAATCGCTACATGCTAGAAGGCAATCCAGCCTTGAGGTCGACCGGCCAAAATTCTGGCTTCTAAGACTCAGCGCGTCACTTCAGAGACGTATTTCTCGACGCGAACGCTCCTCAACGTGGGGGCGCGGAAATCCACTTCGCCGCTGTTCTGTGCATTTCTTTTCCGGCGGCCGCTGACTAGCTCCGCGACGAAGCAGGTGTGCTCCGAGTTCCGGTCCGCTAGACTGCCTCTTTCGCGTGATTTCCGGTTCTCTCGCGGGCGTGCTTCCAGTTGGCACAGGGTGGCCCTGTCCGGTTGTTTTGAAGGCGCAACGAGATCTAGGTTGGCGAGAGTTTAGATCCTGTGGTTCGTTGTCTTCTCTTGAGTCGCCGATGGTTACCAATTCACAGTCGAGAAAGACCAACCTTGGGAATGTTCTGTTCGGCGGAGTTTTCATCCTTTTCTGGACGCTTTGTACGCTGACCTTCGACGTCATCATCGGCTTCGGAATTGTCCAGCAGTATCAGAGTTTGAGCTACGAAGAGACACTCGGGTTTGTAATCTCGAGCAAGGTGGAAAGTAAGCACGATTCAGAGCACGGAACAAAGTATTACCCTAAGGTTCACTACGGTTACACCGTGGGCGAAAGTGAATTTGAGAGCGACCGGATCAGCTATTCCGGAGTCAGTTCGGGCCAAGCAGACGCAAAGCGTTTTGTGAGTACGCATCCTGTCGGAAAAGAGCTGCCTGTTTTTTACAGCGTCTCCAATCCACAGGACTCGGTGCTTACGATTGGGCTTCAAGGTTCCGACCTGTTCATGCTCCTATTTATTACGCCGTTCAACGTGTTGATGGTGGGCGGATGGGTACTCGGGTATAAGGCCGTTTTTCCGCCGAAGATTCGACCAGGCTCGCCCGGATTTCGCGTGATTCGTACCGGACAATGCGATCGTATTGCCGTAGCCCGCATGTCGCCCTTGCTGGCTGTTGGAGTCGCGTTGCTTGTCTCTAGTTTTCTCTCGATTTTCGTCGTCGGATTCGGTTTCGGCTTCAATGTCTCGCTGCCGGCCGTATTTGTTGTTTGGACGATGATTGGCCTCGTTGTGCTGGCAACTCTGATCCTTGTCTTCGTTCGGAACGCGTCGGGGAAGTACGATCTTGCCCTTGATCACTTCAGAAACGAACTTCAACTACCGATTTCTTGCGGTAGAAAGAGGCTCCGTACTGTGTCTCTAGATCAAGTCCGCTGTGCCGAGCTAGTTCGGGATCTAAGCGGTGGAGTTCAGGGGGCCGCCTCGCCGACTTTTAAAGTCAAATTGCGAAGCGAAGCGTTGCCGAAATCGAAGCAAACGGTTTTGAATTCAGTCGCAGAGCCGCGTGGTGAACAGTTTGTTCATTGGCTGAATGAAAACTGGTTCCGTGCGAATTAACGCGTGATGCGGAAGTTGCTTAGCTAGCAATTTGCGGTGCTGATTGAATCAGGCTTGGCAGAGTGGTTTTCTCGGGAAGGACGATCGGCGATTCCACGGGTGACACTACTTTTGGGTAGCACCAGGGCCTTGACTGCGGTGATTATTCTTTAGTAGCTTCCGTTTTGGTTCACTTTACAGTGGCTGAGGATTTCATGCATTCTTACAAGACGATGCCCAATGGCTGGCTATTTTTGTTTCTCTCGCTGTGCGTACTCTGCGCGGGGTGTATGAAAGACAGTTATGTCTACGGAGTTCGAGCGAACGACTTCGCCGTTTCCAATCAAGCACCGCTGGAAGTTACTCATGGCGGAGAACATCCGCGTCTGGACAAGGTCGAGAGAGCACTCGAGTATCCTCGAGAGGCCATCTCCCGATTACGCGGTGGGGAATCGTTGAATGAAGAGGAGATAGAGCAGGCTCGTGAAGAGGCCGTGGAGTTAACTCAGGAGTACTTGTCGGTGAACGGACTAAATGACGTCAAAATAGACGTCCGCCGCTATGAGCCCGGCGAGCATTGGCAACGTATCCAAGCGAACGAGAATGTAAGCCCGCTTTGGAAGTACACGGGCGGAGCGATCAGCTGGTTCCGCTACACGGTCCTACCGAATCGAGTACTGGGAGTGGACCGCTACGATCCGTATTCCAACACACTCAGTCTCAATTCGGAGCGACCTACACAAGCGTTATTCGAGTCGGCCGTTGCGAAGGAGTTTTTACAGCACAAGAACCTTGGGAGCTACGCAATGCTACAGAACCTGCCAGTGCTTCCGATCATCCACGACATCAAAGCCAGCAGCGATGTCCTAACGTATTCGGAAGAGATCCAACAGCCCGAGTTGCAGAGCGATCTGCGCATTCAGTCGTACGCCAGGATCGGAGCCGACACGGCAGGTGAAATCCTCTCGTTGACACCATTCGGACGCACCGCACCCTTTTACGTGTCGCCACTCGCCCGCGTCTCCGGTGGAGTCGCTGGGCGAATGACTGGCAAAGTAGTGTCCAAGCGCGAGAAAGACGCCGTCCCTGCGCAACCGGCCTCTGCAGTCTTGACCGCAGAGGCAGTGGACCGTGGCGAAGACTCTCAGTAGTCGGCTATTGCTCTGACGAGGTCGCCGAAGCTTCTACTTTGCCCTTTACCTCTTGCTTCTCCGTTTGCGTTACCTCAGCGGAGGGCTCGACGTCGGTTTGCTCAACCTTGATGACTTCGCCACGCATCGGTTTCCGGGGTAGCTTTTCGTCACGCATGGCCGTTTGGTAGACGAAGGTAGCCATGATTGTCGAAGCTTGCTTTACGTCCTCTTCCTGAATTCGATCAAAGACATCCATACTGGAGTGGTGAGTCCGTGTGTTGTATTCAACCGTGTCTTGGATGAACTGAAATCCCGGAATACCGACTGCATCAAAGGATTGGTGATCGGTACCGCCGGTGTTTGCCACAGTGACGGTCGAAGCACCCATGTCGGCGAATGGTGCGAGCCAAGCTCGAAATATTGGTCGGAGCTGCTCGTTGCCTTGCAAGTAAATGCCGCGGATCGCTCCGGTGCCGTTGTCCAAGTTGTAGTACGCCGAGACCTTTTCTTGTTCCGGCTTAATTTCGTACTTCACATCGCTCCGACTTCGGTCTTCCCCGTAGACCGCTTTCCCAAAGTGCTCAGCCACGTAGCCCCGCGAGCCGAGGAGCCCTTGTTCTTCGCCCGTCCAGAGTGCCAGCCGGATGGTTCGTCGCGGTTTCGCGTCAATCGCCTTCAAGATCCGGATGGCTTCCATCGCAACGCCGCAGCCAACGGCGTTGTCAGTAGCACCCGTTCCGGCTTGCCAAGAGTCGAAGTGTGCACCAAGCATCACCACTTCGTCCTTGAGGTCCGTACCTGGAATCTCGGCGATGATGTTGAACGTCATGGCCTCAGGATCGTTGTAGTAGCGCGATAGAATGTCGATCTCGAGTTCCGGTGCGGCGCCCTTTTGAATCATGCGAACGAGTTGATTGTAATGCTCTGCGGCCATTACTGCCTGAGGGATGATGTCCGTCGAATCGGTTGCCCAGGGCCGTGGACCGCGACTAAGACGACTGCCCTGCTCTCCTTGGTCGTCCGACTTTCGCGGCATTGTGACGGCTGAGACGAAAACGTTGCCTCCGTCTCCACGACCGGGTTCTAAGATCACGGCCGCTCCTTCTAGGTAACACATTTCCCAAATGTCGGCTCGAAGCTGCATTTGTTGGCGATAGAGTGCCCTCGGGTCAAGCTCTTCCTTTTTCTCTTCTTCCTTTTCGTCCTTTGGCTTCTCCGTCTCGGTCTTCTGAGGCGTGTCAGTCGATTTGTCCGCAGCGGGTTTGTCCCCTTCGGTCGCAGCCTTGTCTACTTTAGGCGCCGCCTTGTCCTTTCCAGCTTCTTCCTTCTTCGACTCTTCGTTTGCTGGTTCTTCCTTCTTTTCACTCGCTGGTTTTGCGGGCGGAGCTGGCGGTGCAGAACGCCTCGAGCCACGACGGCTACGTGGAACGGGTGGCTGAGCATTTGCCAGCCGCAGAAGCTCTTCGTCGGTCTTGCGCTTCGCAGGCGGTTCGAACAGTGCATTCAAGTCACGCGGCGGGCTGATCATTACAATCGCTCGGCCCAGCTTGCCACGGTACTTTTCGAGATCTTCTGGTGTTTTGGCATCGATGTAGATTGGAACACTTCGAATCGTGCGCGTCGTACTCGGCGACCAAGCTTTAACGTGTGCAATCAATGGAGTGTATCGCGGCGATACCATGTTGACGGAACAGCCTTCCAGCGTCCAACCTCTGCCGAAGGGGCCCCAGGACTCCAGGTGAACGTTGTCCAGTTCCCATTCCTTCAGTTGTTCTTGAGTCCAGTCAGCGGCTGTGTCGGCAAGGGGCGAGCCGGTAAGTCGTGGACCGTACACATCGGTCAGATAGCTAATGGTGTCCATGATCTGCGAGGCGTCCATCGCCTCGGCTTTGATCTTGTCCACTATCTCCCGATCGACTGGTTCTGGAGTCGATTGTCCGTGAACCGAGTTTAGCGTGATTGGAAACAATAGAACTAATGAAAGAGAAGTTGCCAGCAGTTTCTTTGGATGCATTAAATAGACTCTTCGAAGTGCACATTGACGCTTTCGGTTGCTTCAGCGACCGGGCATGCAATGTTGAATCAGTCGACTATGAACTCGCACCTGCCTTGCATTCTGGTCGATGAACAGAACGCTTGCGTTTGCGCAGTATGCAGCAAGCGTCCTCCAAGATCAAATCGTATGCCGAAGAGCTAGGGCCAATCGGAGTTTGAGGTTAGGAAAGTAGCCCGGCTCTCCGAGACGTGGAGTTGCTCCGGTCCGGCTGGGACAGCCGGGCGACTATTTCCACAAACTAAAAACGCTGATTCGTCCAGGGTGGAGAACGCACATCATTGCAAAGTCTTTACAGAAGCTTCCCATATGCGAATCGCGGTACCGGGCTGCAGCGACTATTTCTTTCCTGAGGCGTCTGCCATACGAATCAAGAAAGCGTGTCGCAACGCCAATTCCTTGTAACGATCGAAACGGCCTGACGCTCCGCCGTGTCCTGCGTCCATATTGGTCTTGAGCAACAGGACGTTGTTGTCCGTCTTCTTCACTCGCAAGCGAGCGACCCACTTGGCTGGTTCCCAGTACTGCACTTGGGAATCGTGAAGCCCGGTGGTCACCAACATGTTCGGATAATCAACTTCGCGAATGTTGTCGTAGGGCGAGTAGGAGAGCATGTAGGTAAAGTACTCACGCTCGTTTGGATTGCCCCACTCATCGTACTCGCTGGTCGTCAGCGGGATCGAGTCATCGAGCATGGTTGTCACGACATCAACAAAAGGCACATCGGCAATCACACCGTGGTAGAGTTCTGGCCGCAGGTTAATGACGGCTCCCATAAGTAGGCCGCCGGCGCTTCCGCCACGAGCGTAGAGTCGGGTTGGATCGGAGTACTTTTTCTCGATCAGAAAATCACCTACGTCACAGAAGTCGGTGAACGTATTCATCTTCTTGAGCAGCTTGCCGTCTTCGTACCAGTAGCGTCCCATCTCTGAGCCGCCGCGAATGTGAGCGATGGCGTACACGAATCCTCGGTCGAGTAGATTGAGCCGAGTCGAATTGAAGCTGGCTTCCATGTTGGCGCCGTACGACCCGTAGCCGTATTGCAGGCAGGGTGCCGTTCCATCAATGGGCGTATCTTTGTGATAGACGATCGACACAGGGATCAGGGTGCCGTCGGTCGCCGTTGCCCATTCCCGCTTGGTGACATAGTTTTCACGGTCGAAGCCACCGAGGACCTCTTGCTCTTTGAGCAGCCGCTTTTCTTTTGTTTCAACGTTGTATTCGTAAGTGCTTGGCGGGGTTTTCATTGAAGAGAAACCATAGCGCAACCACTCTGTGGAAGTATCCGGAATGGGAGACGTGCCAGCGATATAGCACTCTTCGCCAAACTCGAGTTTGTGTGCTTGTGCTGGATCGTCCAGATCTTGGATCGTGAGTTCGGTCAAATTGTTTCGACGATGATCAACGACCAAGTAGTCATCGAACAAGTCGTAATCCTCGAGGAGAGCCTGTTCGTCGTGAGGAACCACTTCTTTCCAAGCTTCCTCGGTTGGATTCACAATCGGTGCACGCATCAGGCGGAAGTTTTTGGCTTGATCGTTCGTGCGAAAATAGAAGTAGTCGCCTAGGTGGTCGACGGAGTATTCGTGGTCTCTTCGGCGTTCAATGAGCACTTTCGGCTCGGCCTGCGGCTGATCGAGTTTGATGTAGCGGTACTCGGAGCTGACTGTCTGGTCGCACGCGATGAACAGATACTCTCGTGAGCGGGAACGCCCGATGTAGCAAGAAAACTCCTCGTCGCTCTCTTGGTAAACCAACTTGTCCTTGGCCGAATCCGTCCCCAACTCGTGCAAGAAAACTTGGTACGACCGCAGAGTGTCCGGATCTTGTCGCGTGTAGAAGACGAATTTGTTGTCCGGAGTCCAAACTAGGCTTCCTGTCGTGTTCTCAATCCGATCGTCGAAAATTTCGCCAGTTTTGAGATTCTTGAATTGGACGTTGTACTTCCGACGACCGACGAAATCCGAAACGATGGCCATGAGCGATCCATCGTCGGTCACTCTGGTGCGAGCTGCGCAGTAATCGTGGCCTTCGGCCAGTTTATTGACATCGAGCAGGATCTCCTCCTGGCTCGATTGCCTACTGTCGATTCTGCGGCGGCAGTAGATCGGGTACTGCAGTTCTTCTTCGGTGCGCGAGTAGTACTCGTATCCGTTGTCCGGCACGGGAACCGAAACGTCACTCAACTTGATCCGTGACTTCGTTTCCTCAAACAATTTTTCCTGCAAAGCCTCCGACGACTTCATCTGGGCTTTGAGGTACGCATTCTCGGCGTTTAGGTATTCGATGACCTCCGGGTTCTCACGCTCGTTGAGCCAATAGTACTCGTCGATACGCTTGATTCCATGCGTCTCAAGAACCTTTGGTTTCGTGGCCGCCTTGGGAGGTGCCATTGTTTCGTCTGCCTGGCTGGAATTCGAAATGGAGCTGCTGAAAGAAATGGCAAGGAGTATTGCAAGTGTCCAGATTGTGCGCATCGATTTGTTCTTCCGCTTAGTCTGTTTGGGTTTGCAGTAAAGGTGGCGATCTTTCAAGCAATGAACTGATGAAGGTATTCTAGGCTCCCGCTCACGAAGTGTCAGCTAGCGTGTCACTCGTAGACGCTGAAATCGGTACGTCACCTCCCCTTTCCTCGCTTGTAGCGAGGAATTCTGGGGAGGTCGAGCTATCAGGCTCGGGTGGGAAACGTTCGGGTGCAGTAGGACTAACAACGCCAAACAAGAATGGCGAAGACCCCACCGGCTCGCTGGGGCTCCCCACCTCCCCACGAAGCGCGGGGAAGTAACGGAACCGAAGGCTGGCAGCCGCTATTCTGTCACCTACCCACGAAACGCGGGGAGGTAACAAGAACAGCGGGCCTTCTAGTAACTACGGTGAAACGGCAGCTCAACACCCGGTGCGAGAGTTGCAAAGGACCGAAGGACTTGCTGCTCATCCTCGGTAAACTGGCCCAAATCGCATGCTAAGATCAGCCGAGGAACGCTGCCCAACAATTTGCGTACATCAATTTTGCACCCTCGAATATTCACGTGCAGATAGCGATCAGTCGGTGCTTGGAGTTGCATTAACGTGGCTTCGGTGATCAGAGTGTTCGACAAGTCGATGGCTTGCAGATTCTGATTCTTGAAGCCAGTGAAGGCACTGTCTCCGATACTGCTGCCACTCAAGTCGAGATGCTCGAGTAATGGGAGTGGGGAGCGAAGCCACACGCGTAGGAAGTCGCCGGTCAAATTCGGTATGCTCAGCTTCACCGCAGTCCACTTCGCGGGGGAGATTCGAGACAGTCCTTCGTCGGTAACTTGAGCTTCACTCAAGTCGAGACTCTGAAAGTGCTTCGTGGAAAGGAATGGCAGGATCTCATCGCTCAACTGCGTGTTTGCGACGCTTAAATCTGTGATTGGCAAGGAAGGGAGCAGCGCTGAGAAAGCTGAGTCAGAAATCTTGGTGCCGTTGAGATTCAATCTAGTCAGCGTCGTCGGTAACTTGCCGATCAGTGCGGACTCGTCGATAGGACTCCCACGAACGTCGAGGCCGCTGATTAGATCGCACGTGCTGAGCAGATGCTTGACCTGCAAATTGGTAAGGCCAGGTCCGCCAACTCGAAAGCTAAAGTCTGGCCTCGCTCGGATTGAATCGCAAAAACGGCTCCAATCCATGGTGAGATCCGCGGCACCTAAATGTTGGATGTTCGGATTTCGGAGGAGGTTCTCGATACCGATGTTGGTCAATGCAGTGCCAGAAACATCGACTCTACTCAACATTGAGAGCTGTTCGAAACTCGCTGCATGTTGGTCACTGAAGTCTGAGTTGGAGAGGTCCAGTCGTTCGAGTCCTGACAACTGGCCTAAGAATTCCAGATCGGAATCGGAGAGCTTTCGTCCCGCGAGTTTCAGTTCTCGGACACTCGTCAAGTCGCCTAGCTGTTGAATCCATGCGACTGGTACGTCGGGTGGCAGATCGACGGCATCAACAATACGGGAGAAGCCGTACAGACGAAGCTCGCCCCCTTTGGCGGCAAGTTCGATCCGTAACTCGGCAAGTCGGCTCAACCGATTGGCCCGCTGGAGCTCAGCAATTCCACCGCAAAGTGGACCAATGCAAAGCAATAGAAAAGTGGCTGTGGCCAGCATCCAGTGCTGTCCGCGTTCTGCTCGAAATCGAGCGTCTTCGCAGTCCATTTCGGTGTCGTCGAACGGAGTCGAATCAGTGCTGGCGGTGACATCAGCGGATTCAGTTGGGGTCCTCAGGCTTTTCGTTTTGGTAGCGACAGGCAAAAGATCGAAGCCAGACCAACGTAGGCAGTACAGAAAGACGATAAAGAAAGAGGCACCGAATAGCGGTATGAGGAAGCCCCATTGCCACAACTCATCTGCAGAAATCCCGCCGGGACTGAATGGAAGACTTGGATGGCGCACGATCCACAGCAGCGAGACGGAAAGCAAGGCGGTGCTCAATCCCATCCCCATCAGAGCGTAGAGACGTAGGAGATAACTTTCGAGCCGATATGCAACATACAACGCAGGCAAAACGGCAGCAGCCGACGCTGCTGCCAGAACGAGACAAGCTACCAACAGAGCGAAGACCACTCCCTGAACGGAGCCGTCAAAAATCACTTCGGCAGACTGCGCCGTGATGAGGCATCCTGCGACTATGGCAGTCAAAATCAACAGACCACTAACGCCGCTGAGTTGACCTGATCGACTGGTGTTATCCTGCCAGATTCTCTGTGTTGCACCGCAGCCCGCGACAAGTTGCCACCCAAACAACGCTCGCATGCAGAGACAGGGGGCAGCAGCCGCCAAGATCATGGACGGGACGAGCAGTGCTGGGACGCCACCGTTTTCTATTGCCTGGACGAAGTCGATCTCGATGCTGTATCGAAAGCCATTTGCAATTTCGATCGATGAAACGCAAGCCGCGATCATGGCCGTTGCTAGAAGGATGGAAAGCAGATAGCCGGCGAGCCATGACCTCCCGAATAGACCAGCGAGAACCGCTACGGCGCACAATTGACCAGCGAACGAGCCTACCATTAGAGTTTCAACGTAGCGGTTAAAGTCCCAGAAAAGACGGTAGGCTGCGAGGAAGGCATCGGATGCCAAAACGAGCAGCAAGAAAACGACGAAATGCAGCGGCAAACCGAAGACGCACTTGCGAGGAGCCGCGAATTGCATGTCTTCTTCTCTACTTTTCAAATCGGAGATGGGAGTGGAGTTGCCTCTGGACATGTGCATTCCTTATGCACGGAGTATTTTTCGGGCGCAGAGGCCTGGCAATCCGTGTTGCCGCCCCTGGTCTTTCGCTCTCAAACAGGCCGTCGCTGCGACGGCGTCGTCAATTCACAATCCTGCCGCCTCAAGATGGTAGGATGCTTCACTTGGCAGCTCTTTTTTACTTTTCCCGGAGAATCCGTCATGCGGAGTAGTGTTCGAGAGGTTACGCCCTGGTCATCCATGTTACTGACTCTATCGCTTGTGTGGGCGTGCTGTGGATTTGCCCAGACCCATGCGGACGAACCGAACTTGGAAATTGAAGGCGTCGATTTAGAGCACGGGTACGTCGACTCCTCTGGAGTAAAGATCCACTACGTTACCGCGGGCGAAGGTCCGTTGGTGGTGATGATTCATGGATTCCCTGATTTCTGGTACACCTGGCGAGAACAGATCCCAGCGATTGCCAAGAGTCACAAGGTCGTAGCCATCGATACTCGTGGCTACAACTTGAGCGACAAGCCGCAGGGAGTGGCCAACTATGCGATGCCAAAACTAGTCGGCGATGTCAAAGCGGTCATTGAGCACTTCGAACAAGAGCAAGCGGTGATCGTTGGGCATGATTGGGGCGGGATGATCTCTTGGACTTTTGCGATGCAGTTTCCGAAGATGACAGAGCGACTGATCATTCTCAACCTGCCTCACCCATCAGGCCTTTCGCGGGAGCTGGCGACCAACAAGAAGCAGGAGGCGGCATCTCAATACGCACGCGACTTCCAGAAGCCGGAGGCTGCGAGTCAGATGTCGGCAGCAGGCTTGGCGTTTTGGGTCAAAGATCCAGAGGCTCGGAAAACGTACGTGGAGGCCTTCGAGCGCTCCGATATGGAAGGGCTGCTAAACTACTACAAAGCCAACTATCCTCGGCCTCCCTACCAAGCTCAAACCGAATTCCCGAAGGTCAAGTGTCCTGTACTGATGATTCACGGTTTAGAGGATACCGCGTTGCTTTCCACTGGATTGAACGGAAACTGGGACTACGTCGACAATGAATTCACGCTCGTCACGGTGCCCGGTGCGAGTCATTTTGTTCAACAGGATGCGGCGGATTTGGTCACCAAGAAAATGGTTGGGTGGTTGCAGATGACGGCGACCAACTAGAATGTAAGCTTCCCTCCCCGCCTCACTCATCGACGGTGGACACCAACCCTCATATGAGTCAACGCAATGCGTCGGACCTGGTTTTTCGTTCTGCTCGGATGCTTCATAGGCGCGCCGGCACTTGTTCATTTGCAGATTTCCTCTATTTGCAATGCGGCTGAGCCGGCAGTCGATTTCAATCGCGACATTCGACCGCTCCTATCGGATCGTTGCTTTCACTGTCACGGGCCGGATGAAGCCGACCGTCAAGCAGGCTTGAGGCTCGACGTCGCCGACACGGACGAAGGTGCGTACGTAGCAATTGAACCAGGCGATTTGGAAAACAGTGAAGTTTGGAGTCGGATCACTACTCCGGATCCAGATCTCCAAATGCCGCCGCCTGATTCTCACAAGGAACCGCTCAGTTCCGAAGAACGCGAGTTGATGCGAGCCTGGATCCAGTCCGGCGCAGAGTACGACGCGTATTGGGCTTTTGTTCCACCCAAGTTGCCAGAGCTGGTGGTCAAGTCTGATGAGAGGCCCATTGATGCCATCGTGGAGGCGTCGCTTCGTGAATCGGGAATGCGCTTTTCAGACGAAGCGGATAAGCGGACTCTGCTGAGACGTCTTTCGTTTGACTTGACCGGGTTGCCACCAACGCGAGAGCAACTTGGCGACTTTCTCAGCGACGATTCGAACGGCGCCTATGAGCGGCAAGTGGAGCGACTGCTGGACAGTCCGCATTTTGGAGAACACTTAGCCCGGTACTGGCTGGATTTGGTCCGGTTCGCAGACACCAACGGTATCCACCACGACCACTATCGAGACCATTCGCCTTACCGAGATTGGGTGATTCGCTCCTTCAATGAGAATTTACCCTACGACGATTTTGTGCGTTATCAAATCGCGGGTGATTTGTACGAAGCGCCGACGACGGACCAGCTCGTCGCCTCCGGGTTTCATCGCCTGCACTTGATCATTGACCGCGGGACGGCGCTGCCGGAAGAGAGTTTGCATCGGAATGTGCTGGATCGAGTCACCTCAGTCGGCACCGCTTTCATGGGGCTAACGATGCAATGTGCCGTTTGCCACGATCACAAGTACGATCCGATTTCACAGAAAGACTTCTATTCGCTGACCGCCTTCTTCAACAACGTTGATGCGAACCCAGAAACGGGCGGTCGCAGTGGCACGAATTTCAAACGTGGTTTGCAAGAGCCCTTTATCAATCTGTTTGCCGAAAGTCAGGGAGACGAACTAGCGCAGTTGCAGACGGAGCTGGCACAGGCAAAGGAACTCCGCGATTGGATCAAGGGGCAGGCGAAACAGCAAAGCACGAAGCTGAAACAAGCCAGCGAGAAGACCGCGGAGACCGAGGATGATAAAGCGTCGAAGAGTCCGCTTGTCAGTTGGTTGGAGCAGGAATCAAAGCGGCTTGGGACCGAGTTGTCGAAAGTCGAGAAGAGGGTGAAAACAGCCCAGAAGGCGCACGATGATCTGTTGACTAGTATTCCCGCAGCAATGGTGATGAAAGAACGAAAAGAGCAGCGTCCTGCGTACCTCTTGAATCGGGGCGCCTACGACGATCCAGGCGAGCAGGTCAGCCGCAACACGCCGGAGTTCTTGCCTCCGTTGAAGTTTACGGGTGAATTTCCAACACGCATGGATTTCGCGAACTGGTTAGTCGGCGACGAGAACCCGTTGACGGCTCGCGTTACGGTCAACCGATTCTGGCAGCAGCTATTCGGTGTCGGGCTGGTCAAGACGGCTGAGGACTTCGGTGCCCAAGGCGAAGTGCCCTCTCATCCTGAGTTGCTCGATTACTTGGCGGTGCGTTTCATGGAAAGTGGCTGGGACGTTAAGGCACTGTTCAAAGAGATGGTGATGTCTCGGACTTACCGGCAGACGTCCATTGCCGACTCTCGCGCGTTCCGGACGGACCCTGAAAACCGGAAGCTGGCTCGCGGCTCGCGTTACCGCATGGATTCCGAAATGATTCGCGATCAAGTACTCGCGGCTTGCGGATTGTTGAACGATGAGTTGTACGGAAAGAGCGTGCGGCCGCCCCAACCGGACGGTCTGTGGAAAGCGGTTAGTATGCCGAGTTCCTATCCGCGCGAGTTTAAAGCAGACGATGGAGACCAGATTTACCGCCGCAGTCTGTATACGTTTTGGAAACGCGGGATGCCGCCTCCACAGATGACGATTCTCAACGCGCCAAGTCGCGAAGAGTGTATCGCGCGTCGCGAGCGCACGAATACGCCCCTGCAAGCCCTGCTGCTACTGAACGAAACGGAGTATCTCAAAGCGGCTCAGAAGCTAGCGAAGAAAGCGTTGAGTGATGAAGATGACCCGGCGCAGCGAGCTTCCGTCTTGTTCGAAACGGTGACGTCGATGCTACCGAGCGAGTCGCAAAAGACCGAGTTGGCCAAGTTGGCTGAGGACTTGCAGGCGATGTACTCCGAGAAGCCGGAGCTCGCGATTGAGCTATGCAGCGGAATCGAAGACGTATTGGACGATGGTGTGAGCCCCGCGGAGTTGGCAGCTTGGACGATGGTGACGAGTTCCATTTTTAATCTCGATATCACCAAAACACGACAATAGCCTTGACCGGCAAAATACAGGCGGAGTGAATGATGTTTCGTAATCCAGAGCCAAGCGACACGAATTGGTTAGAGGCCCGGCGGCAGTTTCTTCGAGCTGGAGCGATGGGCGTCGGTACTTCTGTGTTGGGGTCGATGTTGGCGAATGCCGCCCGCGCAAATTCGGGAGAGGGGACCGGGCATGGAGAATCCGCCCAAGGTGAGCCTCCAGCCAAGCACGTCATTTTCCTGTTTATGGCCGGGGCTCCCAGCCAGATTGATCTGTTCGATCATAAGCCTGAGCTGAAGGAGCAGTTTCGAAAGCCGTTGCCACCCAGCGTGAGTATGGGGCAGCGCGTGACTGCCATGACAAAAGGAAAAGAGCAATTAGTTGCTCCGTCGAAATATAGGTTCAAACGGCACGGCTCGAACGGGACTTGGATGTGCGAGCTACTGCCGCATTTATCCAACGTTACCGATGACTTGTGCATGATCAACTCGCTGACGACTAACGCGATCAATCACGATCCCGGCAAGACGTTCTTGTGCACTGGGTCGGAGATTCCGGGACGAGCCAGCATGGGGGCTTGGCTAAGCTATGGTCTCGGTTCGATGAACGAGGACCTACCGGACTTTGTCGTCCTGAATTCGGCCTATTGGACGGGTGGCACGCGGAATGTCCAAGCACTCTACAGTCGCTTGTGGGGAAGCGGTCCCCTGCCCTCTCGGCATCAAGGCGTGAAGTTTCAAACGACGGGCGACCCAGTCTTGTTTTTGTCCAATCCGAAGGGTGTCGACGAACGGATTCGGCGACGCATGCTTGACACCGTCGGAGCGGTAAATCGCGAGAGCTATGCACTGCTTGGGGACCCTGAAATTGAAACGACGATTGCCCAGCAGGAAATGGCGTTTCGCATGCAGTCTTCGGTGCCGGAGTTGACGGATGTTGCCTCTGAGACTCAGAGCGATCTGGAGCTGTATGGCCCGGAAGTCGAGAAGAAGGGCTCTTTTGCCCGCAACTGTTTACTTGCACGACGTATGGTTGAGCGCGGTGTCCGGTTTATTCAGTTGTTCCATCGAGGTTGGGACCATCACTCGATATTGCCCAAGCAACTAACCGGCCAGTGCTTTGACGTCGACCAACCGTGTGCGGCTCTCATTCAGGATTTGAAGCAGCGTGGGCTACTCGACGATACCTTGATTGTCTTTGCTGGTGAATTTGGCCGAACCGTCTATGGTCAAGGTAATTTGACGGCGGACGATTATGGTCGCGACCACCATCCTCGCTGTTTCTCCGGCTGGTTGGCTGGAGGCGGAGTTCGCGGTGGCATGACTTACGGCAAGACGGACGA
>JBGCCZ010000054.1:0-82588 GCA_045105035.1 Pirellulaceae bacterium | reverse complement strand
GGGTTGGCAAAAAGAGTCGCGACAGCGTTGATCACGGAAACACCCTCATCTTGAGCAACGAACCCGCAAATGGCGAATGCGTTCCCTAAAACGCAACCCAACAGTGCACAGGCAGCACCGAGTATTCCAAATGTGTTGGTCTCACTCCTTTTCCTGCAATGCGAACTGCAAAGCCAACTAAGAAGCCAACTAAGAAGCCAATTCCAACGGCTAACCAACCGATTTGAAATTCCGTAACGACGTTATCGTGGCCCAGATGATAGCGCCAACCAATGCAGCGATGATGCCCGCGATCATCCCAAGGAATAGGTTTTGCTCCATTTGAATGCGAGTACGTATACGCTCGATTTGTGCAGCATCCACTGGTGCCGGCTCAGGAGCGTCGAGCGTTTGATCGTCATGCGCTCTCGATTCGTCGGGAGTATTCATGACCGTCCTTCCGATTGGTTGTGGAGATCCAGCAATGGATTGTTTGCCAGTCGCTTTATTGTGGACTAGCGGCTTGAGACGGTGCCGCTACCCGAACTTGTGACCGCGACGCGGGCCGTGTTCCGTCATGGTCAGAATTTCCGGGCCATCTTCCGTCATCAGGATCGAGTGTTCGAATTGTGCGGAGAGTTTCCCGTCGCGAGTTCGTACGGTCCAGCCGTCATTCTTATCGAGTTTTGTAAACCGAGTGCCAGCGTTAATCATGGGTTCGACCGTGAAGCACATGCCCGGCAGCAGACGTTGCGTCTTTGACTTGCGATCAGGAAAGTGTGGAATGTTGGGGGGCTGATGAAATGCTTGACCTAACCCATGTCCGACGTACTCGCGGACGACCGAGAAACCGCGAAGATGAGCTTCGGATACGATTGTGTCACCAATGATGCTGACGGTGCAGCCGGGTTCGAGTGCGTCGATCGCCAAGAACAAACAATCGAAGGCGGCTTGAGTCACTGCGACGGCTTCATCACTGACTTTGCCGATGATGAACGTCTCCGATTGGTCGCCGTGCCAGCCATCGACAACGCTGGTGATGTCCACATTGACGATGTCTCCGTCTTGAAGAGGTGTGTCATCGGGGATCCCATGACAGATCACTTCGTTCTTGCTCGTGCAGCAACTCTTCGGGTAGCCTAGGTAGCCCAAAGTCGCTGGTGTGTGACCATGATCCAAAGTGTATTGGTGGGCTACTTCATCAATCTTAGCGGTCGTGACTCCCGGCTCGATCAATTGCCGAAGATGATCCATCAGCTGGGCATTAAAACGTCCTGCCGCTCTCATCTTCTCTCGTCCATCGTGACCGAGAAGAAGCTTCCGAGACTGTTTCTCTTTCTTTAGCATCAGGCGTTAAACTCTTGTGGGGCGGTCATTTTGAGGGGACTGCGTACTCGCAAATGGGTTGAGAAGTATAACTTCTGCCCCACTTCTTGGGAAACGACAATCTGGTGTGAAGGGGAGTCAACGCGCGAAATCGAATCAACGCGTGACGTCGAACTAGTCTCCCAAACCCGGAATCTTACCGCCTTCGTAAAACTTGGTGATGTCGATCCCGCCACGCTGCTCTTCTTCCATCAGTTTCAGGCGTGTTTCGAGACGCTCAATCCGCCTTTGCAACTGAGGAACCAACTCAGGCAGCGGATCCGGCGGCTCAAGTCTCGGAACTTCCGGATAACCTAAATGTCGCTGCATGGCTGCAAAGAGAAACAATGGATCCTTTTGCCGGTTCGCATAGGCGATGCGACCCTCGGGAAGCCCAAAAAGCGGTTGGTGGTCCGCGGGAAATTCCGTTCCGAATTTCTTGCCGCGTTCGACGTGGAATTCACTGCTTACATAGATCATGTCGGCCATGTCGATCAGACCGAGTTGTCGTCTTACGGCGAGGACCCATGCCTTCCATGGCTCACTGAAGACAGAGTCTTCGGAGGTCGCCTTCAGTCCGCGATCGTAGTTCAATCGATTACGTGAAATGGACTCGAATTGGAAGAAAAACAAACCCTGAGGATTCAACTCCTCCGACGCTCGGTAGTCTGATTCCGCAGCCAGGATCTGCAACGCAGTTCGATAGTCGAACTTGCCGGCGTCCAGTTCGGCTTCGGACATCAGAAAAGTCTGGAAGGGAGTAAAGTAATGGTGCAGCAACCGCATGCCGCTGCTGAGCAATCCCTTGTGCTTGAGTTCTGCCAACAACAGATCCAGGGCGAGCGGAAGCTTGGTTGAAGCCAACAGCTCCATCTTGCTTTGTGCGAGCAACTCTTGAAGCGGGATGTTTTGGTCCAAACGATCAAGCAGCATTTTGAAAAAGTACGCTTGCTCGACATATTCATCTCGGCTGAGCAAATCACGGATCCTTTGAGGGGTCGATAGGAACGCGTTGTGTGAGGTTGGCTCTTAAAAAGCCGATCGCTGCTCGACGTGCCGAACGATCTAAGAACGTAAGCATGTGCCCCTTATTTGCAATTTTCATGTGCTTACAAGAAACACCGGCATCGTTAAGCGCATCAGACATTTTCAAACTGAGTTTGTAAGGAACCAGGAAATCGCTGTCGCCATGGAACAGAAAGAAGGGCGGGGCTTTTCCATGGACTTGCGCAAGTGGACTGAATTCTTCGTAGATCTTCGGCAGCTTGAATCGGGATCCGCCGAACACATGTGCGAGGAAAGGGCTTTTCTCCGGCACGAATGAGAAGTCCGCAGGGATTCCGCCCGCTACGACTGCGCGTACCGAAGTTCGCGCTTCTGTCTTGAGCGTATCTTGAGAGAGTTCTTTCGTCACCGCATTGCGCGAAGTGCGAAGTGCGAGGAGTGACGCTAGGTGTGCGCCTGCAGAGTAGCCCCAGAGTCCAAAGCGATCTGGATTGGCTTTCCATTCTTTCGCCTGGCTGATTGCCCAGCGCGCGGCGGCGTTGCAGTCCTCGAGTTGCTTGCCAATTTTGACTTTCGGTGCCAGACGGTAATTGATCGCGACTGCAACGAAACCTGCCTGCGCAAGCTCGCGGCCATGGTCGAGTAAGTCCCATTTGTCGCCGCCTGACCAAGCTCCCCCGTGGATCATGAGGACTAGTGGAAAGCCGTCAGGCGGGGCCTCTGCAGTCGGGCGAAAAAGATCTGCTTTCAACGAAGTCCCGTCTTTGAACTCGCGGAAAACCAAGTGCCGCTCGACCTGGATCGGAATACGACTCTCCGGGATCTTCTCCGAGTCAGTGCCGGCGAGTTGTTGATTTCCAACTTTCGCTTTGGAGCCCGCTGTTGTGGACTCGGTGTTTTCCTGCGTGAACGCAGCAGATGCAATAGAAAACAGCATGCAGCTCGCAAGGAAAGGCTGGACCATTGTAGCCAAGCTCTTGCGAGGTGATGCTGTTCGGTTTTGGCGTGCTCTATTGCGACACATGGGGAAACTGTTGCCGTCTCGAAGGAAACAAACAGGAGCGTGATTTAACCGTTTACAGGCAAATCAACATGACCTTCTGTCTGTGACAGTATAGAGGCGATTCAACTTTCCCCTAGCAGATCTTTGAGTGTCGGCTCGATGGCTTTCGCCCAAATCTCGTAGCCTTCTAGGTTAGGGTGCAGAAGATCGGGCATGATGTCTTTCGGAAGCGTTCCGTCCTTATCCAAAAACTTGTCGCCAATGTCCAAGAACGTGATCTTGGGAGACTCGGCGAACTTCTCGATTCTCTCGTTGATCGCATCGTTGATTTTTCGCAGTTCATCGTCTGGTTTCTCGCCCCGCGGGAAGATCGCGAGCAACAGAATGTTGGTTTCAGACGATTTCTCATGCAGCTGTTCAATGATCGCTTCGATTCCCGCAGATGTCTCCTCGGGTGGATCCTGGCGATGCCCTGTATTGTTGGTGCCAATCATGATCACAGCGACCTTTGGCTTGATACCATCAATCTCGCCGTTCTCGAAACGCCATAACACCTGTTCTGTCCGGTCACCCGAAAATCCGATGTTGAACGCTTTGCGTTTGCCGTAGAACTTCTCCCAAATCGGTTTGCCTTGGTTCTCCCAGCCGTGAGTGATTGAGTCACCGATCATGAGGAGCTCAACATCTCCGAGTTCTTTCAGTTCCTTCAGCTTGGCCTCGTGCCTGGGCATCCACCAAGATTGAGCCCAAGCAGCGGTCTGAACTTCTGGCTTGAGTGAGAGAATCGACTCTTGGGTCGCAGTCTGTGACATGGCCGGCACGCTTAAAGCGACAAGCAATAGACAGGTGTTTGTCAGGCAAAGTACTCGTTTCATGGATTTTCCTTGGCTGGGGAAAGGTTGCGGGGAGGACCAATGTAACGCAAATGTAATAGGGAACTAAGGGTCCCGGGATGGGTTGACGGTAGGAGTAAATGGGAATGCAGGCGTTTTTTCGCAGGTCATTATCTGCACGCGTGGTCTCCTGATTTGTTGCGGCCCTTCTGGCTAATTGCCGATGAAGCGAGCGCGACAACAGCTCATTAATGAAGACTAACTGTCCAATGAAACTGACCCTGGTCTCCCTAGGAATCCTCTTTTTCGGATTGTCATGCGCTGGAATTCGAAGCGTTTACTTTACCCCGAACAGGACCCAGGAAGTGGATGCTGGGAATTCGAGTTCAAATTCAGGCGAGACGTTCCCGGATGGAGTCGTGACCTCACGAATAGGTCGAGAGGGAGGGCCGCAGCCCCATTTTGATTCAGGAAGTTTATCCACACTACCGCTTAAATTACCGAAGATGGAGATTCGGAAGTTCACGCTTCAAGCGAACTCCGGGGAACCAGCGAAAACGGTTGAGGCCGAAGTGGTCGGCTTTGCAGGACAGCTGGTGCGGCTGCAGAAAGGCGATGGGAGAGTCGCTGGTGTCGAAATTTCGACGTTAAGCTCCGAAGATCAAAGTTGGATTGAACAGCATTTTGGCGCCTACCGTCGCATTCTCTCGGGGCTCTAAACTAGATTGCATCTAACGGGTCGATTGTCGTTCCAATAAACCTTCAAATCTCGCTCTACTGAAGGTCGAATTGAGATCTTTCTTCGCAGCCCGAGCGGCATCTCAGAGCGGATATGGGATGCATCTGGCACAGAGGAGATCCTAATTCGAGCTAAATTTGGTCAAGACGACAGTTGTGGGCCTTCTATAATGAACCGTGGCGAGAGCGGATTTGCAGGATTTCCGATGGGTTTCAAATTCCCGTAAGACTGCTTGATCACTCGCTGGTTCAACCCCCACACGAGAAACGTTACTGATCGAATCATGAGCAAGAAGTTCAGTTCTATCCAATCTGCAGTCGACGCGATCCAACGAGGTGAAGTTGTCATCGTGCTTGATGCTGAAGATCGCGAAAACGAAGGCGACTTTATTTGCGCGGCGGAATTGGTCACAGCGGAGACGATCAATTTCATGTTGTCTGGCCGAGGGCAACTTTGCTGTCCTGTTCTCCCGAGTGCATGTGATCGCCTCGAATTGAGAACCGTGGTCGATCACAACGATGCTCCGTTGCACACTGCCTTTCGAACTCCCGTGGATCATAAGGGCAGCCAAACAGGAATTACGGCTGCTGAGCGGGCAGAGACGATTCGCCGCCTCGCCTCGCCGACTTCTACGCCTGACGATTTCGTCCGACCTGGCCACGTGTATCCACTGCTGGCGATGGAAGGCGGAGTGCTGCGAAGAGCCGGGCACACTGAAGCCGCTGTCGATTTGCCTCGTATGGCTGGTTTGGCACCAGCTGGCGTGTTGACCGAGATTCTGAGTGAGTCTGGGGATCGCGCGAATCGCGATGACTTGTTGAAGATTGCCGAAGAGCACTCTTTGGAGATCATCACTATCGAACAACTCATTGCACATCGCCGAGTGAATGAGAAGCTTGTTAGTCGAACTGCGACTGCGAAGCTTCCGACCAAGATGGGCGATTTCCAAATTGCTTGTTACGAGGTTAACTATGAGGAGCAAGAGCCGATTGCGATTTTTATGGGCGATCTTTCAGCCAGCAATAGTCGCCCTGCCCCGCTGGTGAGAATGCACAGCAGTTGTTTTACCGGCGATCTAATTTCGTCGCTTCGCTGCGATTGTGGCGACCAGCTTTCGATGGCGTTGGAGATGATCGCAGCCGAAGGTAGCGGTGCCCTGGTTTACTTGCCGCAGGAGGGGCGTGGTATTGGGCTGGCGGAGAAGATCAAGGCGTACGGCTTGCAAGAAGAAGGAATGGACACGGTTGAGGCCAACCACGCCCTAGGCTTTAAGGCGGACATGCGGGACTACGGAGTTGGGATTCAGATCTTGAAGGATCTTGGTTTGTCCGAAATTCGGTTACTGACGAACAATCCGAAAAAGACAGAAGCGTTCAATCTACGCGGGTTTGATTTGAAGGTCGTAGATCAAGTGCCGATCGTCTGCGAATCGAATCCTCATAATGCAAACTACCTTGCGACGAAGCGAGAGAAGTTAGGGCACGATTTACCAAGTTCTTGATTCCCGTCGCATGCCTGGGGAGGACGTGTCGTTTTCATCCTCATGCAACTTCATGGAGCGATGGTAGTGGTGGCGAGAGCCTGTTCGAGATTCAGCCGCTATGTTCTGGACATCGCTCGGATTGGGTCCAATCTGGAGGCTCGAATTGCTGGCCAAATCCCGGCAAAGGTGGCGACGAGTGCGGCGACGACTATCGTAGTAGCTACCATCCAAGTTTCGAGTCGCAGGACCTGGCCTTGGAGATTGAAACCTAGACGCTCTTCCACATAGCCCTTCAAAATGTGCTCGCCAAAGTAGATGACTGCCTGCGAACATCCTGCAGCCAGTACGGCTCCGAAGAGCCCGGTGAAAAGGCCTTCGAGCAGGATCAGCGAAGTGATGGTCTGGTTGGTGGTGCCCAGGGCTTTTCGAATGCCGATCTCCTCCGAACGCTCGATGACAGAGATGATCATCGTGTTGGAAATGCCCACTGCCGCGACTAGCAGGATTATGGAGGCAACCACGAGGGCCGCATACTTTGAACGATCGATGGCATCGTAGAGGCGTTGGATCGTTCCGGCGGCGGAGATGGGACGGACACTGAGGGCTTTGGCTTGCTCGGACAAATCATCGAGGTCGCGAACGTTATCCATGTAGACGAAAGCGCGGTTCGTGTTGTCTTGCTTCAGTTGTCCAGCCATTTCAGCTACGGCGGTATGGTGAATTAGTATGCGGCCTTGGCCAAAGTAATTGCTCAGGAAGGACTGTACGTCGTCTTCGTCCCTGCCGCGTACAATTCCTTGAACAAAACCAGTGAACTGAATGTCACGCTTCTCGGGGGCCACCTTTTTCGTGGTGGTCGGCTCGTCGTTCGTAAATCGTTTGGCTAGCTTCAAGAGTTGAGGGTCTAGATTGGTTGGCGGTTTGCCAGCGAGAACGTCCTGCACCGTCTTGAAGAGCAGCTCTTGTTCGCTTTCTCGCAACTGACTTAGAGTCATCGCCATCTGGCTTGAATTTGCGTTAGAGCGGCGGAGTGTCAGGACGACTTTCTCACCAAGAATGCGATCAATGTCTCCGTCGCTAGCGAAGCCGAGGTCGAACAGTAGCGACTCATGGAGCAACAGTCCTTTCGGATCGGACGACCGTAAGTACTCGCCGAAGATGACGCGTGAATTGAGCTCTTGATCGAGGAGGGATTCTCCGGTCAGGTACTCCGTGCGCTGACTGCCCGCGGGCTCTAACTTCTCCGTGGTTTTGATTTTGTCGTCTGTTGAGGCAATTGCGTCTTGCTCGTTCGGGGCGACTTGCGGGTTCGGGACCTCCGGTAGCGTGATGGTGCAGGCTAAGCGATATCCCGGCACGACGTCCGCAACGTTGTCAAGTTCGCGAAGACTCGACAGCTGCTCTGGCGATAGGTATTTGGGGCGGACTAGGTTTTTTCGCTTCCACTGGTTCTCCAGTAGCTTCGACATCCTCTCACGTCGCCGATCGGTCATCGGAGCGCTGATTTGTGTAGCTTGCTCCGGAACGGCTGCGGCTCGGTCGTAGTCTGGAACAACACGAAAGCGTTTCGCCTCTGCAGTTCCTTCGATGAACTCTGCGATCGAGTTGCGTATTCCCGTGGCGGCAGCGAGCGTACAAAGGACTAGACCGCAGCTGACCACGACACCGACCGTGTTCAGGAGCGCGCGACCTCGTCGAATCCACAAACCGTGGATTGCATCTGCAACGCAGTGCCACCACTTCACGGCGTGGTCCCCTTTGTGATTGATTCTGAGACGATTTCTCCGTCTTGCATGGTTAGGATTCGATCCGCGTAGGATTCTGCAATGTTTCGATCGTGCGTGATGAGTACCACAGTCGACTGACTCGATTCCTGCGCCCGGTTCAGGAGACGCATGACGTTTTGTGCATTCTCAGAGTCCAGGTTTCCTGTTGGTTCGTCGGCGAGTAGGAGCCGCGGTGAATTGGCGATAGCACGCGCGACGGCGACGCGTTGTTGTTCGCCACCGGACAGCTCGGCTGGTCGGTGTTTGGCACGCTCGGACAAGCCAATGAGCTGCAGGCATTCCTCGACGCGTTTCCTTCTTTCTCTGCCCCCCATTCCTGCGATCAACAGAGGCATGGCGATGTTCTGCCGAGCCGTCTTGTGACGAATCAGCCTGAATTGCTGGAAGACGATGCCTACGTAGCGTTGCCGGTAAGTGTCTAGGAGCTCCGGAGTCGGTTTAGAGAGATCAAAGTCGCCGAGTCGCAGGGTCCCGGATGTGGGTCTGTCCAGCCCGGCCAGTAAATTCAGGAGTGTCGATTTACCGGAGCCCGACTTGCCAAAAACACAAACTCTCTCACCTTGCTGGACTTCGAAATTGACATTTCGAAGAGCGTGCACCGGGACGGAGCCCCGATGGTATGTCTTGCTGAGGTTTTTAGCTTCGATCAACAACACTGGACAATGGCGGAAAGCGTGTCGTGCTAGACGAGGTAAGGGAGTCAACGGCAACCCAGGCTTATCCTTTGGCGACTCCGTACGGTTTGGGTACGGGCGGTGCGAGGTTGCAGTGAGGTTCCCTCCAGAGGTCCATTCTAGCTACGCATTGCAACAAAAGTCAGGAATCGTGGATTCGATTGTGCCCTTTGCCGGCATCGACGTCGCCAAACCTAGCCCTGAGAGCTAGAATTGAGATATCTGGAGACATGGCATGGATTCACCTGTGGCGTGGGCAAACACGTCTCAGATTGGATTTCGGAAACTGATGGGTAAACGGAGAGAGTGATATGTACCGGTTTGTTGCGGTTCTGGTTGCGATCTTGATACTGGCAGCGATCATCTACAGGAGCCAACCTGAAGCAAGGTTCCAGTCGGTTGCGTCGGCTCAGGAAACTTCATCGAGTCAGAGTAAGTCTACTGGGACTGCTGCGAAGTCGTCCGAGAAGGCAGACAAGACTGAAGTGGAATCCAAGGATGGGAAATCTGACTCCAAGAAGAAGTCGGAAAGTAAAACTACGAAAGAGGCGGGCACGAAATTGCAAGAAGTGGTCAAGAAAAAGTCCTACAACGCACTAAACCGAGCGGAACAATACGTCATCATTAGCAAGGGAACGGAACGTCCTGGAACTGGTGAGTACGAGCAAAACAAAAAGAGCGGTACTTACATTTGTCGACGTTGCAACGCCGCCCTGTACTTCAGTAAGGACAAGTTCGATAGCGGATGCGGTTGGCCTTCTTTTGACGATGAGATCAAGGGCTCGGTTAAGCGAACTGTGGATGCGGATGGCCGCCGGACAGAGATCACTTGTAAGAACTGCGATGGGCACTTGGGGCATGTTTTCCTGGGTGAACGCATGACATCGAAGAATACACGACATTGCGTCAATTCCATCTCGATGATATTTGTTGAGGAGGGGAAGAAGTTGCCTCCGAAGATTGTTCTTGAGAAGAAAGATACGAAGTCCGATGCCGACTCTTGAACTTCTCAATCGAGAGGTTATCCCAGGAGAAATAGCGTCGCTCATTGACGACGCTCCATTGCCTTCGATCGGAGAATCGGGCGCAAACTTGCCATGTGAGTCCGTGGAATTGGCACTTAAGTCTGCCAATCTTCAGGGCACTTTAGCAGAGGCGGGTTTGTGGTTGCTTGCGGGTGAATTGGATCGGTCGCATGGAATTAGCCAAGACAATGACTCGTCGCTCGGATCCTATTGGCACGGCATCATGCATCGTCGCGAAGGCGACTTTGGAAATGCAAAGTATTGGTTTAGGCGGGTCGGGAAATGTCATCTATTTGACGACCTAGCCGAGCATGTTTCGAACCATCAAGATCAACTCTTGTCTGGCCTTCCGCTGTCAGATCTGAATTCAGGTTCAAGGATTGCCGAAGCGCTTGTGGATTGCTCACAGGCGGCACTCACGAATCAGTCCGATTGGATTGACGATATCGCGACGATTTGTTGGTGGGAGTGGCAATTGCTCTTCTCCGCCTCTTTGTGATCCACGCGCTAAGAATATTTTCCTCACGTTGTTTGAATACGAATCGAATTGCGTCCCTTTAACAAGACCGCCCTATGAAGTTGCCAGAGCTGTTTGCGAAGAAGGATTTTGTTCTGTCCTTCGAGTTGTTTCCTCCCAAGACCGACGCGGGCATGACGGAATTGATGCGCAATGTTGGGGAGTTGAATCAGCATCAACCGGACTTCTTCACCTGCACCTACGGTGCTGGTGGTTCAACTCAAGACAAGACGCTCACGATTGCCTCGGATGTTCGATCCGATTTTGACGTTCCTGTGGCATCGCATTTGACATGTGTCGGTTCGACTCGAGAGCAATTGCGAACATATTTGACCGACGCTCGCGTACGCGGAGTCGACTACATTGTGGCGTTGCGCGGTGATCCACCGGCTGGAGAGTCAGAGTTCAAGCCTGTTG
Organism: Pirellulaceae bacterium; assembly: GCA_045105035.1. Lineage (GTDB taxonomy): Bacteria > Planctomycetota > Planctomycetia > Pirellulales > Pirellulaceae > Aureliella. The sequence continues at coordinate 71,761 of JBGCCZ010000054.1, read as the reverse complement.
AGGGAGGACTCAGCTACGCCAATGAGCTAGTTGAGATGATCCGAGAAGAATTTCCTGAGTTCGGAATTCTTGTGGCTGGATATCCTGAGGTGCACCAAGAGGCTCCCGACGCGAAAACGGATTTGGAAAATTTAGTTCGGAAAGTGGATGCTGGCGCGGATGCGATCGTGACGCAGTTGTTCTACGACAACGACGATTTCTTTCGATTTCGCGACGATTGTGTGAAGGCTGGTATTACGGTTCCGGTGATTCCTGGCTTGCTGCCTGTCTTGAGCTTGAAACAAGTGCAACGCATTGCGTCACTCTGCAAGGCTGGCCTACCCGAAGATTTTGTTGCTAAGCTCGAGAAGGGCGACAGCCCACAGGCTCAGTTCGAAGTTGGGGTTGAACATTCGATCAAGCAGACTCAAGGGCTACTGGACGCCGGAGTTCCAGGCATTCACTACTACGTGCTCAATAAGGCGACAGCCACAAACCAAATCGTCGCAAACGTGACGGGACTCCGCGCGTAGGGGTTGTGGGAGTTGCTTCGCTCCCCGGAATCGTTCATAGCTGTGTCAGATGTTTGCCACGCGTGTTCAATCTCTGTGCTCAGGCTCAAGCGAACCTTCTTTTGGAGTTGCTGTCCTTTCTCGAAACACGTTCTTTCGCATCGGGCGGGAGGACAGGAAAGGGGGAGGAGTAGCACAATGAAGACGAAGCGCAAGAGGCCTGAAAGCTCGGCTCAAGAGCTTATGGAATTCGCGCGGCCGCTGGCGCCGGAGGATATCGCTGTTGGCGACTGCGTTGTCGTGTCGGATTCAACTTACGAGTTCCCATCGTTCTATTGGTGCGGATCGGAGCTGAACGATTTTGGAGGTGAACCACTTGTTCGGCTCACCTACCAAAACACGATGCCAAAACCACTCAAGGTTAAGGCTATCTGCTTCCCATATGTCTTGTGCACTACCCTCAAAGGTCGTAGGCGACTGATTGACCTTCGTCGAAACGAACTGCGCCGCCTCAGCAAGCGATTCGTAAAAGCCTATCGCCGATGGGGCGGGAAGTCGGCTGCGGAGAAGTCCGGTAAGGCGAATGGAAAGTCGAAACGGAAATCGAAGTAGACGGGGTTCCAGCGTGACAAACGGATGGATCGTACGCCGAGAGCCTGCCCGTCCGAAAACTGTCGATGCGAAGTTCCTCCGGCTGAGGGTTGCGTAGATCTGTTTAGTTCAAGCTGAATTTGGTTCGGCTGGTTCGGGCCAACGGTCGTGCACTATGAAACAGCGTTCGTCGGCTTCGATGCTACCTGATTTACTCATGCAGCGAAGCAGCGTTAGCAAGGCTGTACCGCCCGAGGCGAAATGCGCCGTTACAGCCTCAGCGAAGCGGTCGTAGTTCTGCCACTTTGCATTCTGCATTCGATTTGACAACCAATTTGGCTTGGCCATGATGCGATAATCGATCTGCTGTTCGGAGTTTCTTTTCGGATGCAGTGTATTGAGTTCGCTTAGGCGGATCCACGTCCCCTGTTGGTGCGATGCCGCAATCAGCGGATGCTGGTGTTGAGCCTGCGATTCTGATGGATTTGGGTGGCTCCTTTTTTTAGTGGCTGAGTCTGACGTATGGGTGCCAACGCGCGGATAGTGCAGAACGCCCTTCAGGAGGATCTGTTTGCGATCGACGGATTGTCCAACGTGCTCTTTCGCGCTGGGATGATTGGCTAGTTGCAATTGTCGCGTGATTAGATGTTGGAGTTTTCCCGCCAAGCTGTCTGCCGGGTTAGGTCCAATGAAGTGATTCAAAATCCCCCAGTTCGCCATTTCCTCAGGAAGGATGCGGTTAGGAAGTTGTTCATTGAATAAGAAGAACTTGACAGCGATTTCGAGATGGACGATCTCTGCACGTTGATTGCGATAGATGCAATCGATTTCGCCGATGGTACGGTGATCGTCGTGAATCTGGAGATGCCGTACTAAGACATCGAAGCTTGGCGTATGTTCAACGGCCAGCAGGCTCAACTGCTCGAAGTAGTCTCCTACTCGGCGACTTCTCAGGTTTTTAGCGAGTCGAAGGAGTTCGCTGTGAGGAGCGGAGATATTGTTTGGCTCCAAGTGCAACACGTCGACGCCGAACATCTCGTGTACTACCGCTGAATCGAGCAGTGTTGGGCAATTCAGCACCCATTCGAAGTCGTGTTCGATTTGGAGCGGATTCATTTATTTGGCGAATGACGAGGTCAAAAATGGAACTTCGGTTTAGCCGGCACCAAGGTGCAGCGTGTGTTTGATGAATGCGAGAGTGTCTGCGCTGCGACAGCAAGCTGCTACGATAGGGGGCCGAGGAATCGAATGGCTCGATTCCGCTGTGAAGGCTCTTGGGCAGTTCGTCGCGAGTTTACCATGCTTCGTAATATAGCCGTCTTGATTCTATTTGTATTTCCCGGTCTGTCATGGGTGGAAACCTGTTGTGCGCAGGGTGAGATCGAGAATGTGCTCTTGGTTATTTCTGACGACTTGCGAGCCAATGCGTTGGGGTGCTACGGGGGAGACGCGAACGCATCGCCAAACTTGGACCGGCTCGCATCCCAAGGCATGGTCTTCGAGCGTGCTTATTGCCAAGGCGTCGTGTGCGGGCCCTCGCGGCGTTCATTCATGTATAGCCGCTATAAGGGGAAGCGAGGTGTCAGCTTGGGCGCGCAGCTTCGGCGTAATGGTTGGCAATCCGCTCGAGTTGGCAAGATTTTTCACATGCGCGTGCCGGGCGACATCATTGCGGGAACCAATGGCGAGGATGAGGCGAGTTGTTGGGACCGCCGTTACAACGCAACCGGACTGGAAGCGCATACTCCGGGCGACTACGCGTGTTTGAACTTGAACATCTTTTCCGATCGGCTTGAAAACCGCGAGTCGACTCAAACCAAACATCGCATGTTTGTTACTGTCGAGTACGACGGAGATGGCTCAGATCAGCCGGATCATAAGGCGTGCGACAAAGCAATCGAGTGGTTGCGTGAAGAACGTACGAATCCCTTCTTCTTGGCGGTTGGTTTCGTGCGTCCTCATTACCCGATGGTAGCACCCCGACAGTTCTACCGACCGTTCCCTTGGGAGAATATGAGTTTGCCTCCAGTTTTTGAGAACGACGAAGCTGATATTCCGGAGTTGGGACTGGCAGGAACTCGCAACTCGCGCAATCCAATCGGAAATTACCCCGATAATCAGAAGCGGATGTGGACGGGCTACTATGCCTCCGTCGCATTCATGGATGCCCAAGTTGGTAGGCTATTGGAGGAACTGGAACGACAGGGAGTGCGTGACAAGACAGCGATCGTGTTCATTAGCGACCACGGTTACCACTTGGGAGACCATGGCTTCTGGCAGAAAGCCAATTTGCATGAGCAAGCCATTCGAGTGCCAATGATTGTCTCTGTCCCAGGTAAGCCCGCAGGACGCTGCGATTCCATTGTGGAACTTGTGGATGTTTATCCGACCATCGCAGAACTTGCAGGTATCTCATTTCCTCGAGAAGTTCAGGGTCAAAGTCTGGTTCCGCTACTCAGCCAACCGGAACAAACTCTCAGGGATTCTGCTTTGAGTTTTCACGATGGTGTTTCGCTTAGAACCAAGGATTGGCACTTCATTCAGTACAAAGACGGATCCGAAGAGCTCTACGACATGCGTGGTGACGAAGATCAGTTTCATAATTTGGCGGTAGACCTATCCAAGCAGTCCATGCTCGCCGATTGGCGCAAGCGACTCGCCACTGTTCTTGAACGGCGAGAAGTGGAAATTGCAAAAAGCAGATAGGTGTTCGGTCCCTTGCGTGGTCAACTGTCGCCAGGAATACCGATTTGCGATGGCAAGATTATGATTTGCAAGCAGAATCTGTAGTGGGCAAGTTTGAAGCCGAGGGGCATCTTTCGAGTCGAAGGGCTGTCCCAGTCAGGAGTCAAGAGTCAATTTTCCATCACTTACACTACTCCGTTTGGAAGTCCTCGATTGAGTGATCATTCGCGGTTTGCGACAACACAATGGACGCTCGTTTGGGAAGCTGCGCAGGAGGACTCTCAGCACGGCCGCCCAGCGTTAACGGAGGTGGTTCGTCGGTATTGGCAGCCCTTGTATCTTTTCGCGCGGAATCAGGGATTGTCGAGTCAAGATGCGGAGGATGCGACGCAGGAATTCTTGGGCGGTGTGATGGAGGGCCGGTTGCTGGAATCGGCCGACCCAGCCAAGGGTCGCTTCCGCACGTTTCTACTCGTAGCTTGGAAGCGTTTCTTAATCGACGAGTTTCGCAAGGAGAATGCGCAACGGCGCGGTGGCGGCGTGCAGCAGATTCCGTTGGATGTAGGGACTGGAGAGCAAAATTGGCTCGCGCTGCAGTCTCAGGAACCTGATGCGGAGCGTGTGTTCATGCGTAGCTGGGCAAATAGTCTGCTGCATGAGGCCAGAGAGAGACTACGCAGAGAATACTATTCACGTGGTAAATCGGAACTATTCGAGTCCCTACTGCCGAAGCTCACGAGCACGATCGATGGAGGTGAGTATCAGGCATTTGCAGATCTTCTGAAGCTCTCGGTCGGAGCGGTCAAAGTTGCACTTCATCGTCTGCGGCAGAAGTTCGGTCAAACGCTGCGTGACGTGGTCTCCGAGACAGTTGACGAGTCGACTGACATCGATCAGGAGCTCTCGGAACTGCTGAGTGCTTTGAAGGAGTAGTCTGTGTTGGACGAAGGCCTTTGGAGCTGTCTTGGACGTGGGGGCCACGGTAGACCCGCAGAAATCCAGGTGAAAATGCACTGGATTCACCGTAAATGCCGGGTTTTGCTCCATTCGCTTGATTTCTTGGGAAAATCTAGACGGACGCTGTAACCGTCGGAATTGGTTCTCGAATGTAGTGTTGAGGGCAATTGAAGTGGCTGCCTTTGGTGTCTTGGATCTTCCCAACAAGAAAGATTCGAAGCATGCTCGTCTCTCCGCTAGATAGATCGACAAGGAGCAAGTAAATGGGATTTTGGGGGCAGCAAACTGCGACGGAAACCTGTCAGAACTGTGGCAGCGCTCTCGGAGCTCAAGGCGAGTGCACGGCTTGTCTACTGGAGCTCGGCGTCTCGAAGCATCCGGCGGAAGATGGTTCACCACGGCCTTCGTTGCCTGATATTGAGTCACTGAACCGTCATTTCCCACAACTTGAGATCCGTCGACTCATTGGACGCGGTGGGATGGGAGCCATCTACCAGGCTCGTCAAACGAATCTGGATCGTGATGTTGCCCTGAAGATAATCGCCAGCGAGGTCAGCGGAGATCCGACGTTTGCAGAGCGATTTGAACGCGAGGCAAAGACGCTTGCACGCCTTTCGCATTCGAACATTGTCACCGTCTACGATTTTGGCCGAACAGAAGACGGGTTGGCGTATTTAGTCATGGAATACGTCGATGGTATTAACCTTCGCGAGGCGATGGCGTCCAACAGCATCGGTGCGGATGATGCACTTTCGGTTGTGTCGACGATTTGCGACGCGCTTCAGTATGCCCACGACAAGGGTGTCGTGCACCGCGATATTAAGCCAGAGAACATTCTGCTGAGCGAAGAGGGCGCTATTAAAGTCGCCGACTTTGGGATCGCCAAGATTGTTGATGAGTCGATACGCACGCCGACCCTGACCGCGACTCGGCAAGTCCTCGGGTCGATGCACTATCTGGCTCCAGAGCATTTGGAGGCGCCTGGTCAGGTGGACCACCGGGTCGACCTCTATGCTCTCGGAGTCATTCTTTACGAGTTGCTGACTGGCGAACTGCCTTTGGGCCGCTACGAGCCACCGAGCCGGCTGCAAGGTCGAGCAAACGCTCGGATAGACGATATTGTCATGCGGACTCTCAATCGTAGACCGAATGAGCGATATCAGAAAGCTTCAGAGCTTGGCCAAGATCTTTCAAGCGTTGAGCTGGAAGGAAATGCTCCAATCATCGAGCCTGTCGCTGGCTTCGTCGCCGACTCGGTCCGGGAGACTGCGAATTCGCCCGCAGTGCCCTTTATCGCGGAGTCGCATGGAGGGTTCGGAGAGTTGGTTGGAATGGTTCGAGTCACTGGGGGGGGAACGCTAAAACTTGAGTATCGAGCGCGCGATTCCATCTTCGGGACAATCAAGTCAGACACCAAGGTCACAGAAATACCACTGTCGGAGCTCCTGCGTTTTGAGTTAAAGCCGGGCATCTTTGGCTCAAAGCTACGATTGATTGCGGATTCGATCGAGGCTCTAAGTTCGCTTCCTGGGGCGGAGACGGGCCAAGTCACTCTTAAGATTAAGGGCGAGGATCGAGAGGCTGCGCAAGCTCTCATTGATGCGGCTGGCAGTCGCGGTGTGAATGTCATCAATCCGCCTGCAATTGCTGCAAGTTTGATGGAGTCGACAAGTAAGCATCCGAATTGGGTGCCGTTCTCAATACTGTCAATCTTCTGCGCGATTTTCAATGCAGGCATGCTTGCAGTCGTCATCATGGTGGCATCGAGCGAAGTTGGGAGTGAGATGGAATTCAATGCAATTGCCATTACAACGTCGGTAATCTTCGGACCAATCGCTCTGCTGCAATTGATGAATGGCTTACTCGGCCTAACCGTACGACCCGTCGGATTCGCACGTGCTACATCGATTATCTCGATGCTGCCAGTCGCCCCAGCTTGGATTTTTAGCTGCCCTTTCGGCGTTTGGGGATTCCTCTGGCTAAGGCGTGGAGCGTCGGCATCCACTGTGCAACGTGTCGGTTCAGTCGCGAGTGCTCGACCAGCTGCTAACGCGACTGGCTGGGGTGCAACCACGATAATGTTTATCCGTGAATCGCGTTGGGGGAAACTGGTCGCTGCTGGCAATGTGCTGGCGGCCGTGTTAGCTGTCGCAGCGATCGCCGTTTACAAGTCAGGTCTCTACATGACTGAGTTGAAATTTGACATGGTAGATGCATCCTTCCAGGAAATACCTCTGGAACAACAGGTCCGCGAACGCCTAGGAAGCGACGTTGATGTGAGTTGGTATGACGGACATTTGGTTGTAAGATTGACGGCTTATGACCGAGAGCGAGTGATCGATCAGCTACGAATCGAAAGTGAAGTTGAATTGAGTTGGCTAGTGAGACTCGGAAACGAGTCGAAAGGTGAGGACAGTGAAGTCAGCATCGAGTCAGATGTTCTCGATCTTAAAACGAAATTGCCAATCGCCAAAGATCTAGATCTGCCATCGGATTTTGCCTCCAACGACCACACTTACGGAGTCCTTGTTGGTTCAATGGTGCCACTAAAACGGGAGGACTTTTCTGATCTCGAATCCAGAAATCCAAAATCCACGCGAATCGACATGCGATTAACGAAGCGGGGTAGCGAGAAGCTCCTGAAGTCGGCCCCTTCCGACAAAGAGGGCTATATGCCAGTCTTGGTTGTCGACGGTATGGTAATTGGCTACTTGAATTCGGGTACCATCGTGCAACGTAAGTTGGAGTTTGAATTCGTCTCTGGCGACGGCTTCAATGCTCGCTCCATCGAAGCTGCCCTTCGCGGCCCAGCTCTGGGGACGGAACTTGAGCTGGTCGACTAAGTGTATTAAGCAAATACTCAACGCCGCCGAGGCTGCATCGGATCAAGTTTGGAGCCAAGTCTGAACATCGCCATTTAGGGCGAGTTAGAGTTTGGGGAAGATCGTCTTCGGCTCTGCCCTCACCGGCTCTGATGGGCCGCCTCTCGCAGAAGTTCTCGTGAACCCCGGAATCGGAGATTGGCGTCGATCAAGCTTCTCGCCGCCAGGTTAAAACTCTTTCCCTCGCCTGCATTCTTGGATCCGCCACAGGCGGAAGGCTCTTCTGCTATTATCGAGAAGGTGTAGTGGAGATTTCGTGAGCTACACTCGTCACCGCGTTGGTCTTAAAACGCATTGAAGATCCCTCTCTTGATACACAAAAGTCAATGTCAAAATCAGATTCACGCCACCCCGCCCTTCCCCAAAAAACTTCCTCTGAAGCTGCAGTTCCTTCCGTGAAAACGATTGGCCCAGATCGTCTTGTTCGACGCGACTTCGTTAAGACTGGTGCTCTGACGGCGACCGCGGCGGCGATCACTCTGGATGCAACCGCACCGGTAGCAGCCGCGAAACCAGCGATGTCGTCGGTGAAATACGAATTCGATCAACAGGATTCGTTGTGCTTTAACAATGATTGGGAATCGCTGAATCCTGGGTTCTGGCAAATCAAGGGGAAGGCACTCAGGCGACGGTTGTCGAACTACGGCGACCGGGCTCGAAGGACTGGATTTCCATTTCACTACGCGAACAACGGCAAGAAAATGCCGACGGACTACGATCCAAGTCTCCCGCCGAGCATCGTTTATCGCCGAGACTGGAACTTAGTCGGAAGTTACAGCATTACAGCGGAGTTCACATACCGTAACGACCGGCCTTTATCAGGTGGAGACGACAATCCCGAGTGGAAGCATTTCCAGCCAGGCTATGGCCGTATGGGAATCGCGTTTGGGGCAAAGAGTCTATTCGAGAGTTACGACAAGACTCGAAACGTCTTGCAGCTTGTTTGGAGCGACGATGGGAAATTGCGTTTCGTCGCGTCCGGTAAGCAGCGATCGCAAAAGATGCCCTCGGCGGTCGATGCTCCTAAGCTAAAGCGAGGAGACCAAGTCAGTATTGCTGTGGCGGTCGAAGCGGTGGGTGGCAAAGCGAAGGTGAAAGGGACTCTTGCGACAAGTGACGAGTCAGTCACGATCGAAGGTGAGTTTCCCGCGTCTTGGGTCGAGGGCTTTGTGGGAGTATCAGGCCAAGGGCTAGTCGACTTCGAAGTGAATTCGTTTTCCGTTGAAGCAGCGCCGGAAGCGAAACGCGAAGTGCAGACGAATGAATGCAGCACGTGTTACGCACTCGGCGATACTCTGCGAGAGGATGATGACGGACGGTACCGCGTCAAGTTTGTCGGGCTGTTCGAAACCGATGGCTCGCGAGTCGAACTGCGTATCGCAACTGAAGAGAAACCAGCAGGCGGATGGCAAACGGTCCCGGTGGCCGGCAGTGCGAAGATCGTCAATCATAGCTGGCGACGCAATACGGCGGTCGTCGACGCGCTTTTGCCTGTCAATCCTGCAGAGAGCGATCTGTACTACACAGTTTGGAAAGACGGCGTCGATGTTACGCAGGATCCCCGAGTGGGCAACGCAGCGACGGGCGCAGGTACTGGGCTGGTTGGTGACGTCCCTTCGACTGGATCATACGTTGGTCGACTTCCGCAGTTGATTGCTCCCTACAAACTGTGTGGACTGAGCTGCCACGCGATTACGAGTGGCTTGCAGCAACCGGTTGAGTCTGGATTCAAGATGACCGGGGGCGGCGATGATTGGCAGTTTCGCGATCAGCCAACCGAAGGCGCTTACAAGTCGCTCGAGGACTACAAGTTCCAAGTCATGGTCTGGGAGGACGACGTTTGGTACATGGAATTGGTCCTGTATCCGCCCAGCACGGACGACGCGTACAAGATCGTCAAACATACAATTTGCGGTCCGACGTCACGTTGGCAGATGATGCGGCACTGGAATGTAATCAATCCTGGCGATCACGATTACGGAATGGATGATGTAAAAGGCCCGGAGCAGATCGCCATCCGCACAATTGATGGCTTGGGCCAGGATGCGAGCTACATGCGTCGGAACTTTCAGATCGTGCATCACTTGGTAACCGGCGAAGAAGAGGTCGATCCACGCATCAATCCGAAGAAGTGGAGAGCGTGGAAGATGCCGAATCGTGATTTCACGTTTGTCATCCTGGATTCGCGACTGTGGCGAAGTAGCCAAGACACAGACATGTGGGACGATTCCGGGTGGGAAGCGTTCAAAAACTTGTACGACCGAACGGATCCAACCCGCAGTTTGCTCGGCGAAGAGCAGTTCGCTTGGCTGCAGAGTCTTCTTGAATCGGACTCGAGCCCACTCGTGTGTATTACGGGGCTCAACGGACTGCATACCGTTTGGGCGGGGGCGAAATACAAAGGTGGACGCAGCGAAGAGCTTCAGGGCGACTTTAATCAACGCGATCGCGTGACCGCCGACTATGCAGGGTGGGTGAAGGCCGGTGCGGACCGCGTTATTGAGTTGTTGGGTAGTCGCACGGGGGTTGTCAGTGTTTACGGCGACGTCCACAACGGCTGCATTATGAAGAACACCGATCACGGAGTCATCGAATGTAGCTTCGGGCCGATTGGACGCAGCGGAGGCCGCGCCTTAATCCAGGGCTTCGGGCGGAAGATGAAAGATTTTGATGGACGACCCGTTGATATCTACAGCTTGTATCACAAGAACTTCTCAAATCCCGATCAAGACAGTCACGCAGCTTCAGACCCGTTTTACTGGAACTTCTTGGAGATGGAGTTCCATCCGTGGAAGGAAGAACGCAACATTGAGCTGCGGGTGCGAAATATGATCGATTCGCCAGCCATAGAGCCTCGAGGCGGTGGGCAGCTTATCACATCGACGAGGGAAACCGGCCGTCCGCTCAGTTGTCGCCTGCCAAACCTAAAAGTTCTGCCCAATGCAGATGTTCTTTTGATGAACGAAGACAACCAAACCATACGTGGGACGCGAAGCAGCGTTGACGGGTCGATTGATTTGGAAGGTCTACAGGATATTGAGCCTGGAACAAAAATCATCCTCACCGCCAACGACGGTAAGACCGTTCAATCTCAGTTCGTTGAGACCTTGCCGTTGAGTTGATCGAGGACGCTAAGTACCGCAGAGTCGGAAGAGCCTCCGCGGCTGGGCGGCAAACGGAATAGTTCTGATGCCTAAGGAAGTGCCGATATCTAAACCAACGGGGCGAGTTCTTCGGGGCTGATTTCGGGCGAGTCTTGGTACATGAAATTTGCGTTCAATCCAAGTTCTGGGACGAGCTGTTTGCAGGTGATTCGAGACGACTCGTAAATCACAGGAAGGCCACTTCCTGGGTGTGTGCCTCCGCCGACGAGATAGACTCCGTCAAGGTCTTCAAAGCGGTTGTGCGGACGTAGGTGTAGCATTTGGTTCAAGTTGTGCGCCAAATTGAAGGTTGACCCTCGGTACAGTCCAAAGTCCTCTTCCCAGGTCTTAGGTGTGATCATTCTCTCCGTCACGATGCGTTCGCGAACATCACCGAGGCCCTCTTTGGCCAACTGGTCTAGTGCTAGTTCGCGGTACGCTTGATAGGTCTCTTCATTCCATTCGATATTACGATGGGCGTGAGGTACGGGAACGAGAACGTATAGAGAACTGTGGCCCTCGGGAGCCATGCTGGGGTCGGTGATCGAAGCGTTCTGCACGTAGAAGCTTGGATCCTTGGGCAATACGAAGTCTTGTTCAATCTCCTTCAAGTTTCGTTCGTAGTCTTTCGCGATGTGAATCGTATGGTGCGGAAGATCCTCATAGCGTCCCTTAATTCCGAGATAGAGCATGAAAGTGGAGCACGAGAAACGTTTTTTGCTGATCTTTTCGTCTGTCCAGCGGTTGCGAATCGAATCGGGAACCAAGCGTTGCATGGCCTGAGCAAAATCGGCATTGATCACCACTGCGTCAGCGGCGTAGCCTCCGTCGTCTGTGTGAACCGAGGTTGGACGCTTACCTTGGAACGAAAAGCCCGTGACTTCTGTGTTCAGCTTAATTTTCACGCCCAGCGACTCCGCCAGCTCGGCCATCCTCTTGCTGACCGCTCCGCATCCGCCGTAGGGGTGAAACACTCCGTGCTCGTACTCCAAGAATGAGAGAATTGAAAATAGACTCGGGCAGCGCATCGGCGACATGCCAAGGTATTTCGATTGGAACGAAAAGGCGATGGATAACCGAGGGTCCTTAAAGTAGGTGCCCAATTCGTCGTGGAGCGATCGCCAAGGCTTGACGGACGGTGCGGCCATCAGAAGACTCAAGCGAAGTAAGTCGTGAGGGCCATTGAAAGGCGATTCTAGGATCGGTCGGAACTTCTTCAACTTTTCTCGGTTGTCGTTGAGATACCGAGTGACCGCTCCGCGATCCTCGGGCGATAGCGCTGCGACCTCATCTTCCATTCGATCGATGTCGGGCGTCGCATCGATTTGACCACCGGCGGCGAAGCTGATTCGATACTGAGGATCCAATCGCTTCATGGGAACCTCTTTGAAAAGGTCGAAGCCCACCGACGCGAAAATCTCCTTTAGAACTCGAGGATAGAGGAAAAAAGTGGGCCCAATGTCAAACGTGAACTCGTCTTGAGTAAAAGTCGCAGTTCGGCCGCCGACCCAATTCTGCTTCTCCAGAACAGTCACGTCCGCTCCGGCATGAGCTAATTGCATGGCAGATGCCAATCCGCCAGGGCCCGCTCCAACGATGACGACTTTCCGTTTCGACTTTTCCATGAATCAGCTTTTACCGGATTAGCGGGCTTGTTAATCGTTTAAACGATTGGATTTGAAGAGCATTTCTGGAGACATAGCCTCCACTGCGGTGATTATAGGCGTTCGCATAGTCAACCGATGCGACTGATTGGCGTCGTCCCAGAGAATCGTTTGGATACTGGCTACGTTTGCAATCCCAGACACGTCGCCTTGGCTGGCGGATTGCGATATCCTGAGGGGCGGAGTCACCCGAACTGCCTGCCTGTTTCCCTCGACTGGTCGCCCTCGATGATTGAAAACTGTCGTTCACTGTTCATGGTTCGATCTGCAGGCTTGAAGATCATCTTGTTGGTGATTGTGGTCCACTTGATTCAGTCGACAGTCATGAATCTCGTGATTTTCCCATCATCAGTACTTGGGTTTCTGCAACAAGCCACGTTTGGGTTGGTGAACTCAACACTCCAAGCCAATTTGCTGTTTATGCTGATTGTCTTCCCGCTGATCTTCGTCGTGGGAGGGCTAAAACCGAAAGATGTGGCACTTAGCCCCGTTGCGGGTGCTGAGTCCACGGCAATCTCTAAGGGAATCGCTTGGACATTGGTGGCCCTCGTGCTTGTTCACGTCTTCACGCTGTTGGCCATCGCATGCGGTGCTGGTCCGCTACAAGCTTCCGAACCAATCGCGAACGGACTGCTGAGCAAGTCCGGAATAGGTTCACTTGGCCTGATTCTCGGTCAAGTCTTTGGGAACGCGTTGTACGAAGAGGTTTTATTCCGAGGGTTTTTGATTCCACAACTGCTGATATTGTTCAAAAAACGCAACCGAAAATGGAGCTGGTCAAAATGTTTCTGGCTTTCTCTGTTGATCTCTCAGGTTGTCTTCTCGGTGCAGCACATACCGAATCTGCTGCATCGTGGTCTGGACTTTAGCGCCATTTACCCAAACCTTCTTGTGCTCTTCGTATGCGGGCTCTTATTGGCTGTTGTATTCTTGATGACTCGCAATCTTTACGCAGCAGTGGGGGTGCATGCAGTCGTGAACTACCCGCCAATGCTGATCGCAACGCCCATTGTTGGGCTCGAATTTACCGCCTACTTTGTGATTGTTGTCATTCTTCTTTGGAACCGCTGGAACGAGAAGCAAAAGTCGATTGCGGCTTAGGACGAGTGAGAGTTGACTGCAGGATTCGTCTTCTAGCAGGTCTCTAGTGAGTCAATGCGTACGAGATGATGTTGATGCCGAACGGGTAGGAGTGCTTGACGGAATACAATTTGAAGTAGTCCTTGTGGTTCCCTTCCCTCTCCCATCCATCGCCGATGTCATTGTTGTGGCAAACGATACCGACCATGCGGTCGTTGGAATCGTAATACGCGAGAAAGTGCGGGCTTGGATCACCCGTCGCGCCTTCGTGAGCGTATTCGAATCTTGCTCCGCGGCTCCAAGTGAGATAGTCCGTGACCTGAGGCAGCTCTTTGAGATCGTAGACTTGGTGGAAGACTTCGTGGTCTAGAGTCAGTTCTCTCGGCGTGCAGTACGGCAAGACATTCTTCATTTGAGCCAGGACGTTTTGGCGGCTCTCAATCCCCCATAGGTCATCCATCATAAAGAAACCACCGTTCTCGAGGTAGCGGCGAAAAGCTTCTTGCTCTGACTTGCTAAGCCGCATGTACTGAACGCCGGCAAAGTACAAGAACGGATAGTCGTAGAGTCTTGGATCGTTGAGGCGGAGGACTTCGCCATTTGGATCGACTTCCATGGAAGTCAGTTGTTGAAGGCGAAGCGAGAAATTCCAGTCGCCGTCCGGGAAGTCGTTATCCCAGCGGTCGTGCCAACCGAAAGGCCCTGACGAGTCGAATTCGACTCGCACAAACGTAAAAACATCACTTTCAAAATTCTGATCGATGTTCCATGTTGGAAAGGACGACCGATCCGGTCGTGGCCGACCTCGGCCCCTTCCACCGGAGCGCCCGCCGAAACCCCAACCACCGATCTGCGCACTTGCGGCCGTCGCCAGCAGCATCAGGCACACTAGGCCAACCACGAAGTAGCGTCGAAGGTAAACGCGTCTCGGCTTCACTTCGTTACTCATGCTTCACGCGCCCCAGTTAAGCCGACATTCTTTGGATCAACTTGCAGCGGGATTGGACTGAGCCAGGCATTGATCCATAGAAACATTTGCAAACACGCAACAAATACGCTCCATGGAACGATCGCTACAGAGAATGCAGGTGATAACCCTAATGCATCATAGCCTAGACCGGTGCTGGCAGCGACAGAGGCGGCGACGGCAGTGCTCGTGAGTATCACGGAGGAAAAGAGCCATCGCCTCAGTCGAAAATGGCACACCGCAAGAAAGAACACAGCGATACACGCAATAGAGCTGGAATGGATGAGTGCTGAGGCCAAGTTCGCAACTGAGCGGGTGTCAGCCCATTCTGAGGACGGTAAGCGGATGAGAACGGCGTAGACTCCCGCTATGACACTCGTTGAAATGAAGATATCGGTGAGTTGAAAGACTGGCGCACCCTGCTTCCTCAATGAATAGCACCGCAAACAAAAGAATGGAATGACGACAAGTAGTGCGAACATTGAGAATCGCAAAACGGATTCTTGGAAGATCCTCGGTGCGCTTCGGTTTTGGAATGCAGACTCTTTCCAGTGGTCCCCCCAGACGTAGAGGGCCGCTAAGAAGATAAATGCCAGTACGGCAGTGATCGGTAGTAGGGCGGGCACTGGTCGCGAGACCGCTAGATAACTCGACTGAATTGCACACACGATCAGTGCACATGCGAAGGCTTCAACGACTTGCCAATGAAGCGCGTAAAGATCGTAGTCGAGGGTTAGATCGCGGTGGGAGAAAACAGCAATAAGGGCAACTGTGGCAGCGATGAAGAACGGAGGGCTGCCTGCCCATCTAGGCACCTCTTGCCGTTGAACAATTTTTAGCCAAAAGGCAAACCAGGTAGTGAAGGCGGCAGCCACGCACACTGCAAGAATTCGGTTCCGGGTGTACAAACAGAAACGCTGGACTAGGTTGCCATTGATCGGATCAAAAACTTCAATGTTGCCGAATGTGTCCAAACCGAAGAGGCGACCGTCTGGAAGC
Organism: Pirellulaceae bacterium; assembly: GCA_045105035.1. Lineage (GTDB taxonomy): Bacteria > Planctomycetota > Planctomycetia > Pirellulales > Pirellulaceae > Aureliella. Next base: position 56,302 of record JBGCCZ010000054.1, on the reverse strand, counting down.
TCAATGAATTGAAGTCTTGATTTTGTGTCCAGTCGGCATTGGGTGCCTGTATTGTACTCAAGAAAGTACTGTGGGTTGGAGCGACCTTTTGAGAGGTAAGAAACCAACATGTACTTGCCGTTGACGATTTCTACGTACTTTTCGCTGGTTGAATACTCGCCGACTTTGAGCGTGCTAGAAGATCGGTCAGCGAAATATTGCTTGCCATCGTAGTACAGAAAGCGTTCAGCAGAATCCGTCATTGGTAGAGAGAAACCTCCAGCAAAAGCCGGAGCTGCTTTTTGAATTGTCAGCAGGAGATCTCCACTGTACGTAAACTTCCCTCCGTTCAAATCATGGATTTCGTAGGTGTTGCTACGGAAGTTCTCCAGAACCACGAGACCTCCGAAGACTCGCCTGCCCAAAGCAGAGTTCCATCTCCACCTAGAAACGAGCTGTTGACCAGTCGGAGTCATTTCAATGCATCGCCAATATTTTGCGTCATTGAGGATTAGCCTATTGCTTCCAAGAACCGACTTCACTGGGTTAGAGCCTTCGAATTCGGGAGAGCAAGGATTCCACTCGAGTTCTCCTTCCAGGTCCATCCACTTCCAGCCGTAGCCCGTGCTACGCCGCGGCATTTGAATGAGATATCGATTCCCGACTAGCAGGCAGCTTTCTTCTGAGGGAATCTTTTGCTGCACACCATTTTCGTTACTCAGGATGGTCTCCCACTTCGACGGAAAGTCCGTTCGATCAGCTGGAGCCATCGTCTGCATGACTACGAGCCCGTTGGAAGCTACTCCCAGGAAGTGTTGAAACCGAACCGGAATTGGGACTTCACTCCGGCTCTGGTCGCTGAGATCGACCATGTAGAGCCGATTTGATTTCAACAAGACACGATTGGGATCGTCTGAGAGCGAATAGAGCTCAACTTGGGAATCAGACACTGAGAGTTGAAAGTAGCGCTCAAGCCAGGGCTTGTAGGACTCGATGTCGCGGGCGACGAAATAGAGTGGGATGAGCAAGAGGCAGAATGCAGCGATGAATCCAACTGCTCGAGTCGAGAAACGAGCTTGCTGTGGCGGAGAGGTTGGACCCTGAGCTGCTGCGACTCCACTTGTTTCCATGCGATTCTGCGTCTCTTCCATGTGCGGATCCTGAATTCAATCAATTCGAAGATTCTGTTGAGTTCGACGCGGCAGTTGGATTGGTGAATCTGGAAGCTGAGGGACTTCAACCGTGATTTTATCTGAAATGCCTACTCAGTTTCGGGGTGCGGATGGCCGGTTTTCTTAGATACGGAGTTTGGAGGGCAGATGTTCCGCGTCGTCGCTAAGATGCGGGCGAAACACGCCGAAATGGGTCGCGCTGTGACGTGAAAAGTTCGTTAGTTGCGAGGCAAACTGTGACTTTCGGCTCGACGCATTGCTTTGCATGGGCTAGGCTGCGCAACAGTCGTGTGCGGGGTCCGTGAATAGCTTGATCAACGGTGGTCATTTGCTGGACTTCGCCACTGCAGTCTTTTAAGGCTTACATCGCACATCTGAAAAAAGTCGAATTGGATTTCCTTTGCGGTTCAGAGCTTTCTGTCGAATTCTTTCTGGTAACCCTTCAGTCAATCCGCTGATGACACGCAATGAACGGGCACTGTGTTGCCCCGCAGCGAATTTTGGTTGGCGCTAGGTTGTAGACCTGACGTGCTGCATGCAATGAGTGGAACAGTTATTTGAAAGGTGTTTCCATGAATATCTATGTTGGAAATTTGAGTTTCCAAGCTACGGAAGCTGATGTCGAGCAAGCGTTCGGTCAGTACGGCGACGTAACTTCCGTAAACGTTGTTAAGGATCGGGAAACTGGTCGCTCTCGAGGTTTCTGCTTCGTCGAAATGTCGGATGACCAATCGGCGCAAGAAGCGATCGAAGCATTGAATGGACAAGACATTGCTGGTCGCTCAGTGACCGTCAACGAAGCTCGCCCACGTGAAGATCGTCGCGGTGGCGGCGGCGGTGGTGGTGGCGGCGGACGCGGTGGACGCGGAGATCGCTGGTAGGCTATAGCCGGTATGGTCGATTGATTTTAAGTGCAAACCCCGCTTTCTGAGCGGGGTTTTGTCGTGTGTGCCGAGCATGTTGAACTGCTCGGGGGTTCAAGTCTCCTGCCCTGAAGTTAGGCTTTGCCCGGCGGTTGTTGGCTGAAACCGTACATCACGTTGCTTTTGGACCACCTGCCAAGAGCGTCTGACCGGCCGAACCGCCCTGGTATGGCCCCTTGTAAGAGGCGGGGTTGTAAGAGGCGGGGTTGTAAGAGGCGGGGTTGGAGAAGCGAGCTCGCGAGGGCTCCCTAGTCCCGATTAGCGGGGCGTCCATTGATGTCCGGTAATCGAAAGCGATGTGGCGGCGCAGTGCGCAATTTTTGCGCACAGGAGGGCATGAGCGAAGCCGGGCTACAAGAAACGTGGAAACGCTCTAGAATTGATTGCCAATTGGGCGTTAGGAATCTCAGTACGTTTCCTTCCGCGCAAAGACTGTTGAAAATGCCCCCGAACGGAGACGAGCATCGTGCTTCACGCAGTGATTATGGCCGGTGGTTCTGGCACAAGATTTTGGCCAGCAAGTCGCAACAAGTGCCCCAAACAGCTACTACAGCTTGTCGGGGGAAACACAATGATTCAGGCGACGAGCGATCGGCTCCAAGGCCTTATATCGCCAGAGCAAACGCTGGTGATGACCAATAAGCACTTAGTCGAAGCTGTTCGCGAACAGTTGAGTGACGTGCCGCCGGAACAGATTGTTGGTGAGCCGATGAAGCGGGACACGGCTGCCTGTGTCGCATTGGCCGCATCGTTGGTACACCACGCTGATCCAGAAGCAATCATGTTGGTGTTGCCTGCGGATCATATTATTAGCTCCGATGCGCAGTTCCAAGATTGCATGTCCAATGGCGTGAAGCTCATTGAGGAATCGCCGGATCGGATCGTAACGTTTGGTATTCGGCCAAGTTATGCTGCCGAGTCGTTTGGATATGTTCAACGTGGCGAGGCATTGACTACGGCCGGCGTATCTGGCGCCTATAAAGTCGAGTGCTTTCGTGAGAAGCCAAACCGCGAGACAGCGGAGCAGTATGTTACCTCGGGTAACTTCGATTGGAACAGTGGCATCTTCATGTGGCGTGCAGCGACGATCTTAAATGCCCTCCGGAAATTTGAACCGGAGATGATGAAGCATATCGACGCGATCTCGGCAGCGCTGGGGACGCCAGGATTTGAAGTGGCCCTCGAACGCGAGTTCTCGAAGATCGATGGACGGTCTATCGACTACGCTGTCATGGAGCGTTACGACGACGTGGCTGTGATCGAAGCGACTTTTAACTGGGACGATGTTGGAAGTTGGCAAGCCATTGGTCGCCTGGCCGAACCCGACGAACAGGGCAACTGTGTGCGAGGAAAGTACTTGCCGATTCAGTCGCAACGCATGATCGTCTTTGGAGATGAAGAACATCTGATAGTCACGATTGGGATGAACGATACCATTGTCGTGCATACCGATAACGCAACGTTGGTGGCTCCCAAGGATGAGGAGGAGCGTGTGCGAGAGGTTGTGAAACAGCTTCAAGCTAGAGAGTGGGACGAATATCTCTAGTGGGCTCCAGTGTGTTGTTCTTCTTGCAGCCTAAGAACCTTGCTGGGCATCGTCGCCTGTCCTTCCACGAATCTTTTGTTTTAAACACTGAAAGTGAAAGAGCGGGGCGGCGGATTGTGCAGGCGGTTTAGTTGGAATCGCTGGGTTCTGCGTCTGAATCGTCTTTCGAGACCTCGCTTTCTTCCTTCTTGCGAGCTGCAATTTCGGCTTCGGTTGGGCCTCCGATAATGGATTCTCGGTCTAGTGCAGCTTCGAGGCTCGTGAGGATTTTGCCAAGGGGCTCTCGCTCGTACTTGAAGTCATCGAAGACGAAAATGCGTTTGCCCGAATCCGTCTCGTACGTCGCCTTGGCAATGCCCTTCTTCTCCCAGCGGTTCTTGTTGAGCTCGGTGACTTTGGTGAAGTCTACGGCTTGTCCCCAACTCGTTGTTAGGCCTGCTTCTGTTGACTCGACCCAATTGCCTTTGGACGACCAGTAATAGTAGACGGCAGGGATCCCAGCGAGAAAGCAGAGTGTCATCCAAAAATACTGTCCGAGGATATCGTTCTCGATTTCCTCGGCTGACTTCTCAGGCGTGCGCTTTGACCAATTGTTTTTCTCTGCCAACTCCTTCCATTTTTCGATCCGCAGTTCTGCGTCATTCAGGTCGCGTATCTCATCGTAGGCTCGAGCTGCCGGCAAATTCGATGGATAGCCGATGAAGCCGTCGTAGGCAAACCAAAGTCCGGCTCCGATGCAGATGGCCGCCATGATTGCGTAGCGAGTTAGATAGCTGCTTTGAAAATTTGCGCGAGTGCTCATATTGATTTTAGACGGATAGCTGGAAACTGGTCGTGTCCGTTACCACAAGTACGGAGCAAGTGTCTGGACTACGGAGTATAGACAAGCCCACGTTTCATTGGAGGGGCGCAGCTGGTCGACCGGCTATTTGTCTTTCAGCCAACGTTTGTATTCCGGGCGATCCCGCCAATCGTCAAAAAAGGGACTGTACATCTCGGAGTCGGTCCAAGAACTTGGCGCTGGTTCACCAGGATTCACACTTCCTTCCGGATAGTCTTTTCCGGCCATACTCTGCTCGAGAGAGACCAAGAAACGGTCCATTTCCGATTGCAATTGAGCGAACTTCTCAGGCTCGGATTCGGAGAGGTCGTTTTGCTCGCCCGGATCTTGGGCCAGATTGTAGAGCTCCATCCGCTTGTCTTTGCGAGTCTTCTTTTTGCCAACGTGGAGTAGCTTCCAGTCGTTGTCGATAATCGCCGTTTCCCCAAAACAGTTGAATGGAATTGGTTTAGGACGCAGCTTGAGTTCTCTTTCAAAAAGTGGAGCAAGGCTCAGTCCGTCTTGCGGGCGTAGGTTCGAGGCGTCCGCTAGGGTCGCGACATCTAATAGCGTAGGAAAAATGTCCATGGCAACTGCAGGGTATGAAGATTGACGCCCCTTGGCGATCCTGTTCGGCCACTCGATAACGCAAGGGACCCGCAAACCGCCCTCGTAGATCTGGCCTTTAAAACCCCGAAGGTTGCCTACAGTGGTTGGTTCGATCCCTGGAAGACCCCCGTTGTCGCTACAAAACCAAAACAGAGTGTCGTCGGCGATCTTCAACTCTCTTAAATGTTTCCTAAGGCTGCCAATACTCCGGTCCATGGCGCGGAGCTCACCATAGTGATGCATCGAACTCTCATTGAGATCGGAAAACGGTGCTTGGTCTTTCTCGAGTGCTCGAAAAGGGGAGTGCGGAGTGCCGAACCAAATAACGGTGAAAAAGGGCTCCTCCTGTTCGACGCATTTCGAAATGAACTTCTCTGCCTCCTGAACCACCACCTCCGACGAATCGCCCTGGTACTCTTCGATCTTTCCTTGTCGGCCGAGAATCGGATCGCGATCGAAGAAGTTCGTCACTGACAGCCATTCATCGAACCCGAATGCACTTGGGTTGTGATCGTCTTCTGCCAATACAGGGGCACCAGGACCGCGGAAGCCATTGAGGTGCCATTTCCCGAAATGCCCTGTCCGGTAGCCGGCTTTTTGGAGGGCTTGAGCGATCGTCTTTTCTTGCAGTCGTAAAGCGTAGCCATGCGATTCGACTCCAGTGCGATTGTTCGTTCGCCCCGTCAAAACACTTGCCCTGGTCGGTGAGCAGACGGGTGCAGCCGCATAGTAACGGTCGAGTTGCAAGCCGCCGCGAGCCATGGCATCTAGATTCGGTGTCTTGAGCCGCGGGTGGTTGTAGTAGCTTGTTTCACCCCATCCCTGATCGTCCGCCATCATTAAAATGATGTTCGGTCTTTCAGCTGCAGCGACAGGAACACTCCACACACCGAGACAGATGGCTAATGCAGCCAAGATTCTCCATGCAAGAACGGTTGCAAACAGCTGACGGGGGCGGATCGTGGGACTGGCTTGTGGCGGGTGGAGAAGATGCATTGGCTTAGTTGGGGTGGAAGCTGTGGGTTGTAAATGAGAATGCGCCCGGTCGAGCCAGGCTCTTCGATTGCGTGAACTTTGCTAAAATTCGAGCCGCTTCAAAAAGCGTGTAGAACCTGTGCGGTAGAGCCCCAAGTCTACTGTGTTTCGAGTTAAGATGCTCGGCAGAGTTTATGTCTGCCCTGCTTCTCCCTACCTCTGAGCATTGCGCTTGCAGCTCGGACGCCATTCGCTTTATCCCACCCCATTTCAATCCCGATTCGACAAAGGAAACCTCCATGCTTCGTAAACTTGTGCCCATTTTTGCTCTCTTGCTAGGTGCCGTTGGCCTCCAGAGTGTGCGTGCGGAAGTCACACTGCCCAATATTTTCGGCGACCACATGGTGCTTCAGCAGAAGCAAGCCAACAAGATCTGGGGCCGTGCCGATGCGGGCGAAGAGATCTTAGTGGCGATTGCCAAGCAGTCGGTAAAGACGACGTCCGACGCAAATGGCGAGTGGATGGTGATGTTGGATCCACTCCCCGTTGGTGGGCCGTACGAGCTTACGGTGAAGGCCAGCAATGAAATCAAAATTCGTGACGTGCTGGTCGGAGAGGTTTGGATTTGCTCCGGGCAGTCGAACATGGAGTGGCGAGTTGCCAACTCCAATGACCCCGATTTGGAAATGGCCGGCGCGAAGTTTCCTGAGATCCGAATGCTTAACTATCCAAACGTTGGCCGACAGGAGCCAGTCTGGACTCACGAAGGCGCGGACTGGATGGTCTGCTCACCAGAGACCGTCGGCGGCTTCTCCGCGGTGGGCTACTTCTTCGGCCGGCAATTGCATCAAACTCTCGGCGTGCCAATTGGGCTAGTCAACGACGCGTGGGGTGGTTCGGCTGCCGACGCTTGGATCAATCGCGATCTACTAGATGCAGATGAAGCCTACAAGCCAACGCTCGATCGTTGGAAGGGAATGGAAACACAGTATGAAAAGCTGGCCGCAAAGAGCGAAGGAGACCTTACCGAAGCAGAGAAAAAACAGCTACAAGGCCTCAAACGGAATATGAACGGCAACCAGCGGCCAGCCAATATCTACAACGGAGTTCTCAAATCCCATTTGGGTTACGGTATCAAAGGCGCTATTTGGTATCAGGGCGAATCTAACGCTTCACGCGGCTACCAGTACCGAAACATCTTTCCGAAGATGATCTCCAATTGGCGAGATGAGTGGGGACAAGGGGATTTCCCTTTCTATTGGGTTCAGCTTGCCGACTTCCGACCGGAACAAACCGAGCCTGGTGACAGCACTTGGGCAGAACTGCGTGAGGCTCAAACGATGACAATGTCGAAGCTGCCGAAAACAGGTGAGGCAGTCATTATCGATGTCGGCGAAGGTAAGGACATTCATCCGCGAAACAAAGTCATCGTTGGGCAGCGGCTCGCTCGCTGGGCTTTGGCAAATGACTACGGCATCGCGATGGCCTATCAAAGTCCTACCTTCAGTGGAATGGAAAAGTCAGGCAGCAAGATTGTCTTGTCTTTCGAGCACGTCGATGGCGGGTGGCGCCCCTTTGATGTCCGTGAACCAGTTGGATTTGCGATCGCAGGTGAGGATCAAAAGTTTGTTTGGGCGGACGCGAAGATCCTAAAGGATGGCCGTATTGAAGTCTCGAGTACCGAAGTCGCTTCACCGGTGGCAGTTCGATATGCCTGGGCGGACAATCCAGTGTGCAATATGTTCGATACGAAGGGACTGCCGCTGACTCCATTCCGAACCGACGAGTGGAAGGGTGTCACTGCGGATAACTTCTAAGATTCCCTTTTTGCTGCGTGAACTTCTGCGGCATTGGAATAAATAGAACTCTGGGCGTGGGCTGCAATTGTTGCAGGCCCACGCCCATTTCTACGTCTGAAGAGTCAAGCAGCGTTTGCAATTACTTGGGTAGAGTGATTGGTTATGCTGAGCGGGTTGACCAGGACTGTGTGTTTAACGCCCTTGTGCGGATCTTTTCAGCTCTTGCCGATTTGAATGCTATCCTTTTCCCGGGCGTGTGCGACAGCGCTTGTAGTCAAGCATAGTATCGAAGGTTGGGATTATCTGATGTATAGGATGTTCTATCTGAGCAAGATCCGTGATGGCTTGGGCCAAGCGGACTTGGACTCCATTCTTCAAACGGCTCGCCAGAACAATAAACGCCTAGGTATTACTGGATTGTTGGTCGCCAAAGGTAAGTTTTTCACGCAGGCTCTGGAGGGTGAAAAGTACGCTGTGCTAGATCTTTTCGAACGGATTGAGCGCGACGACCGCCACCAAGGCGTGGTGATTATCTCGAGTAAGGATGTTGAGGATCGGATCTTTCCTGGATGGGACATGGGATTCCGCGATCTCGCAGTGGGGGCTCCCAATGTGCGGCTGCCCGACGTCTCGCTGGATGATCCACGGTTTGTTTCTGAGCCAGAGCAGTTGAGCATCATTTTTCGTAGCATCATTGAGGAGGACTTAAACAAGGACGTCCTTCCGACCAGCCAAGCTTCGCCGACTAGTCCTTTGGTTTAATTCATTCAGCTGAGCTTGCGAGTGAAAGTAAGCTCAGTCGCTCTAGCTTGAAGCCACCCCGCGACCATGACGGATCGCTACACTGAAGTGGGTGCAATCTGATTGCACGAAATAGTAGCATCTCGGCTACTAGGGAACTTGGCTCGCTTTATGAACGTTTGTGATGGTCTTTATCGTTTTCTCGCTCGTTGTTCTTGGTGCAACGGCGTTACCGCTAATCATGGTGCTTCGGAACTTACCTCTTTTCCAGTTCGCCTACGAATCGAAACCCACGGTCGTCGGCGAGGGGCACTCGCCTTCGGTCGCAGTGCTTGTCCCTGCCCGTAATGAAGCTGACAAAATTGAGCGCTCATTAGCGCATCTGCTCAAGAACCAACGCTCGCATCTGAAGTTTGTTGTCCTAGACGACCACTCGGAGGATTCGACGCCTGAGATCGTAGAGCGTCTGGCGAAATCTGACCCGCGTTTGCGACTAGAGTCTTCGGAAGCTTTGCCTGCTGGCTGGAACGGGAAGCAACACGCGTGCTGGCAGTTGGCAAATCGCGTAGAAGACGAGGTTTTGATCTTCCTTGATGCGGATGTAGAAGTGGAGCCGGATTTTGTTGAGCGTTGTGTGAGTGAATTGGGGCGCCGCGAATCGAGTTTGGTCAGTGGTTTCCCCGAGCAGCGATTGGGCTCATTTGGCGAGCAGTTGTTGATCCCAATGATGCACTATGTCCTGCTCGGATATCTGCCAATCGATCAAATGCGAGCTTCGGCTAAACCTGAGTTCGGCGCTGGTTGCGGTCAGCTCTTCATCGCGCGTCGCGAAGACTACTTGGAATGCGGCGGCCATCGAGAGATTGCAGCTTCGCGTCACGATGGGTTAAAGCTGCCTCGAGTGTTTCGATCGGCTGGATTGAAAACGGATTTGTTCGATGCATCCGACATTGCTGCTGTCCGTATGTACGTCGGTTTCTCAGAAGTCGTCAACGGACTTCTCAAGAACGCTACGGAAGGTATTGCACGGTGGCCATTGATTGGAATCTTCTCCTTCCTGCTACTTTTTGGTTCAGTGATTCCGCCACTCACTTTGGCTCATGCGTTGTTCTACGGTTGGCCATGGAGCGATAGGGCCAGGCTGATCGCGACGCTGGTGGTTGCCGCGAGCATGCTCCTCAGCCTTATGACGCCATTTTTGCTGGCTCGTCGATTCCAACGGTCGGTATGGACGACGGCCCTTCATCCGCTTTCAGTGGCTGCGTTCGTGGCACTTCAATGGGTAGCGTTTGCCAGAGAGAAAGTGGGCAAAGCCCCGGTTTCATGGAAAGGAAGGTCCTAATCCATGGTGAATAGGCTGCCTAGGAGGACTTCGAATGTCTCTTTCCTTGAACAAAATGCGGAAATCACCCCAATGCTTCCGAATGGTGGTGACAGGCTCGAAGCACCGCAGCTAACATAACAGTGCCGCTCAGTGCATTAGTGGATCTGGAGATCTGTCTTTGCCCTGCGTGGCAAACTCATCCTCTGTCCTGTCTGTGGCGAGTTGAACTATTTCAGCTCGAAGCGACCGTGCTTTCCACAAAGTACGATCGCATCGAGCTGTGATCGCAGCGCGATTTCTTGCAATCCGCAGGATGGAAGTTGAGGTGGGTGTCAGCTGTTTGGCCATTGCCATGATTCGACGCCCGCGTGCGTGTTGACGGCTCCTGGTGGAGTCTAGTTGCCACGATCTTCGTAGAGTTCGAAGACGCGTCTCGAAGTGTGACCTCCAGAGTGTACACACCGTGTCGCATCGAGGCTTTGCACTATCCCTCATTCACTTCCTACCTGGTGTTATCCCAATGAAGAACGACGTTTCAACTTCTGATAAGAAATCGCAGTCAGCTGATGAGTCTGCGGACACGATTCACTTCAAAGACCTCGACCTTTCCCGGGTCATGCTCAGAGCATTAGACAAGCTAGGTTATGAGACGCCCTCTCCGGTGCAAGAGAAGGTTATACCGCCTGCGTTAGATGGTCGTGATGTTATCGGCCAAGCCAGAACCGGCACGGGAAAAACTGCGGCATTCTCGATTCCGATTCTGGAGATGTTGGATCCTCTGTCGGAGTGTCGAAACCCGCAGGCATTGGTGCTGGTTCCGACTCGAGAGCTCGCCGAGCAAGTCTATCAGGAGATGGTAAAGCTCGCTCACGGTTGCAAGACATCGATCGCGGTGCTCGCCGGTGGTAAGCATATGCGTCGGCAAATGAATCAGTTGAAAGAGGGCGTTCAAGTGGTCGTGGGGACTCCGGGACGCGTCCAGGATCATATCCAGCGGCGAACGTTTCGGACCGAGGATTTGTGGTGCGTGGTTCTGGATGAAGCGGATCGCATGTTGGACATTGGCTTTCGACCTGCGATTGAAAAGATTCTTCGTTCTTGTCCTAAGGACCGCCAAACATTGCTTCTCAGCGCGACTCTCCCCCCCGAGATCAAGAAGCTGACAGCACGGTACCAAGAAGATCCAATTCACATTGATTGTTCAGGGAAGAATGTTTCTGTATCGACGATTGAGCAACGTTATTTTAGTGTCGAGCAGAAAGATAAGTTCCCAACACTGGTGAAACTCCTGAAGCGGGAGCAGCCGACACAGGCGATTATCTTCTGCCGAACCAAACGCGGAACAGATCGACTGCACCTCGCCCTGGAGAAAGAGCTCCAAGGCATTGATAGTTTGAAGAATGCGAAGCTCAGTTGCATTCATGGCGACATGAATCAGCGAGATCGAGATCGAGTTTTCGAAGCTCTCAGGGCTGGCAAAGTGCAAATTCTTGCAGCAACCGATGTCGTTGGCCGTGGGATCGATGTTTCGACGGTGTCCCACATTGTGAATTATGACATACCGTTGGATTGCGAAGACTACGTTCACCGAGTTGGGCGGACGGGAAGAATGGGCCGTGAGGGAATTGCTTTTACCTTCGTGACTTTGGACGAAGGGCCGCAACTCACTGCGATCGAGGCGAACATCAATCGGCTCCTTGAAAAGGACTCTTTCGGTGAACCTAAAGAGTCAGCGAAGGCTGTTGCGGTTGCTGAGGAAGAAGTTCCACCGAAGCCTAAGAAGCGACGCCTGACGGCGGGACGGAAGATTACGAGTCGACGTCGTTAAGTCTTGCTTTCTCGGCAGTCATAAGTCTTGGGCTGCATATTTGGTGACGTGATAACTACAATGACCGCTCTGTTTGGGCGGTTCTTACCGGTAGGCCGCAGATCTCTACGCAGCACATTTGGCCGAGCCGATGGTGGACGACAAAGCGAAATCAAAGTCTCTGTTTCTGGCTGAGTGCCTCGGAACCTTCATTCTGATCTTTTTTGGCTGCGGCGCAGTTCATGCGGCTGTCTGCTTTGGTGCACAGAGTGGGCTTTGGCAAGTCGCGATTGTTTGGGGGCTTGCTATCATGCTTGCGATTTATGTCGTCGGCGGTGTAAGCGGCGCTCATATCAATCCGGCCATTACCATCATGCTGGCCATCTGGGATGACTTCCCCGTTCACCGAGTGGGGGTGTACTTCGCGGGACAACTAGCAGGAGCAATGCTCGCCGCCGCGACTCTGTTCATCCTGTTTTCGCCCACATTGAAAACGATCGAGGATCGATACGGTGTTATGCGTGGTGAGCCAGGTAGCGAGATTACGGCGTCCTGTTATGGAGAGTACTTCCCAAATCCAGGCGCCTTGAAATTGGAACCCTATTCCGTTGAAGAGCATGCGAGTCTCAAGGAAACCGTTCCGCACTCAGTCGCCTTTCTGGCAGAGTTGCTGGGCACTGCAATCTTAGCCATCGTTGTACTTTCGGTCGGAGATCAGAAGAACAAAGAACGGCCGCCGGCTGGTTTGGCGGCTGTCTTTATCGGGTTGACGGTATCCGCTCTGATCTCAGTCATTGCGCCTCTCACGCAAGCGTGTTTTAATCCGGCCCGCGATTTTGGACCCCGGCTTTTCGCTTACTTTGCAGGTTGGGGCGAAATCGCGTTGCCTTTGGGAGGGGACATGTCGTGGCTGACTGTCTATATCATCGCACCCATTTTGGGTGCAGTCCTCGGTGGTGGCCTGTACAAGAAATTCCTCTCCACCTGCTACTCGCTGAATGGAGCAGATGAAGAGACTCTCGCTGGTTGAGTTAACTGCGTAGCGCGGTACGTTTAGGCCTTCAGCTGCCAAAGTCCGTTTTCAATCCCGCCGTGGATAAATATTGCGCACGTTCCGTGGCCAGGTAGCTCCATCGGCGGGAGTGCAATCTCGGCGCCGGCTTCCTTCGCCTTCTCGACCGCAGCCTCAATGTCTTCGACCAGAATATAGGGGCGAACCACTGGGGATTCGTCCGGACGTAGCGGAGAACGGATAGCCAGTACGCTTCCATCGGGCAACTCCGCGGTACGAGCATTGCCAAGATTGGCTATCGGCTGACTAAATTTCACTCCATACAACTTCGCGTAACTCTCGCAGAGTGCTTCTGCGTCCGAACTAACGTACTCCAGGTACTGAACTTTCATTTCAATTTCCTTTCCAGGGATTTCAGTGGTCGTCATCGGTTCGGTTTCGCTTTTTGGCGTAGTGGCATTGGCCGTCGCATCGTCGCTCTGCTCGCAACCCAAATTCAAAGATGCAAACAATGGCAGTGCAATCGAAGCCGAACCCATTCGGAGGATCTTTCTTCGGTTTGATTCTGTCATTTCTAATCTCTTATTCAAGGGGGAAGTGACTGGACAACGTGGCGGTCCTTAGCTCGACGACTCCGCTTTCGGATTCCGCCTTTTTCGAGCTACTGGCTCTGGATACTGCTGAAGAATAGCTTTCAGCCTTTCAACCACGTCGGGTCTACTGGTGGCATGGTTTTTCGTTTCGAGACTGTCTGACTGGTAGTCGTAGAGCTCGTACAGTGCCGGGACATCGGGTTTGCCAATCGGTTTCCATTCTACCAGCCGGTAGCGTTCCGTACGAATGGCTCTTCCCAGTTTTGATTTTGGGTACGCGTGAAACGCGTGGTCACGAACTCTAACTGAAGGATCCTTGAGGACCGGGACGAGACTGATTCCATCTAGTCCCTGCGGAGGATTGGGAGCCTGCAAGCCGGCGAGTTCGGCAAGCGTTGGGAAGAGATCGACGCTTTCCGCAAGCTGCCTAGTCGACGAACCGCCGGTTGTTATGTTCGGAGCTCGGATAATAAGTGGGATGCGATTGGCCTGCTCATAGTTGGTGTGTTTCGTCCACACATGATGGTCGCCCAAGTGCCAGCCATGATCTCCCCACAGGACAACAATCGTGTTCTCGCTGAGTTTCAGGTCATCGAGAGCCTTGAGCACTTTGCCGATCTGCGCGTCGACGAAATGCGTGCTGGCGTAATAGCCATGGATCAGCTGGCGTTTCAGCTCGTTGGAATATTCTTCATCCCGACGTTCGGGAACCGGGAAAAAGTTGCTAATCTCCCCAGCAAACTTATGCGCAACTTGAGGCGACCCTTCCGGGAAATCCTCGAACTCAGGCATGGGTAGTGCGTCTGGGTCAAAAGCGTCCCAGTATTTCTTGGGAGCGCTGAACGGAAGGTGCGGCCTGGCGAACCCCACGGCCATGAAGAATGGCGTTCCATCACGAACTCGCTTTTCAGCGGCCTGCAAACGCGAGACGGCCTCTTGCGCGACTCGTCCGTCAGCATAGGCTTCATCGGGCACTTCGGGTGACTCGAAGGCAGCACCGCGGGGAAGTGAACGGATTTGTCCGAGTTTCTGATTCGTGAAGTAAGCCTCTTCACGCGTAAGTTGTCCGCCATTGGTGCTGTTTAGGTCGGCATACTCAATCACTTTGTCATGGAAGTGCTCTACCATGAAGGATTCAGAATCGCCGTAGTTACCGTGGCCAATATGAAACACTTTCCCCAGCGACTCTGTGCGATAGCCAAATTTTTGAAAGTACTGCGGCAGAGTGACTGCGTTTGGCAGGATCGAACGAAGTTGGCTGCCCAAACCGTACAGTCCGGTTCGAGTTGAGTGCGCGCCCAGCATCAATGTGAAACGCGATGGTGCGCACACCGCCTGATTGCAATAGGCGAGGTCAAAACGCATGCCGCTTGCGGCTAGTCGATCGATGTTCGGTGTCTTCGCAAATCGGTCTCCGTATGCCCCAATCGTAGGTTTCAAGTCGTCCACCAGGATCATCAGGACGTTGTGTCGCTCTTTGGCATTGGTGCTCGATTGCAGTGAGCAGAGCAGTGCAAAAATCAACGGAGCAATCATCAGCATCTTTTGACTGGACATTCGAAACGAGCTTGAGTGAGAGATGTAAGGAGGTGGGGTGCTTCGGACGCATTAGGGATGCTGGACGATCCAAACGAGGACCATTGCGGTTAGCATCACTAGGAGCAAAGTCGCTCGGGTCGTCCATTTGTCTTTACGCGTATGACCGTGGTCGGCACGGATGCCGCAGGCCCAAAGGACGAATGATGAGCCTATCATAATGGTCAACATGTTGGCGATGAACAGTAGGATCGGTCCGTAGATCAAGTTGACCACACTCTCGCGGCCATCCGCCGGTCCAATTGAAAGACCAAGTAGCGAGATGTGCAATCCAGCCGTGGCGATCGGCGGCACAAGGGCTGCTGCGATAGCGGCGCCGGCTAATGCATCGGCAAGATGGGATCGTGTGCGCGCAAATGCCGCAGCGGAACCGCCGACTAGTCCTACAAGAAAGTCGATGCCGGTCGGGTGAGTCCGCGACCACATTTCGTTGGTTAAATAGATTATCCCCTGACGCTCTATGAGAATAGCTGGGAACGCAAATCGAACGAGAAGCCCAAACAGGCAACTGGTTCCAAGCGCGGCCAAGAACCCAAGTCCAATTGTTTTCAAACTGCGTCCGTAGAGTGGCCGATTTCCATGCGCGAGCGACAATCCAGCTCCCAGGATCGGAGTCATCAAGGGTGCAACAAGCATGGCTCCGATGATAACTGCCGCTGAATCTTGCAGAAGTCCGAACGCGGCCAAAAAAGTAGAGGCACAGATGAGTGAAAGGAACTCAAAATCTAGCTGCGTGTACTTTTCCAACTGGAGAGAGAGTTCTCGCCTCTGGTCACGCTCCATTTGTGGAATGTACTTGGATACAAACGACGGAAGTTGTCGTTCGGTGACCCACTGCCACCACGAACACTCGCTGCGAACCAGCAGAACTGGACCAACGGCTTGCTCCACATACGACTTACATGCCTTTGCACTGGCAGGCACATTCCGATCATCGCATGGAACGAGCACCCAGTCGGCCGCTGTATGCGTGAGCTCATTGTATTTGTCTCGGTCCTCAATGGTATCGCTCGCAAGTGGTATGACCTTGGGGTAAGCAGCTAAATGTTCCGCGAGCCAAGCGAGATCATGTTTACTGTTCGAAGTCTCATCCGTCGGCGTTAAGGTCCAAATAGCCTGGGGCGAACTTTCCAGGCCTGGGTGGGCCTCGAACCAAACGATTGTCGCGTGGATCTTCCGAACGAGTTGAAGTCGTTCGACGTCGACTCGATCGAGCCCGGGTAGCAAGACGACGCGCAGGCTGTTTTGACCGTCGAGATCGCGAAGCAACGCATCTTCCCCACCGTCCCAAGTGCGGATTTCGAGTCCGTGAGGAAATTCAAGTTGGCTCTCTTCGAGTGATTTGCGAACTTGGATCTCAAGTCGTTTGGCTTTCTCGCTGCAGAGCGTGACGGCGACCGAAAAACCACCGTGTCGAGTGAGACGAGAGGCGAGAGCGAGACCGGATGGAACATCCGCAGAGGCGAAAAGGAGTAGATTGAGTTCTGCGCTCACTACGGAATGCCTTGCACGTGCATGATCACACGAAAAGTCGAGCCGGGATTCTCAACAGCTCGGCGACGAATTGGAAAGTGTGTACTGGGAAACGCGAGGCATCCGTTCACGGTGCAGCATTGGCTGAAATTATTCTGCGGCTTCGACAGCGCTGCTCAATGCTGCTTGAATGGAAGCGAGGATGCGTTTTCCGCCTCCCACGAAAACGTGCTGCACGATTCCATTACGATCTACGATGACGGTTTGAGGTATTGCGTTCGCTTGGTAATCGGCCGCAACCTTTCCGGTCGCATCAAGAGCGACATTAGTGCTCAGCGACAATCTTTTGACTGCTGCGGAGACACGCTCCGCGTCTTCTTGAATATTCACAGGCACCAGAACGACTCGTTCACCGAATTGTTCCACAACATCTTCAACGGCAGGCATCGATTGCATGCAGGGGCCGCACCAACTGGCCCAAAAGTCGAGCACGACAACTCGGCCTCGGAGTTGCTCGAGCACGACGCGGTTTCCGGACAGCGATTCCAAGTCGAAGCCCGGCGCGGGTTTGCCGATGAGTTCAGAAGAGGTCCCGGTGGCTGGTGAGCCTTCTTCGTCCGACTCTAAGTACACGCGAGGCATTTGAGCCAGCGACAGAACCCATGGATCCTCGTTAAACTCGCGCACGCGATCGACGATATTCTTACCAAAAAGCAGTTGGTTGAGTTCTTCGATCCGCGTTGAACAGGAGCCTAGTAATTCAGAATTTCCAATCAGCCGTCCATCGCCCAACTCTGTCGGGGCGAATGTAAGGCCTCGATCCCCTTCGGAAATAGCATGGATCATAAAGGGCTGTTCGACACCGGTTGTGAGCGCTCCAGCTTCGGGCTCTTCCCAGTTGCGGTCGTGCAGCCAAATGATTTGAGCGATCTTGGAGGCGTCCAGTTCCTGGACCTCGCCACGGATTTCAACGTCGACTTTGGCGTTTGAGAGAGCTACCAAACGGCCGCGAAGCAAGTCGCCATTGATGGATTCAAATAGGTGGGTTGGTGGATCTGATTTCTTGTTTCGTGGGATCGTCTTCAAACGTTCCATTAACTTCTTGTCAAAGTTGCTGGACGACAGGAGTGGATTCAACTCTATGCTCTGTATTTGCGCATGGCGGGCGAATTTGTTCTTCGTCTGGGAGGAGGCAAAGTACATGCCCTCGTCAGTGATTCGCTCCACAATGCCCGCAATGCTGTCTCCAGTTCGGAAAAGGATCTCTCGTCCGGCAAGAATCGGATCCGGCTTGTCAACTTTCGTCGCCTTCCGCCGTCCCTCAAGAAGAATGTTGAGCATTCTTGTACGGTTTGCATCACGCGTCGATTTCACTTTTGGCAGCGGTTTTCGATAGACCACCACTCCTGAAGAATTAGGAGATAGCGCACTTGTTGTGCTGCTTCCTAACGGTTGCCAACTAAGCGGAGCCGCGTTGGGTCCATTGGTTACTGTTGAGGATGATGGTGTGAGGAAACCAGAGAGTTGCGTTCCCGCTAACTGAATGGTACCCAGTCGTTCTTCGACGGTCGGGAAACTATAGCGAAGCTCGCTCCCCACGATTCCGCAGATGTCCTGAGGACGAATGCGTAGGTTCTCGCCCTCTTTCGTCCGGATACCGATCACACCAAAGTTCAGCACTTCGCCTTCACTAGGAAGCAAGTTGCCGATAATCCGCGCTTGGTTCTTCAAAATGATCTGAATAGTTGGTGGAGTGTTGTCGTCGAACTCCTGCGATTCGCCGTTGCCCGCAGCTTGCAGAACTGAGCTAGTGGAGTCGTCTTGTCCGCTCGTCGATGTGTCATCGGAATCGGATTGGTCGGAGGAGTCCGTGACATCCTTTGATTCGCGTGAGTCTTCTAAGCCACTAGCGGATTGCGGGAGACGCAAATCAGCTCGACGGAGTCCTTGCAAAGGAAGTTGGAGCAGTTCTTCAGTGCCGTAAGCCTGCACCGTTACTGTCTGTTGAGCAGAGTTGAAGCCGACTACGCCGCCAGCCGTTCGTTTGCCCGTTGAATCAATTACGCAAACGTCCTCAGAGTCGATGCTTGCGTTTTGTTGACCATCCCACTCACGAACTTCGAGTGCTTCGAGCGCAAGCGATTGACCGTAATTTAATAGGTGGATTGAGGAGCGGAGGATCTTGCGTTTACTTTGGACGGATACGGAACCGAGTGGGCGACCGTACACGTCGCAAACGATGACCTGTCCTGATTCTTGATCAATGTACAGCGTTAGTTCAATGCGTTGGTTCCCGTCGGCGAGTTCGGAGACGATCGAAATGTCTGCGCCACCGGTGACTTCGCGCACGAGCGCGAGCTGCTTGTCCCAAACTTCGAGCCGGGCGGCGGCCGGGACTTGGTCCGCCTTGGAGACACGGTTCGAAGCAGTTGTTGCGAAAGAGATAACAAAGTCGGGTGAGCCCTGCCAGGATAGAGCGATCGCGATTCTCGCCTTAGCCGGAATGCCAACTTCGCCAACTGCCACAGAGTCAGGTGTATTCGTTGAGAGTGTGCCATCTTTGAGCGACCATTTGTCTTTATTGTTCGCGATGATCCACTGGTTCTTCTGAACGGGGCCGTTGTAGATCAATTTGCCAGAGTAGCTAGCGTCCGAAAGCGATCTCACTTTGGAACGGTCAATGCTGAGATTCCCAAGCGTGTCAGATTGAAGTTGCACCGTCGTCTCACCCAGAGCCTCAAGTTTTCCGGACAAAGATGTTCCGTCGGCTAGTAGTAGGCGAGTTTGGTTGGCAAAGTCGGGTTCATCCTCGAGCGTCGTAATGAGAGCCGCGGAGCGTATTGAGTTCAATTCAAATTCGAATGGTTCGGCAAAGCCATTTGCTTGCCAACGTAGATAGCCAGCTTTTCTTGAGGGCAAAAGCTTGCCAGTTGTGAAGCCACCATTCTTTAGCCTCAGACGAAGCGAACTCTGTGTCGCCTCCGAAGAAGACGCGGGTGCGTCGAGTGAGTCTGACGCATGCAGCGAACTGCATTCCGGTGTCATTGCAAGAACGATGATAGACGAGAGGCATGCGAAGAGAAACCAATTCTCGATCCGCACACGTCGATCAAGATGGCCGTTGAACGCACGACTCTGGCAGCGAGCTCGCGTCGAACGGACTGACGACAAATTGTTGGGCAATCGATTGGACCGAAACAGCATGTTGGAACGCCGAGTGAGTGATTTTAGGATGATCAACGCTCGTAGATCGGTAGGAACCGGTAGTTTAATGCGAGCGCGAGAAGGTTTAGAGACGTCGAGGTGGCGCCCCCGAATTGCCCTGCAAAGCTACCATCACCGTTCTGTTCGCTCTTTAATTTTCGAACCAAGATGCGATTCCACTTTTCCCACGCGTCCAAATCAGCTTGGAACAGTGCTTGGGCTTCGTAGTAGCGTGCGTATTCTTGATAGTGCGACGACTCATCCATGTTCTTAATTACGTACGTTTTTGTCGCCTCGAACTGCTCCATGTCTTTCCGCTTGGCAATCGCATAAACCAGGCAAGCAATGGAGCTGCGGGCGATGGACTGCCCGAATCCACCGAGACCGCCGGAGTACCCGACTGCTCCATTGTTTCCTGTCATCTTGCTAAAGTACTTGATCGCGTTGTCGATCGCTTTATCGGGTACTTCGATTCCGGCGTTGCGCGCCGCTAACAAACCCATGAGAACGGCACCGGTTACTGAGGTGTCCGCGTCTCGGGCATTGGGCGAGTAACGCCACGCGTTGTGAGGGTTCTTTTCCTGAGAGGTAACCGCACAGCGAACTCCCAATTCCAATGCTTCGCCGACGGAACGCTCGCGACCGGCGGTTGGGCCACCGTTTTCCCACAAGGTCGATTCGTCCACTGCGCCGTAGGCTTCTGCGAGTCCCAGCATGGCGAAACCATGTTGGTACATGCTGTCTCCCATGTAGCCTGTTGTCCCGCTCTGATCGCGAATGATTGCTCGGATCGCCTGCCGGATATTCTGGCTGTACTTTCCAAAGTTCGGATCTTCACCCGAGGCCAGGAAGGCCATAAGACCTAAACCGGTAGTACCTGGACCTGTGTAGCCATCAGTCCACGTGCCATTCTTGTTCTGCGTTTCGACTAAAAAGTTAAGTCCGCGATCCGTCATTTCGCGTACATCCCGCGGCACGACATCACCACGAGGAGTCAAGCTAGGCTGGGCTGCGATTCTTGCGTTACTCATTGCGCACAGAGCAACGCAAAAGACGATGCACTTCACGCATTGTGACTTGGAGAGCATTTGCCGACCTCGAATCCAATTTCGCCGATTGTTCAATAGCCCAAAACCTTCTCCACCGGGTTACTCGCCGCGTTCTAGCAGCTCAAAGTACTTATCCAAACCAGCACGATACTCCTCAGGAAGTGCCCTGCTCTTCTCGCCAGTCGCCTGACGTATCTCTCGATCCTCACGGCGTTCGTTCTGATTCAAACCGCTACCAAGTAGAGCGAGTGCCGAGTCTTGCGTATCGCCCTTGCCACCGCCGCCGGGCGAACTACCCCCGCCGCCTCCGCCTTTCGGATTGATTCGCTTGCATTGCAGTAGCAACTCGATGGCTTCTGTCTCAGCTGCAATCGCCGGGCTACCCGTGTCGTTCTCATCTAGGATCTCGGTCGCATCGTTCATGACCAGGGCAACTTGCGATAACAGCTTGATTTCAGTGCCAAACCTCGCGTCACCCTTCGGGAGAGCCAAGATGGTAACGACGACATCTTCCGTGCGGTCATGCAGATTTCTTTGTGACTCGGCCAGCCGATGGGCTTCTGTCTGATGGTCTTCGAGGGAAACTGCGGATCGAGCCTGCTCGGCGACACGGGTTTCTTCCCTCAAGTTGACTTCGTCTTCGAGGATCTTCAGGACTTCCAAGATGACGCTTGGAGGCAACGCATCGGAGGACTTGCTGCCGGGACATTGCCCGCTGCTAGCCGGGTCGACGAGATCGTCCGCCCAGCGATCTAGCGTGTCCGCCCAGAACTCGGCTTGGGCGATCGACATGCCATGAGCCTTAGGTAACGCCTCGCCGAGATCTTCAAGTGAAGCGAGCACATCGAGCTCTTGCATTTCCTCGAGGACTAGCTTGAATTGGTTCATTCGCCGGCGCTCGAAATAGCTCTGCATATCGTCCATGATATAGGATACCTTTTGGCTGCTCTCCTGTTCGACTCCGCTGAGTGAAACGAGCATCGAACGCGACTGTGGTGCGACGTTCGATGCACCAAAGAGATTGTCGATCTCAGAACCGATCTTTTGCGCAACCTGGTCTTGGCTTCTTGATTCTGCCTTCAAGCGTTTTACCAAGGTCGATCCTTCGAGGTTTGCCAAGATGGAATTCAGTTCGTTGGAGATTTTCTCAAATTCGGCCAACAGTTCTTCCTGCTCGAAAAGTGCTTCTTCAAGCGGTGGCTCGGGCGTGTCCTGATCGTCCTCTTTTTTCTTGCCCTTCTTGGCAGGACCTGTGATGGTTGTGTTCGGTAGAGATAGTTTAGAACCGTTTCCCTTCTTCTCGACGGGATCTTCGTCCTCACCCGACGGCTTCCCTTCTCCCGCGGGTTGCATCGTCGATTCCATATCGGAAATTGTGGGTACCTGTTTCGCGTTTACGAAATCCTCAGCCTTGGGTTGTGGCTTGCCGGGTTCACCCCCCGGCGTTCCACGGTTCTTCCCTGCTTTCGGCATCGACTCTTTAGGTGTTGATTCGCCGTTGATGCTGCCCTGCAAATTCTTGGCGAGCTGATTTGACTTGGAGGCCGAAGAAAGCAGATCCGAGACGGTCGGCATCCGATTACGGCCAATGTCATTGAGAACCTGTAGCATGTCGGCCCATCGATCTAAGTGACCAACTCCAATCTCCGGGTTACGAGCAGCTTGCCGAAGTAGATCTTCGCCGGATTTCGTCAAAGCGTTCAAACGGCGACTGTTGGAAGCCTCGAAGGCAGCTTGGCGTCGCAATGCGTCCTGCATTCCGGTTTGCCCCAGTTCACTCTTAGGCGTGTCTCGAAGTTTCTTATTGGTCGCGTTGAGCTGAAGTTCTTGGTCCCGCACATCCAACGAAGAGCGGTGCCATTTGCTCAACTGATTCGTAATCCAGATTGCGTGCTGCTCGGCTGTCAGAACAAAGAGCGTGTGCGGAGGCGAATAGACGCGGCCTCGATCCGTTTTGTAATCCTCGGTCCACAAACGAACTTCGATCGGTTGAGGCTCAATGCCGAGCGACGCTGCAGTGAACGTTGCTGGGACTTGCATCGACGTTTGGAGCGGCCCGCCTGCAGCTACCACTTTCTCGCCCTCGCAGTGTTCCGCAAGAGTATCGTCCAGTCCGCGCCACTCAACGCCGATCTTTCGGATTCCAAAATCGTCGGCTGCGAGCGCTTGGAAGTTGATTTGCTCTGAGACCAAAATGACGGCTTGCCTTGGGAAATCTTGCGTCAGTACCGTCGGCGGCTCATCGTCGATTGGCTTGATCTTCAGTTGAAACGGTTCACGTCCATCGAGCGCGAATTGATCGCGCCAAGTAAGGGTGGTTGTGCTCTCCTCTTCGCCGGTGATGTCGAGTGGACCAAATGCGAAATGGTCCGCTTCGACTGAGCATTCGCTTTCGTTTACATTCGCGGACTCGAGCGTGCGAGAGGCGGTTGCTTGGATTCTCGCCGAACTTCCCCGGACCGCGATGAGTGCACCGCTACGAACATCTTGCTCGATGCGTTCTGTGCGTCCAAGATATTCCGGGAGCGCAATGGTCGCTAACGCAGCGATCAACTCAGGCCGAGTCTTGGGTTGCAAAGTGACGTCTTGATAGAAGTCGCCCAGGCTAACTTGGGCGACACTGGAACTCACCAAGGCAGGAAGTTCAAACTCGTACTGGAGTTCGACACCTTCGTCTCTCTCGCTAGTCTGCAGTTTGGCGACGATGGGTGGGCGATCTGCAAAAAGAAGGCTGGCAGCTTCCGGTGTCCAATGCGAATCGCCACTAAGTGCAATTGCCAGAGTCGTGCCTTCGCCGTGAGGAACAATCAGCTCGTCCTCAAGAGGCTCGATTTGTGTAAACGTGAATCTCGGGACCTCGTTCCACGGTGAACTGAAGCGGGACCATGCGTTGCTTGCCGCGAGAGGGAAAAGGGCTGCGATCGAAACAGCACATAATGCTGCAACTGCTAACGACCAGGAGAGCGGTTTCAACTTAGTTGGAGGCGCTGCAGACCGGAGATCGCGTCCACGGACGTCGTCCGCCACCTGCGCAATGGCTGCGGCGCACAGTGACTTGGAGCGTTGTTGCTCGGATGGGTTGTCGGCAAGTTCTAGGACTCCGAGCAAGCGGTCTCCGAGGGGATCGCGATCTCGGAGTAGCCTCGCGAGTTGCTCAAAGCGTCGGTTCCGCCATACCCAGCGATGCAGTGCGTAGGGAACAAGAGTCCACGCGGCGATGGCCCCTAAGAGGATTGTCCATCGTGCGGAAACAGGTGTGTCAATGAACCGGTCGACGATGTAGACCGTTAGGAAAGCGAGCACCAGGATTAGTGCTCCAAAGACGAGTGCTTCCAGTGTCTTTGATGTCCAGACTTTTGCGCGGAAGTCGGCTAGCTGGTTTTGTAGCGAGTCGGGAACAACGAGAAGTTCTTCTCCAGCGGGGAGACTGCTCGCATTTGAGGTGCGATGTCGTTCTTCCAAACTTGAAGGCAGTGAACTCACAGGGTTTCCCTTCTCAATGATCGATCTTGCGATTCCGTCAATTCTTCAACTTCGCTTCGGCAATTATGCCTACAGCAGCCATATTCGGCTCTAGATCATTCCGGCCATCTTTCGGCCGACCCAGAATATTCCTAATAGGAGTACCAGCGTACCGGCTACTAGAGGGTGACTCCATAGTTGAATTCGTCGAATTCTGCTTGGAGGCTCAGGAAGCTCGGAAATTGCCTTGGTGATCTGGGCGATATCGCCAACATCCAGTGTCCGCCCGTTCGTTACTCGAGCAAGCTCAGCGAGGACTTCTGCCCGCGCCGGCTTGCCTACTTGTTCCAGGGTCGCTCCTTGGACAAAGAGCGTGGTTTCGAGGAGATCGCCCGTTTCCTTGGACTGAACACGGACTTCGTGCGGTCCGGGCTCGGTCGCCGTGAATTCGCCGGTGAACAACCCCCACTCGTCGCCAGTGTTGGATAGCCGGGCGGTATCGGTGCGGCCGGACGGAGCGACGATTCTCGCGGTTACATTTCCGTTACTCAGCGGTTCTCCAGTCTTCTGCATCACGTTTGCGGAAAGTGCCACGGTTTGTCGAACTTGGGGTTGCTCAGGCGTGTAGTAAAAACGAATTCGTTCGCCTGCAGCCATGTTCCTCTGGTAAGCCATCCAGCGTACGACTTGGCCCCAGAATCGGTAGTGGTAGAGGTCTTCGACGCCTCGACGCCAGCGCCAGGCTCCGTCGGTGCCCATGAAGAGAATCTTTCCGGTTCCGAACGTCTTTGTGACCAGCAACGGCAAGCGGCCGTACTCGTTCGAGGACTCTTGGTGAACAGCGAGTACTTCTGTACCCGCTTTGGCACGAGTGACCGGTGCATGCCATTGGAACCCAGGTAGATTCTCCCAAACCTCCATATTCTCGTCCTGCGTATCGGCGAGCTTCGTTAGCAGGCTTTGGCGACCCGTCTCGGTCAACGCGAAATGACTCGGAGTACGTGAGCCCCAGCCCATGGGCTGCGCGGCATCAAGGACGACAGGAATCAAGGGCTCGAGTGGACTTGAGTTTAGCGAAAGTTGATTGCCCTTAAAGCCAGGCATGAACACAAGACCACTCGCCTGTTGTTCCACCAAACCGCGAAGCAAACGGCACTGTTCGTCCGTCAACTGCTTGTCGTTGATGCCAACATCACCGAGGAAAACGACATCATACTCAGCTAGTTCTTTCATGCTGCCTGGGAATGCAGGGATATAATCGCGATTGCCCCCGCCCACTTTATTGAGCCCCGGATGAAAGAGCAGGCAGCTGACTTCGACGCCAGGGTCGCGTGAAAGCGCATTTCGCAGGTAGCGATATTCCCAACGTGGAAACGACTCGATCACTAAAACCCTGAGCTTCTCTTCACGAATTGCGATCGGAGTCTCTTTGCTGTTGTTCTCTGTGATTCGCTCAGACGGATGCGGCGGTAAGTCCAAGGATAGGGCGTAGTCACCGACGCCTTGAGGCTTCCACACGATGGCATCCGAGGTCCTACCCATGGCCTTGACCCGGACTTGATGCGTGATCGAGGAGCCGTCGGAAATCTTCAACGTGAGTTGAGCCGCATGATCGCGCGGAAGCGAACTTTCGATGGTGAACGGAATTCGGACACTCTTCCCTGCTACGCCGAACGTGGGTACATCGAAACTGATCAAATCCAAATCCGGTAAACGAGTCTCGCTGCCCAAGGTGATCGGGAAAATCGGGATGTCGTCGACTCGTAGCCGCATGGCCGCTTGGACTGGGGGCAGGCCGCCATTCCAGTCACCGTCGGAAGCGAGAACGACCGCACGCAAGTTGGAGTGTTCGCTACGTGCTTGTTGTAAAGCCGCGTGTAAATCGCTTTGGTTCGACTCTTCACCTGTCGCAAAGGGCTTGAGGATGACCTCCATGTTATTCGAGATAGCGCCCCAGTTGGCTTCATCAAGCAGCGGCTCGGCTGCTTCTTTTCTCGTCATCAGCGGAGTCGATCCCGAATTGCCGAGTCCTACGTCTTGGGTCTCCATGCTGCGTGATTGATCGGCTAAGACGACGACTGCGGGCCGCTCCGAAGGCTTAAATTCTTGTACAGTCTCAGGTTGGTTGAGAATGAGTACGGCGAGTCCGACGATCAAAACTCGCACAAGTTCCAAGAGCCCCACAGCGGCGCGATAGCCGCTGCGTCGCCACGCAAGAAATGCGAAAGCGCAAGCAAGCACGATCGCTACCAGCGAAACGGCTAGCGAAGTGGCGGTCCATTGAAATCCAAAGCTAGTTTCCATTGAGCGTCTTAGGTTGCACCGAATTTGGACTGGGTTCCACCGAGCGAACTGCCACTCGGCGAGGCTCTGCGGCTACGGGCACCCCGAGGAATACACAGCAAGGCTTCAACCAATAGCGCGACAATCATCAGTATTAGGAATATTCGCCACACCTCACGGACGATGCCGGAAAGACTTCCAGCCGTCTGGTCGACACGATTGAAGGTGAGGCCAGAGAACATGGCTTCCAGCTGCTCGTCCGTCACTTGGGATCGCTGGTCTTCACTCAGTTGCCGATTGATGGCGAACAAGCTCTCTTCGTTTCCGTAGACTCCGCTCTGATGTGAGAACTCGGTAGAGAGTGCGTTAGCCGATCCGGATACTAATTCCCAGTCGGCCGTGTTCGAAGCGTCTTCTCCAGCCGTTCGCTGAGTTGTCTTGCCGAGTGCCTTTTGCCCTCGTTCGATCGCACGCTGGATTGCGACAAACAACACGATGCCGCCGCGAGCCAAAGATGAAGCATTCGGATCAGGTGAGGCGGTTACGAAATAGACGCCGCCCTTGTCGGTTGGAACTTTGGCAATCAGCGGTTTTCCACCTGTCAACGAGGCGAGCTTGATCACTTCTCCAGATGTGTTGAGGCCTGCGAAGCCCGTGAACTCAAGCTGCCCGACGGGTAGACCAAAACCGCCTTGGGTCGCCGCAAGTAGATCTTGATCTCCTCGCCAAGTATCGACCATGACTTTCTCAGTTGCATTCCATTGCCCCCAAGAGATGCCCGCGAAATTCGAGTCGGACACGCTGCCAGCCTGGTTCGTCATTCGGCTCGGAGGGAAGAAAATGACTTGTCCGCCCTGGCTAACGTAGTTTTCGACCGTAGGCGCGGTTGCCGCGTCCGGTAATTCGGTTTGCCAGACTAGAAGTGCCGAGTCGTCGACTAGCAACGAATCTAATTGCATGGGCTCGATCACCTCGACCTGAGCGTTCGACTGCCCTGAGCCTGAAATGCTTGCGGCAATTTCAACGGCGCGCGTCGCATCGCGATTGTCGGAAACGATCACAATTCTTCGTAGCGGCTCCTCTGCGTACACGAAGTAGAAATCGTTGTCTGCAAGGTTGCTGTCCGCTGGCAGAGTGATCCGGCCCCAACCCGTTTCTTGATTTCTCGGCAGCGGAATACGGTGGTCTCGGATCTCGGTTTGAGAGCCAGAGCAATCGATGGCAAGTTCGCTGCGTGCTCCGTCAATTTCGATTTGGACTGGAATCGTCTCCGGTTCCGAGGAATCGGCGTCCTTCGTTATCTGGAGCGAGAGGAGTAATTCGTTGCTAAGAATTCCGCCGACATCGGACGTGACTCGTTTTGCCTTGGTCACACGGATCGCCGCGTTGTTCTGGGTCGGATCGGGATAAGCCAGCAAGTTGAATCGAATCGATTGTGGCAGTTCAGCGAAACTATCTCGAAGGACATTCCAGCTGGCATTGTCTGGATCCCAGTCGGAGGAACGTAGGTCAGAGCAGATCCAAATATCCGTCGGTCCGGGCTGATTGCTCTGTAGATACCCTAGCGAAGATTGCAAAAGGCCAGCCAACGGCGTGGTGGAACTCGCCGAAGAAAACGCCGCTGAATCCAAGAGTGCGTCCGCCGACTCGAACGTCTGTGGTTCACTCGCAGCGTCGACAGCCACCCAGTGATCCGATTTCAACTTTGAAAACGCATCTTGGAGCTGTGTCTTGGCTGTTTCAAGCTTCGAAATCCCGCTTGGGCTTTGTTCTTGCATGCTTGGCGACCGATCTACTACCACAATCGTGGTGTCAGTCTTCGTTCCGCCAGCAAGCCCTAGAAGGCCGCTTGATAATGGACGTGCGATAGCGAAGAGCAGACCAGCGATGGCAAGAGTGCGCATTGCGAGGATCAGCCATTGGCGGATCTTAGCGAAGCCGCGATTCATTTTGTTGGCAGCCAGCAGAAACTGCATGGCGCCCCACTGTTTCGTTTGGTAACGCCATTGATTGATCAAGTGAATCAAGATCGGCAACGCGATTAACGGCAATGCCACCAACATCAACGGCTGCAAGAAGCTCATCGACCACTCCTTCGCTGCGCACGCTCGACGAGAAAATTGGTCAGCTCGTCCTGATACGGCGAGTCGATGGAGATCCTGCGATAGTCGACAGCGGTCTCCAAAACGACTTTCTGCAAGTCATCCAGGTAAGCGTTGAGCGCAGAGTGATAGCGATCGGCGATTTCGATGGGATCCGCAAAGATTGAGGTTCCGCCTTCCATGTCGATGAAACGCGTCGGACGCTGGAAGGCGAATCCGAGTTCTTCAGGATCGAGCAAGTGAAAGAGGGCCACATCGTGTTTGCGAAAGCGAAGATGCTCGAAGCACTCTCGAAGCAAACTTGATTCAACGAATAGATCTGAAAGAACCACAACAAGAGCCCGCTGACGAACTGTCTCTGCCAACTCATGCAGCACTTCGACGAGTCCGGTTTCTCCTTGAGGATTTGCTCCCTCTAGAACGTCGTAAATGGTCGTTAGATGGGCTGGGCTACGCCGGGCCGGAATGTTGCTTACGATACCACCAGCGACGCAAGCCAGCCCAACGGCGTCCCCCTGCTGAATGGCGAGGTAGCTCATTGCCGCAGCAATCCGCCGACCATACTCCAGCTTTGTTAGGCCCGTTGAACCAAAGTCCATCGAGCCGCTGGTGTCGAGCACTACGACCATCCGGAGGTTCGTGTCAGCCTCAAACTCCTTGATGTAGAAGCGGTCGGAGCGACCGTAGGCTCGCCAATCGAGTCGTCGAAGGTCATCCCCCGGGACATACTTTCGATACTCAGCGAATTCGACGCTAGCACCACGGTGCGGGCTCGAGTGTTTGCCAGAGACGCTACCCAGCATCGGCATACGCGACAACAGCGGCAGACTACCGAGTTGCGCCAAGATCGCTGGATCAAGGAAGCTGCGTTGTTTGCGTTCGGTCGACATAGGGTTTCTGGACTCTTCTGGAACGAAATCGTCGGTTCCGTCTTGATGAATCGATTAGCACCGGGCTTGGGCGAGTCAGGCGTCGGGCGTTTCGTCTACGAGTCGTCGAATAATGTCGTGGGAGGAGACCCTCTCGGCCTGGGCCGCAAAGGTTGTGATGATGCGGTGAGTCATGACGGCCGGTGCGATGGCTTTGACATCTTCGCTGCGAACCATGTAGCTACCGTAGAGTGCCGCACGAGATTTTGCGCCGAGTATTAGGTTTTGAACCGCACGAGGGCCTCCGCCCCAGGCCACAAGCGGTTTCAACCAATCGGGCGCAGAATCTCCAGCGGGCCGGGTTTTTCGGACCAGTCGGGCGCAATACGTATAGATGTGGTCTGGAACGGGAACGCGTCGTACGAGATCTTGATGCTGGATGATCTCTTCCGCAGTCATCAGATGCGATAGCTCGGTAAGGCTACCGCCAGTGGTCGTCTTCGCGATTTCGATCTCTTCGGCTTCCGAAGGATAGTCGAGTTCGATGAGTGACATGAAGCGATCGAGTTGAGCTTCGGGAAGTGGATAAGTTCCCTCTTGCTCGACTGGATTCTGTGTAGCAAGCACCATAAACGGCGAGGGTAGCTCGAAGACTTTCCCAAGCACCGTCACCCGTTGCTCCTGCATCGCCTCCAACATCGCGGCTTGGGTCTTCGGTGGAGCGCGATTGATTTCATCGGCCAGCACAATGTTGGCGAACACGGGGCCTTTGACGAACTGAAATTCGCGCTTTCCATCTTCGCCGTCTTGCAGAATGTCCGTCCCTGTGATGTCCATCGGCATCAAGTCGGGAGTGAACTGAATCCGACTAAAGTGCAGTGACAGAGTCTCGGCAAGTTTGCTGACGAGAAGCGTCTTTGCCAAACCCGGGACGCCCATGAGTAGCGCGTGCCGCCGAGCAAAGAGGCAGATCGCCAAACTCTCAATGGTGTCGCTTTGGCCAACGATGACTTTGCCAAGTTCATCTTTGAGGCGTTGGTAAGCCTCGCGAAGTCGGTCGATGGCTTGTACGTCATCGCCGCTAAGCGTTTGCTCCTGAGTCGGCGAGTCAACGCTACTCATTCAATTCCCTTTGACTTAATGAATTAGATCTAAGCAGTACTCAAAAATCGTGTGTCTCAAGTTTGGCTGCCAAGTCAAACATTGACTCGGCAAGCAGGACCGGTTCGGTAGCTTCGAGTCCCGGTAAAGATCAAACTTGAGGTCATGACGAAGCCGCGTTGCCGAAGGCGAGATTCTGGCTTTGCTCCAGGGCCTTGCCCGCAACGCGATTGCCATTATAGACAACGTCTATGCGACTATCTGGCGATT
Source organism: Pirellulaceae bacterium (assembly GCA_045105035.1). GTDB lineage: Bacteria > Planctomycetota > Planctomycetia > Pirellulales > Pirellulaceae > Aureliella. The sequence continues at coordinate 25,593 of JBGCCZ010000054.1, read as the reverse complement.
CTGCCACGATGCAAGAATTCGGATCGTTGCAAGTTCGACTTGCACGAAGTGGCCTTCTGCTAGCGTCCTTCAGTGAGTTCGATGCAGATGCACTTTTCGTCATTTCGAACGTACATGCGGCCGTTGGCGAATGCGGGTGGATACCAAGCGACCGGCCGGCCAAAGGCATTGTTCGTGGGCTCAATTACGGTGCTTCGGTCCACTTCGGTGAATCCCTCGCGGTCCATTTTCGCGATTACCAAGTCGCCGGTTTCGCAAAACAAGTAGTAGAATTCACCGTTTTTCACAATGAACGCAGTGCCACTGCCTTGAGGACGATCCGAAATGGGCTGCGGCGTGCTCCACAGTCTCTCGCAGGAAGGAAGGGCTACAGCCAGCATCTCGCCGCTTTGATCCATGCCATACATTGTATCGCCATCGAGGAAAGGCTGGACGTTGACTGGACAAATTCCTAGTTTCGGTTTGTCGCGGAAGACCTTCTCAGCCGCAGGCTTGTCACTCGACAACTTGAGAAGCAAATTCCGATTCGAGTAGCCTCCCACAAACAGGTGCTCGCCACTTTGAATCGGAGTCATGATGATGGAACCACTTGACGCGCTGTAGTCCTGCGACCAGAACTCTTTTCCGTTCTCGGGGTCGACCGAACGAACGAACGATGGACTCAAAAGAATCAGTTGGCGTGTTCCTCCCGCTTCGATGATCTTCGGCGGAGCGTAACCTTGTTCTGGGGCCGTGCCGGATCGCCAGAGTTCCTGGCCAGTCGTCTTGTCAAAGGCGACAGCATGCGAGCCTTCGCCGCCCACGATACAAATTAGTTTGTTGCCATCGATCAGCGGGTGAGCCGCGTAGCCCCAGAGTGCACTTTTCGTTTTGTATTCATCGCGAAGGTCATGCTCCCAAACAACGTCTCCACTGCTGGTGTTGAAACAGACCAAGTTGCCTTCCGCTCCCAGTGCGTAGACGAATTCGCCATCCACAACTGGCGTGCATCTTGGTCCAGCCGGATAGGAGACGGTCGTCGTGAGTGGGTATTCATGCTTCCAGATGACTTTTCCGGATTCGGCGTCGAGGCAGAGTACCCGCTCGGTACCTGGAAACTCCCGACGTTCAAAATTGGCGACCTTAACGTTCGAGTCCGTCACGAAGTCCGTAAGGTAGACTTTGTTTCCTACAACGGCGGGGCCTGAGTAGCCACCTGCGACAGGCGTTTCCCATAGCACCTTGGGACCCGAGGCGGGGAACTTGCGAATAATATCTTCAGCATTCCAGCGATTGTCGCGATCAGGTCCCATCCAGTGCGGCCAGTCTTCTGCCCTGCTGGAGGAAACTTGCAATAGCAGGAACGCGAATGCTGCAAGAACTATTGAACTGCGAATGAGTGAGGACTGAACTCTAAGGGCCGGGAGGCTCATAACTTGGATCCGGATTGAGGGCTAACGCGTTGGTCAGGTATGAGCGGAGGAACTCAATGGGCTCCAGGATATCACCGAACCATAGGGAAATGCCATCAGAATCGCCGTGCGCAAAAGAAATTAATGCTCCAACCACGGCCAAATTCGCTGCTGGCAAGAAGAGCCAGCAGAATAGATTGCCCAATTCCTTAATATCCGATTGGTCCCGGTGCGTCTCTCGGTAGGTGCTGACAACGTGGTAACCCAGCGAAACGCCGAGCATAAAACTGCTCCAGGGCAATCCGGCAAAGGGCATGAGAAAGGCGATGAGAAATAGTAGGAGAGACAGGGTGGGGAAAAAGTAGGGAGCGACCGTAATGAGCCAATTTCCTTTTCCCGTGAAGCGGACTTCGCCGCCTCTTCCCAATGATGCTCGAAAGCCGACGATGCGGTGAAACGTGAGCACGGCAAACAGTGCGTGCGTAAGCTCGTGTTCAAGAGTGATTAGAAAGCGGCCGAAGCGACTCTTGCCGATCAGCCTTCGCCAAAGAACGACGAACATTGCACAGCCAAATGCAAAGGGGACCAATCCGACGGGTGAGTAAAGGACTCGTACGCCGAGCTTGAGTAATGCCCAAAACAAGAGCGGCGTTGCCAACATCGCCAGGCCGGCAGCAGGCCATTTAATAGGTCGAACAATGGCGTCGATTCGTGAGGCGATCATGTCCGGCTTTCAAACTGCCTCAAGCTATCAGGAGGTGGGAGGCAACTCTGGAACGAGCGTCCGTCTTTCGCGGCGTGCTCTCCCCTGCAGAGTCCGGGCAATCTCATGAAGTGACTCGCTTGCATAGGCGACCTAACCGCCTATTCGACTTCAACGTCTCAATCTTGGCAACTTGATACCTTAGCTGATTTGGAACTCATCTTCCGATGGTGACTTGTGCCTCTTCAAAGTCCCAAGGGCGACGGTCCTTGCAACTGCAGGGCAAGTCATTCTTTCAGTTTGGGCAGGATAGTCGCCCTTCAGTCCCAGCCGGTACGCAGCATAGTCTCGGCTCGGAGATCAGAGCTACTTTGGGTAGCTTGGAAAACGGGGTAGCCCTACCTTGCAACTGTTCGTTCGCGCCAGGGCTTATCGTCTAAGCTAGCGCCAGCGCTTATCGTCTGAGCTAGCGCATGAAAAAAGGCTGCACGCAAATGCAGCCCAAGTTCAATCTACTAGTGTCAGAGTTCGATTCCTTAAATTTGGATTCGAAATCGTCTCTCAGCCACAATCTCTGGTTACTGTCGGCATTAACTGTCAGCTAATGGCGGTTGCTTCTCGGTGATGACTTCAGACTGCTCAGCCTTCTCGGCGTTCAGTTGAGTGTATTCCTTCCACTCCTCGGGAACGTTGTCCTCGTGGAAAATGGCTTCGACCGGGCATTCTGGAACGCACGCTTCACAATCGATGCATTCTTCTGGATGAATGTACAGCATCTTCTCGCCCTCGTAGAAGCACTCTACAGGGCAAACAACGACACAGTCTGTGTATCGACAACCCACACATGGTTGAGCTACAACGTGAGTCATGCTCAGCAACCTTTCTAAGCAGTAGCCCATACGTCGACTTTTGAAGCGACGACGTAAATCAAAGGGCCCAAATTGGAAAACAGATTTATGGAAACAACATCGTAACGCAGCCAAATTGCGTTACGTTAATTTCACTCGCGTATTTGACCGCGAATGTAGGCTTGGACTCGGAAAGTGTCAAGGTTTCGCGTTCAGGTGGCAGGGCACTCCAGAGTTTCAAAATCAGCGTCGAAAGTCCTTCAGAAAGTCATCCTGACGGAACCTGGGGGCTGAAGAATCTATCCTCAAGCCCAAAAAGCCGATCTTCCTGTCGCCAGGGCTTCTTCGGAACGACGCCCGCCGCGTCAGCCCAGTTTGCGACCCTGACTCGGTCAGTGCGTCTGTTCAGAGGGTTTATCGGCATTTCCAGGCCCCTGCTGAAGGCAGTGGAAGCTTGATTGTGGCAACACCAGGATTTAACATAAATGCTCGGCGAAAATGGGTTTGCCAAGCAAATTGACCAACTCGTAGTCCTCTGATCGGTGAGGGTTGGCGTTTCGCAAGCATCGTTTTCCGCGCTTTTCTCGCTGCAAGAGCAACGTTGGTTGATTGCAGTTCCCTGTCCGCAAAAAGAGAATTCTAGCAATCCTTGCAATGCTGCTCGCGTTGAGCTGATAGATTTGGAAGGCGCAAGAAAACTCCGTTCGTGCCCGTTGAAAGCGATTCGCCAATGGTTCTCTCTGAACAAGATCGCGATCTGCTGAATCGTTGCTTGGCCAAAGTGGATGGTGCTTGGGACGGTTTTATCGATCGCTACCTCGGGCTGCTGACGCACGTCGTCAGTTCAACCCTGGAAACGAAGTTTGGCAATGTTCCGACTGCAGCCAAAGAAGATCTCGTCGCAGAAGTCTTATTGGCGCTTGTCGACGATGACTACGCGATCTTGCGAAGATTCAAAGGCCAAAGCTCACTCGGGACTTACCTGGTTGTTATTGCTCGTCGCATTTCTGCTCGCCGAGTCACCAAGATGGCCAAGTCGCAGGGGAAGTCGTTGAACGGTCAGAAAGTGGCCGAGGTGAACGGCGAGTCTTCGGCTTTTGAGAACGCCGAAGAGGTCGAGTCGCTGCTGTCGAGGATGGATTCCGAAGACGCCTCGTTGATCCGACTCTTTCATCTTCAGCACAAGTCATACAAAGACATCGGTTCGGAGATGGGCGTACCCGAAAACAGCATCGGCCCCATGCTCTCGCGAGCGCGAGACCGCATGCGGTCACTTCGCGAGTAGGCAAATAGGCAAGTAGGCGATTGGTTGCACCTTGAGGCGCCAACCGCCGAAGATTTCGAATCGACGTGATTATCGGCCGAACATGCGTTTCATGCCCATTTTCATAATGTCGCTGAAATCAAAGTCGCCGTCGCCGTCTTGATCTAGTAGACCGGCAAGCAATCCGCCCTTGGATTGATTCTCGATGTTCTCTCGTTCGCCGCGAAGCATTCCGGACAGACCGCCAAGATCCATGCCCGCCGACTGCTTCTTCTTGCCGATGGCTCCCATTACGAGGGGAGCCAACATGCCGAGCAGCGAAGTGACTTGGCCACCGCTTAGGCCGGAAGCTTTTCCGATACCGGTCTCGACCTTCGACTTGCGACCGCCGAGCATACTTCCGATTAGATCCCCGCCGCCTCCGAAAGCTTGAAGGCTGGAGGAAGTGTCTGGATCCAACAACGATCCGAGTTGATCAAATACGCTGCCGTCATGATCACCCAAGTGCTGATCAATCTCCTCAGCTCCGTTCTGATCTTCGGCCTTCTTTGCAACCGCACCCAGCAGCGTTGGAAGAGCCATACCGATGGCGCCTTCGGTCTGTTCCTTGGACGCTCCAAGTTGTTTTGAGATCTGCTCAATTTGGCCTTCACCGAGGTGCTCGCTAACGAGATCGAGTAGTGACATAGGAGTGTCTCCAAGAAGAGGATGATTTGTCGTGATAAGTCGTTTTGAGACGAGCTGTGTAAACAGGGCTGCGAGTAATGAGTGATGATTCGCTGCCTTCGCACAACAACCTTAAAGCATATTGGATCTTCAGAAGTTGGCGGACGCAAGATAGCAGCACGATCCAAAAGCAGCTCGCCTGTGCAAGCTGAAATCTACAAGCAAGCTCTCCATATCATGAGTGCTCTGATTGCTTCTTTTGGGACGGTAGAGTGCCTGACTTCAACATGCAAAAGCGTTAGTCCCTGTCGAGTTCCGCAGATCAAACCCACTGCACCGACGTATTCTGCGACTAAACGGGCGAATCGTCGTCCTCACCGTCTGCGTCCCACATGGCGTCTGGATTGGCTGGTGGGACGAAATCGGAGGAGGGCGTTCTGATGGAATTGCGTAGCTTGTCGGCAATGAAGAAGACTCCGGCAACCAAGCCACCTGAGACGTAGCCCACAAAAATACCGATGACGGAGCTGCACAAGATTCCCGCGAAGTTTGGCAAGATCGCTTTCAACATCCGAACCGGCTGGGAACTGAATAGTCCGGCATCCATCAACGCGATGAAAATTCCAAGGCCAACCCACAGAAATGGTCCGGCAACGATCGAAGCCAGCCTGGGTTGAAGGCCTTTCCACAGGAGCATTTGGCAAACGCCGGTCAGGATCAGGAAAAGAGAAACGACGACCGTAGAAATGGCCAATTGCCCGCCCAGCAGAGGTTTGATAATTCGCATGCCACCGAAGAGAAGAGCAAACGCGAACATGACGGACATGAGTGTGTAGAGGTCAAAGATCCTGGGGGCGCCATAGGCTTTGGAGCCGAGCCAGTCTTCGAACCACTCCGCGACAGCAAGAGTCGATTGGAGAGTCGTCTGCGGAGTCGAGATCCGTTGGTCAGGGGCGAGTTTGGGGGGTAGATCGTCGCCTTCCGCTGTCGAATTCTCGGCTATCATCTCCCGTGGCGGCAGCCGGGATTTAAGGTCGCGTCTGTTGTCGGAATCGGAGTTCACTTGCTACCTGTTCTCGATTCAGTGCACGTAACTAGAGACTTTTTGGGACCGAAACACACCGAATCGCGTCGATGCCTTTCCGAAAGTGCGTCTACCGCGGAACTTATTTCCAAACCAACTCATCCCGGTCGCTGCACCGATGCAGCGTTTTCCAACGCGGAACCTCAATGCTCCGATGTATTTGAGTTCCGAATTTGCGTTTTAATTAGCCCAAGACATGACAAAATGCTGGAAGCCAAGAATCCGAGGTGGGCATCTTGGACGAAATTGGGAATCTCTACCATAATAGGGGAAGTTAGTGGTGTAGTGCTTGCCTCGATTCCAACACTGTTGGATTCGATCGAGCCAACCATTCACCATGGCCTTGTATCCCCATTGCCGCGAGCCCCGGCACTTACCGACCTGGAATTCCATTGATGACAGACGAATCCTCCAAGCCAATCGAAACGACCACTGAAGATGCAGCCGCATTGGATTCGTCGCAAGTCGCTGCGACCAATGTTGCAGAAGCCACCGCATCTCAGGCTCCAGCTTCAGAAGCTGAAACCAACGAAGCAGGGGCATCCGGGCCTTTGAATTTGAGTCGGATTCGAGAGCTGCGGAAGAGCCAGCAGACGGCACCTACGAGCGGTCTCAAGGCTGACGCAGCGGTGTCACCGGAGCCGACTGAGGCTGCGGAACAGAAGAAGCCTTTCAAGTCGCGTCCAGGCCGCGGAGGCGGAAAGCGTGGCAAGAAAGAAGAAGTAGGAGTGATCCAAACACCTCCTTCTACTGCACCGAAAGTGGAAGTGCCATCGCTGCGATCCAAGTCCTCGGACTTGGAAGATGAACTCGACCTAGTCCTCGGTGGCTCGGATCTGAAATCGATGTTGATCGGCGACGAGCTGCTTCAAGTCGGCCACGAACTGACGGAAGGCCAGCGGATGCAAGGCACGGTCCTTAAGACGCAAGAGGAGTCGGTGTTTGTGTCTTTGGGCGGTCCGAATGAAGGCATGATTCCTTCGACTCAGTTCGAGGAAACGCCAGAGATCGGAGTCGTAGTCGATGTGGTTGTGCGAGGCTACTCCGTTGAGGAGGGGCTCTACGAAGTCACCCTGCCTGGAAACGCGGTCGAAGTCTCGGACTGGGACGATATCAACGAGGGCGAAGTGGTCGAGGCGGTGGTCACCGGTTCGAACGCGGGTGGTCTGGAACTCAAAGTCGGGAACATGCGCGGGTTCATGCCGGCCAGCCAAGTCGCCGAGTATCGTGTTGAGAACTTGGGGGAAATGGTTGGCGAAAAAGTACTCTGCCTTGTCACCGAAGCCAACGAACGCCGTGGAAATTTGGTGCTCTCGCGACGTGCGGTCCTGGAACGTGAGAAACAGGAAAAACGAGCCGAACGGTTGGAGGCACTCTCCATCGGCGACTCCGTTGAAGGCACTGTGACGAAGATCATGGACTTCGGTGCGTTCGTCGACATCGGCGGTCTAGATGGCTTGCTGCATATTAGCCAGCTTTCTTGGGATCGGGTGAATCACCCAAGCGAAGTTGTCGAACAGGGGCAGAAGGTCAACGTGCGAGTCGAGAAAATCGATGAGCAAAGCGGCAAGATTGGCCTGTCCTACCGCTCCATCGAAGATCATCCTTGGAAGGACATCGATGCTCAATTTCCCGTCGGTTCGAACGTCAATGGCACGGTTTCGCGGATCGCGGAATTCGGTGCTTTTGTCAAAGTCGCGACCGGCGTGGAAGGCCTGGTGCACATTAGCGAGCTTGCCCATCATCGTGTGAGCAATGTGAGCAGTGTGATTCAAGAAGGCCAGGAGGTCGAAGTCAAAGTGTTGTCGGTTGACGCTGACGGCCAACGGATGAGCCTCTCGCTCAAAGGCGCCCAGGCGGCCCCCGAGAGTTCCAAGGAATCAGCCGAAGCCGTGGAAGAAACTCCACCGCCCAAGCCAGTGCTTCCGAAGCATCAAGGTCCGTTGAAGGGCGGGACTGGAAAGAACAGCGGCGGCGAGCAATTCGGCCTCAAATGGTAGTTTGAGGTCCCCGGCGTTGGATTAGAAGGGTGTGCCGTCAGGGCAAGGCACTCTTTCAGTTTGGGCCGGCAAGTAGCTCGGCTGTCCTAGCCGGAACGCAGGATATTCTCGGCTCTGAGATCTGAGATACCTTGTGTAGCTTGAAACTCTGACTGGCCCTGGGGCTGCTGTTTAGCTCTTTGTCGTCTCGACCGCGAGCGACAGCCCCTTGAGACGGCGAATCACGCTGAGAAACTTTTCTTCGTTGAACGGCTTCCGGATGTAACTCGACACACCGAGTTTCTCGCAATCGCTTTGGTCAGTGTCGTCATCGCTACTCGTGAGCACGACGACTGGAATATTGCTGTCGGTTGGACTCTCGCGAATGGATCGTAAGAGTTCAACGCCTTGCATGTCGGGCAAGAAAAGGTCGAGCAATATCACATCCGGTTTGGGGGCTCGCATGAAGACCCCATCTCGACTCAAGAACTGGAGCGACTCCGCTCCGTCGCGGAAGAAGCTCAGTCGGTGATGCACTCCGCAGCGTCGCAGAGATTCGATGGTTAGCTTGGCATCAAGCAGGCTGTCTTCGACAAGCATGATCTCGAGTGCTTGCCCAGTACCTTCTGGATTGACGAATACCAATGCTCTGCCTTCTAGCAAGTGATGCAGCAACTGATGTGAAACGGAGCTTGCGAGACTGCACCTGAGTCTGCAAGCTTTCACTCAATCATAGAACAAAGCAGCTTCGCTTGTGAGGGCAACTGACGGGGTTGACCACGTCTATGAGGCAAGTGTCTCGGCTATCGAAACTTCTTAGAGCAAACGGCGGAGTGTTCCGCTGCGATTCGTGCTTTGAATCGCCGTGCTCAACTAAGAAAGATTACGTAAGCGGCCTCCCAAGGAAGACTCAATCAGATTGTTCTCGAACTGCTCATGAGTTTGGAAGTCGGCATCGAATTGGTCAAAAGCTCCCATGAAAATCGGTAAGTCCCGAGTGATCGTGCCTCGGTACTGAGCTTCTTCCGCCTGTTCGCATAGTTCGTGAAGCTGCAAATACAGCTCTCGGTGCTGGTTCTGGGCTTTTCCCGCTTCGACCGCATCATGAGACTTGTTTGGATTGCCTCGCACAAAACCGTAAGTCTCTTCGAGCGAAAACTCCAAGCCAACGGCATCCCGCAATTCGCTAAGCTGGCGAACGACGGCCGCAGCATCCGACTTGGCGGGGCGCTTAGGTAACTCGTAACTTCGAAGCTCGCGTAGTAGATCCCAGAGTTCGTGATTTGAATCCTTCACTTCCTGTAGGAAAGCGGCATTCACTAACGTTGCAGTCCGGTTCTTGTTCTTGGCAAGCAGAGACATCACAAACCTCCTAATTTTTCCCAGAGAAGAAAGCGGCCAAGAAACGGAAGCAAATCCAATTCTTGGCTTACGGAAAAGGCGTTGCAATCAACTCTTAGGCTGACCACAACAGGGCGACTCACGATGTATTTCAGGAGCAGTGCTGGCCAGTCTGTCACGATTTGCCAATCATGACAATTCCACCAACTGTCGCAGTCTAAGCGATTCCAAGGACAGGAAGTTGCCGCAGTTAGCCCTTAAGGGTGGGTTATCGAAGCTTATCTTTCTGGAATTCGCTAAAAGACCCGCCCTGATAGCTCTGCGGAGGGGGTTCCCCGGTTGAGGATGGCAAACCAGGGATCAAGCCGGGCTAGTGAACATGATGCCAACACCAAAAAACGCCGGTGAACGAGGAATCGGCTTTTCATCGGTAGTTGGACGGCTTCTACATCCGCACGTGATGGGCCAGGCTAAGCATTGAGGACAAAACTCTGGGAGCTGGATAACGAAGGTTTAAACCCTGGCTTGCCTTGGACGTGGGGGAGCTTGATTGAAAGAGGTTGAAGGAATTGACTCTCGCCTGATAATTAAACAGCCGTAAAAATTCAGCGCACGAAAACTAAGCAAACGAAGCATATATCCATGGACGAATCAAATACCAACGAATCGCAAGCCGAGAATCCGTCGCAAGGCTCGGAAGAGCAAGCTCAGGAGCACGCCGCATCGCTACCCGGTACAGGTCTGACTGAAGACAAGGTTCGCGAGCAGTTGAAGCAGGTCATCGATCCTGAACTCTTCGTCAACATCGTCGACCTAGGATTGATTTACGTTGTGGATCTTAAGCCAAGCGAGACGGAAGGCAAGATTGACATCACGGTAGAAATGACCATGACCAGTCCTATGTGCCCAGCGGGACCTCAACTGGTGGCTAACAGCCGCGAAGCTGTAGAGTCGATTGAGGCGGTTGAGAATGTCGAAATCAAGGTCGTCATGGATCCGCCTTGGACCCAAGACATGATGTCCGAAGACGCCAAAGATCAATTGAACATCTTCTAAAGTTCATCGTCTTGTGGATTCGCGAGGTACCCGCGACGAGAAGTCACGATTCATAGGATCTCACTGGGATTTCTATGAAGGCTGTTGGTCGCGGCGCGTTGATTTGCAATACCGGCTTCGTCACTTATTCGGTCAGCAGATGTGCAGCCAACACATGTGCCAATAGATGTGCCAAGCCGAACGATTCGAGAGCCGGCCGTACGGTTCGTGCTCTCATTGTTCTGCTCGGGCACGCTCAGCTTAGAGTCGGTCGGCAATCTTGCCTTCGATTTTCGAGGTCGTCTTTTTGAGCTCTTCGCAAAGACTGGCTTCGGTCAGGTTGCCCACAGAATACTGCTCGAAGAGCCCGCCGATCCAGTCACCTTCTTTGGCGTCGATCTCACCGGGAGTCTCCATGTCCAAGACGATCATCTTGGTCACTGTATTGACGAAAAAACTGCTCCACTCTGGACAGCCCTCATCGTTGCCGGCGATCGCCTGGTTTACTTTGAAAAGCAGTTCAGTTTCATCTTGGTCGACGATCCAGTCGGAGTTCACGAATCCTTCAAGCTTCGCCACTTGATTTGCGTCGACTTCATGAGTTGTGATGATCTGGTTTAGGATGCTATCCACTTCACTCTTACTCGTCATTTCTCTTCTGCCCTGAACTTGATACCCACTCGCAAACTGGTTTTCGTAAGACTCGCGAGTATATCTAAACGCATGGCTAATGGGCAGACTCAATGGGCGATCACCACAGTTCTTCAGTGTTGCGAATCGAGCTTGCGGACCGTCGCAGACCTCAGTTTGGGAAACCTATAGCGAATGCAGGGCCTGTCCTTTCGAGCAATCGAATTCATTGGAATAGGTCGTCACACTTCCTTCGTGCATCGCGAGATTCATGCTCTTGATTCGATTGTGTCCTCATTTCCTGCATCTTCTTCGCTCAGTGGCGTGGGGGCTTTGACGGTCGAATCTCGCGTTCCGGCAATGACTAATCCGACGGTGGTCAACACGAGGCCGGCGATGATCTCGCGATTCATACTTTCGTCGAAGAGCCACCAGCCTGCAGCGGCGGAAATTCCAGCTTGAGACGCGTTGAGTAACTGAACGAAAAGCACCGAAACATGCTGCAGTGATTTTGCCATCGAGAAAAACGCGAGAGCATTGAATACGCCCGCGATTGCCATTATCGAAAATTCGCGAGACGAAGCCACGTTGGTGACGTCTGCACCGAGCGTCACGAAGGACCAAATCGTCAGGAAAAGAATTCCACTCCCGCTAATCACTGTCAGGGTGCCTGCCGCAGACATCCCCCTCTGCATGCTTCGGCGCATAATCGTGCTTTGGATCGCATAGGCAACCCCGGAACCGATATTGGCTGCCAGTCCAAAGAGGATTGTTAGAAGGGGGATTCCGGGTTCGTCTGACTTATCTCCGAGTTTGTTCTCGAAACCAGTTTCGGATTGAGGCAAACCAGTGTCAATAAAGTTGTCGGGGGCGTCCGTTATTACCGGCGGTAAGGCGACTACCGCAGAGACACTGTTCCGCCCCTCGGGCTCAACATCTTGGGCCGACCGAGCACCGAAGCTCAATACGACGGTGGCTAGAATGAGCACGAAGACAGCAACCCAACGTCGACTTGAAACGGATTCATTCAGACAGTATTTGCCTGTGATCGCACCTCCAATCAACATCGTCGCCAATACAATTGGGACGGAAATGGTCAAGCCCAGGATAGAAAGCGCAACTTGGAATCCAACGTTGCCGAAAATCTGAACTGCAAATGAGATCACGACTAGCAACAAGTAATCGAGTTTGTTGTAGCCGTCCTGGCCTACACCATTCGAATTCGAAGCCGATTGTCCTGTCGCTTGACTCTGCAGGAAAACCATCGGGAGGACGATCAGCAAGGTTGGAATTGCTTTGACCGTCTGGACCAAGACCGGTTCGACATCGTTGATTTCGCGCAGACAGACGTTGGTGATCGTGTAGAAAATCGACGACGCCGCGCCGCCCAGCATGCCGATGGCTTGTGGTGACAGCACCGGCTTATTCACGGAAACCGTCCATTGCAAAGAGTTGAAAACGGGAGTGGAACAGAATGCCAAGCATCGCTCAATTGGGCGGACTCCTGCGGCTCGAGATTCTAGGCTCGATGCGAAATGGCACCAGTCGAAATGTGGGCCGCGAATCGAAGGTGGAGTAGCGGAGGCGGTTATATCGATTCGTCCGCGCCGGCTCACGAAGGTGACCGTCGTCTGCATTCGTGGACAGCGCTCGCCACCTTCACGTGAAGTTTTGTTACGATATTCCATCAATGTGGGCGTCCCACGACTCTGTGGGTGACGTCGAATTCGGAGGTTCAAGCTTGGAGATGGGTATGAAACGCTTTCTAGCACTGTTGGCTTTATGTGGATTCATGGTGGGTTGCGGAGCTGAGCCGGCCACCGACCAAGATGCGGAACTCGACACGATGGAAGAACAGTACGAGAACCCTGAAGCGGCTGAGGCAGGTGGATCAGCGACCACGGAAGAGGGCTCGGCTTCAAATTAGGCCAGCGAAGGTGTGGGCCGTGGGCGGAGATTTGCTTGGAGTAGCTTTGCCGCGGCCGTGGCCCGAATTGGCATGCAACTGGCATACTTTGGGGCACTCAGCAGCGAAGCGTTCTTGGACTGGTCCAATCGTACTGATTCAAACCGGCAATTCTTGCAGTACATTTGCTGACGTCTGCGTTTGACACTGCAACTTTGGACAACCGCAAGTAGACTCTGAGAATACGCTTGTGGGAGAATCGGCATTTCGGTGGAAATACAGACTGTTCGGACGCGTCCGCAACGCCGTGCCTTCGTAGAGCTTCCATGGAACCTCTATGCAAAGACTGCAGCTTGGGTTCCACCGGTCATCCTGGATCAACTGACCGTGCTCGATCCCAAAAAGGGGCCGTTTTTCGAACACGGTGAAGCTGAGCTATTCATCGCCTACCGCGACGGTAAACCGGTCGGCAGAATCTCGGCGCATATCAACTTTCGCTTCGACGAGCTGCATGGATCCGAAAAGGGCTTCTTTGGCTTCTTCGAATGCGAAAACAATCACGAGGTAGCGAAGGCGCTTTTCGATAAGGCAGCCGATTACCTTCGAAGCCGCGGCCGCAATTTAATTGAAGGACCCTACAGTTTTGGAATCTACGACGAGATCGGCATTCAGCAAGATGCCTTTGAATCTACTCCCTACATTCTGACCAGCAGCCAACCGCATTATTACCCCGGTTTGGTAGAAGACAACGGCTTCATCAAGTGCATCGACTGGTATGCATACCGCGCGATAACCGAACGCGCCGCTGGCAATATTTCTGAAAAGTATTCGAGAGTCCTGAAACGTCTCAAGGATTTTGATGATCTACGAATGCGGCCGATGAGTCGGGGGTTGAGCTTTCCGAAAGACGCGGAAATTGTCAAAGAGATTTTCGCTCGGGCTTGGGAACAGAATTGGAGCCACGTTCCGATGAGCGATCGCGAATTTGCGAGGATCGCTCCGTTCATCCGCCTGATCGTCTGTACTGAGCTCTCGCTGATCGCTGAGAAGGACGGAAAGCCCGTCGGCTGTTCTCTCGTGATCTACGACGTGAATTCGATACTGAAAAAGCTAAATGGTCGCCTGCTTCCGCTTGGTTGGCTCAAGTTGCTCATGGGAGCGCAGAAAGTGAATCGAGCGCGATTGATTCTCATGGGAATGCTCGAAGAGTATCGGAATCGTGGTTACGACCTAGGTTTCTATTTGCACATCGCGGGTGAGGCTGCCAAAGTCGGCATGAAGGAATTCGAGCTCTCCGTGGTTGTCGAAACGAATCGGCAGCTGCTTAGTTCTCTACAAAAGCTGCCCGGCGTTGAACGCTACAAGACGTATCGGATCTATCAGAAGTCTATCTAACTTAACGCGTCGTCGGTCCTCCGCTTCCCGCGGGGGCAGTTTTCGACCGGCAGTGAGGCTGACCGCTATTTCTCATCGTAGTCGCGGCCCTTACCCTCCGGCTCGGCATTATCTGTGTTTGCATAGCGCGTGTAACGACGGCTCTTGAGCAGGATTTGCAACGTATCGACGATCGGGAAGTTCTGTTCTTTCAAATTGTCTTCCATATACAGGCGATTGAAAAAGTTGGTGTCCCGGTACTCCGGAGCGACACCGTGCCTCGTCACTTGATCCAGTAAGTCGTTGTTGGCTTGGACGAGAGCCGTGACCTTGGCGACTCGGCGGTTAATTTCTTCGTCGATCTGTTGACTGATCAATCGTTCGTGGCTGGTTGCAGAGTCATTGCCGGCCAGAGTTTCGGCATCAAGCGACACTGTCCGAATCGAGGCCACCACGGCGCGTAGCAACAGGAACAGCCGCGGATCCGAATTGACTTTGACGTGCTCGAATTCGTGAACCACCAGCGGTTCAGTCCAGATCTCGTCATGCGCGTAACGCTTTGGAACCGAGATCTTGTTCTGAGGTGAGATTTTGATCGAGCTAACCGTGACGGAAGCACTCGGCCCGGCAGGATTGTTGCGGCTCCGAAGTCGAAAACGAAAGCGGTACTTCACATCGTACTGGAACCGGGTCTCACCTTCGAATCGCTGGCTGGACGGCTTCCTGTCATAGAAACTGACGCTTACCTCACCACGCTCAATTAGCTCAGCCAGCTCCTTCGGAGGCGCTGGCAGCTTGTCCATCCAATTCCGATCCTGGCAATTGGAAACGGAGCAGACTGCGAACCAAAACTGCATGCTGAGCGCCAGTCCAATTGTAGAAGCCCGGTGTCCCCTCAACACTCTGGGAATTCTCATTCGCAAACGTGATTCAGTTACCAAAGTCTCTGCATCCTTGGTCGTAAAATTTCAGGTCGGTTGCTGGCGGTGATGGTTTCACGGCTATGAACCGCGATTGCGTCTGCCATGAGCGGACGACACGGCTTCGACGGTAGAACTCTGTCTCCCCCGCTTGCCAAAGAAAATTCGCCGCGAGATCCCACAAGTTCTATGGTACGCTTGAAAACGGTAAAGAATCGCAGGCAAGACCGGAAAATGTGCAGAGATGTCCATTTTCGATTACCTGTCCGCTTTGAAGTCTGTTTGGCAATCCTACCTATGGAAAGTTCAGGGCCAATCAAATCCTGACTTGGACACAGTAGCTCGGATCTCGGGGCCGTAAACCGAACCGTAAATATACTTCGTTTCGGCTGAGGCAAGACAGCCGGGCTAATCTGCAACCCAAGCGGAAACATAGATTAGCCCTGATGAAAAGCTATTCCGTAGCGGAATCAGGATGAAGAGAGTGGTACCCTTGTGGGCTTAGCAGAGGCGATAGACTTGCGCTTGCGCGAGGCGTTTTAGGAGAAATTTGAGACGTGGTTTCTATTGACGAGAGTGCTAGACGTGAATTTGAGCGTGCGTGGTTGAGCGGCGGTGCGGCAACGTCGCTCTCAATTCGCGAATTTCTGCCGGAATCCCTGGAGGGAACCTACCTTGGAACTCTCGAAGAGCTGGTCTGTATCGATCTCGAATTTCGTTGGAAGCCCGCGGCCGCGGAGAACTCGAACTCCAACCAAACAGTCTCCGTGCACGAGACTGAAGTTCAAACTCGAGTTGAGGACTATCTCCGCGACTTTCCGGAACTTGAGCAAGAGGACATTCTCCAACGTTTGGTCGAGCAGGAAGTCCTCGTTCGGGTCAATGCCGGTTACGTTGTAGAACCCAGCGAGTACCAGTCGCGTTTCCCGGCGGTTATTCTGGACGCTTCGCTGTTCAGTGAGTCTGGTCAGCAAACGCGGGTCGACGAAGTTCCGACCAACCAACATGTCTTAGAGTTGCCGTTCGAGTTTGGTAACTACGTTCTCACGGATCGAATAGGCCAAGGCGGAATGGGGGCCGTCTATCTTGCGCATCAAGCTTCGGCGAAACGCGATGTAGCCATTAAGATTGCCACGCTCGAGTCGCTGAGTCCGCATGGCCGAGACCTGATGTCGCAGCGTTTTCAGCAAGAGGCGCACACGGCCGCTGCTATCGTTCATGACCATATCGTGCCCATTTACGACGTTGGGGAGGTGGACGGAAAACCTTTTATCGCCATGCAGCTTGTGCAGGGCGGAGACCTGGGATCCAAGACGAAAGAAGGGCTCTTGGGCGGTGTCGAGGCGGCAAAGTATTTGCTTGGCGTCGCACGCGGGATGGAACAAGCACATCGTGCCGGCCTGCTTCACCGTGATATCAAACCACAGAATATTTTGATTGACCAAACGACCAATCGTGCACTTCTCACCGACTTCGGATTGGCGAAGTACACCGAGGACGATTCGGGGATGACGCAGTCGGGTCAACTGCTGGGAACCCCGTCGTTCATGGCTCCGGAACAAATTCGAGACTCCTCCAAAGTCGACGTCCGAGCCGACGTGTATAGCTTTGGTGCAACGCTGTATCATTTAATCTGCGGTAAGGCACCGTTTAAGGCAGCGGATATTCACGAGACACTTCGTCAAGTCCTCAATGACGAAGCCGTTTCACCGAGGTTGTTGAATCCGGACGTAGAGCAAGACCTCGAGACGATCGTCTTGAAGTGCCTGGAAAAAGAGCCCGAGGCACGCTATGAATCTGCGGGTCATTTAGCCGATGATCTCGACAACTACGTGCATCACCGGCCAATTAACGCCAGGCCAGCAGGTCCAGTCAAACGACTGATGAAATGGTGCCGCAGGAATCCCAGGTTGGCTGCTGCCCAGTCGCTGGCCATCACTGGCGTTCTCTTGACTCTCGTGGTCAGTCTGATCGGCTGGCAGGCGACGCACGAGCAATGGCTGGAGACGATGGCCGAGAAGGATAAGGTCGAAGCGGAAAGGAACCAGAAGGAAGGCGTGATGAACGTCGCCTTGGGAAGCTTGGATGATCTCCTGGTAAAGATTCAAGAGGAGCCGCTGCTCTCCGCTCCAGGAATGGAGACGTTTCGTCGTGAATTGATGCAGCGCGCGATCACTCACTACCAGTCCTTTGTTGCCGTCGTCGAAGACTCCAACCAATTGCCGGTCGAACAAGCTTACGCCAACGCTTCACTGGCCTCGATGTACAAGGATATGAATTTTCCCGTTTCCGAGATGGTGGAACAACTGGCCCTGGCAAAGAAGGAGCTCGCCGCTTTGCCTGCTGGAGATCGGGACACACCGAGGATTCTCGAATCCCGTTCCGATCTCGCGCTTATAGAAGGCAGGATGTCGCACTCAGAACGCGATTTCGATGCGATGCTAGTGTCCTTTGAGAAGGCGGAAGTGCTTCGCAAGAGGTGGAGAGAAATTGATTCAGACAATCCCGAAGCCTCTCGCAAACTGGCGAACGCAAAGATGAACAAGGGCATCGCTCTACGATTGGTTGCACAGCAGTTGCTGCAGACCGAAGCCGCAGAAGAAGCGGGATTGAGACTCGCCGAGTCAGAAGGCGCTCTCTTCGACGCCCAGGATCTACGCAAAGAGGCGCTTGCGCAGTCGACAGAGCTAGGTTTGGACGACCTTAAGCTGCGTCGCGATTTCGCCCGTGCAGAGTATGCTTTGGCTCAGTTGGAGATGGCGAACGGCAATTTGGCGGAGACTTTCGACCGTCTCGAACGCGCCGAAGAAAAGTTGACTACCCTCGCGAACGAAGTTGCCGTTGATGTACGGCTTTGGAAAGACCTCTGTGTCACGAAAATTCAGCTTGCCGAAATGCTGACCGCTTTCCCCGTTTATCGGTCGGACGAGAGTATGCAACATGATGCTGCCAGCCGTATTAACGTGGCCTTGAATCAACTCGGTGATCTTGTATCGCTGAGTAACTCGCACGGTGGCAGAATCGAGCTACTTGCACACTACCAACGTGGACTCGACGCGTATGTCGTGGCTGGACATCTCGAATCGATGGCAAATCACATGGGAGAGTTCATGAGCGTCCACGATGCAGTGGTGGAAAGAATCGAGCAAGCCGAGATGGCAGAGCAGTATCGCGATCAATTGTTGCAGATCCACTTAAACCACTCGAAACACTTGTCCCAAGCGGCCATGTATAGGACAGAGGTCGACCCGGCGACTGATGTCCGTGCAAATGCCATCACGACTATTGAGTCGGCAATTACAGAATTCTCAAACGCAACGCAATTTGTTGAAGCAAATCCATTGCTGGTCAACGACTTCCATGGCCTCCAGCGAATGTTGAACCACCTGATGGAACAAACTCCTGTGGGCGATGGTCGGTCTGGGGATTCCAACTCGCAGTAAGTTCCTTCGCTCGACCGCCGAAGGCTTTAGCTAGCAACTCACTTGGCTCATCGCCCAACATAAACTAGCGAATCCTTAACGCCTCCGACGTTGGAATTGTTCGGTTTTCCGATTCTTTCCGGGCCGTTCATCAACATACGAACTTCGATAGCCGAAGTTCGGACTATTCCGAATTGCGAATGGTGCCCCACGGAAGGGTGACGCAAGGGGAATGGTGGTCGACATGGTGGTGGACAAATCGTGAAAACTCGAACAAAACAGCTTACTGTTGCGTGCCTATTATTCGCGGGCTTCGGCTCGAGCGTCATGGCAGAGGATACTCGTTTGTCCTTAGCGGATTCATTCGCTATGCAACAGGACGGAACGCCGGCCTCACCATCTGATAGGATTTACGTCCAGCAGGATGGAAGCGCATCGATGTCCCTTTCGGACGCTGTACCCTCTCAAAGCCCTGCGATTCAGACTCCATCGTCCGACCAGTCACCCAGTGCGCCGAATCAGTCGACTCTGCAGCCAGCTCCCCCGTCGCCGAGCGCGGCGACTCCTTCGCCCGCAGCGCGAAACCCAGCAGCTCCCAATGTGGCCAGTCTCGGGAACAACCGGTTCAACACATTAAGCCGCAGTGGAATTTACGCGACTCCAGTTGCGTTGTCCTTAGGCGTTGGGGCCGGTTCTGCCAGTTCCAATGTAGGCTCGTATTTTGGAACTGCCACTCACCGAAATTTGTTGCAAACGCCAGAGATGTTTGGGGACTTCCGTCGCCCAGGAACTTCGCTCACGTTCTTCCAAACTGGTGGGAGTGGATTCTCTTACAATGAAGATGGAGAAGGAGAACCTGGCGGGATCGATTTTCCCTCTGCGGGCTCCTTCAGCGGGATGCGGGTCTCAGAGAACAACGTCGCGTTGCCACAGGATCGTATTTGGACCAGCTACCATCACTTCAATAATGCTTTTGCACTACCAACCGGCGACTTGGATCTAGATCGTTTCATCATCGGTTTTGAAAAGACCTTTAACGGCGGCAGCTCCTCGATTGAGTTTCGTTTGCCGATCGCGGGATCGCTGGACCCGGTCGATCCTTCCGGCAGCACCTCTTTTGCAGGCGGTAGCTTTGGAAACCTAGGCGTTATCCTTAAGAAAGTGCTCTACGCTCGAGCAGATCGTGTCCTCGCGGCAGGCGTTCGTGTCGAAACACCGACTGGATCAACATGGCACGCCTCCGATACGGCCAATGGCGGCGCGCAGTTCTCCTACTCTCCGAATGCGGTCTACATCACTCCATACCTCGGGGCCTTGCGAGAGATCAACGATATTTGGTTCATCAATTCGTTCCTGCAGTTGGATATAGCGACCGGCGGTGACAAGCTAGTGGCCAGTCTAGGTGGGAATCCAGCTGCTGAATTCAAAGTCGACCAGCCACCGCTTCTGCAACTGGACATCGGTGGCGGAGTGTGGCTGGTAACTCGGGCGCAAAATCGACCGGGTTGGGCGTTCCTCAGTGAGCTTCACATTGCGACCGCACTGGCGGATGACGATACTTTCGCCGTCGATCCGACCTTAGCACTTCCAAACGTCTTCGTTGATGAGAATCCAATCCGTACCGTGGTGAATGCCACCAACGGTTTGCATTGCCAACTTTCGGATCTGTTCTCAGTTCGAGCCGCCTTGTCCGTACCACTGTTGAACGATCGGATTTTCGATTCCGAGTTCATGGTCCAAATCAACCGCAGCTTCTAATGCATAAACCCAACTTCGGAGATCTGCTTCGCAGAGCCGGAAGGGCACTCGGCTCATCAGAGATGCAGACTACGCAACGAAGACGAAAATGAGTTACTCTCCCTTTCCGAGTTTTGCGAGCAATTCTGGGAGAGTCGGCCTGTCAGGGCCGGAGAGGGGAACTGGCTAAAGTCAAAATCTGATTAGCCCTGCGGAAGGGGAATTTCGCGAATGCAAACTGTTCGTTGCCCCACTCCCGACTTAAAGCCTCCAGCGTTGATACGTATTCCTGTTTATCAGAGTTGGTTGAGCCGTTTTTCGCTTAGAACGGCAGTCTTTCTGTTGCCTCGTGCAAGTCTGTTCGCACTGTGGATGCCTGTGCGCTAGTCACTTCGGCGAGTAGATTGAACGGTAGCGTTCTTCGCAGCCGCGCTCTATTCGTTGGATGAATCGCTTAGGCTGGCTGCTTGCTTTCGAAAGGCCAAGTCTTGTTTGAGCTTCAAGTTCTCGTTGCCAATGTGTTGGTCCCTGGCGGTATTGCTCTCGTCCTCGCTTGCTTAGCGTTGGTGGTTGTTCGAAAGCGTTCGCTGGTGAGTGATATAGTCTCAAGCGGTAGCGATGCCGAGTCTCCGGCGGTTGGTTTAGATAGCGACGACCGGCTGGACGGGCTACAGGTCGCAGTGGGAGCGTTGGCGGCTGCCGCGGCGATCTTTACAGCATTCGGACTTCGTAACGAGTTTAGTTTGTGGCCCGAGGATACTTGGCAGCGCATCGCGATCGCGAGTTGCGTTGTTTGCTGCACTGTAGCGGTTAGTGCGGTCGTGTTGCACGGCCGACATCGGACTCTGCTGTGTATCCCGGTTTTCATTGCGCTCTTTGTGGCGACCGGTATGATCTTCCCGACCGGGGAAGCCTGGGAGTTCCTTCAGAAAGAGAAAGTACGCTGGTACTCGTTTCTCATCATCGTGCCCGTTGTTTCGTTGCTCGCTAGCGTCCGCTGTCCGGGACGTCTGCTCGGCACGCTCGCGTTGGCGTGGATTCCTGCTACCGTCGCTGCAGCGTTCCTGACAGCTCAGTCCTTTATGCGTGTTACTGAACCGATTTTGGCGTACGCGTCTGTGCTGGGCGTGCTTGGTATCATCAGACTGTTGCGAGCGGATTCACAGTTCTTGGTGGGGGCAATTGCACCCGTCGTGTTTGCGCTGAGTGGTTCCGTTGCCCAGGCGCAGTTCAATTCCTTCTTGGGCTTGAAGAACTCGTTAAGCTTCGCTGCTATTTCGCAAGTTGCCGTGGTCGCTGCTTTCGCCAGTATTTTGGTCATTAAGTCGCGGGCAAAGTACGGGATGCGGGATCTGAATTCGGGGCCAAGTATCGGACGTTGGGCGCATGCGGCGGTCGTGTTGTTTGCCTTGGGCTGCGCGGCCGCATTGATTGCGTGGACTTTTGTCGAAGCGGGCGTTGGCGAAGACGAATGGTGATCTATTTCTTGGTGAAGAAAGCGACTGGATTCTCCGTCGATGGACGCTGGGCGTAATGGGTCCGGTGCTGTAGCGAAGTCGTCGGTTCCAGTGTGCGTCGGCAGGTTTTTGAGACGTAGCGCTGCCTGAGAAATTGTGCACGGATTCCAGGTCGTGAGGACCCCAAGCGGTTCCAGACCATTTAAGATGATGCATCCGTCTATCGTACGACCATCCTATGCCAGTGCGGCTGGAAACCGATTGCGAGTTATAGCTCGGGGGGCCAATTGGTTTCATAGAACCCCCTTCTGTTGGTCAAGCGGTTCCTCTCTTCACGCGAGTAAGAATGATGAATTTTCCTAGTACGCCATACCGGCTACTTCAAGTCTTGGCGATTGTCGCTGGCATTGGAAACCTAGCCAGCGCTCACACACGGCCCAACGTGATTGTGATCATGGCAGACGACTTAGGCTTCGGAGACGTTTCGTGCTACGGTGCCAAAGCCGTTCAGACGCCAAATATTGACCAACTTGCGAGCGAAGGATGTCGGTTTACGAGTGGCTATTGCAGCGCATCGACGTGTACTCCAACTCGTTACTCGTTTTTGACCGGAACCTATGCGTTTCGTGGCGAGAGAACCGGCATCGCGCCTCCTTCGTCCCCAGCGATCATCAAACCCGGGACTCCGACCATCGCAAGCATGTTGCAGGGCGCAGGTTACAAGACTGCCGTGATCGGCAAATGGCACTTGGGGCTTGGTGGCGATGGCGGACCGGACTGGAACAACGAACTCAAGCCAGGACCATTGGAGATCGGCTTCGACAGTTGTTTTCTGCTGCCCACGACGAATGATCGAGTGCCACAGGTGTATGTTGAAGATCACAGAGTGCTGAACTTGGATCCCAGCGATCCGCTCTGGGTAGGGATGAAGAAGCCGAATGACGACCATCCGACTGGCAAAACGCATCGCGACACATTGAAGATGGATTGGTCCCACGGTCACAATTCGACGATTCACAATGGAATTAGTCGAATCGGTTTCTATACAGGCGGCCATGCAGCCCGTTTTCGCGACGAAGACCTAGCGGACAAGTGGGTTGAGAAGTCGGTTGAGTTTATCGAAGCCAACAAAGACGAACCGTTCTTTCTGTTCTTTGCATCGCACGACATCCATGTACCTAGGGTACCGCACGAGCGATTTCAAGGCGCGACCGGAATGGGCTATCGCGGCGATGCCATTGTGCAACTGGATTGGTGTGTTGGCGAACTAATGAAGACGATCGAGCGGCTAGATCTCGACGGCAATACGATGTTTGTCTTTTGCTCGGACAACGGCCCCGTTATGGACGACGGCTACAAAGATTTCGCATTGGAGAAGCGCGGTGATCACCGCGCAGCTGGCCCGTACACGGGCGGGAAGTACAGTGTTTACGAGGGGGGAACGCGAACGCCCTTTATCACGCGTTGGAAAGGGCATATCCAACCCCAAGTGAGCGACAATGTCGTTTGCACGATCGACATTGCTGCCAGCATCGCGGCGCTGACAAACCAAAAGCTTCCAGAAGATGGCTTCTTGGATAGCGTCGATTGCCTTGGTTCTTTCTTAGGTGAATCGGACGCCGAGGGCCGCGATCACTTGGTTCAGCAAGACAATGGTAACAACGGCACATACGGACTTCGCGTCGGCGACTGGAAACTCCACCGCTACGATAAGAAGCGTGCTCGCAATGTGGTTGTTGAAAAGCAACTGGCCAACACTCAAGTCAAGCAGTACCAACTCTTCAACTTGGCCTCCGATCCGGAAGAGAAGCAGAATCTTATCGCAAAAGAAACGGAAGTTGCGGCAAGACTCAAGTCACAGCTCGACACGATCATTGCCGAAGGTCGCAGTCGAAAACCCTAAGTTTGCCACGTCTCTGCTCACCCATTCCCTTCCAAACTGCAGCTTCGTCCTAGCTCCAACTGCGTTCAACCGGGCCGGTTCGTTCAAACGGCCGAATCGTTCAAGGCGATTCATCCAAGGACGCGGGTGACGTGCGTCGGCAATCGTCGTCGAGCACTCGCTCGGACTGGCATTAACCCGCGCAAGGTCCGGACGCTGTTTCCAGTCACCTCCCCTTTCCGAGTTCCGCGAGGAATCTCGGGGAGGTCGCGAGCGGACGAGCGGGTGGGGCTAAGCGCGCAAAGCGACGCGGCGATACTGAGCGACGAGGCTAAACCAAGTCGTGCGGCTAAATCTTAACGAAGGCTTTCCGCCGATAGAGCCATAGGAGCATCGCGAAGAGAATCGCCAACGTGGCCGCACCAGCAAATGGCTTCGCGATCGCTTCGCCTAACAACGCCAGCGGCGTATCCTTCATGTGCCTCAAGATCATTTCCTTAATCGGTTCTGCGATCGTCCAGCTCATCACGTAGATGAGTATTGAATTCGATCCGATAACCAGGAACGGGAACTCCCAACCATTCCACTTCTTTTCGTCACAAACCCAATGCAGGGCGTACAGCCAAGCCATGCAGATGCCGCCACTGTAGAGTGCAAATGACGGCGTCCAAATTTTCTTGACGAGTGGGCAAACGCCAAATTCCGACAACAACCAACCGGAGGCAATGCCGATAACCGCAGCCAGACCAAAACGCACTCCGACTGCGGTAGCTCCTCGACGCTCGCGTAGCCAAACTCCGGCCAGCAATCCAAACAGCATTGTTCCGAGAGTCGGAATGAACGAAAGCGTCGAATAGCCCCCCGAGTTGAACTCGAATGGTTCTTCACGCGGAAACAGATTCAGAAACCACTTGTCGACTTGCCACGACAAATTGCTGTTCTTGTTCCACCGCGAAGCGAATCCTTCATAGTGATGTGGCCAGTCTTCGGGCACTCCCACGGCCGGATAATCAAACTCGGCAGGCGGCGCAGGGGTCGCAGCAAACGCACCCCAGAAGACCAACAAGATTCCGAACGCCGACGCGTAGTGCACCCATCGAGGGGCTAACGCGACCAGGAAAGCAAAGAAGTAGCCGAGGCCGATTTGGGTTAACGTATCTTCGAAAGTGAAATACGTTCGTTCGGAATGAAGCGAACGCAGGATAATTCCTAACGCGACCAGCAGAAACGCTCGCCATGCCGCGTGAAGCAACATCGAAGCGACCGAGCTCCCTCGTTTCAATCGACTTGCGATGGAGAACGGCATCGAGACACCGACTAGAAACGTAAACGCAGGCTGAATCAAGTCGTGAAGTGAGCACCCCTCCCAGGCAACGTGGCTTGTGTGAAAGCTCACCCACTCGAAGAATGCATTGCCCGGATACTGCTCAGCCAATCGATGAAGCCGCAGAATCTCTGCCAGCATCAGGAACATGACCAATCCGCGAAACGCATCGATACTCAGCAAACGACCGGATACACCGCCGGCGTTCTTCGCCGACGAAACTTCACTCTGAATCGCTTCGTCTGTGGTAGATTCAATCTTACCGGGCTGCATTGCAGACTCATCCATGGTTAATCTTCTAAACAGGTAAGTTCGTGAAGCAGTGTACGAGTCCAACACTTCGACCGCTACGGGGCAAACAAGCTCAGCATCGACTGCGGTCTCTATCTTCTTCAGTAACAGCAACGAACCTTCCGTGGCACACGCAGCTTCAAACTCTTTCCAGCGCCACGTCACCTCCCCTTTCCGAGTCCCACGAGGAATTCCGGGGAGGTCGGGCGCCCACGCCCGGGTGGGGCCTACGCAATCCACACTAAGCCTGAACCAACAACTCCTCAGGCGGAAAACACGCGAGTTGAATCGACTTGCCCGCCGTGGGCGAAAGGAAGCGTAGGCGATGTGCGTGCAAGT